>JBHTFH010000339.1:0-501 GCA_042666135.1 Roseomonas sp. GCM10028921 | reverse complement strand
TCACTCCTTGCCGAGCACCCCGTCGATGCGGCGCCACAGGCCCATGGGGTTGCCGTCGCGCAGCGCCGCCGGCAGCAGCGCCTCCGGCATGTCCTGGTAGCAGACGGGGCGCAGGAAGCGCGCGATGGCGAGGCTGCCGACCGAGGTGGAGCGGCCGTCGGCGGTGGAGGGGTAGGGGCCGCCATGCACCATGGCATGGCTCACCTCCACGCCCGTGGGATAACCGTTGACGAGAATGCGGCCGACGCGACGCTCCAGCACGGGGAGGAGCATGCGGGCCATCTCCAGGTCGCCCTCCTCCATCTGGATGGTGGCCGTGAGCTGGCCCTCCAGCCCCTCGGCCACGCGCAGCATCGTCTCCACGTCGGGGCAGCGGATGACGAGGGAGGCGGCGCCGAAAACCTCCTCGGCGAGCGCCGGGTCGTCCATGAAATGGGCTGCCGTCGTCTCGAACAGCGCCGCCTCGCCCTGGGTGGAGGCGGTGGCGAGCTGGCCAGAGGC
>JBHTFH010000338.1:0-508 GCA_042666135.1 Roseomonas sp. GCM10028921 | reverse complement strand
GATCAACTGTCAGCTGCACCTGGCAAGCCAATCCCGGCAGCCTGCGGGGACTGGGCGGCGACAAAGTCGGCCTACCGCTTCTTCGATAACCCACGTGTGACCGAACACAGCGTTCTTGCCGGCCATTTCGCCGCGACCGCGGCGCACGTGGCAGCGAGTGAAGGCACGATCCTTGTCCTGCAGGATACGACTGAATTCGTCTACAGCCGCGCAGCCAGGTAAAATTGGCTTCACCAAGACCGTCAATGCGGGCCGCTACAAAGCCGGGCAGCCCAACGTGCAGACCTTGTGCGGGATGCTGATGCATTCGAGCCTAGCGGTCACCCTCACCGGAATACCCATCGGCCTGACAGCGGTGAAGTTCTGGACACGAACGAAGTTCAAAGGAACGCTCGCGCTCATGCGGCACATCGGTTCTGTCAGCTCTCGCGCCGAAGGCGTCGTCGCACGCAATTGGAGGCTGTCAGCCTACCCTGCCGCAAGAGTGACGAGTACGGTTGTGGCACGA
>JBHTFH010000337.1:0-512 GCA_042666135.1 Roseomonas sp. GCM10028921 | reverse complement strand
AGAGCGTCATCCTCGTCCGCATCGAGACCTCCCCCGAGGACATCCATGGCATGCACGCCGCCCGCGGCATCCTCACCACCCGCGGCGGCATGACCAGTCACGCGGCGGTGGTGGCGCGCGGCATGGGCCGGCCCTGCGTAGCCGGCGCCGGCGGCATCGTGGTGGACTACGCCTCCCAGATCCTCGCCGCCGGCGGGGTGCAGGTGCAGGCGGGCGAGACCATCACACTCGACGGCGCGACGGGCGAGGTCTTCGTCGGCACGGTTGCCATGGTGGAGCCGAAGCTCTCGGGCGACTTCGAGACGCTGATGGGCTGGGCCGACAAGGTGCGCCGCCTGAAGGTGCGCGCGAACGCCGAGACCCCGCTGGACGCCGACACCGCCCGCAAGTTCGGCGCGGAGGGCATCGGCCTCTGCGGTTCTGTCAGCTCTCGCGCCGAAGGCGTCGTCGCACGCAATTGGAGGCTGTCAGCCTACCCTGCCGCAAGAGTGACGAGTACGGTTGTGGCACGA
>JBHTFH010000336.1:0-513 GCA_042666135.1 Roseomonas sp. GCM10028921 | reverse complement strand
AGCTCGCGGAGATGCTGCTGCTGATGGACCGCCATGCCGAGGCGCAGCGCGAGTTCGAGGCGGTGCAGCAGACCGAGCCCAACCGCTTCCGGGCAGTTTACGGGGCTGGCCGCGCGGCCGAGCTAGCAGGGGACCACGACGCGGCACGGCGGCATTACGAGCACCTGGTGCAGCTTGCGGAGCGCGCCGACGCGCCGCGGCCGGAGATCGAACAAGCGCGGGCGTTCGCCAACCGGCGCTGATCAGGGCACGGAGGGGGCGGGCTCAAGCCCGCCTCCCGAGGAGGTCTGCACAAGCGAAGAACAGGCTGCCGTGGTGAGGCATTGTCACGTCGTTGAGCTCTGGCCGGAATGACTTGGTGAGGCCAAGCTGGTCGGATGTCGACCGAGCCCACCACCTACCCCGGCTACCGCTTCCCTGCCGAGGTCATCCACCATGCCGTCTGGCTCTATCATGTGTTCAGCCTGAGCCTGCGCGACATCGAGCTGATCCTGGCCGAGCGGGGCGTGGTGG
>JBHTFH010000335.1:0-513 GCA_042666135.1 Roseomonas sp. GCM10028921 | reverse complement strand
GCTGAAGAGGATCTTCCGGGCGGCGACGTGCGCCCGTCAAAGGGCCGATAGGGCCGCCTTCCATAGGCCGGGGTCACAGCTCCCTGAGCAGGTTCAGTGCGTCCCGCGTGGCCCAGCCGAGAGCGGTGTTGTCGAAGATGCACCAGCACTCGCGCGGCTCGCTGCAGGCCACCCGGATCTGTTGGGCGACGGCGTCCAGTTCATCGTCCGAATAGGGGGAGTTGTAGACCTCGGGTGAGCCATGGAGGCGATGATAAACCAGCCCCGGCCATCCTCCTGGCACGGCAGCCCGCGGTACTACTGCCGGATCGGCAGCGACCCGGGCCACTTGGTAATGTGTGAGGTGGGCATCCGCCTCGTCCGTGAACCAGCTCGCGTGGCGTGGCTCACAGGCCAGCGCGCCCTCGAATACGTTGCGGAACCCCGCGAGGAAGCGATCCGCGACCTCCTCCTCGTACCGAAGGCTCGGCGGCAACTGCACGAGCAACGGGCCAAGCCGGTCACCCAGCGCCC
>JBHTFH010000334.1:0-519 GCA_042666135.1 Roseomonas sp. GCM10028921 | reverse complement strand
TCCGCGGATCAACGATCGCTCGCATCTCCCCGCGGCTTTTCGCAGCGTGCCACGTCCTTCATCGCCTCTTGGCGCCAAGGCATCCACCGAACGCCCTAACTTCATTTACAATCACAGCCACCACCAGCCGCACGCAGGATCAAACCGCGCCCAAGAGCGCATCCCGCATGAGTTGGTCGGAGCTGCACCTACGCGCTCAGATACCTAACTCTTCAAATATACTAACCAATTCCGGATTTACTTGTGAAAGAACAAGCATCGCCCAGCCCGGTGCTGCGCATCGGCCAAGCGTGTCTTTTGGAAGTGAACCCGGCAGGCGCCTGACAGACGTCACGCACCCGCCGGGATATCTCAACGCCACACCAACATCGAACACCCACCGCACACGCCTCTCAACGCGGCAGCAAGGCAGGATGTCGGGGCATCGAGAATGGAGAACGGAGCCCTGAACCGGTCGTCAGTATCATCAGGATCATGTGCAGCCGAGGGCCGAGACCCTCACCCCACACATATTCCTTG
>JBHTFH010000333.1:0-519 GCA_042666135.1 Roseomonas sp. GCM10028921 | reverse complement strand
GCTGCGCCCGCAATCCCAAGATCCGGGCCGCCATCGACGCGACGCTAACCGTCCTGCGGGCTCAACTCGCCGGCCTCGACGGCGACATCGAGGGCGTCGTGCGCGCTTCACCGCTGTGGCGCGAAACCGAAACCCTGCTGACCTCGGTCCCGGGCATCGGCGACGTCACCGCCCGTACCCTCATCGCCGAACTGCCCGAACTGGGCCAGCTCGACCGGCGCAAGCTCGCCGCCCTGGTCGGCGTCGCCCCCGTCAACCGCGACAGCGGACAGCTGCGGGGCCACCGCGCCATCGCCGGCGGCCGCACCTCCCTTCGCAACACCCTCTTCATGGCCACTCTGGTCGCCGTCCGGCACAACGCCGTCCTCCGCGCCCACTACCAAGCACTCATCGCCCGGGGCCGCCCCAAAAAGGTCGCCCTCATCGCTTGCATCCGGCGCCTCCTGAAAATCCTCAACGCCATCGTCCGGACCAACACACCATGGCAAACCGCTTGACCAACATGACGGTCGCTCAGGT
>JBHTFH010000332.1:0-520 GCA_042666135.1 Roseomonas sp. GCM10028921 | reverse complement strand
GTGCTCCCTCAGCAGGGTGTCGACCAGATTACCGTCGCGGCCGATGGCGCGGTAGAGGAAGCACCAGCGGCCGCGTACCTTCGTATAGGTCTCGTCAACATGCCAGGATCTGCAGCCGGCGCCGTGTTCGCTGCGACGGCGCTGCCGGAGCTCGGCGGTCAGGATGGGTGTGAGCTTCGTCTCCTACTCCCGAGCCGCCTCATGGCTGAATACGGTCCTGCGCTCCAGGAACATCTCGCTGAGATCCTGCAGTCTGAGGCGGTAGCGCAAGCGCCAGAGTACAACCAAGGCAACAAGGTCGGTCGGACACTGGATTCGGTTCAGCACACCGCCGCTGCGCTCATTGAGATGTCGACCGCAGTCGCGGCAGCTGAAGCGCCGTTAGCCCTGCGCCGTGCGGTCCCGCCGCTCTGAGGTGGCCAGGGACCCGCAGACGCCGCATTCCATCTCGGGCTCCTGAGCCGCCTTGACCCAGCCCCGAGTCCACCCGCCGCCACCCTGGCCCGCTACCCGGCCCCTC
>JBHTFH010000331.1:0-530 GCA_042666135.1 Roseomonas sp. GCM10028921 | reverse complement strand
GCGAGGTGGACTGGGACCTGCACTTCGTGGATGCGACGGTCATCCGAGCGCATCAGCACGCCGCCGGCGCCCGCCGAGACGGCGCTATCGGGGGGCGTGGCCCAGGCCAGGGAGGCTCTTGGCCGCAGCCAGGGCGGCTTCTCGACCAAGCTGCACCTGCGTGCTGAGGGGAATGGCCGGCCGATCACGGCCGTACTGACCGGCGGCGAGCGGCACGAGCAGATTGCGCTTGAGGCACTGCTGGACGGGGGCGCGGTCCGTCGCCCTGGACGGGGCCGGCCTCGCCTGCGGCCTCGACGAGTGGCTGGTGACAAGGGCTACAGCAGCCCGACCGCCCGCGCCCGCCTGCGGCGTCGGCACATCTGGCCCGTCATCCCCAGTAAGAGTAACCAACGTCGTCAGTCCCACTTCGACCGTGAGGCCTACCGGCGGCGCAATCTCGTCGAGCGCCTGATCAACCGCCTGAAGGGGTTCCGCCGCATCGCCACCCGCTACGAGAAGCGCGCCGCCAACTACCTCGCCATGGTCCA
>JBHTFH010000330.1:0-539 GCA_042666135.1 Roseomonas sp. GCM10028921 | reverse complement strand
GTAGAATTGGCTTCACCAAGACCGTCAATGCGGGCCGCTACAAAGCCGGGCAGCCCAACGTGCAGACCTTGTGCGGGATGCTGATACATTCGAGCCTAGCGGTCACCCTCACCGGAATACCCATCGGCCTGACAGCGGTGAAGTTCTGGACACGAACGAAGTTCAAAGGAACGCTCGCGCTCAAGCGGCACATCAACCCGACGCGCATGCCGATCGAGACGAAGGAGAGCTACCGCTGGTTGGAGAACCTGCGCCAGTCCATCGCGCTTGTTGGCACGCCCGAGCGCTGCGTGCATGTGGGCGACAGGGAGAGCGATATTTGCGAGCTTTATTGCGCCGCGCAGGACCTTGGTACCAGCTTCCTCGTGCGGGTGCAGACGAACAGGCTGGCCGAGCCGCCTGCCGATCCGGCCGACGACAATCCTTCGCATCGCGTCTTTGCTCAACTTGCGGCGGCACCTTGGGCGGGACGTCACCGCATTGCGGTCAATCAGGACGAGACGGCTTTGCTGCAGGTGAAGCTCGCCGCCATCAGCACA
>JBHTFH010000329.1:0-545 GCA_042666135.1 Roseomonas sp. GCM10028921 | reverse complement strand
TGTGTCCTCTCCTCACCCGAGCACGGCAGGCGGGCCACCGGCAGGTGCTCGACCTGCGGCGGATCGTGGAGGCGGTGTTCTACCTCCTGCGCACCGGCTGCCAGTGGCGGGCGATCCCGCATGAGTTCCCGCCCTGGCCAGCGGTGTACTGGCACTATGCGAAGTGGCGGCGCGCTGGCACCTGGGAGGAGGTCAACGCTGCCCTTCGCGAGCGCCAGCGGATCGCCCTTGGGCGCGCGGCTCAGCCGACAGCTGCCATTATCGACAGCCAGTCGGTTCGCACCACCGAGGCGGGTGGCCCACGCGGCTATGACGGCGGAAAGAAGGTCACAGGTCGCAAGCGGCATGTGCTGGTGGATACGCAGGGCAACCTGCTCAAGGTCCGTGTTCACCCTGCTGACCTGCACGATCGCCGTGGCGCCGAAGTCCTGCTCCAGGGCCTGGCCGCTCAGTTTCCACTGATTGCCCTCATCTGGGCCGACACGGCCTACCGCGGCCTGACGGACTGGCTGGCTTCCACGCTCGGCTGGAAGCTCTCCATCGTG
>JBHTFH010000328.1:0-553 GCA_042666135.1 Roseomonas sp. GCM10028921 | reverse complement strand
TGGGCGCTCAACTTCGGTCAGGACTTCGCCAACCGGATCCGGCCGAGGCTACCCTGCTTCGGGGACAAGTGGCACCTCGATGAGGTCGCCACCAAGACCGCCGGGGTGAAGCGCTGGTTATGACGTGCGGTCGACAAGCCGGGATAGTGCTTGACGTGTTGGTGCGGAGGCGGCGCGACAAGCGGTCCGCCAAGCGCCTGCTACGCAAGCTGCTGAAGCGGCAATGCCGGGCGCCGCGCGTCCTGGTCACCGACAAACTCCCGAGCTACGGGGCGGCCAGGCGGGAGGTAATGCCTGGTGTTGAGCACCGCGAGCACAAGGGTCTGAACAACCGGGCAGAAATTTCGCACTAGCCGACACGGCGCCGAGAACGGCAAATGAAGCGCTTCAAGTCGCCGCGAAAGGCGCAGCGCTTCTTCTCAACACACGGCCAGGTCAACAACCTCTTCCACCTCCGCCGCGGCCACGTCTCTGTCAGCGGCTACCGAGCCGCGAGGGCGCATGCGTTCGAGGTGTGGGCCGAGGTGGGCGGGGCTGCTGCCGCGGCATGGAC
>JBHTFH010000327.1:0-558 GCA_042666135.1 Roseomonas sp. GCM10028921 | reverse complement strand
GTCCGGCACCCGCGGGTTGTGGCAGCCCAGCGGGTGCTTCGGCCGCGGCGGAAGCAGCGGCTCCATCTCAGCCCAGAGCGCGTCTGGCAGCCGCCAGTCGTCATCCCGAATGCGCGGCTTTGTTGCCGCCCGAACAGATCTTCTTGGCATAGACAAGGATCTAGGAAGCCGCCCATCCAGCGCCTACCGGGATAGGTTCTAATTCTACAGTTGAGCTTTCATGCGAGCCTCACGCTGGCTGCGGCGCCAGTGACATGTTCTGGCGATCGCCTGATGTAGGCGTCGCCAGAGGGACCATTCGAAGAGGCGGTCCAGCGCGAGGCCCGCGTTGCGTCGGAGGCCGCTGATGAGATGGCGGATCTCGCCGGTGCTGAAGTCGACCGGAGATGGGGTTTGCTGGTCCCCCTTTTTTGCCGCGGGGCGGCGTTGAGCTTGACCCGCATACCCGCGAGAAAGGCCAGAGCAAGCATGGCCAGCGTGATGTGCCGGTACCATCCGTGCCACGAGCGGATCTCGTAGTCGGCCAAGCCGACCTCCTGCTTGGCAACCTCGAAGCAT
>JBHTFH010000326.1:0-558 GCA_042666135.1 Roseomonas sp. GCM10028921 | reverse complement strand
CTTGAGTGCCGGACCTTCTGCACTGGGTGGACAGCACACCTCTGGGCCACCTCGCCGGAGAGGAAGCTCAGAAAGCGGCATGGTTCGCCCTCTCCGCCGGGCAGCCACTTGCACCCGGGAGGCGACTAGCGGACCGTCAGGAGCTTCTCGACGGCATCGAGCAGCTGACCCCGTGAGATCGGCTTGCCTAGGCACGGACGTCCCGAATGTGCCCGGTCACCGGTGATCCGCACATCCCCCGTCGCGAACAGGTACGGCACGCAAATCTCATTCAGCCGGTTGGCGACGGAGTAGGCTGTCTCGCCCTGACCGAGGTTCACGTCGAGCACCGCCCCGTCCAGCGCCTCGGCCTCGCTCTCTATGAGCGCCAGCGCCTGCTCCACGCGCGGCACCGGCCCGATAACGACAGCGCCCGCCTGCCTCAACCACGCCTCCATCGCCTCCGCGATCAGGTACTCATCCTCGACCAGCAGGATACGACGGCTGGCTAATAGCCCTTCGACTTGGGACATGGGACTTCAGTTCCATGGAAGGATGCCGGTGCGTGGCAGCCGCCTG
>JBHTFH010000325.1:0-581 GCA_042666135.1 Roseomonas sp. GCM10028921 | reverse complement strand
AGTTTTTTTAAAAGTCACCTCCGCACCGGCATCCTTGTTCGGATGCACCGGGCGTGGCTGCAGCCGGGTCAGGCCGAGCTGATGCAGCCATTTGCCGATCGTGCTTTCGTGCACCTCGACTGCAAATCGGCGTGCCACCTCCGCTCGCAGGTCGACGCACCGCCAACGTACAACGCGGTCGGTCTTCGGATCGGGACCGCGGACCACCAGGTCACGCAGTTCGACCTTCTGCTGCTTGGTCAGATACGGCTCCCGGCCAGGACTTTGCCGGGATTTCAAACCCGCGATGCCCGCCGCGTTGTAGCGATGCACCCAGTCGCGCAAGGTCTGCCGGTCCATGCCGTTGAGGGCGGCCGCTTCGCTGCGTGACCGACCTTCCAGTACCAGCGCCAGGGCGAGCATGCGGCGCACCTGTGCCCCATCGGTGCATTTGCCCGCCAGAGCCCGCAACTCCGCACTGCTATGGTCCACATGGGTGACCCTCAAAGTCGCACCCATCAGATCCTCCCCAAGCAAATCGCTTGCCCGGGGCATCGAATCGGATTTCCGCGGCGGTGGGAATCCTAACCAGAGAGTCGGGG
>JBHTFH010000324.1:0-594 GCA_042666135.1 Roseomonas sp. GCM10028921 | reverse complement strand
TGAACTGCGTGACCGAGCCGTCCGAGGCAGTGACGCTGAACAGGCTCCCGGCATTGGACAGCTTCGCGCCCGAGCCGAAGCCCGTGAGCCTGATCGTGTCCGCCTCGCCGCCCCAGGCATGGGGGCGGAAGTCGGTGATCGTGTCCGTGCCCAGGCCCTTGCCGATGACGAAGGTGTCGTTGCCCCGGCCACCCGTGAGCAGGTCGTTGCCGCCGCGCCCGTCCAGCACGTTGGGGCTCGAGTTGCCGGTGATGGTGTTGGCCAGGTCGTTGCCGGTGCCTTGCGTCCAGCTCGTGCCGGTGATGACGAGGTTCTCGACATTGGCGGCCAGGGTGTACTTGCCGATCCAGGTCTCGACCGTGTCGACCCCCTCGCCCGCCCGCTCGATCACCACCTCCGTACCGGAGTAGATGACGTAGGTGTCGTCGCCCTTGCCACCGCTCATCCGGTCGCTGCCGCCGAGGGAGGCGATGCGGTCGTTCGCATCCGTGCCGTTGAGCGTGTCGGTCCCCGTGCCGCCCCAGATGTTGTTCGTGGTCCCCACGCTGGCCGCAGCGGTCCCGCCTGTCGTCGTCGGCGCTGTCACCACGGGCG
>JBHTFH010000323.1:0-597 GCA_042666135.1 Roseomonas sp. GCM10028921 | reverse complement strand
AACGATGCCTGCTCCCGACCGCATGACGCTCGAGGAGTTCCACCACCGCTTCCCCGACGAGGAGACGGCGCGGGCGTGGTTTGAGCGCGCCCGCTGGTCGGACGGACCCGAGTGCCCACGATGCGGTGTCGTGGGTCAGGCGTGGTGGGTGGCGACGAAGCGGGTGTGGGAGTGCGAGGGCTGCCGGGGACAGTTTACGGTCACGGCGGGGACGCCGATGCACCGCACCCACCTGCCACTGCTGACGTGGTTGCGGGCGATGTGGCTCATCTCCGCCTCGTCGAAGGGCATCTCGGCCATGAAGCTGGCCGAGTGGCTGGGTGTCGCCTACCAGACCGCGTGGCATCTCGGCCATCGCATCCGCGCCATGATGGCCGAGGACAGCCCGATGCTGCGCGGCGTTGTCGAACTTGACGAGATGTTCGGCGGCGCACCGCCGCGCAGGCGGGCGAGGCCCGAGCGCGACGATGACGATGCGCCGCCTCCACCTGCCAATCCCAAGGGCCGAGGCACCGAGCGCCCGCTCGTGTTGGTCGCGGCCGAGCGCGGCGGCAAGGTGGACGCCCGGGTGATCTTGACCCACGGCAAGGCCGCCAT
>JBHTFH010000322.1:0-602 GCA_042666135.1 Roseomonas sp. GCM10028921 | reverse complement strand
ATGCGCATCCTGCTGGTCGAAGACGACCTCACCACGGCTCGCGGCGTCACCCTCATGCTCAAGACCCAGGGTATGATCGTGGATGCGGCCGATACCGGAGAGGAGGCCCTCGAGCTGGCCCGCCTCTACGACTACGACATCGTCATCCTCGACCTCATGCTGCCGGATATGGAGGGCTACGAGGTGGTCCGCCGCCTGCGCGCCGCGCGGCAGGCAACGCCGGTGCTGATCCTCTCCGGCCTCTCCCGCCCCGCCGCCAAGGTCAAGGGCCTGGGCCTGGGTGCCGACGACTTCATCGTCAAGCCCTTCGACAGCCAGGAGCTGATCGCCCGGATCCAGGCGATCGTCCGCCGCACCAAGGGCTTCTCCCAGCCGAGCGTCTCGGTGGGCAATCTCACCCTCGATCTCGGCGCCCGCGAGGCGAGCGTGCAGGGCCGGACCGTCCACCTCACCGGCAAGGAGTACGCGATCCTCGAGCTTCTCACCCTGCGCAAGGGCATGGTGATGACCAAGGAGGCGTTCCTGAACCACCTCTACGGCGGCATGGACGAGCCGGAGGTGAAGATCATCGACGTCTTCATCTGCAAGCTCCGCAAGAAGCT
>JBHTFH010000321.1:0-609 GCA_042666135.1 Roseomonas sp. GCM10028921 | reverse complement strand
GCTGAGCGCGTCGCGGCGGAACCACGCCTCGCGGCGGTTGACGCCGTGCATCAGCCGCTTGGCCGGGGCGGACAAACCGGACTTCTGGACGAGTTCGGCGAAGTCGTTCGCCCGGTTTCCGATCCAGGACCTGAGTTGGCCGACAACGTGCCAGCGGCACATCTGGAGCCGGTTCGCGGCGCCGGCGAGCGGGGTGAGGTGTTTCCCAAGGTGGTTCTTGTCGAAGCCCCCGGCCTCGAAGAACAGGCGCCACTGCTCCCTGGACAGCTCGACGGCGCCCTGCCGCCAGTGCCGCAGCAGGTCCAGCACCGCCCGCTCCTTGCCCGCATTCATGCCGTGCGGCAGCAGGTCGGTGCGGTGGATCGGCGGCAGTTCGCCCTTCTTGCGCCGGGGCATCAGGCGGCCCTTGCCGTCAGGAAGGCATCGCTGAGAACCCGCCCGGTGCCATCGCGGACCATGGCGGCGAGCCGGTCCATCACCGCGTACGCGCGATGGTTCCAGCGGTGAGCGGCCTCGCTGGCGTACCCGGTGGCTTCGTCGGTGCGGGCGTACTCGCGCTGGCCGTGGTTGACGGCAAGATGGGTCTGCTTCTCACCGAGGTGCTTGTAA
>JBHTFH010000320.1:0-614 GCA_042666135.1 Roseomonas sp. GCM10028921 | reverse complement strand
CGCCGAGCCGAAGCCCTTCACCTGGACCAAGTCCGCCGACGACATCCTCGCCAGCGTCGGTCGCTTCTGCCAGAGAACTTCTAACTCAGACCACTAGGGTCCGTTGACATCCAGGATTCCTGTTGCCGCCCAGCCGTGATTCAACCCTGCCTTTGGCGGGGTGGCGGCAGGATGGATCAGGGTCGGTTTGGGGTGGGTGATGCAGTTTGGGAGAAGATCGCGCCGCTGTTGCCGGGCAAGGCCTCGGATAGCGGTGTGACTGCAAAGGACAACCGGCTGTTCCTCGAGGCGGTGCTGTGGCGGGTGCGCACGGGCCTGCCCTGGCGCGACCTGCCGGAAGGCTTCGGAAAGTGGAAGGGCGTATTTCAGCGCTTCCGCCGCTGGGTACGGGCCGAGGTCTTCGACCGCATCTTCGAGCACGTGTCCGGCGAGCCAGACTTCGAGTATGCCCTGATCGACGGCACCATTGTCACCGCCCACCAGAAGGCGAGCGGCGCAAAAGGGGGACTCAAAATGGGGCCATTGGCCGCTCGCGTGGCGGCCTGACGACCAAGATCGTCGCCCTTGTCGATGGGCTCGGCAATCTGGCGCGCTTTGTCCTGCTGCCAGGTCAG
>JBHTFH010000319.1:0-615 GCA_042666135.1 Roseomonas sp. GCM10028921 | reverse complement strand
GATGGCGCGATGGGTGGCGAGTACGAGAGCCAGCACTGGTGCTAGCACTGGGGCGATGGAGCGGGTGGAGATCGTCACCCGCGGGGCGCGGCGGGATTACACGGCCGAGGAGAAGGCGGCGTTCCTGGCAGAGGCTGCCGAGCCAGGGGCGCGGGTGCTGGAGGTGGCGCAGCGGCACGGCATCTCGCCGAGCCTGATCCACCGCTGGCGGCGCGAGGCCGAGGGCAGGCCGGTGAAGCGCAAGGCGGCCCCGCGCCCGCCGCGGCTGGTGCCCCTGGTGGTCGGGCCAGGTATGCCGGCCGCGGTGCCGGAGGTCGTCGCGCCGCCTGTCCGGGAGACGGTCGGGGCGGCGATCGAGGTCGTGTTGCGGAACGGCCGCGTGCTGCGGGTTAGCGGCGAGGCGGAGGTGGCGGTGTTGGCCCGGCTGGCCGCGGCGCTTGAGGCGTGATCGCGCTCCCGGCGGGGGCGCGCATCCTTCTCGCCACGCAGCCCGTGGACTTCAGGAAGGGTGCTCACGGCCTGGCGGCACTGGCGGCTGAGATGCTCGGGCAGGACCCGTTCTCGGGGGTGGTCCTGGTGTTCCGGTCGCGCCGTGCGGACCGGATCAAGATCCTC
>JBHTFH010000318.1:0-637 GCA_042666135.1 Roseomonas sp. GCM10028921 | reverse complement strand
AGGCCTGGAATAAGCTCACGGAACAGCCCTGGCGCATCATGTCCATCGGGCTGCGCGACTGGGCCTACAGGTCGTAATCAAAGAGATCTGGTATTAGTCGCTGACGCGGCCGCATAGGCGAGGAAGGTGTCGAGTGGCTGCTGACCAAGATCATCAAGGCAGGCCGGGCCTCGGGTGCCATCTCCGAGCGCAGCCCCTCCGAGATCGCGGTAGACACGACGGTGATGGAGAAGGCCATCGCCCATCCGACGGACAGCCGGCTTTACGAGAAGGCCCGCCGCTCGCCGGTGGCGCTGGCTGGAAAGGCCGGGATCCAGTTACGGCAATGTTCGTCAGGCGCATACGCTCCATCAGCAGCGTCGAATCAGAATCCGCGAGTCGGTGCAAGCCGGAAGTGCTCTGAACCAATCGCATGCACCGTCCGACCGTCTGCCCCGCAGCAACTGTCACCTTCTGGTTGCCGTAATGAGTCCTGACACCGGCAGTGCTCGCTCCAAGTATGCGGCTCCGATGCGGTCTGCGGGTCAGGCCCAGACGAGGTCGTTGCTGCCGAGCGAGGTCACCCCGTTCAGGATGAACTGCGTGACCGAGCCGTCCGAGGCAGTGACGCTGAACAGGCTCCCGGCATTGGACAGCT
>JBHTFH010000317.1:0-637 GCA_042666135.1 Roseomonas sp. GCM10028921 | reverse complement strand
CTGGCGGCTGCCAGACGCGCTCTGGGCTGAGATGGAGCCGCTGCTTCCGCCGCGGCCGAAGCACCCGCTGGGCTGCCACAACCCGCGGGTGCCGGACCGGGCGGCGATGGACGCCATCTTCTTCGTGCTACGCACGGGTTGTCAGTGGAACGCCCTCCGGGAGACGAAGCTCTGCTCGTCCTCCTCGGCGCACCGGCGCTTTCAGGAGTGGTCGGAGGCCGGGGTGTTCGAGGCGTTCTGGAGCAAGGGTCTGCTGGCCTATGACGGGCTGCACGGCATCGACTGGAGCTGGCTCGCACTCGACGGCGCCATGGGCAAGGCGCCGCTGGGTGGGGGGAAAAACCGGGCCCAATCCAACAGATCGCGGCAAGTGCGGGGTCAAGCGCTCGGTGCTGACCGACGGACGCGGCGTGCCGCTCGGGGCGGTGATCGAGGGAGCTAACCTGAACGACCATAAGCTGATGCGACCCACGCTCGAGGCGATCCCGATCAGGCGTCCCAAGCCGACGCGCCGCAACCCCCAGCACCTCTGCCTCGACAAGGGCTTCGACTATGATGAGCCGCGTGCGCTGGCAGCCGAATTCGGCTTCACCTTGCACCTGCGCACGCGCGGCGAGGAGATCAGGGCCAAGCGGCA
>JBHTFH010000316.1:0-637 GCA_042666135.1 Roseomonas sp. GCM10028921 | reverse complement strand
TGGCCGCCGCGATCAAGGGGCGCTGGGTCTGCGAGCAGGCCCATCAGCAACTCAAGCAAGAACTCGGGCTGGGGCACTTCGAGGGACGGTCCTGGACCGGCTTGCACCGACACGCCCTCATGACCTGCATGGCCTTCGCCTACCTCCAGCACCTGCGGCTCCGAGCCGTCCGCGGGCGGGGGAAAAAGGTGCAGCCCACTCCCGAGTGGCAAACCGCCACCCCAACCAAGTCTCCCCGCCATGCGCCGGGCCATCATCGGTCAATTGTTCTCTCACCTCATCACGCCAGTCCGATGCCCGCACTGCAGGCGACAGTTCCGTCCGCCACCTGATCCGCGACTGCCAAGGTAGTGCTAGTGGTCTGAGTTAAAAGTTTTCTGGCATTTTTGTTGAGGTGTAGGGTTGGTCGCCTCTGATGGGAGGCGGCCATGGGACGCGGGCCGAGAGCGGCGGCGTTGATGCTGACGCAGGACGAGCGCGAGACGCTGCAGCGCTTGGTCCGTCGGCGTGGCGCGGGCCAGGCGGCGGTGATGCGGGCGCGCATCGTGCTGCTGGCCGATGCCGAGCCAGAACTGCCCAACGGTGCGATCGCGGCCCGTCTCGGCGTGAGCCGCCAGAGCGTGATCACTTGGCGGGG
>JBHTFH010000315.1:0-656 GCA_042666135.1 Roseomonas sp. GCM10028921 | reverse complement strand
CGGCTGTGGAGCGCGACGAGGCACCGCCAGATGATTTTGGCAAGCGCGTGGATGCTCTGCGTCAGCTCCTCGCCCAGAAGAAGCTAATGACGGTGGACGAGCTCCGGCGCGGCATCGAAGCCATTCCCGAAGACGAGTACCTGGCGCTCACCTACTACGAGCGCTGGCTGCGCTCCATGACGGCGCTGATGGTGGAGAAAGGCGTCGTCAGCGAGGAAGAGCTGCGATGACGCCTGCCGAGGGCACCAGCGCCGCCGCCTCCGACCCACCTGGTAAGCCCGTCGCCAAGGAGCCGCGCTTCCCGCCTGGTACCCGGGTTCACGTACGGGACGACTGGCCGGAGCGCCACGGGCCCTGCCATATCCGCACCCCGCATTATCTGCGAGGGCGTACCGGCACGGTGCAGCGCCTCCTCGGCTGCTTCGCGAACCCGGAGGATCTGGCCTTCGGCCGCCCAGCACCGAGGCGCGAACTCTACCACGTCCTGTTTGAGCAGCCGCCGATCTGGAATGAGGGCCACCCTGGCGACGAAGTTCTGGTCGAGATCTTCGAGCACTGGCTTGAACCTGCAGACGCCGCGAAGGAGGCCGCCTGAATGAGCGCGCCCACCCACCCCGACTCTCCTGTTCAGCTGGAGGCGCTGATCGGCGCCCTAA
>JBHTFH010000314.1:0-658 GCA_042666135.1 Roseomonas sp. GCM10028921 | reverse complement strand
GCAGGCGAGCCTCCTCGGGATCAGTCGCGGCAGCGTTTACTACCTGCCCCGGCCGGTGCCGGCGGCCGATCTCGCCATCATGCGCCGAATGGATGAGCTGCATCTGGAGTTCCCGTTCGCGGGTAGTCGGATGCTGCGTGATTTCCTGAACAAGGAAGGGATCGAGATCGGCCGATGCCATGTTACGACGCTGATGAAGCGCATGGGCATCGAGGCGATCTACCGCAAGCCGAACACCTCAAAGCCAGCGCCGGGCCACAAGATCTACCCGTACCTGCTGCGCGGGATGAAGATCGAGCGCCCGAACCAGGTCTGGGCCATGGATATCACCTACGTGCCGATGGCGCGTGGCTTCGTCTACCTCGCCGCCGTGCTCGACTGGTTCAGCCGCCGGGTCCTGTCCTGGCGGGTGTCGATCAGCATGGACGCATCGTTCTGCGTCGAGGCACTGGAGGAGGCAATGGTCAGGCATGGCCGGCCTGACATCTTCAACACGGACCAAGGATCGCAGTTCACCAGCCAGGCCTTCACCGAAGTGCTGCTCAAGGCCGGTATCGCCATCAGCATGGACGGCCGAGGCGCCTGGCGCGACAACGTCTTCGTCGAGCGGCTCTGGCGCTCGGTCAAGTACGAGGAGATCTACCTGAAGGCTTACGAG
>JBHTFH010000313.1:0-662 GCA_042666135.1 Roseomonas sp. GCM10028921 | reverse complement strand
GGCATGGAGGGGGAGGTGGACAGAAGGATCCTGGGACTGATCGCGACGGCCATCGAGTGCTGCGAAGGACGCCGTTCCGGCGGTCGCGGCCACCCACCTGCATCCTTGGTGCGCGTGCTGGCCAGCTTGCGGTGGTTCCTGCGGGAGGGCACGCCCTGGCGGAGCCTGCGGGCGACAGCGGACCTGGCCAGCGGCTCAACCCTGCGCCGTTGTCTGGCGCGCTGGTCACGGGAGGGCCTGCTGGAGCGGGTGCATGCTCTGCTCTTGCGCATGCTGCGCGGCCACCCCGACCTGATCGTCGACAGCTGCTCCGTGCGGGCCAGGCGAGGCGGTGACCTCACTGGCCCGAACCCGACCGACCGGGCCAGGAAGGGCAGCAAGTACCACGTCGCGGCCACGGGGGATGGCATACCGGTGGCCTGCGCTGTGACGGGAGCCAACGTCCCTGACACCGTGCTATTCGAGCGTCTGTTCCTCGCAGCCTTTGCTGTAGTGGCTCGGATCCGCACCGTCCTCGCCGACAAGGGTTATGACGCCGAGCGGCATCGTGATCTCTGCCGCAAGTTCGGCGTCAGGCCTCGGATCCATCAGCGTGGGCGAGCGCCCGGGTCAGGCCTGGGCAAGCGGCGCTGGCCCGTCGAGCGGACCAACGCCTGGCTGCT
>JBHTFH010000312.1:0-664 GCA_042666135.1 Roseomonas sp. GCM10028921 | reverse complement strand
AGACCTGGACAAGATCCTGGCCGAGGCCTGCCGGTTGGTGGGAGAGGCGCTCGGAACCGGGCGCGCCAAGATCCTCGAGATCCTGCACGCGGAACGCCAGCTCCTCGTCAGGGCAGGCGTTGGCTGGGATCCCGGCATCGTTGGCCGGATGCGGCTGCCCATGGAGGAGCACTCCTCCGAGACCTTCGCCATCGAGGCGGCCGAGCCGGTCGTCTCCCAGGACATCAGGGAGGAGGACCGCTTCGGCGTCCCGCCCTTCATGAGGGAGGCCGGGGTGGTCGCCCTGGTGAACGTGCCGATCTTCCGCCCCACCGGGCAGCCCTACGGGTTGTTGCAGGTGGATGCCACCGAGCCGCGCGAGTTCGGCGAGGACGACATCCAGTTCCTGCGCACCTACGCCAACATCCTCGGCCCGGTGATCGACCGGCTGCTCGTGGTCAGCACCCTGCGCTCGACCGAGCAGCGCTTCCGCCTCACGGTGGAGGCGGCCCTCGACTACGCGATCTTCGTCTGCGACCCGCAGGACCGGATCACCGACTGGCTGCCCGGGGCCGAGGCCGTCTTTGGCTGGACGGCGGAGGAGGCGGTCGGGCAGCCCGCCGCCATCACCTTCACGCCCGAGGACCGGGAGAGCGGCCAGGACCGGTGGGAGACGGAGACGGCC
>JBHTFH010000311.1:0-667 GCA_042666135.1 Roseomonas sp. GCM10028921 | reverse complement strand
GTCGCGCGGGTTGTGCGTCCGGCCGTGCAGGGCGTTCTCGGAGAAGATGCGCATGGAGAAGGCCGGCGTGTTCGTCCGCCCGATGATCACCGCCCCAGCCGCGCGCAGGTTGGCGACGACCGGCGCGTCCTCCCGCGCGACCGCGTCCCGGAACGCCACTACCCCGCCGTCGTTCGGGTGCCCCTCCTGGTCGGTGTTGCCCTTCACGGTCACCGGCACGCCGTGCAGCGGCCCGAGCGCGGCGCCGCGCGCCCGCGCGGCGTCGGCCGCCTCCGCCGCGGCGATCGCCTCGTCGTCCATCCGCCGCACCACGGCGTTGAGCCGCGGGTTCACCGCGTCCATCCGCGCGAGGCACGACGCGACCGCCTCCCGGGACGACATTCGCCCGAGGCGAATCAAGCGTGCCAGCTCGGTGGCGTCCAGCTGCCAGGGTTCCATCGCCATCCTCCGTCGCCTGCAGTAGGGGGTACTCTAGGCAGTTCCCGAACGCTCCCGGCGTGGGAGTACGACGCTCCGCCTACCCGAGCCTGGTGGGCCGTCGAGACGGGGGTGGTGTCCAACCGGTGTGGACCACGACCGCCCGCGTGCAGCATAGGCGCGAGGGCCTGCACTTTCCCAGCGACGCGACCGACGAGGAGTGGGCGGTGCTAAAGCCGCTGCTACCGGC
>JBHTFH010000310.1:0-669 GCA_042666135.1 Roseomonas sp. GCM10028921 | reverse complement strand
CTGTAATCGGGCCGTTCCGGTCAACCTCTTCCTGCTGGTGTCACGTCACGGGGCCCTTGCTTCTGTCCGTGGTCAGCGCAGCGGCCGCCACACGATGTGGTCCTGAGGAACGGGTGAGCCGATCTCTGGGGCGGGCCTCGGGCCCGCCCCTGATCTCTCCTCCTCCGACGCTACGCGGCAGCCGTCGCCTGCTCGCGGCCCCCACCCGAGCCCGGCGCCGTCCACCCGCATCGCGTGCGGCACGACGGCCAACTTCCGGGCCAGCGCTACCTTCGCCTTTGCCATTCCCCGGCGGCTCGCAATGCGCATCGCCCAGGCCTTGAGGGAGGAGAAGCGCGCCACCCGCGTGAGCATCGCCTTCGCTGCCTCGAACAGCATGCAGCGCACCATGGCATCCCCAGCCTTGCAGGTGCGCCCCGTTCGGTCTGTCTCGCCCGACCGGTACTTGCGCGGGGTCAGGCCGAACTGCGCGCCCACGTCCTTTGAGCATCGGAACCGCGCCGGGTCGTCCACCCCCGACGTGAAGGTGATGGCAACAACCGCCCCCACGCCCAGCACCGTCATGAGCCGGCGGCAGACCTCATCCGTGCGCACCACCCGCAGGAGATCGCGGTGCAGGTTCGCGTACTCGGCCCTCAACGCCTGGCGTGCCCTCAGCATCGGCGCCAT
>JBHTFH010000309.1:0-670 GCA_042666135.1 Roseomonas sp. GCM10028921 | reverse complement strand
GCCATCTGATCCCTACCTGCCTCGGACCGCTCATGGCGGTTCGCCATCCACTTGGCCAGCGCACGGAGGGCCTCATGACCCACCCGCGGCGCTATAAAAACCTCACACTCAGCGGTCCCGTGTCCAGACTTTCTCCATGGGGTTCAACTCGGGACTGTAGGGCGGTAGAGAGAGCAGGGTGAGATTGGCAGGCACTTCCAGGTGCTTGCCTCGCTGATGCCAGCCGGCGCCATCGCAGATCAGGACAGCGTGCGCAGCTGGCGCGATCTGCGTGCTGATTTCCCGCAGGTGCAGGTTCATGGCCTCGGTATTGGCATGGGGCACGATCATCGCGGCACCAACGCCGCGCTCTGGGCAGATCGCGCCGAACAGGTAGGCAGAGGTATGGCGGTTGTCGCGTACCATCAGGGGCCGCGAGCCGATCGGCGCCCAGATATAGGCGTGTGATCCCTTCTGGCCGACCCTGGCTTCGTCTTGGAACCAGACCTCGATCGGCGTGCCCGCCGTGGTGTTCAACAGCGCCGCGCGGACCAAGCTGGCGAAGTTTTTTTCTAGGCCAGCAAAGTTAGCTGGCGGGCAGCTTGCTCCAGTTCGGCTAGGTAGGCCTGCGGGTCACGACGGAACCGGGTTCGAAGTGTCCGCGCGTGGCGGCGTTGTTCGAGGCGGTGGC
>JBHTFH010000308.1:0-671 GCA_042666135.1 Roseomonas sp. GCM10028921 | reverse complement strand
ATCCATCAGCCCGTCAAGCGGAAGACCACCCGCGAGCGGGCGAATAGCTAAGGCGGGTTCAACAGGGCGGGGAGAAATCCCCGCCCACTCTCGCCCTACGTCCCGGTTTCAAGTCACCAACTGGATCGGCCTCACCGGCCCAACCAGTCTACCTGAGGCGGCAGTTCCAGCGTGGAATGTGGCTCTAGTATATTGCACTGATAGGCTTTTCTCCAGCGTAAACTTTCTCCGAAGGGGTAGAAGCCCGTCACCGGCATCGCATCCGTACCAGGGCCTTTCCGGGTATCGCAGCGAGAGACGGGCGCTCAGCTGCCCGTATGACGCTGCAGGTCTCCAGTGGTACTACTGAACTTCGGCCGAAGCTTGAAAAAGTTGACCATTTCAACTCGCCTACCACGGCGGCAACGAGGCCGTCCTCATCGCCAACCGACAGACTTCTTCAGCAGCCTGTCAGGTCCGGTCGGCATACGGCGGCACCTCCACCAACGTCCCGATGAGACGCAGGAGAGCCTGATGCTCTGGACCTTTCGTCTCGGTATTCAGGAACGCGCCCAGTTCGATGGGGGACAGCCGACCCCCGGACGGCGCATTCGGCTGATGAATGATGAACGCATGACCATTCTCGGGCTCGCGTCCGAGGAACCACGAATCCCCATTGGGGCTGCGGTACA
>JBHTFH010000307.1:0-672 GCA_042666135.1 Roseomonas sp. GCM10028921 | reverse complement strand
GCGGCGTGAGCCAATGCTGCGAACCGCGTCACGCGCGTCTTGGCTCGTGGTACGCCATCAAGCCATCGCACCACGCGGGACACATTGATTGCAGCCGCCGTGCAGACTTCCTGTAAGCCTGTCTTCGCCAAGCCAATGTAGCGGCTCTGGCGCATACCGAAGGCGCGTATGCCTTGTGAGAGCGTGCCCTCCACTCCGGCCCGCCTGTTGTAACGCTCAAGCCAGGCGGGATCTTCCGCCCGGGTCCTCGCAGCACGTAGCGCCTCGTACTCCTCGCGCTGGTGAAATTGCATGACCCGACGCGCGGTCTTCGCCGATGCGCAGGCCGAGCGTGCGGCACAGGCACCACAGTCCGAGCGGCTAAACTGGACCCCAATGCGCGGGCTGCCATCCGGCAAGCGCAAGGTGCGCCAATAGACTGATGTCTTACCTTGCGGACAGGTCACCTGCTGCCGATCCCAGTCAATCTTGAAATGCGGCAAGCTGTAGCCTTGCCCATCGCGCATCTGTCGGCTCGACACACCCCGGACCGGTCCCTCGAGCGAGAGGCCATGGTCCCGCTGGCTGCTGACCAGCAGCCCTGCGTCCACATAGCCGGAATCCACGAAGTGCTCCGCAGGAAGCAGGCCCTTGGCTGCAAGCCGGTCGTGAATGCTGGCCGTGCTCGTCATG
>JBHTFH010000306.1:0-678 GCA_042666135.1 Roseomonas sp. GCM10028921 | reverse complement strand
AGGCCCCGGAGGGAGACGGAGAGCGTCTCCGATCCGTCGCGGTCGGTGAGCGCGGCGGAGAGGTCGAGCGCGATCGCGGTGTCCTCGGCGCCGGTCACGCTGCCCGCATGGGCCAGTGGCGCATCGGCGACGGCCTGGACCTGCACGGTGAGAGGGATCTCGACGTCGCGGGCGGCGCCTTCGCCGTCACGGTCGAGGATGCGCGCCTCGATCGTCAGGACAATCGGCGCATCTCTGTCCGCGGGCGGGGTGATGGCGATACGCCCGGCCTCCAGCTCGGCCTGGTCCACCCGCCAGGCGCCGCCGCCGAGCGCGATGCCCTGGCTTAGCGTGGCGCCGGCCGGCACGCCGCGGAGGATCGCGGTCGTGTCCCAGGCCTCGGACGGGTCGGGTGAGGTGCCGAACTCCGCCCGGATCGGGATGCCCGTGTCCTCCCGGCCGGAGGCGCTGCCGGACAGGCTCGCACCGTCCACCACGGGCGCCACCTCGACGCTGAAAGCCCGCTCCGTAGTGGCCGTGTCGCCGTTGGCCTGCTCCGTGGCGATGGCCCGCAGCGTCAGCGCGATCGTTCCGGCGAAGTCCTGCGGCGGGGTGAGCGTCAGCCCGGCGAGCTCGCCCGGCAGCAGCGACCAACTCCCGTCCGCCTGCCGCGACCCCGCCGACAGCGTGGCGCCAGCG
>JBHTFH010000305.1:0-691 GCA_042666135.1 Roseomonas sp. GCM10028921 | reverse complement strand
TGAACGACTGGGGCGCTGGTTGGCTCCAGCGACGAGGGTTACGCCCTCAATCAAGCGAGGCGGCGTAATCCTGCTCTCGAGGCAGACGACACGGATCTACAGCCGACTGCGTCCGCTTTCCGGAAGGCTGCTGGGAAACACGGATGGCCGCCATGGGCGCAAAGCTGCCCTCCCCAGAATGCACTTTTACCCCAAGCGGAGCCGTGTCCAGGGGCCTGTGATCAGGAAGCGCGCCTCAAGGGCGCGCCGATCCACCTGAATATCCTCTCCCGGCACAACCCTCAGCGCTCCCCACACCCTGTTACCTTTGTCCGAGAGGGGCGCTGAATCGGCCGAAAGATCGCTTCTGGCAGGCCAATACGGCGAGGAGCTGCTGCGCCCGCTTTCTCGCCAAGCCAAGCAAGAGTGCAGGTAGCCTCATCTCAGATCTCTCGAGCACCTGAGATGTGAGCAAGCTGATCGCCGAAGCAGCCAAGCTCCTTGACCGTCACACAACGGCGTCACACATTCCCTGCGAGCCAGCGTAAACTGCTGAAGCAAATGGGAATCCAAAGGTCGGAGGTGGGGATCCTGGCGCCCCAACACCTTAAGCCACTTAGAACTTATCCCGGTAGGCAGTGGGTTGGTAGCTTCCTAGATGCTTGTCTATGCCAAGGAGATCTGTTCGGGCGGCAACAAAGCCGCGCATTCG
>JBHTFH010000304.1:0-691 GCA_042666135.1 Roseomonas sp. GCM10028921 | reverse complement strand
GACGCGCAGCCCGGGCGCAGCTACGTCGCCCGCCTGCGCCGGGAACGCGGTCGCGGCCCGGACCGGGTGGTCCGCCTCGCCCATCCCGAGCTGCGGATCGTGGCGCTCACGACCACGCGCCTCCTCGCCATGAGCGGCGACGGCGAGGCCGTCGCGGCCCTGGTCGGAGTGGCAGAGGCGCCCAGTGCGCTGCAGGACGACGGTGGGAATGCCACCGCCGTGGCGCGACTCGCGGTCGCCCTCGGCCTCAGCACCGAGGAGGCCTGGCCAGCGGAGCCCGGCGAGCGCGTTCGCCTGCTCCTCGCGGCCCTGCACGTGGCCGGGGCGCATGGTGACGCGCCGGCCCGCGTCGCGCGCCTCGCGGCCTGGGTGCTCGCCCTCAACGGCGATCCCGCCCTTCCCGTCCCGTGCTCACCCGAGGAACTCGCAGTCCTCGGGCGCCTGGCCGGGTTCGGCACCGGGCCGGAAGAGGCGGAAGGGCTGCCCGGGCTGAGCCCCGAGGAGCTCGAGGCGCTGCCGGACGAGGAGCCTATCCGCGCTCTCTTCCGCGAGGCGGCGCTGACCCTCGCGCACCTCGCCGCGGCAGGGGCGGAGACCTCCGCCCCGGCGAGCCCCGCCACGGGCAGCTGAACGGGTCGGGCCCGGGGGCATCCCCCGGGCCCGCTCACCGGACCGGTCCCCGATCGGCTAG
>JBHTFH010000303.1:0-694 GCA_042666135.1 Roseomonas sp. GCM10028921 | reverse complement strand
CACCGCACCTGGCGCGAGCATGGGCTGAATCCACACCGGGTCGAGACCTTCAAGCTCTCGAATGACCCCCGGTTGTCGAGAAGGTCCGCGACATCGTCGGCTCTATGTCGACCCGCCCGAGCGCGCCCTGGTGCTGTCCGTCGAACCGGTAGGTTCGCCGGATGTGGACGAGAAGAGCCAGATCCAGGCGCTCGACCGCAGCCAGCCGGGGCTGCCGATGAAGCGTGGCCGGGGCGCGACCATGACGCACGACTACAAGCGCCACGGCACGACGACGCTGTTCGCCGCGCTCGACGTGAGGGGGGGCACGGTCATCGGCCAGTGCATGCTCCGCCACCGCGCCGCCGAGTTCATCCGCTTCCTGCGGCTGATCGACAAGCAGACCCCGGCCGAGCTCGACCTGCACCTGATCCTCGACAACTATGCCACCCACAAGACCGAAGCCGTGAAGCGCCGGCTGGCCAGGCATCCACGCTTCCATGTCCACTTCACGCCGACCTCGGCCTCCTGGATCAACGCCGTCGAGGGCCTGTTCGCCACCCTGACCAAGCGCCGCCTGAAGCGGGGCGTCTTCCGCTCCGTGATCAAGCTGAACCAGGCCATCCGGGACCTCCTCGACGCGCATAACGCCGACCCGAAGCCCTTCCGCTGGACCGCGCCCGCCGACACCATCATCGGCAAGCACCACCGCGGG
>JBHTFH010000302.1:0-696 GCA_042666135.1 Roseomonas sp. GCM10028921 | reverse complement strand
AGTGTTGCGTCTCGCAACCCAACCCTAGCCAAGTTCACCGCGATGGCCGCCCTAACCCGGGCGGTCGCCTCCTACACCATCACCGGGGGCACGACCTTCTACAGCGGTCAACTGGTCGTTGGGACTATGCGCACGGGCTGTGGCGAGCGGCGGAAGTAGGCAAAAATCCCGCGTGCAACGAACAGAGTCCGGGGTACAACTGGGCTAGATCCATTCACCCTTTTATCTGCCCTCCCCTGCCTGCTCTGCTCAATCGGCTGAGGTACAGGCACCCCGCGCTGGGTGGTTCTGAACCGTGGCTCGTGCGGTGCGGCGCGCCTTCGGGGCGCTCGTGCTGATCACACGCCCGTACCGCTTCGCATGGGGAGAGAGGAAGCGTTGCCCTCCTCCTGCTAGCGGACTCACCAACGCCGTCGAGCAGTGGCACAGCATTCTAAAAAAGAATGCAGAGACAGATCGGCACGACCTCCGGACCGGAAGTCCGCTTTGCGCCTAATCCGGCTATTGGCTGCATGCGCCGGCCTCCCTGCAAGCGGACATGCGGCAGCTGCCTCTCACGGACCGTCGTGGGTGGAGACGGGACTCTCGTTATCTTCCGAGAGGATCCGTCGTGTCGCCGGACACGGCGTGGCGTCCTAGGGCATCGACAGGCTGGAAACTGCTGCCCAGAAGCCCTCGGCCGTCTTCGACTGCCGG
>JBHTFH010000301.1:0-722 GCA_042666135.1 Roseomonas sp. GCM10028921 | reverse complement strand
AGGGTCTCGACCTGCTGCAGGGTGTCGGGAAGGGTGTGCCCGTCGTAGGGGTTGCCGGGCATGGAGCGCATGCCGACGACGAAGCCACCGGTGAGCGTGGTGGCGATGCTGACCTTGGTCCCGAACTCGTAGCGCACCCGTGCCTTGCCCTTTGAGATGCAGTCCACCTCGGGCTCGTGCAGGGCATAGAGCTTGCCCGCGCTCTTGGGTGTCTGCCGCAGCAGGCGAGTGACGAGGACCATGCGTTCCTCCATCTGCCTCCGCAACCGGCCTTCGGGAACAACCCCGAGCTTGCGGCCGATGTCGCGCAGGACGCGTCCCGTGTAGCCCTTCAGCGTGCGAAGCGCCTTGCGCATGCGCCGGAACTGCCGGGCATGGGCGTGCCGCCCTGCCTGGGCTGCCAGGCGCGGAGCATTGCGGTTGTAGTTCTGCCGCAGTCGGATCCCAGCCTTGCCAGCCAGCGCCACCAAGGAATGGCGCGCCCGCTCGTAGAGGCGGCTGTCAGTGGGATGCGCGATGGCTTTCTCCATCACGGTGGTGTCCACCGCGATCTCGGACAGGCTGCGCGGCGTCACGGCACCTGAGGCCCGGCCCGCCTCGATCGTCTTGGTCAGCAGCCATTCCACGCCTTCCTCGCCGATGCGACCGCGCCAGCGGCTGAGCGAGGACGGGTGGATGGGCGGGCGGTGCTGGAAGAAGGCCTCACCGGTGAAGTGCTGGAA
>JBHTFH010000300.1:0-723 GCA_042666135.1 Roseomonas sp. GCM10028921 | reverse complement strand
GCTGACGGCGGTGCTGAGGAGCGGGGCCCGTCGGCTGCTGGCGCAAGCCATAGAGGCAGAGGCGGAGGCCTTCCTGGCCGAGATGAAGGGGCAGCGGCTGGCGGACGGGCGCGAGCGGATCGTACGGCACGGGCATGGCCCGGAGAGGCTGGTGCAGACCGGTACTGGCCCGGTGCCGGTGCAGCGGGTCAAGCTGCGCGACCGTGGCGCCGCCGGGGATGCGGGTGAGGAGATGAGCGGCGAGCGGATCCGCTTCACCTCGGCGCTGCTGCCGCGCTGGGCGCGGCGGACGCGGAGCCTGGATGCCTTGCTGCCGATCCTCTACCTGCGCGGGGTCTCGATGGGCGACTTCCAGGAGGCTCTCGGGGCCTTGCTGGGCCGCGAGGCGCCGAACCTCTCGCCCTCGGTGATCGGGCGGCTGCGGGACGAGTGGGGGGCGGACTACGAGCGCTGGCAGCGGCGCGACCTGTCGGCCCGGCACTACGTCTATGTCTGGGCCGATGGCGTCTACCTGCAGGCCAGGATGGAGCTGCAGGCCGAGTGCATGCTGGTGCTGATCGGCGCCACCCCGGAAGGGAGGAAGGAGCTGCTCGGCTTCCAGGTTGGCCTGCGCGAGAGCGCACAGAGCTGGCGGGAACTGCTGGTCGACCTCAAAGCCCGTGGCCTGAACATCGCGCCCGAGCTGGCCACGGGGGATGGGGCGCTCGGCTTCTGGAAGGCACT
>JBHTFH010000299.1:0-734 GCA_042666135.1 Roseomonas sp. GCM10028921 | reverse complement strand
CCGCGCAAGAAGGACAACCCGGCGGTCCCCACCACCCCGGCCGAGCAGATCGAGTCCACGCACGAGGCCTTCGAGGCCGGGGCGTCCCTCGTGCACATCCATGTCCGCAACCCCGACGAGTCCTCCTCCTCCGATCCCGCGCTCTTCGCCCAGGTACAGGAGGGTGTGCGCAAGCACTGCCCCGGGATGCTCGTGCAGTTCTCCACCGGCGGCCGCGGGCGCGATCCCTCCGCGCGCGGCTCCTCTCTGCCGCTGAGGCCCGACATGGCCTCGCTCTCCACGGGATCGGTGAACTTCCCCACCATCGTCTATGAGAACCCGGCGGCGCTGGTGACGGACCTTGCGACGGGGATGCGCGACAACGGCGTCCTGCCGGAGATCGAGATTTTCGACCTCTCCCACCTGCACGGCGCGAAGCGGCTGGTGGATGAGGGGCTGATGAACCCGCGCCCGCACGTGCAGTTCGTCATGGGCGTGAGGAACGCCATGCCGGCCGACGAGCACCTTCTCGACATCCTGCTCGGCGAGTTGCGCCGCGTGCTGCCGGACGCGACCTGGACGGCTGCCGGCATCGGCGTGAACCAGGCGCGGGTGATGGAATGGGCGCTGGCGCGCGGCGCGCACGGTGTGCGGACGGGGCTGGAGGACAACATCCGCGTCTCGCGCGATCGCCTGGCCGCCTCCAACGCCGAACTCGTGCGCCTGGCGGCGGAGGCCGTTGCGCGCCACGGGCG
>JBHTFH010000298.1:0-737 GCA_042666135.1 Roseomonas sp. GCM10028921 | reverse complement strand
GAGCTGGTGCGGCTGGCGGGGCTGATCGACTGGGGCTGGTTCGAGCGAGAGTGGGCCGGCTTCTTCCCCGCCGGTGAGGGCCGGCCCGCCACTCATCCGCGGCTGGTCGCCGCGCTGATGTACCTCCAGCACGCCTACGGCCTCTCTGACGAGGCGGTGCTCGCCCGCTGGGTGGAGAACCCCTACTTCCAGCACTTCACCGGCGAGGTCTTCTTCCAGCACCGCCCCCCCATTCACCCGTCCTCGCTCAGCCGCTGGCGCGGCCGCATCGGGGAGGAAGGTGTCGAGTGGCTGCTGACCAAGACGATCGAGGCGGCCCGTGCCGCGGGTGCCGTGTCGGAACGCAGCCTGGCAGAGATCGCGGTGGACACCACCGTCATGGAGAAGGCCATCGCGCATCCGACCGACAGCAGGCTCTACGAGAAGGCGCGCCATTCCTTGGTGGCGCTGGCTGGCAAGGCCGGGATCCGGTTGCGCCAGAACTACAACCGCAAGGCTCCGCGCCTGGCAGCCCAGGCAGGGCGTCACGCCCATGCCCGCCAGTTCCGGCGCATGCGCAAAGCGCTGCGCACGCTCAAGGGCTACACCGGGCGCGTCCTGCGCGACATCGGCCGCAAGCTCGGGGTTGTTCCCGAAGGAGGGCTGCGGACGCGGATCGAGCAACGCATGACCCTCGTCACCCGCCTGCTGCGGCAGACACCCAAGAGCCCGGGGAAGATCTACGCCCTGCATGAGCC
>JBHTFH010000297.1:0-759 GCA_042666135.1 Roseomonas sp. GCM10028921 | reverse complement strand
CCCGTGCCAATCGTCGTGGCGCAGACGCGGGTAAGCGAGGGGAACACCGAGGAGGCTTCCGGATAGCGCCGCGTGTCCGTCAAGAAAGCCGAGAGGGCGGGCATGCGCTCGGGCGTTACAAGGTCGGGGCGCAAACCGTCGAAAACTACGATCAGCGCGCTGTTTGCAGTTAGCATGAGGGGTTCCGTCTGGCGCAGGTCAACGAGCGTGGTCGTGCTTTGCGCAGAATTCCGCCGCGCTCAGCGTTCGGAAATCTTGCATCGCCTCGCCCAGCCGCGCGTGCGGCCAATTCCACCAAGCGATACGTTGAAGCGCTGCGACGATCTCGGGCGGGAAACGGAAGCGCCGCACGGCGGCGGGCACGCCCACGGCCACGGCGAAGTCCGGCACATTCTTCGACACGACGGCTCCCGCCCCAATCGCTGCCCCTGTCCCGATGGTGACTCCCGGCAAAATCACGGCGCCGTGACCGACCCAGACATCGGGCCCGAGCGTGACAGGGCTGCTCCGACGCCAATCAAAGAAGGCGGAGTCGTCCTCGCCCAGGCCGTAGGCCGCTGATCGGTAGGTGAAATGGTTCAGCGCCACCCGCTCCAGCGGGTGGTTGCCAGGGTTGATTCGCACCTGCGCGGCGATGGAGCAAAAGGGCCCGATCTCCGCGCCCATGATATCGCTGTCGTTGGCGACATAGGCGTAGTCGCCGAACCGACTCTCCGCCACGCGGGTTCGGGCACCCACTTCACACCAGAGGCCAAAGCG
>JBHTFH010000296.1:0-760 GCA_042666135.1 Roseomonas sp. GCM10028921 | reverse complement strand
TTGTCGAGGGTCTGACGGAGTTCCTGCCGATCTCCTCGACGGGGCACCTGATCCTCTTGGGCGAGCTGATCGGCTTCCAGGGGCCGCCGGGCAAGGTGTTCGAGATCGCGATCCAGCTCGGCGCCGTCCTGGCCGTGGTGGTGGTGTACTGGCGCCGGCTGCTGGAGATCGCGGGCGGGCTGTGGCGGCCGGGGACGGCCGAGCGCTACACCCTGACCAACCTCCTGCTCGCCTTCCTGCCCGCGCTCGTGATCGGGGCGCTCCTGCACGGGCCCATCACGCGCCTGCTCTTCACCCCCGTGGTGGTCGCCCTCGCCCTCATCCTCGGCGGGCTGGCCATCATCCTCATCGAGCGCGCCCGCCCCACCCCCTCCATCGGCTCGGTCCCCGAGATCGGACCCGTCGGCGCCCTCCTCATCGGCTTCGGCCAGGTGCTCGCCATGATCCCCGGCACCAGCCGCTCGGGGGCGACCATCATCGCCGCCCTCCTGCTCGGCGTCGAACGCCGCGCGGCCGCCGAGTTCTCCTTCCTGCTGGCCATCCCCACCATGCTGGCCGCCACCACCTACAGCCTCCTCAAGGCCCGCGGCGAACTCGACCTCTCCGGCCTCGGACAGATCGCCATCGGCTTCGCCGCCGCCTTCGTCACCGCCCTCCTCGTCATCCGCGCCCTCCTCGCCTCCATCTCGCGCATCGGCTTCACCCCCTTCGGCCTCTACCGCATCGCTCTCGGCACACTCATCCTCCTCTGGCTCGCCGT
>JBHTFH010000295.1:0-762 GCA_042666135.1 Roseomonas sp. GCM10028921 | reverse complement strand
TGCTGCGGATCGCCAGCACAAAGGGCTGCTCGCGCTGTTCAAGGGCGATGCGCAGCCGGCGGTCCGAGCCGTAAACCTCGTCACCCAGCACCCAGGCACAGGGTAGGCCAGCATCGAGCGCTCGCTCGATCATGCGGCCGGCCAGCGCCGGCTTGGTAGCGAACGCCACTTCCTCGGGGATGGCGGCCTCGGCGCGCCTGTTGCTGTTCTCGCACCACTCCTTACTGGGCAGGTAGAGCTCGCGGTCGATCAGCGCGTGCCCCTTGCTGCCGGCATAGGCCAGGAAGACCCCGATCTGCGCATTCTCGATCCGCCCCGCCGTGCCGCTGTATTGCCGCGCCACGCCGACCGAGTGCTCGCCCTTCTTGAGGAAGCCGGTTTCATCGACGATCAGCACGCCATCATCGGCTCCGAGATGCTCCAGCACGTACGCGCGGCACAGGTCCCGGGCCGCCTCCTGGTCCCACAGGACGTGGCTGAGCACCCGCTGCGTCCGCCAGGGGCGGGCATCGCCGATTTGCTCGGCCAACTGCCAGCCGTTCTTGCGCTTGGCCGCGCTCAGCAGGCCCTCAAGGTACAGGCCTGCTTGCCGCCGCGGCTCGGCCCGGACGAACAACTCCCCGGGTCTCGCCTGCAGCGCTCCCAACCTCTCGCGCCAACTCAGGATGTCCCGAGGATCCGACCCCATGGCCCGCCTCCACGAACCAATACGCCGCCACGCACCTGGGAAAGCCTCAAGGCAAGCTCAACTGTAGAACTAAG
>JBHTFH010000294.1:0-763 GCA_042666135.1 Roseomonas sp. GCM10028921 | reverse complement strand
CGCCCGGGTCCCCTGGCCTTGACCACGGCCTCGGCCAAGTTCGGCCTGCGCGCACTCGCCCGGCGCTGGCTGGCACTCGACGAGGAGATCAAGGCCCAGGACTTCCAGCTCGGGCGGCTCACCGAGCAGCGTGCGCCCGACCTCGTCCAGGCGCACGGGATCGGCACGGGCACGGCGGCCGAAATGCTGCTGCTCGTCGGCGACAACCCTGAGCGCATCCGTTCGGAAGCCGCCTTCGCCAAGCTGTGTGGCGCCTGTCCCATCCCGGCCTCGAGCGGCAGGACGAACCGCTACCGTCTCAACCGCGGGGGCAACTGCCAGGCGAACGCCGCCCTGTACCGGGTCGTTCTTACCCGGCTGCGCGGCCACCAGCCCACCCTCGACTACGTTCGCCGTCCTACCGCCGAGGGCAGGAGCACGCGCGAGATCGTCCGCTGCCTCAAGCGCTACGTCGCCCGCGAGATCTTTGGCCTTCTCCGCGTCGTGCCGGTCCGGGCCGACACGCCTGCCAACACCGCTTGACCGACATAGGAGCATCATCCCGCAAGCGGACGGTATCCGCCGATGGGGTGCAGGACGATGACAGAGACCACGGATGCCGCTGGTCCCGGCCGGGGTGGCCGGATGTCGCGGCAGCGCAAGCGGGACGCGGTGCTTCGGCTGCTTCTGTAATCGGGCCGTTCCGGTCAACCTCTTCCTGCTGGTGTCACGTCACGGGGCCCTTGCTTCTGTCCGTGGTCAGCGCAGCGGCCGCCACACGATG
>JBHTFH010000293.1:0-770 GCA_042666135.1 Roseomonas sp. GCM10028921 | reverse complement strand
ACCGCCCCGACGGAGGCCCTGGCGGGGTTGGTGGAGCGGGTCACCTACCACAATGCCGAGAACGGCTTTTGCGTGCTGCGGGTCAAGGTGCGCGGGCACAAGGACCTCGTCACCGTGGTCGGGCACGCGGCGACCATCGCCGCCGGCGAGTGGGTCCAGCTCTCGGGCACATGGGTCAACGACCGCGCCCATGGCCTGCAGTTCCGGGCAGGCTTTCTCAAGGCGAGCCCTCCGACGACGCTGGAGGGCATTGAGCGCTACCTCGGCTCAGGGATGATCCGCGGCATCGGCCCGGTTTATGCGAAGAAGCTGGTGCGCGCCTTCGGCGAGGCGGTCTTCGACCTGATCGAGGCCGAGCCGGGGCGGCTCCGCGAGGTGACCGGCATCGGCCCCAAGAGGGCGTCGCGCATCGTCGCGGGCTGGGCCGAGCAGAAGGTCATCCGCGAGATCATGCTCTTCCTGCACGCCCATGGGGTGGGCACCTCGCGGGCCGTGCGGATCTACAAGACCTATGGCGCAGGCGCTGTGCAGGTCATCTCCGAGAACCCCTACCGGCTCGCCCGCGACATCCGGGGCATTGGCTTCCGCACGGCCGACCTCGTGGCTCAGAGGCTCGGCATCGAGCCCACGGCCATGATCCGGGTGCGGGCGGGCATCTCCTTTGCGCTAGCCGAGGCGACGGGGGAGGGGCACTGCGGCCTGCCTTTGGGTGAGCTGACCGCCCGGACGGCCGCCCTGATCGAGGTGCCGCCCGCCCTGATCGAGACGGC
>JBHTFH010000292.1:0-773 GCA_042666135.1 Roseomonas sp. GCM10028921 | reverse complement strand
TCATGCGGGGTTCGTCCTCGATGCCCTGGAACAAGCGCTGCATGACCGTCGTCCAGCGAAGGGCGGCCTGACCCATCATAGCGACAGGGGCGGGCAAGGTGCGTTCACCTAGTCGTCGCAACACCGTGTCGGAGGGTGGTGCGATGGCGGGTCAGCGTCGTTCAGATCGGAAGCTGCGGGGCAAGCTGCGGTCGCCGGGGCGTCCACCCGTGGCGCGGCAGGAGCATCGGCGTCGGTTCTGGGCGTTGGTGGCTGAGGGACGCTCAAGTGAGGACGCGGCGATGGAGGTCGGTGTATCGCAGCCGGTGGGCTTTCGGTGGTTCCGTCAGGCAGGGGGGATGGCGCCGTCGCACCTGGCACGATCTGCGAAGCCGCCTTCAGGGCGCTATCTCTCGTTTGCTGAGCGCGAGGAGATCGCGCTGCTGCGGGTGGAAGGGCTGGGTGTGCGAGAGGTGGCCCGTCGGCTCGGGCGGGCGGCATCGACGATCTCACGAGAGCTGCGACGGAATGCGGCGACGCGGGGTGGGGAGCTCGACTACCGCGCGACGACGGCGCAGTGGCACGCCGAGCGGGCGGCACGTCGTCCGAAGTGCGCGAAGCTGGCGGCGAACACAACCCTGCGGTCCTAGGTTGAGGAACGGCTCGCCGGTTTGGTTGTCGCGCCGAGTGGAACTGCGGCGCCCGGACCACTGGTGCCCTGGAAGGAGCGGCGGCACGGGCGACGGCAGCACCGGCGCTGGGGTAGAGCCTGGAGCCCGCAGCAGATCGCCGAA
>JBHTFH010000291.1:0-789 GCA_042666135.1 Roseomonas sp. GCM10028921 | reverse complement strand
GTCTTGCGCGGCCTGCTGTTGAGGGCCGCGGCCACTGCCGCGAGGTCATCAGCGCTGTGAACGCTCAGATCCGTGCCCTTCGGGAAGTACTGCCGCAGCAGCCCGTTGGTGTTCTCGTTCGTCCCGCGTTGCCATGGGGAGTGCGGGTCGCAGAAGTAGACCTGCAGGCCGGTGTCGATCTTCAGCTGGAGGTGCTGCGCCATCTCCGAGCCCTGATCCCAGGTCAGCGATCGTCGCAGCTGCTCCGGCAGCGTGGTGATCGTGCGGGTGATCGCATCGCGCACGGCTTCAGCGCCATGCCCGGCCAGTGCCGGCCCGTGCTTCTCGCGGGGCGTGACCCCGTGTCGCTCCATCGGCGGCAGACGCAGCAGCATCGTGAACCGCGTCGTCCGCTCGACGAGGGTGCCGATGGCTGAGCGGTGCAGGCCAAGGATCAGGTCCCCCTCCCAGTGCCCCGGCACGGCCCTGTCCTCCGCTTCGGCCGGGCGCTCGCTGATGAGGATCTCCGATGTGACGTAGGACTTGCCGCGCCCACGGCTCCGCGCTCGCGGCACGCGCATGGCCCGGCCCGTGCGGAGGCACTGGGTCAGTTCGCGTTTCAGTGCGCCACGGCCTTGCACGTAGAGCGCCTGATAGATCGCCTCGTGGCTGATGCGCATCGTCGTGTCTTCCGGGTAGTCGAGCCGCAGCCGTTCGGCGATCTGCTGCGGGCTCCAGGCTCTACCCCAGCGCCGGTGCTGCCGTCGCCCGTGCCGCCGCTCCTTCCAGGGCACCAGTGGTCCGGGCGCC
>JBHTFH010000290.1:0-792 GCA_042666135.1 Roseomonas sp. GCM10028921 | reverse complement strand
CTAGGGCGTCTCTGCAAACGGCGGACGTTTCGGGTCTGTGACCCCATATGGATAGGGTGAGACGAGGTGATTTGACGGAGGCGCAGTGGCGACGGCTGGAGCCGCACCTGCCGCCTGAGAAGCCCCAAACGGGGCGACCTAACGCGCCGCATCGGCGCATCCTGAATGGCATTTTGTGGGTCCTGCGCACGGGCGCGCCCTGGCATGACCTGCCGCGGCACTATGGCCCACCTGGGACGGTGTCGAGCCGTTTCTATCGCTGGCGTGCCTCAGGGCTCTGGGACCGGATCCTGTCGGCGTTGCAGGCAGAGGCCGACGCGCGGAGCGAGGTGGACTGGGATCTGCACTTCGTGGATGCGACCATTATCCGGGCGCATCAGCACGCCGCCGGCGCCCGCCGAAACGGCGCTATCGGGGGGCGTGGCCCAGGCCAGGGAGGCACTGGGCCGCAGCCAGGGCGGCTTCTCTACCAAGCTGCACCTGCGTGCTGAGGGGAATGGCCGTCCGATCACGGCCGTACTGACCGGCGGCGAGCGGCACGAGCAGATCGCCCTCGAGGCACTGCTGGACGGGGGTGCGATCCGTCGCCCTGGACGGGGCCGCCCCCGCCTGCGGCCCCGACGAGTTGCCGGCGACAAGGGCTACAGCAGCCCGACCGCCCGCGCCCATCTGCAGCGTCGGCACATTCGGCCTGTCATCCCGAGCAAAAGCAACCAGCGCCGCCAGCCCTGCTTCGACCGTGCGGCTTATCGGCGGCGTAACCTCGTCGAGCGCCTAATCAACCGCCTCAAG
>JBHTFH010000289.1:0-795 GCA_042666135.1 Roseomonas sp. GCM10028921 | reverse complement strand
CCTGCAGTCGGCCCGTCTGCATCGTGAGGCGCCGGGGAGCACATTGCGGGTCGTTCAGGGGGAGGGCCACATGGTGCATCACGGCGCCGCGGGCCTGGTTGCCGATGCCGTCGAAGGTGTAGCCTTCGTCGCCTGGTAGGACCTGGACTGCACGGCGGTGCCCGCCCTTCGCTCTCCCGCATGCCACGTCGGAAGCGGACAGGCGACTTTCGGCCCAATGATGGACATTGGCTCGTGCTGGGGGGACACTCCGAAACAGGCTAGCAGTCGCCGCTGCAGGAGGACTTGTGCCGCCTGGCAAAAGGGTTAAGGAGGCATCATCCCAGCCCGCGAATGATGCCGAAAGCCCCGCCTCAGTATCCGAGGAGCGGGATGCGCTGGCGGCCGAGAACCGGGCACTCCGGGCCGGTGCCGCCGCCCACCGCCGGGAGGTGGAAGAGCTGCGCCAGGGGCACGCCGATGCCGAGGCGCAGTCTGCCGCCCGTGAGGAAGCGTTGAAGGCCACCGGCGACGAGCTGCGTCTATCGCTCGCGGACGCGCGTCTCCTGGCTGAGAGCCTGGAGGTGACCAATACGGCGCTCTCCAGCCGGAACAGCCCACTCGCGGGCCGCCCCTGACGCCGCCGACAGGGCGTCCTCACCTCAGCCGTGAGGGTTCTTCTTCTGTCAGTCGCCGGCTGGGCGACGGGACCGGGGACGGGGCCGTCCAGGCACTGCCTTCCCACTCACGGCTTCCGTCCTCTCGGGTGCTGTTCCCGCCTCTTCCCGCAGGCTGCGCTCCGCGCCGATGCGGCCC
>JBHTFH010000288.1:0-822 GCA_042666135.1 Roseomonas sp. GCM10028921 | reverse complement strand
GGGGTGCCGCGCCGGAATGGTCCGGGCCCGCGGGTTGCGCAGCGCGCTTCCGCCCGCTGATGGGCATGCTGGCAGACGCCGTGCTAGCGGCCTTCGAGGGGGCGGTTCCGGGCTGCGCCGAGCAAGACAAGCTTGCAGACATCGCCGCTGCCTTCACAAACATCGTGGGGCTGGACGAACGAGCCGCCCGGCTGCGCGCCGTGGCGCAATCGGTTCACGCGGCCTGAGAATCGATCACCGTTCATCGCTGGCGCCCTCAGGATTTCACCTGCAGGAAACTCACCAGCTTGAGGCTGGCCTACGAAGCCCTCTTCCCTGTGGCGCTGGTCGCCGCTGCACATATGGCCACGAGCGCTTTCACCCGATCGGGCATAGGAGCCGTAGGGGATGCTCCAAAGGCTTTCAGGGCTCGCGCCACGGTGGCGTGCTGTGCCTTGGTTAAGGTGAACGTCAGGCGGGTTATGGCGGCAGCGGGAGAGCCTGCCCCCATGGCCTTGCGCACCGTGGTGCCGAGGGCCGCGTTGATGCTGGCCTCTGCTACTTTCTCCCCTTTGTCGATTACCTCCCGCGTGGCGAGGTGCCGGGTCTTGGTCCAGCCAAGCTGCGCGACCTGTTCGGTCGTTATGAGGCCACCCTGTTTTGAGACCTGTGCGCGGGTCGCGTCGGACACAAAACGCGGTGTCTGGGTCTTGATGCCGGACGCTATATCTTGCGGTTTTCCGGACCCACGCACAGAACCTATGAGCCGGGCTGAGGGGCCGGGCAGACTGGCGCAGCCGAAAACTTCCGTCGGAAGGAGCTGTGCGATGAGGACTGCGCTGA
>JBHTFH010000287.1:0-828 GCA_042666135.1 Roseomonas sp. GCM10028921 | reverse complement strand
CGCCGCTGCTCTCCTTCGAGTTCTTCCCGCCCCGCACCGAGGCGCTGGAGAACCAGCTCTGGGCCTGCGTGAAACGGCTGGAGCCGCTGCGGCCGCGCTTCGTCTCCGTCACCTACGGCGCGGGCGGCACCACCCAGGCGCGGACGCACGCGACAGTGACCCGCATCCTGCGCGAGACCTCGCTCACCCCGGCCGCGCACCTCACCTGCGTCGGCGCGACGCGGGAGGAGGTGGACGAGGTGGCGCACGGCTACTGGGAGGCGGGCGTGCGGCACATCGTGGCGCTGCGCGGCGACCCGCCCGCGGGCCAGTCCGGCTACGAGCCCCATCCCGGCGGCTATGCCTATGCCGCCGACCTCGTCGCCGGGCTGAAGCGGATTGCCGATTTCGAGATCTCGGTCGCCGCCTATCCCGAGGTGCATCCCACCGCCACCTCCCCGGACGAGGACCTGGATAATCTCAAGCGCAAGATCGACGCGGGCGCGACGCGGGCCATCACCCAGTACTTCTTCGACGCCCCCACCTTCCTCCGCTTCATCGACCGCGCGCACGCGGCCGGCATCACCGTGCCGATCGTGCCGGGCATCCTGCCCGTGACGAACTTCGCCCAGGTGGCCAAGTTCTCCGCCATGTGCGGGGCGAAGGTGCCGGACTGGATGGGCACGCTCTTCGACGGGCTGGCCGAGGACGCCGAGACGCGCCGCATGGTGGCGGCGGTGGTCGCGGCCGAGCAGGTGCGGCTGCTCCAGGCGAACGGGGTGGACGAGTTCCACTTCTACACGCTGAACCGCCCGGACCTGACCTATGCCATCGCCCATATCCTGGGCG
>JBHTFH010000286.1:0-829 GCA_042666135.1 Roseomonas sp. GCM10028921 | reverse complement strand
GTACTCGGAGAGGCACTGGAGGGTGGCCAGGACCGAGCGGAGCTCGCCCTGGAGGGTGCGGCGGGAGGGGGTGGTGGAGGCCATTTTGGTGCCCTGTTCGGAACGTAACGCCATCAATTCAGTGAACCGTGGCATGCGCAAGGACTCTGATTTGGAGAGATTGATAACCTCCTGATATGCAACTCAGACGGAACTTAGGTGTGAGCCGCAAGTGGCTGTATTCGCCTCTTTCAACTTTCGGTTGGAATCCGGTCTAAATCCTTAGACCTACACTTCATTGCACGGGATGATTGTCCGCAAGTGACAGCGTCTCTCAACCGTGCAGGATGCCCCTCGCCACTGCCCAGGAAATCGGGATGCCGTCCCTCAATGCTCAAGTCGCCGAGTCTCTGCGCGCAGTGCTGGTCCAGAGCTTGGCCGAAGAGACGAGGGATGGTGCCGATGCTACCGAACAACGCGCGGTCCTCGATCAGATCGGGCGTCGACTGGGAGCTCTCCTCCAGCACGCCCCCACCCCCGAGGGGCAGACTACAGAAGCCGTCATCCAGCGCGCCCGCCTCGCCGCCCAGATCGAGGCCGCACTCCACACCCTGCACCAGCAGCCCCGTCCCAGCTAAGGGCGAGCGAATTCAGCAGGTGCCCAGGCTCTCTCAGGCCGAAGTGGGACCACTCCCCCCTTTGACGCCGCCGAGCCGCAGAACCGTGCCCAGGCCTCCATGCGCTGCGCTCGCTTAACCAGCAGGTCCCCTCGCTGATACGCTGCCTCGACCTGGTTCCGGATGATGTGGGCGAGAGCAGCTTCGGCCACCTCCCGCGGAAAGTTGCTCCG
>JBHTFH010000285.1:0-861 GCA_042666135.1 Roseomonas sp. GCM10028921 | reverse complement strand
TTCGATCGGGCGATTAGGACCGCTCGGCTGCGACGGTTACCCGTCTTCCACCTGCGGCCTATCGACGTGATGGTCTATCACGGCCCTTGGGGAGACCTCGTCTTGAGGCTGGTTTCCCGCTTAGATGCCTTCAGCGGTTATCCGTTCCGCACTTGGCTACCCGGCGATGCGGCTGGCGCCACAACCGGTGCACCAGAGGTACGTCCATCCCGGTCCTCTCGTACTAGGGACAGATCCTCTCAAGTCTCCAACACCCATGGCAGATAGGGACCGAACTGTCTCACGACGTTCTAAACCCAGCTCACGTACCGCTTTAATCGGCGAACAGCCGAACCCTTGGGACCTGCTCCAGCCCCGGGATGCGATGAGCCGACATCGAGGTGCCAAACCTCCCCGTCGATGTGGACTCTTGGGGGAGATCAGCCTGTTATCCCTAGAGTACCTTTTATCCGTTGAGCGATGGCCCTTCCACGCGGGACCACCGGATCACTAAGGCCGACTTTCGTCTCTGCTCGCGCTGTCGCGCTCGCAGTCAGGCGGGCTTGTGCCTTTGCACTCAACAGCCGATGTCCGACCGGCCTGAGCCCACCATCGCGCGCCTCCGTTACACTTTGGGAGGCGACCGCCCCAGTCAAACTGCCCACCAGGCAGGGTCCCGACCCCGGCTAACGGGGTTCGGTTAGACGCCAGAAAGGCGCAGGGTGGTATTTCAAGGTTGCCTCCACAAAGGCTAGCGCCCCTGCTTCATCGGCTCCCACCTATCCTACACAGCCCCTTCCTGGCGCCACTGCCAAGCTGCAGTAAAGGTTCATAGGGTCTTTCCGTCTGACCACGGGTACCCCGCATCTTCACGGGGAATTC
>JBHTFH010000284.1:0-865 GCA_042666135.1 Roseomonas sp. GCM10028921 | reverse complement strand
CGCATGAGCCGTCCGCGAGACCCGCCAGCCGACGATCCGGCGGGCGAAAACGTCGATGACAAAGGCGGCATACACAAAGCCCTGCCAGGTAGCCACGAGGGTAAAATCCGACACCCACAGCATGTTCGGACGCGGCGCCCGGAACTGCCGGTTCACCCTGTCGGCCGGGCACGGTGTGGCTTTGTCGGTGATCGTGGTCCTGACCTCCTTGCCGCGCACCGCACCGCGCAGGCCCATTTGCCGCATCAGGCGCGCGACCGTGCAGCGGGCGACCTCGACCCCCCCGCGGCCCAACTGCCGCCAGACCTTACGCACCCCATAGACCCCGAAGTTCGCCTCGTGCACGCGCCGGATCTGGTCGGTCAGGACAAGATCTCGCCTGCCACGCGCCGAGACCTTGGTGGGGTCGGCACGCTGGGCGAGATGGGCGTGGTAGGTCGACGGAGCGATCGGCAGCACCCTGCAGATCGGCTCGACACCCTGGACCTCGCGGTGATCGTCGACGAAGGCGATCATGGCCTGAACCGGCGGTCGAGCTCCGCCTGGGCAAAATACGCCGATGCCTTGCGTAGGATCTCATTGGCCTGGCGCAGCTCGCGGTTCTCCCGCTCCAGCGCCCGGATCCGCTCCCCCTCCGCGCCCGTCGGACCCGGCCGCAGGCCCTGGTCGCGCTCGGCCTGCCTCACCCAGCCGCGCAGCGTCTCGCCCGTGCAGCCAATCCTGGCTGCAATCGAGCCGATGGCCGCCCATTGCGAGGCATGGTCAGCCCCGTGGTCCAGCACCATCCGCACCGCCCGTTGCCGGACCTCAGGCGAAAATCGGTTCGAGGTCTTCTTCGTCATGGCTCCATCCTCTCAAGAGTTGG
>JBHTFH010000283.1:0-871 GCA_042666135.1 Roseomonas sp. GCM10028921 | reverse complement strand
AGGGCCGAGGCACCGAGCGCCCGCTCGTGTTGGTCGCGGCCGAGCGCGGCGGCAAGGTGGACGCCCGGGTGATCTTGACCCACGGCAAGGCCGCCATTGCCGAGGCGCCAGACGGGAAGCTCGCGCCGGATGCCGTGGTGATGACGGACGGCCTGCCCGCTTATACCAACCGCCTTGACCACTGACTCGGATGTGATCCCGCCCGTGCGGCGGTTGTGATTCGCTCCTCCCGACGGCTGGTTTGGGAGGCTGAGATGGCGCTGGCGATCACGCGGCAGGATCTTTCGGCGGCCGAACTCCGGAGATCAGCGGCCCGCAGCCGTGATGCGAATGCGGCACGCCGGATGCTGGCGATCGCACTGGTGCTGGAAGGGGCCTCCCGCGAGGAGGCGGCCGAGAGCTGCGGCATGGACCGGCAGACGCTGCGCGACTGGGTGCATCGCTACAATGCCGAGGGGATCGCCGGGCTGGTGAACCGCCGTGCTCCGGGCCCGGCGCCACGGCTCTCGAGTGAGCAGGAAGCTCTGGTGGCCCGCTGGGTCGAGGAAGGACCGGACCTGGAGCGCGACGGGGTCGTGCGCTGGCGCTGTCGTGACCTGCAGGAGCGGATCAGGAGCGAGTTCCGGGTCAGCCTGCACGAGCGCACGGTCGGCAAGCTGCTCGCTAAGCTGCGCTTCCGCCGCTTGTCGGTCCGGCCACAGCACCCGCTGGGCGACCCTGCCGCGCAAGCGGCTTTTAAGGGGGCTTTGCTGATCGGGTGAAGGCCGTTGTCGGCGAGGTCGCACCGGGCACCCCGATCGAAGTTTGGTTCATGGACGGTTGGACGCATGCGTCCAACCGTGTGGGTCAGCAGGGCACACTGACACGGATC
>JBHTFH010000282.1:0-872 GCA_042666135.1 Roseomonas sp. GCM10028921 | reverse complement strand
GCGGCGGCGAGGTCAGCCGACCGTCGTGAGACGGCCATGAAATCCAGCAACGTCCCACAAGCCCTAGTGGCCGCCTGAGACAACTGGATAGTACCCTGTGGCAATATCATCAGACCAGAGCGATCACACTCCATATGTGAGCCGGTGCGCTTGGCGGTGGTCAGTTTTCGTCCCGAACTCTTACGGCAGGTCGGCTTCGTATTCATACGGGGCCGAGGCGCTCCTCACACAGCACTACCTGACCGTGGCATCCCCGCCCTTCCTCAGCTGATGCACCGCTCCGACCTGCTGGACTAGGTACGGCAGGTGAATGGGGCGGAGGCAGGCTGGGATCGCCTGCTCAGCCGCGCGGAGGAAGTGCGGCGGCCGGAGCCGGGCTCGTGCCGGCCGGTGAGGATGCCCCGAGCCGCGACCTTCAATCGCGCGACAGGCACTGGTCCTGCGTTATGCCAGGACGGCCCCCTCGGGAGCTGCAGCGCGGGAGGACGCATGACGAGCGATGTGTATGTCGGGACAGCCGGATGGAGCATCCCCAAGCAGCACGCCGCCGACTTCGATGCGGACGGCTCCCACCTGGAGCGTTATGCTCGTCGCCTGTCAGCGGTCGAGATCAACTCCTCCTTCTACCGCCCGCACCGGCCGGCCACCTACGCGCGGTGGGCCGCGAGCGTGCCGGACGGCTTCCGCTTCTCGGCCAAGGTGCCGCGCACGGTCACCCACGACCGCCGGTTGAAGGAGGCCGGGGAACTCCTGCAGCGCTTCGTCGGTGAGGTGCGGGCGCTGGGTGACCGGCTTGGCCCGTTGCTCGTGCAGTTGCCGCCGAGCCTTCGGTACGAGGAGGAGGTCGCGGATCGCTTCCTCGCGGGGTTCCG
>JBHTFH010000281.1:0-879 GCA_042666135.1 Roseomonas sp. GCM10028921 | reverse complement strand
TCCGCCGCCCCACGGTTGAACGAGAGTGTGAGAATGTCGGTGCCGCTCCGAAGGCCTGACCCGGATTGGGAGTGACCTCGTGTCGTTGGGGTGATCTGTCGGTCTGCTGGGCGGCACCTGCCGGTCGAGCGGAATGTGACCCCATAGGAGCTTGAGGCCGTTCATCCCATCACAGTCCTGTCCGCTCGCTGGACCGTCAGGCCCCCTCAACCTGTCTGGAGCCCCTCTCCATGAGCGAAGCTCTCCCTTCCCGCGAGGTCGTCGTCGGCGTCGGCACCCATAAACACGTCCACGCTGCCGTGGCGATCAGTGGGCTCGGCGCGCGCCTCGGTGCCATGACGATCCCGGTCGGTGCCAAAGGGTACTGGCAGCTGGCGGTCTGGGCATGCTCACTCGGTGCTGTCCGGGCCTTCGGTATCGAGGGCACGGGCTCCTATGGTGCTGGCCTGTCCCGGTTCCTGCGCGCGAAGGGCCACGCCGTGCTGGAGGTCAACCGTCCCAACCGGCAGCTCCGGCACCAGCAGGGTAAGAGCGACCCGCTCGACGCCGAGGCCGCCGCCCGCGCCGTACTGGGTGGACAGGTGGCCGGTTTGTCCAAGTCCGGCACGGGCACGCCAGAGATGATCCGGCATCTCAAGGTCGCACGCGACAGGGCAGTCAAGGCGCGCACGAAGGCCATGGTGACCCTCAAGGCCCTGATCGTTGGCGCTCCATTGGCTTTGCGCGAACAGGTTGAGGCACTGAGCGGCAAGATGGCGCTTGTTCGTCACCTCGCTGCCCTGCGCCCGGGTCCCCTGGCCTTGACCACGGCCTCGGCCAAGTTCGGCCTGCGCGCACTCGCCCGGCGCTGGCTGGCACTCGACGAGGAGATCAAGGCCC
>JBHTFH010000280.1:0-884 GCA_042666135.1 Roseomonas sp. GCM10028921 | reverse complement strand
GAGACGATGCGGCGCTGGGTCTTGCCCGCATGGGCGGCGGCGTTGCGGCCAAAATGAACCCGGCAGCGCTGCCATGTGGCCCTGAGCACCTTGGCCACGGCGGCCTTGAGGCCCTCATGGGCGTCGGAGATGACGAGCTTGACGCCGCGCAGGCCGCGCCGGGCGAGCCCGCGCAGGAAGTCGGTCCAGAACGTCTCCGCCTCGGAGGCGCCCACCGCCATGCCGAGGACCTCGCGCCGGCCGTCGCTGTTCACCCCCACCGCGATGGTAACGGCCACCGAGACAATGCGGCCTGCCTCGCGCACCTTCACGTAGGTCGCGTCCAGCCAAAGGTAGGGCCAGTCGCCTTCGATCGGGCGGGCAAGGAAGTCCTGCACCCGGCTGTCGATCTCGCCGCAGAGCCGAGAGACCTGGCTCTTGCTGATGCCCTCCATCCCCATGGCCCGGACCAGGTCGTCCACCGAGCGCGTCGAGATGCCCTGGACGTAGGCCTCCTGGATCACCGCAGTCAGCGCCTTCTCCGCCAGCCGCCGGGGCTCCAGGAAGGCCGGGAAGTAGGAGCCGCGCCGGAGCTTCGGGATGCGGAGCTCCACCGTCCCGACCCGGGTCTGCCAGTCCCGCTCCCGATAGCCGTTTCGCTGGTTCACCCGCTCAGGGCTGCGCTCGCCATGGGCGGCACCACAGGCCCCCTCCGCATCCAGCTCCATCAGCCGATGGGCGGCAAAGCCGATCATCTCCCGCAAAAACGTCGCGTCAGAGCCCTTCTCCAGCAGCTCCCGAAGGGCAATCCTCTCATCGGTCATCGTGGCGTCCTCTGGTCAGTGTTGCGTCTCGCAACCCAACCCTAGCCAAGTTCACCGCGATGGCCGCCCTAACCCGGGCGG
>JBHTFH010000279.1:0-888 GCA_042666135.1 Roseomonas sp. GCM10028921 | reverse complement strand
GCATCGTGCTGCTGGCCGATGCCGAGCCAGAACTGCCCAACGGTGCGATCGCGGCCCGTCTCGGCGTGAGCCGCCAGAGCGTGATCACTTGGCGGGGCCGCTTCCTGGCGCACCGCCTGGAGGGCTTGGTGGACGCACCTCGCAGCGGGGCACCGCGGCGGGTGGGGGACGAAGCGGTCGAGGCGATGATCGCGCGCACGCTGGAAAGCCAGCCCGAGGGGGCGACGCACTGGTCCACGCGCGCCATGGCCCGGCAGGCGGGCATGAGCCAGACCATGGTCTCACGCGTCTGGCGGGCCTTCGGCCTGCAGCCGCACCGCTCCGAGACCTTCAAGCTGTCGCGCGATCCGGCCTTCGTGGACAAGGTGCGCGACGTGGTCGGGCTCTACCTCAACCCACCCGATCGCGCCCTGGTGCTGTGCGTCGACGAGAAGCCGCAGATCCAGGCCAATGAGGGCACCGCGCCTGTGCTGCCTATGCGCCCCGGCCAGGTCGAGCGGCATACCCACGACTACCGGCGCCACGGCACCACCGACCTGTTCGCCGCCCTCGACGTGCGGGCGGGCACTGTGATCGGCGCCTGCAAGGGCCGCCACCGCGCCACCGAGTTCCGTGCCTTCCTGGATCAGGTCGAGGCCGCCGTGCCTGCCGACCTCGACGTCCATCTCGTGCTCGACAACGCCGCCACCCACAAAACCAAGCTCGTCCACGACTGGCTGCTCAAGCGCCCGCGCTGGCACCTGCACTTCACGCCCACCTCGTCGTCCTGGCTCAACCTCGTCGAGGGCTGGTTCTCGCTGCTGACCCGCCGTTGCCTCCAGCGTGGCGCCTTCGCCAGCACCGACGCCCTCGAGGCCGCCATCCACGCCTACATCGACCGCACCAACG
>JBHTFH010000278.1:0-892 GCA_042666135.1 Roseomonas sp. GCM10028921 | reverse complement strand
GGGCCGTCCAGGCACTGCCTTCCCACTCACGGCTTCCGTCCTCTCGGGTGCTGTTCCCGCCTCTTCCCGCAGGCTGCGCTCCGCGCCGATGCGGCCCCTACCGCTGGTGAGCGTCACGCCCGCCGCCCTCCGGGTACTGATGAGCGCCTGGACTGTGCGGGGCCGGCCAGCGAGCGGCGCGAGGGCGGAGGCGACCTCCAGGGTCTTGACCGTGCGCGGTGATACGCCGGAGACCCTGGCGAGGTCGGCCTGGCTCCAGCCGAGGAGGCCCCGGGCTGCGCGGAGCTGGGCAGGGGTCGCGTTGGTTCGGTTCGACAAGGGCGTTGACCCCGGGCCAGGGAAGATGCACCTTTAGTGCTGTTTCTCGGTGAACGGTAGAGCAGCTGTCTCCCGTCCGCCCCCATTCCCCATCCAAACCTCATCGGAGTACCCACCATGCCCCATCGCATGGCGCGCATCCCTGTCCGCGACACCGCTCCGGAGCTTGCCTTTCGCGGCATCTTGAGCCGCCTGCAGAGCGGCCCGGTGCGTACGAATGACCCGGCCCTGCCCGGCACACCGGACGTTGTTCTCCCGGAGCGGAAGGTGGCCGGCTTCGTCCATGGCTGCTTCTGGCACCACCATCCGGGCTGCCGGCACGCGCGGGTCCCCGCGACCTCCTACCCCTGGGAGAGCAAGTTCGCTCGGACGCGCCGGCGCGACGTCGTAAGCCGTGCCGAGCTTCTTGGTGCTGGCTGGCGTGTCGTGACCGTCTGGGAATGCGCGCTCCTCGGAGGCACAGCCGTCCCGAGAGACACCCTTGATGCCCGCCTGCGCGCCTTCCTCGACAGCGCCGAGCCCGCGCTCGAGGTCGCGGGAGAGGATGTGGGCGGGGAGCCGGGCCCGGCCTAGC
>JBHTFH010000277.1:0-898 GCA_042666135.1 Roseomonas sp. GCM10028921 | reverse complement strand
TTCGCGTTTGGTAGCGCCCCTGAGATCCTCCGACCTGCGCTCGCCGCCCAGGTCCGCGAGCTCTGCTTCGAGGGCTACGCCGTCCTGCACAGCGGGATCTCCCGCACGCCGCTGGCCGTCGCCGAGCACCTCACTCGCGCCCGGATGGCTGGGGCCCGGGAGGTCCGGCGCGAGGGCTCCTTCCACGACGAGGATCGGCTGCCCCCGGACGAGCGGGCGCGGCTCTCGGACTACGCCCGCTCCGGCTTCGACCGCGGCGGATTGGCGCCGTCCGGCGACATGACCACCCCCACGTCGATGGCCGAGAGCTTCTCTCTCGCCAACATCGTACCCCAGCACCCCGCCTCGAACCGATGTCTCTGGGAGGGAGTCGAGACCTCCGTCCGGCGGCTCGCGACGGAGGAGGGCGAGGTCTATGTCGTCACGGGCCCGGTGTTCGAGGGCGGGAGCCTTGAACGGATTGGCGGGCGGGTGCTGGTGCCGACCTCCCTCTACAAGGCGGTCTACGTGCCCGGGCGTGGGGCGGCCGCGGCTTACCTCGCCCCAAACGCACCAGGGATGGTGTGGCGGGCGGTCGCGCTCGCCGAGTTGCGCGAGGTCGCTGACATCGAGGTCTTCCCCGGTATCCCGGCCGTGGCGCGTGAACGGCTCCTCTCCCTTCCCGAGCCGCGGCCGAACAACGTCCGGGGTGCCTGCGAGGCCGGGGCGGAGGTCGGGAGTGCAGGACAGGCTGGCACGCGGGACCGCGCGGCGAGCCCTGCCCCGACGTCCTCCCCAACACCGCAGGCATCAGAGGCACGCCCGCGCGGATGGAGCACGGCAACCCTCGTCGGCACGGGGCTATTCGCGGCGGTGATGATCATCTTGCTCCTGCGGATTTTGGGACGGCGCTGAAGGA
>JBHTFH010000276.1:0-916 GCA_042666135.1 Roseomonas sp. GCM10028921 | reverse complement strand
CTGCTCGAGCGGCGCCGCTTAATCGACTTTTCACGCCGGAATGGAAGTGTGGCGCGGAGTTCGAGAACCATCCGTGCCCGTCGAGATCCGCCACATCGTCTTCACGCCCGACGAGATCGTCACGGCGATCGTCCATGACCATCACGCTCGTGGCAGAGCCGTGCCTTGTGGCCGCATCTCGCGGGCCGAGGTGCTCGACACGGCACCCGGCGAGCCGATCGCCTTCGGGCTGGTCATCGCGCCGAACCCTGTCCTGAACCCTGGGGCAGGTACGGCAGCCCTGGAGCTGACGATGAGCGGGGCGGAGCTGGCGGCAGCTTTGATCAGCTACTGCAAGCACTGCCGTGTCCCTGTGCCGCGCAAGGGTGTGAAGTCACTGCAGCGGATCGGAGGATCTCAGATCGGCCTGATAGTGACGATGGGCATCCAGCCAAGCGGCGCGGCGCCGGCGCGGTAAGAGAGCTAGCTGAGCAATCCTGCGTGCCGAGCCCGCCAGGCACCGCGCTGAACTATTCTGCTGCCATATGTCCGCCGTGCGCCGCCCCCCCAAAGCCAGCATTGCCCACCTCGAACGGTGAGTAGAGGGTGTCCGAGTTGGTCATCAGCCCGCGAGACGCCGTCCCTGTCCGGCTCTGCTTCAACCAGTCCGGGCAAGCGATCGGATGACCCTGAGCCTTGACCTCCTCCTGTCGCTGATTGGCCAGCATGTATGTGCAGTACTCGTCCGCAGCCGCGTCAGCGTCCATGTCGGCCGGGATAAGCTCACTGGCCCGGATCGCGTCCGAAATCGCACCCCAGTTGCCGGTGAGCCCGATGCCGGTCACCTCCCGATCGGGCCGCACCTCGGTGCTCAGGCGCACCGCATTGACGATGATCGCGGTCTGCACGATCCAGAGAAACTGTTCCTGCTTGGTCA
>JBHTFH010000275.1:0-917 GCA_042666135.1 Roseomonas sp. GCM10028921 | reverse complement strand
TCGGCGTCAGGCCTCGGATCCATCAGCGTGGGCGAGCGCCCGGGTCAGGCCTGGGCAAGCGGCGCTGGCCCGTCGAGCGGACCAACGCCTGGCTGCTGGAGAACAGGCGTCTCGCCCTGCGCTACGACCCCTGCGCCTTCGTCGTCCAGTCCCTGCTCCAGACCGCATGCATCTTCCTGGTTGCAGGACGGCTCGCTCGGGAATTCTGAAAACCGCGTCTAAGCCGCCAGTCGTGGCAGGCTTGAGGGAGGCGCATTTAGACGTCACTTCCATGCGGGCCGAGATCGACGACGCCGTGCTGACTGTGCATCGCCTGCTACAGAAGGCGATAACTGTCGCCCCTCCCGTGGCCCGTTCCCTCCCTGGTTCGTCCACACCCAGCCCTCTGGCATCCGGGGACGCCGTGACCTCTTGTCCCGGCTGATGGCCAACCTGGGGCCCGGCGTAGGACGGCAAGAGGCGCCTGTTCGCTGCGGGGCACCATATAACCCCCGAGAGGCAGTCAGCCGGGAAGACGCAATGGACGGACCGACCATTGACGAACTGTCTCAGCTGACTGGCATGAAGGCGAACACTATCCGACCGCCGAGCCACAGCCGAGTTCCCGGCGGAGGTCATATCAGGGGAACTGCACCATCCTTTGTGCCTGGCCCGCCGAGCCGCCTACCTCAGGGTTCATCAACGCCTCCGGATCCAGCCCTTCCTCGAAGAAGGCAATCATCCTCCGCTCCACGGTCGCTTGAGACATCCCGTAAGCGGACGGTATCCGCGCATGGGGTACGTGATGACGGCAGAGACGACAGGCGCCGTGGGGCTTGGCCGAGGCGGACAGATCGCGTTGGGAGGCGGCGAAGGTTGGCGAACACGGCCTTGAGCGCCACTCCGAGCTGGATAGGCAACCTCCGTCAGCGCCATTG
>JBHTFH010000274.1:0-946 GCA_042666135.1 Roseomonas sp. GCM10028921 | reverse complement strand
CTACTCCGCCTTCAGGTCCAGCTCCCGCACCTTCCTGCCCCAGAACTCGTACTCCTCGCGGATGGCGCGGGCGAGGTCGGCGCGCGGCTGCTCGGCCGCGATCTCCAGCCCGTCCCGCTCGAGGCTGCGGGCGAAGCGGGGGTCGCGGATGGCCTTGTTGGCGGCCGCCTCCAGCCGGCTCATCTCGGCCTCCGGCGTGCTGGCGGGAGCGAAGATGCCGTGCCAGCCGAGGATGACGATGCCGGGCAACCCGGCCTCCGACAGCGTCGGCACCTCCGGCAGGGAGGGCAGGCGGTGGTCGCCCGTCACGGCCAGCGCGCGCAGCCGCCCGTCTCGCACCAGCGGCACGGCGGGGGGCGGGGAGGAGAAGTTCATTGTCACGCGCCCGGCCACCACGTCCTGCAGCGCGGGCGCCGTGCCGCGGTAGGAGATGTGCTCCATCTCGATCCCCGCGGCCTCTGCGAAGAGGATGCCCGCGAGGTGGTTGTTCGAGCCGACGCCGCCGGAGGAGAAGGTAAAGCCCGCCCTCGGCTTCTTCCCGGCCTCGATCAGCTCCCGCAGGTCCCTCGCGGGCACCTTCGGGTCGATGGCGAGGACGTACTGGTAGGCGCTGGCCTTCGTCACCGGGCTGAGCGCGGTGGAGAGGTTCACCCGGTCGTTCCGCTGGAGGTGCGGGTTGACCACGATGTTGGTGGAGACGGCGAAGAGCAGCGTCGTGCCATCGGGCCGCGCGCGGGCGACGGAAGTGGCGCCCACATGCCCCGCTGCGCCGCCGCGGTTCTCGACGATGACGTTCTGCCCGAGCGCCTCCATCAGGATCGGCGCCAGTTCGCGCGCCACGATGTCCGTCCCGCCCCCGGCGGCGTAGGGCACGACGAGGGTGATGGGCCGGCCCTGCGCCTGGGCGCGGGTGATGAGGGCGGGCGCTGCCAGGAGCGGCAGGAGG
>JBHTFH010000273.1:0-978 GCA_042666135.1 Roseomonas sp. GCM10028921 | reverse complement strand
GAAACCCTAGTTCCTGGTGTTTGTTCTAGAAGCAGACGCGCGGGTGGGCCCGGAGGTGGGCCCGGCAATCTGGTCCTCCTGGGGTCGCTCCCCTTACGACCAAGCCCGCCGCTGCTCTCCCTTGCCGCGATGACAGCCACGCCCTCGGCTCTGCCCGTGGCAGGCGGGTTGTGGCTTAGCCCGGCTTCGGCGTCACGTACGGCGCCGGGAGCTTGCCCGTGTCCAGCCAGGCGTCGCAGATCCGCACGCAGGCGGCCAAACTGCCCAAACTCACCCGTTTCCCCGGTCGGCTGTCCAGGCGGAGGGAGAAAAGGAAGCGCTGGCCGTTGCTATGATCAAACGCATTCCGATAGGCATGGCGAGGTCCGCCAAGGGGACCGGAACTGGCGGTGATGCGCAGCTGCTGCTCCAGCGCTGCACGGGAGCAAGGCGCCGTGGGTAAGCAGAACCGGCGGGGGCTGGAGGTTAGTTGCCCCCAGAGCGGGTTCTTACGAGCCGAGTGGCCCGGTTGGAAGACGATCAAGCCCCTGGGTGTGTGCGGCACCGCGAACGAGGAAGCTCAGAGCGAAGAGGGCGACGATGCCGAGGCCGAAGGCGAACATGGGTGGTGGCTCCTTTGCCTGCTCCTCCCTTCACCTGAGAATATGGTGCACCGCACAATGCGGCGGCGCAAGTGTTCCCGTGTGACATGTCGTAGCGGTTTTCTTCCAACGGGCCGCGGATGACGTGCAGCTGACATGATGGTGCGGCAGGCAAGGGATGTACGTGTAAGCGAGCGCCTTGGGCGAGCGGGTCTTGGGCGCGTATCGATGCGCGCATCTACCTCTCGGGGATGAAGGACATCCCGCGCCTATACTTCCTTTGATCGGTGAACCGGCTCCTCGGCCGCCGTCAACTCGGCGGTTCGAGGCCATCCATGAGGCGCTGAAGGCGACCCGCCTTCTCGCGACGCGCCTCGGCGGCGCGGCCATAACTGAG
>JBHTFH010000272.1:0-985 GCA_042666135.1 Roseomonas sp. GCM10028921 | reverse complement strand
CGGTTCTGTCAGCTCTCGCGCCGAAGGCGTCGTCGCACGCAATTGGAGGCTGTCAGCCTACCCTGCCGCAAGAGTGACGAGTACGGTTGTGGCACGACGGAGGTAAAGCATGCGACGGCGACTGGCGGAAACGTGCTGGTTGTGGCGGACGCGAGAGCGTAGGTGGTTGCGGAATTCGTCGTAACCGCGACAGAAGCGGTCGGCTGAGCTGAAGCTCTTGAACCCGCGCATACATCGGATCCGGCCTTTGATGCCGCGGTGATCCTGTTCAAGCCGGTTGTTCTTGTATGCGCTGTTGCGGTGGGTGACCTGCTTGCCCAGTGTCGAACGGATCGCCCGCGGGTAGGAGCCATGCCCGTACGTGGTGACCCGGTCAGGGACAATGCCCGTGGCGGACCTGGCCGAGTGGAAGAACGCCTTTGCCGCCGCGATATCGCGGTGCTTGCTCAGCATGGTGTCGACGAGATCGCCGTTCCGGTCGATTGCCCGATACAGGTAGCACCAGCGTCCGCGGACCTTCAGATACGTCTCGTCAACGTGCCAGGAACGGCGGCCAGCGCCGCCTTTCCCACGCCGTCGCTGGCGCAGTTGACTCGACAGCGCCGGTGCGAGCTTGGCTTCCCAGCCGCGGATCGCCTCATGGCAGAACACGATGCCACGGAGGAGAAAGATCTCGGTCAGGTCCCGCAGGGTGAGGCGGTAGCGCAAGCGCCAGAGCACCACCAGCGCGATAAGGTCGCTGGGGTACTGCGCCCTGTTCAGCACCCCCGAGCTGCGCTCATTGAACCCTCGGCCACAGGCGCGGCACCGAAAGCGCCGGTAACCCTGGACCGTACGGTCCCGCCGCTCAGTCGCCTTGGCCGAACCGCGGTCCACGCACTCCATCTCATCAGGCCCCCAGCCGTCCATCAACCCGCCTGGAGCCTACCCACGCCTGACCCAGCTCGCCATTGCGGGCAGCCGTGGCGCGAGCGCTGACAGAACC
>JBHTFH010000271.1:0-986 GCA_042666135.1 Roseomonas sp. GCM10028921 | reverse complement strand
GTCCAGGACCGTCCCTCGAAGTGCCCCAGCCCGAGTTCTTGCTTGAGTTGCTGATGGGCCTGCTCGCAGACCCAGCGCCCCTTGATCGCGGCGGCCAGGCTGCGCAGCGGTGTGTCAGAGCCCAGGTTGCTGAGGTAGTACTTCCGCTCCCCTGTTGAGCGCCACTCGCCGACCAGCCAAACCTCTTCCCCCGGCAAGTGCCGTGACGGACGCGTCACCTGGCCATCGCCCACCCGCACACGCAGGGCGGCAAAGCGCGCGGCAAGATCTCCCTTGGTACCCTGGCGCCAGCTCAACCGGCGCCACTTGAGCCTGGCCAGGACGTCCTCCACGGCCTGCGGCTGCTCACTGGGCACCGGCAGCTGGCGCGGACGGCCCCTGCTGGCACGCGGCCAGCGGAGTTGGACGGCCGTTGTGTAGACCTTCTGCGTGCGCGGGATGCCCACCGCCCAGAGCAGATCCCGCTCGGAGAGCGCCTGGCGGAACCCGGCGCTCATCCCATAGCCCGCATCGGCCAGGACGATGCCAAAGCGCAGTCCTGTCTCGCGCAACCGATCGAGTTCGGCGAGCGCGATCTCGCCCTTGCTGCGGGCCACCATCTCCGCCTCGGGCACGCCTGCCCGGGCGCAACGTTGCGGGTCCTGCGTCCAGGTGTCGGGCAGGAACAGCCGCAGGGCCACGGGCAAGGGCACCTCGCCCTGGGCCAGGGTAAGCGAGACAAGGGCCTGGCAGTTCGCCCTCTTGCCCACCACCCCGCAGTACTGCCGCGCCACGCCGACCGACAGATCACCCTTCTTGGGCAGCGCGGTGTCGTCGATCACCAGCACCGCCTCCGGGCCGCCCAGAAGCTCGTCCGCCCTCTCCGACAGCACGCGCCAGAGCGGTGCGTCGTCCCAGGCCGGGCTGGTGATGAAGTGGTGCAGCTGGTCGTGCCCGGACAAACCCAGCCGTGCCGCCATGGGCTGCAGGCTCTTGCGCTCGCCAGG
>JBHTFH010000270.1:0-1012 GCA_042666135.1 Roseomonas sp. GCM10028921 | reverse complement strand
TCCGCAGCTCGGGATGGGCGAGGCGGACCACCCGGTCCGGGCCGCGACCGCGTTCCCGGCGCAGGCGGGCGACGTAGCTGCGCCCGGGCTGCGCGTCGTCCGGGGCCGCCGGTGTCTCGCCACCGTGCCCGCGGCCGTCGGGCCGCGGCGTGAAGCCTCGCAGCCAGGAGGCGCCGACGACCACGAGGGGATCGCGCCAGCGCTCCCCCGCGTCCCTGGCCGGTGGCGACGCGCCGGTTGCCTCGCCCGGGGCGGGCGTCGCGGCTTCGGCCATGTCGGCGGCCGAGCCCGGCTCGGCGCTGCTTGGCTGGTTGGTGCTATCGCCGCTCGTTGCGGCAATCTCATTGTGTGTCATGCGGGTCTCCGCTGAGCACCGCCAAGTCAACCCAGGCCCCGCGAGGGGGAGCGTGAGAGGGGCGGCACCCGTGCCCGCCCTCGAACGCTCCCTCGTGGGGCCTGGGTATTTCTGTTCTTCTACTCCTGCGCGAAGGATGTGGTCTGGCGGCCACATGCATGTGTGAGTGACCGCCGAGACGTCGCAGCTCAGATACCGAACTGGTCCCCAAACGTTTCGATGGAACCATGTTCAACGCCTGCTTCATCCTGACGCGCCTGAACGCCGACCTTCTGGCGCTTACGACGGAAAGTATGGGTGCTGCTTGGGTGCTGTTCGCAGCCGGCGCAGTGTGGCTCCCCCAGACATCCGCACGGCCGGACAGGAACCTGGCGGTCCTCGGCCTGGATCAGATGCCGTCGTCGAGGCTAGAGTTGCGAAAAGCCTACCGCCGCGCCGCTAAGGCTGCACATCCGGACGCCGGGGGCAGCGCGGACGCATTTCGGGCCGTGACGAATGCGTTCGGGCGGCTGACCTCGGAGTGGTTCTTGGACGAGGTGTTGATACTGTCGGCGAATTCCGCGGCGTGAGCCAATGCTGCGAACCGCGTCACGCGCGTCTTGGCTCGTGGTACGCCATCAAGCCATCGCACCACGCGGGACACATTGATTGCAGCCG
>JBHTFH010000269.1:0-1019 GCA_042666135.1 Roseomonas sp. GCM10028921 | reverse complement strand
TCCTCCCTGAGCGGCGCCGTTCAGGCGCTCGAAGCGGTAGGCGTAGTCTACAATGGCCAGGCTGACCGGGTTCCAACAATGTTCCGCGACCAGACACATAGACGTCCACCTTCAGCGGCAGGCTGCCGTAGCTACCGGACTTGATGCCGAAGGACAGCGTGGCATCGGTAAGCGCGGTCGTCCGCTCACCGGGACCGGCTCCGTCGACATTGAACTCCGCGACACCCCAGTGGAAGAAGGACGGATTGAAGATGCCACTGCCGTCATAGTCCTCGATGCTCATAGTCGAGCCGACGTGGAGGAAGTTGTCGCCCGACTGGACATGTCCGGTAGCACTCACCGCGGCACCGTCAACTTGCCGGCTTCAAGGCGAGGAAGCTGACGGACCGGCAGTGAGATAAAGGGCGATCAAGCCCGCGCGGCGACCCCGCTGATGCCGGACCATACCTCGAACGCGCGCGCCCTTGCAGCGCGGTACTCGCTGGCAGTGACGTGGTCGCGGCGAAGATGAAAGAGGTTGTTGATCCCGTCGTGAGCGGAGAGGAAGCGCTGTGCCTGTCTTGCCGACTTGAAGCGCTTCATCTGCCGCTCTCGTCGTCGTGTCGGCTGATGCGAGTTCTCCGCCCGGTTGTTCAGCCCCTTGTGGTGCCGGTGCTCGACGGAAGGCATCACCACCTTCTTGGCGGCGCCGTAGCTTGCCAGCTTGTCGGTGATCATGACCCGCGGTGGCCGCATCTGCTGCTTCAACAGTTTCCTGAGTAGCCGCTTGGCCGCTTGCTTGTCCCGTCGGCTCTGCACCAGCACGTCGAGCACCATCCCGCCCTGGTCGACGGCGCGCCAAAGCCAATGCGTCACGCCGTTGATCTTGAGGACAACCTGATAGTGTCGGTCAATCCGGGACCGATACCACCTGACGCCGCAACGTCTGGGGGGCGATATAGGGTCATCAGAACGGGGCGGAGTTTTGGAGGTCTGGACCGGTTGCCCGGTCAGGGCGCGACCCACAAGTCTCGCCAATG
>JBHTFH010000268.1:0-1024 GCA_042666135.1 Roseomonas sp. GCM10028921 | reverse complement strand
CGCCCTGCCCTCTATTACCCCCGAGGGGGGTGGGGAGCAGCCCTAAGCGAGGCCGTTACCCCCCGCCGAGCAGCGGCCGACAGGAGCATGTCAGGGACCAAAAACAACCGGCCGGGCCAACGTTCGGTCTACTACTTGCTTTACACCCGGCACGTTCTGGGCGAGCACGCGGAGTGCATGGCTGACCGTCTCGGAATGGCGGAAGCCGGAGAACTCCACAACACCGTCCCGGACCCCTACCGCAATGTTGCCCGTGTTCGCCCACTGTTCCCGCCGCAGCGCAGCGAGCACGGCCTGCCGGATGTCCTCATCGGACAAGTCTTTGAGCGAGCCGCTCGCTGGCTCAATCAACGCACGCACGAGGGCGGAGCGATTTACCATGCCCAGCACCTTGCCGCCCGCCGTCACCAGCACGCGGCGTATTTTGTGTTCTTCCATCAGGCGGGCGATGTGAGCCGCGCTGTCCTCCGGCCCGACTGTCACCACCTCTTTGGTCATCAGGTCGCCAGCGGTGCCCCCGTGGCTGCGGGCATAACGCTCCGCCGCGACATTTGGGTTCGCTAGGAGGCGAGCGAGCCATCCAGCGCGGGGCCGCTCATCTTCGTCTGTGAGGCGGCGGATCAGATCAGCCTCCGTCACGATGCCCTGCAATGCGCCCCCGGGGTCGACAACGGCAACCGTTGAAATGCCGCGATCCGCGAACATGCGAGCGAGATCGGCTGCCGGAACTCCGGGCGGCACTGCGGTAACCTCGGGGTCCATAAGATCGTGGGCACGCATTTGCATGGTGGCAGGCTCCACTCGTTGCCCATATAAAACGCTAAGGTTCTTCCACCTTCTGCGCGAGAGGCTCTCAACTTCCTGTCACCGTGGTGGGGGAAGTTGGCTCGCTATCTCACACGGCCCTACCTCAAATTCGCGCTCGACGAGCAGGTGATGCACCACGCGCGGCAGAAGAGCATCGCCACCACCCAGGGCTACCGCCGCCGGGCCAGGATCACCAGGGACAGCCCCGCCCGGCTGC
>JBHTFH010000267.1:0-1042 GCA_042666135.1 Roseomonas sp. GCM10028921 | reverse complement strand
CGTGCACCCAGGCATAGGCGCACTCCACCTCCGGCCAGAGCGGGGCGGTGCCTTCCAGGCCGCGGCCGATCAGCTGTCGGAGCCGCGCGAGCGGCGCGGACGAGCCCCCTTTTCCAGAACCCGGTCCAGGCTGCTCCCCACTGCCTCCAGCCGCCCCTTGAGCTTCAGGCCAGGGGCGGCGAGCGGTGTGCGGCCGTCGTCCGTGATGGCGCTGCGTACCGCCGCGCAGTAGCCCAGCGCCACCTCCGAGCCGACGTCCTGGCCTCCCTCCACCGAGCGCTCGATCCGCCGCACCCCGCGTACCCCTTTCTTGAGCTCCTTCTTGGCGTGCCGATCCGCCTCGTAGACCGGGTGCGCCGCCTCGCGCAGGAAGTGAAACTGACAGAGCTGGTGGGGCACCCCGGGCAGCGCCCTGGCCACGGCGCGCCGGATCGAGGTCTGCCCGTCGCTGATCACCCCCTCCACCGGCACCCCGATCGCCTGCGCCACCTCGGCGAGCAGGGGCGCCAAGTCCTCGGCCGTGCCCGACAACAGGCTGCGCGCCAGCAGCACCTCGCCCGAAAGGCACTCGCGCACTACCCAGAGCACCTCATGGCCCACGTCCGGCTGCATGCCGTCCAGCGCCAGGATCGCCCGCCCTTGCCTGGCCAGCACCCGGCGCAGCCGCCGGGTATCGGTCAGCGAGGCGGCCAGCATCTCGTCATAGCGGTCCAGCAGGTTGGTGACGCTCCGCTCGGCGATCTCCACCCCGCGCCCAAGCAGGGCAGCATGGATCTCCGGCACGCTGCGGTGATCCCGGTGACGCAGCGCCCCCACCAGCGCCACCACGTCCAGGCCGAACTCGTGCTGGGGCAGCGCCACCGCGCCCTCCGCCTCGGGCCGGTACGCCACCCGATAACGCGCACAGCCCTCGCGCTCGCAGCGGCGGATCTTCAGCCGCAGCCTTACCGGCCCCGACAGCGTCACCAGGGTCCGGCGGTTCTCGTAGCGCAGTCGCATGTGCCCGCCACAGCCCGGGCAATCCTGCCGCAGGGGAACCAGC
>JBHTFH010000266.1:0-1067 GCA_042666135.1 Roseomonas sp. GCM10028921 | reverse complement strand
GCGCGCCGCTTGCGTTCTTTCGGCTTCACCGTCTCCCGCGTCCCGGCGGGGACGCGCCTCGTCGCCCGGCGTGTGCCGCGGCCCCGAGGGTCTATTGCGTCAGGCGGCGCGCCCCGATGCGTGGGCCTCGCCTCCCCAACGGAAGGTTGTCCGGTCGACCCAGATCCTGTGCAGGACCGTGGAGAGCTTTCGTGCGAGGGCAACCCTCGCCCGCTTGACCCCGCGCCTCGCTGCGACGGCCATCGCCCAACGCTTGAGCGACGAGAAGCGCACCGCGCGGGACAGGATGACCGTGGCAGCCTCGTACAGCGCCGTCCGCACCATCGTGTCGCCCGCGCGACTGATGCCACCGCAGACGTCCGTCTCGCCCGACTGGTACCTTCGCGGGGTCAGCCCGAGGTACGGTCCCAGCGCGCGCGAGGACCTGAACCTGGTCGGATCGTCGATGCCTGAGCGGAAGGTCAGGGCGACTACGGCCCCAACGCCCGGCGCGGTCATGAGCCGCTGGCAGACCTCATCCGTGCGGGCGAGGGCCAGCACCTGTCCATGGAGCCGTGCGAGCTCGGTCCGTATCGCCTCGCGCGCAGCGAGGAGCGGCTCGAGGATGGAGCGCAGGACAGCATGGCCCTCGATCAGTTCGCGCACGCGACGGGGAAGCCCGGCTCGACCGACCGGTCCGACCTTCAATCCAAAGCCCCGCAGCATGCCACGGATCCCGCCGTCCACGTCGACGAGCTTCGCCACGAGGAGCTTTCGGCCGACGAGCAGCGCCCGCACCTCTTGCGAGGGTGCTGCCTTGCGATGCACCGGCCGGTACCAACCCATGCGCAGGAGCTGCGCGATCCCGCGCGCGTCTCGCCGGTCCGTCTTGATCACCATCGCCGACAGGGCCGCGCGCACATGACGCGTCTCGAGCAGCACGACTTCGAGCCCCGCCCCGGCTAGTCCATCGTGCAGCCAGGACGATAGCGGACCTGCCTCAAGGCCGATCCGCTCGACCTCCAAACCAAGGCCCTGCACGAACCGGACGAGTTCGGCCGGTTCGCTCGGAACCTTCGCCTCCTTGA
>JBHTFH010000265.1:0-1072 GCA_042666135.1 Roseomonas sp. GCM10028921 | reverse complement strand
CGATCAGTCCCAGGATCCCTCTGTCCACATCCCCCTCCGCGCCAAAGCAGCACAGGTGGGAGGACAATCAGCAGGCCGCCGGAACAGCGTTCCTCAATTCGGGGTGGTAGCGGAAACCACCCCTGAAGCCCTTCCGGAAAGCTCTAGATCAACCCCAGGAGCTTATGGCTACTCTCTTGAGGGGCCGAACTCGGGAGACTGCCATGAACAGCTTGGTGGGCACATGGAGGTTGGTTGAGGCTCTCGCCTTCGATGAGAACGGCAGAGAGGCTCCACCGCCCCTCGGTCCCAACCCAATGGGCATCATCATCTATGACACAAAGAGAATGATGGTGGCAGTGTGTGATGGCCGCCCGGCTATGCCAGAAGGTTCAACGCAGCGGATCTTCTCCTCCTACGCGGGGAACTACGAGTTCGACGGGGAGAAGCTGGTGGTCCAGGTTGATGGCGCTTCCAGCCAAGAAAACCATGCGGAGCAGGTCAGGCAAATCACCTTCGAGAACCCTAACCGCTACGTGGCCGTTCCACTTACGCCCACTCTGGGACGAAGCTCTGGTCTCAAACTCACATGGGAACGTGTCGGTTAGAAAAGCAGCCTTCTCTGGTCCAATCCGCTTAGCCGCAGACGCCTCTTGCTCTGGCGCTTCGCGTAAGTCCCTCGACTAGCGCGCCAGAGAGCGCCGCAGGGTCAAGCCGCTGTGGCCTGGTCCGTTGTCGCACGCAGGCGCCGCCCAGGTTTACCCTCGCGCAAGAACCGCCGCAGGGTGGACAGCACCCGCCCCAAGGAGGCAGGCGGGTGACCGGGCTCGCCAGACCGTCGCCCTTCGCAACACTCCATTGCTTTCGCGGTCAGTCTCAGGATCTTCCCGTCCACATCCTCCTCCCTCCCAAAGCAGCACAGGTAGGGCGAGGCTCAACATCCTGCCGGGCAAGGGCTCCTCAATTCAGGGTAGTAGTGAAAACCGCCTCTAAGTACGCCACCCCTTCTTTCTGCCGCCTGCTCTCGTCAGGCGAGGCGTGCTGTTCTGGCGGTGAGGGCGGCGAGGCGGGCGAGGGCGGCGTCGAGGGAGGG
>JBHTFH010000264.1:0-1072 GCA_042666135.1 Roseomonas sp. GCM10028921 | reverse complement strand
CCCCGCACGGGAGGGCGGCCGCCGGGGGATCAGGCGGTGCGGACCTCCGTGACGAAACCCTTCACCTCGCCCGTGAGCTGCTCCGACTGGCGGGACAGCTCGGAGGCGGCGGAGAGGACCTGGGCGGCGGCGGCGCCCGTCTCGTTCGCGCCCTCGCTCACCGCGCCGATGTTGTGCGTCACCGCGCTCGTGGCCTGGGCGGTGTTCTGCACGGTGCGGGCGATCTCGCCGGTGGCCGCGCTCTGCTCCTCCACCGCCGCGGCGATGGTGACGGTGATGGCGCTCACCTCGTCGATCGTGAGGGCGATGCCCTGGATCGCGCTCACCGCCTCCTGCGTCGCGGCCTGGATGCCGGCGATCTGGGCGCCGATCTCCTCGGTGGCCTTGGCGGTCTGCTGGGCGAGGCTCTTCACCTCCGAGGCGACGACCGCGAAGCCCTTGCCGGCGTCGCCCGCCCGCGCGGCCTCGATCGTGGCGTTGAGGGCCAGCAGGTTCGTCTGGCCGGCGATGCTGGTGATGAGCTGCACGACCTCGCCGATCCGGCTCGCGCCCTCGGCCAGCACGCGCACGGTGGCGTCGGTCTGGCGCGCATTGGCGACGGCGCGCTGGGCCACGCCCGAGGCCTGGGTCACTTGGCGGCTGATCTCGCTGATCGAGGCGCTCAGCTCCTCGGCCGCCGAGGCCACGGTCTGAACGCCGTCCCCCGCCTGCTCGGCGGCGGCCAGCACCTCGCCGGCGCGGGTGCTGCCCTGCTCGGCGATGTTGGACATGCTGCGGGCGGTCGCCTCCAGCTCGGTCGAGGCGGAGGAGAGGATGCCGACCATGCCGCTCACCCGCTCCTCGAAGCCGCGCACCAGCGCGTCCACCTGGGCGGCCCGCTTCTCGCGCGCGGCCCGCGCCTCCGCGCTCTCGGCGGCGAGGCGGTCGGCGGCGATCAGGCCCTCGCGGAACATCTCAACCGCGGCGGCCATCCCGCCCACCTCGTCGCGCCGGCCGGTGCCGGGGATGGGGGAGGTCTTGTCGCCCGCCTCGAGCTCGCGCATCCGCGCGGAGAGGGCGGCGATCGGCCGGG
>JBHTFH010000263.1:0-1082 GCA_042666135.1 Roseomonas sp. GCM10028921 | reverse complement strand
CCGGCCGACATCAATCGGAATGGCCGGCCGACATGACGTCGGAATACGTGGCCGACTTCGCCTCGGAACAGGCGGCCGACATCGTCGGAATCCACAGGCCGCGCTTAGGGGGTTCACCGGATGACGCCGGATCGGCAGCTGCGCTAGCGTTAATGGCAAGCAGGGGAGAGATGCATGGATAGGCTTGGTGGCAAGATCGCCTGGGTCACCGGTGCGGGCAGCGGCATCGGCGAGGCGGTGGCGGAGCGCTTCGGCGCGGAGGGGGCGACGGTGGTGGTGACCGGGCGCCGCGAGGACAGGCTGGAGCAGGTAGCGGCACGTATCCGCCGAGAGAGTGGCAAGGCCGAGGTGCGGCCCGCCGACCTCACGAAGTCGAACGAGGTGCAGCGCGTCACGGATTGGATAGGGGACACCTTCGGGCGGCTCGACGTGCTGGTCAGCAATGCCGGGCTGAACGTGACGGAGCGGAGCTGGGCGAATCTCGGCCCCGGGGAGATCGATCAACTCATCCACGGCAACCTGTCCTCGGCCTTCTACGTCGCGCGAGCTGTACTGCCGATCATGCGCGCCCAGGGCGGCGGCGTCATGATCCACACAGCCTCGATGGCCGGGCGCAACCTGGGCCTGATGAGCGGCCCCGGCTACCAGGCCGCGAAGCATGGCGTGGTGGCCATGAGCCACAGCCTCAACATAGAGGAGTGCGTCAATAACATCCGCAGCACGGCATTCTGCCCCGGCGAGGTGAACACCGAAATCCTGGCGAAGCGGCCCAATCCGCTGAGTCAGGAGGACCGGGACCGCATGCTGCAGCCGGAACATTGCGCGGACCTGATCCTCTACGTTGCGACCTTGCCGCCGGGTGTGACGATGAACGAGGTCTGGCTAACGCCAACCCACAACCGCGCCTATGTCGCGGCGCTGAAGCGAAAGCTTTAGAGCCGGTTTCCGCTACCACCCCGAATTGAGGAACGCTGTTCCGGCGGCCTGCTGATCGTCCTCCCACCTGTGCTGCTTTGGCGCGGAGGGGGATGTGGACAGAGGGATCCTGGGACTGATCGCGACAGCGATGGAGTGCTGCGAGG
>JBHTFH010000262.1:0-1086 GCA_042666135.1 Roseomonas sp. GCM10028921 | reverse complement strand
AGAACACGAGGTAGGTGCGCGCCGGGGCAGGAGCCGCCGCCGGGGCCGCGGGAGCAACCGTGGCGACCGGCGCAGGGCGCGGCTGGTTGAAGGCGTAGCGCAGGCCGAGCATGATCGAGTGGTTGTAGTTCTCGGACTTCGTGCCGCCACGGGCGATCGTGAAGCTGCCGCCGCCACTCTGGGTCTCGATGTCGTGCTCGAGCGTGCCGAGGAAGCGGTACTCGGCCGTCAGCGTCAGGCCGGTGAGGCCGTACGGGGTGAGCGGAACGCCGAAGCCGGCGATGCCCTGGTAGGCGAAGCGGCCATCGGTGTCGCTGTCGCGGATCCGCGCGCCGAGAACGGTCAGGCCGACATCGTCGAATTCACGCCAGACGTAGCCGACGCCGGCACCGATGTAGGGCTGGATGTAGGTCGGGATGCCGAAACGAGTGAAGTCCAAGTCGTAGAGGAGATTGCCCATCACGCCGTAGCTGCGCGAGGTGCCCTCGACGCGGCTGGTGGTGATGCCGTTGAAGCCGCGGATCTTGTCAACCTCGTTCTCGCGGTAGTTGCCTTCGATCTCGGCGCGCAGGCCGTTGCCGAAGCCCCAGCCGATGCTGGCGACGGCAGCCCAGCCGGGCTCGAACCCGACCTTGCCGCCGGGGTTGATGCCGCGCAGGCGGAGTTCCTCGGCCAGCGGGCCGGTAGCAGCGATCTTGGCGTCCTGGAGCCAGTTCACGCCGGCGCCGGCACCGATGTAGAGGCCGGTGACGGGCTGGGCCATAGCGGACGCCGGCATCGCGATGACGGTGGCCGCGAGGAGGGCCTTACGGAACGACATGAGTGAAACTTCCTCATTTATGATGCGGGCCGCAGTAGCTTACGGCACGACGACGAAAGCTAAATGGATCGAGGTGGTTTGCGACCTCAACGCACAGTCTCGTCATAGAAGTGACCTGTGGCAGAGATAGCACAACATATGAACAGGCCCGGTTAGGAGCAAATGCAAGAAGGGGGCGGGACCCTTCGGTCCCGCCCCCTTGGACGCCCTTGCGGGAGGCCGTTCTGCTCAGCGCAGCACGATCTCGACGCGGCGGTTCTGCGGCT
>JBHTFH010000261.1:0-1090 GCA_042666135.1 Roseomonas sp. GCM10028921 | reverse complement strand
CAGGCCCGCGGCGCCGTGATGCACCATGTGGCCCTCCCCCTGAACGACCCGCAATGTGCTCCCCGGCGCCTCACGATGCAGACGGGCCGACTGCAGGTCAGTGTTGACGATACGGTCCTCCGCGCCCGCGACGATCGCGACTGGCAGCCGCAACTCGCCGTAGCGGCGCTCGAACGCCGCAGCTGACGGCATGAGGAGGCCGCTGTCCTCGGCGCTGGCCCGGATGTGTTCGGGACGGAGCGTCAGGCCAGTCGGGAACCCCGCGATGAAGCGCGGCGGCACCGGGGCGGGAGCGAAGGCCTGGGCGATCAGGCCTGGAGCGAGGATCGCTCCAATGATCGGCGCGACGGTGTAGCGCGCCGCGTCGCCCAGCACCGGAACTGCGGGCAGCGCCGCGAGCGCGGCGGCCGGGCGGGGCACCGGGTAGTAGTAGCCGGACAGCAGCACCAGGCCGGACACCGCATTGGGGTGCTCGAGGGCCAGGGCGAGCGCGACGAGCGTGCCCCAGGAATGGCCGACCACGACCGGCCGCTCGATCCCGAGCCGTGCGAAGGCTGCGACGAGCAGCGCCGCCTGGGCTTCCGGCGTCCAGGCCCGGTCGCGCGGCCGCTCGCTCCGGCCGTAGCCGGGGCGGTCGAAGGCCAGCACCCTGTGGCGTTCGGCGGCGCGCTCGAGCAGGCCACTGGTAGCAAAGTCCTCGATCATGGACCCGTCACCGTGCAGCAGCACGATGGGTGGGCCTCCTGCTCCTCGCTCGACGTAGCGGAGACGGACGCCGTCCACCTCCAAGAAGCGCTCCGCCAACGGCCCCGGAGCTTGCTGCCCGGGCGGCTTCGCCTCGGCGCCCGCCGCGGCAGGACCCACCTCCGGGGAGGTGCATGCCTGCAGAAGCAAGGCAGCCAGGGCCGTAGCAAGGACCATGGCGGTGCTGGCCGTTCTCGGGCTGGATCCGGGACGCCTCAGCCCTGGTGTCTGAGCACGAACGGGGCCGGGGGCGGTCAGGGCACCACCTTCCGGGTCACGTCGGAGCCATGGCCCCGATGCCGTTGAGCGGCCATGGCACGACATACTCCTTAATGGGCTAGAGGCT
>JBHTFH010000260.1:0-1092 GCA_042666135.1 Roseomonas sp. GCM10028921 | reverse complement strand
CCTGGCCTGGCGGGCGGCCTGCCGGACCTCCGGGGGCCTGCCCCTGATCTCCGCCTCGACGGCGTAGAGGGCGGCGATGCGCCGCAGGGCTTCGGCCGCGATCGGTGCCGTCTTGCCCTTCGCCAGCGCGATGAACTCGCGGCGGACATGCGACCAGCAGAACGCGAGCGTCATGCCCCGCTCGGCGGCGACCGCCTTGTAGACGCCGTAGCCATCGCACTGGAGGATGCCGCCGTAGTTCCGGAGCAGCGCACGGGCGTGCTCGGCGCCGCGGCCCGGGGCGTAGTGGAACACCACAGCAGGCGGGTCCGTCCCGCCCCAGGGCCGGTCGTCCCGCGCGAGTGCCCAGGCGTAGCCCTTCTTCGTCTGGCCGCGCCCCGGGTCGAGCACCGGCATCGTGGTCTCGTCGGCGAACAGCCTGGGCGAGACGAGGAGGATCTCGTGCATCCGGCGCACGACGGGCAGCACTTCGCAAGCCGCAGTGCCGGTCCAGTCCGCCAGCACCTCGCGGCCGATCTCGATCCCCTGCCGCAGCAGGATCTGGGACTGGCGGTAGAGTGGGAGGTGGTCAGCGTAGCGCGACACCAGGACATGGGCGACGGTGGCCTCCGTCGGCACCCCGCCCTCGACCAGGCGGGGTGGCGCGGGCGCCTGTAGGACGGTGCCGGGGCAGGCTCGGCAGGCGAGCTTCGGGCGGCGCGTGACGAGAACCTGGAACCTCGCCGGGGTCACGTCCAGCCGCTCCGACGTGTCGGTCCCGATCTCGACGAGCGCGCCGTCGCAGCAGGGGCAGGTCGTCGTCTCCGGCGCCAGCACCACCTCGACGCGGGGCAGGTGCGCGGGCAAGCGCCCGCGCCCGGCACGGCGGCGCCGGACCGTCCCCTCCCGCTGCTCGGGAGAGGTCCTGGCCACCTCGGCCGCGGCCTCGGCGATGGAGGCCTCGACCTCCTCGAACGCGAGTTGGAGCTGATCTTCGGGCAAACGCTCGGACCGCCTGCCGAACTGCATCCGCCGGAGCTTCTCCAGCAGATGGCGCAGCCGTTCGTTCCGCTCCGCCAGCGCGTCGCGCTCGGCCGCGATGCCGTCCCGCTC
>JBHTFH010000259.1:0-1103 GCA_042666135.1 Roseomonas sp. GCM10028921 | reverse complement strand
CCGGGCAACTCCCCACTCTTGCCGTGGTCGACCGTGGCTACCGCGGCCATGGCGCCCACGGCACGACAGTGCTCGTCAGCGGCACGCGCCGTGGCCTGACGCCACGCCTGCGCAAGCTCCTGCGGCGACGCAGCGCGATCGAGCCAGAGATCGGCCACATGAAATCTGACGGACGTCTCGCCCGCTGCGCCCTCAAGGGCACGATCGGTGATGCCCTCTTTGCCGTCCTCTGCGGCTGCGGGCACAACATCCGCAAGATCCTCGCCTACCTCAGGGCCCTTTTGCTCGCCCTTCTCGCCACCCTCGCTCAGGCGATGGGGCAGCCAGACCACCACCTGCTTACGGTTCAGACGGACTGACGAGGTTATTCAAGGCCGACGGAGTAGAGTCCATTCCTGAACCCTTTGCGTTATGGTTGGAGCGGGTTGCCGCCGGGCACCTCCGGAATCCGGCGCCCCGATACTGGTGGACAGCTTAGCTCAACTTACCTGAACTGGATCAACAAGTGGCTTTGGCTTTCTCAGCCTTGATCCTTCTGCCGAAGTGAAATTGCCCTGGACCCGTGAGTATGGTTGCGGAACTGTTGTTGAAGGTCGGAACATAAATATCTCCTGCTGGGATGTGAGATGCTTGTACGCTGATACGATGGGCTGCGCAGCTACGGCGTCGCGCATCGCGCCGTGATGCCCGAGGTGCGGCATCGGGTCAGTCGGTACCTCAACAATCGGGTGGAGAACTCGCACCGGCCCACACGGCGCAGAGAGTGCCAGATGCAGCGCCTCAAATCACCTCAGCAGGCGCGACGCTTCCTCTCAGCACATGCCATGATCCTCGACCACTTGCGGCCGCGGCGGGCATCTGATGACCGCCGCCCAGCACCGTCGCGCTCGCGTCAGGGCCTTCCGGGTGTGGCGCGAGGAAACCTGTGTCCAAAGTGCGGCGTGAACTCACCCGTGCCCTGCCCCGCGAACAAACTCAGCCCTATGTCAACAAGTCGAGGATGCCGCCGTGAGGTCACCGCCCCGCTTGGCGCGCACTGAGCACCTGTCGATGATCAGATCCGGGTGGCCGCGCAGCATGCGAACGAGCAGGGCATGCACCCG
>JBHTFH010000258.1:0-1107 GCA_042666135.1 Roseomonas sp. GCM10028921 | reverse complement strand
CCGAGGCGCCCCCGGACCTACCGGCTGCTGCCAGGAACGCGGTGTTCCGGAGCATGCTAAACGCAGGCCTGCTGGAGAAGGTACCCGCAGCCATGGCGGCTCGGTGGGGCTGCGGATCACCATGGCCGGGCTGGAGGCGGTGGGGGCGAGCACAGCGGATCCGGCCGGAGAGGGCGTTGTGGGAGCGGAGGAGGGGCAGGAAGGGCAGCCGGCCAGCACTGCCAAGTCGGAGGCACAGGAGCCGCTGGTTGCAGTTGCTGCCCCGTCACGACCGTGCACCTCGCTCCGGGCTGCCGCAGCGGCCCTGCTGGTGGCCTGGGACGCGGGGGTGGAGCGCTCTGCCCTACCGGGGTGTCAATGGCGGCGCTCAGGGCCGCCCTGGGCCGCAGCGGGGCAGCTCGGGCGGATCGCGACCCCTCAGCGCCACGTCGCCCGCGTGAGGGCACCAAGCACCAGGCCGTTCTCTCCCTCCTGCGCCAGGACGAGGGCGCCACCATCGCCCAAGTTATGGACGAAACCGGCTGGGCCCAGCACACGGTCCGGGGCTTCCTGGCCGGGCTGAAGAGGAAGGGCCACAGCGTCGAGGTACTGGAGCGCGTGCGCCATAGGGCCAGGCAAGGCGGGTGCCAGGGGCAGCTACAGCGTGTACCGGATCACCCCGAGGGTGGTAGCCGAGGAGGCTCAGGGCTGATGGCCCCCTCCCGCCGTTCCCTGCCCTCCCCTACCCGGCCGCGCCACGCGGTGGCGCGCCACCGCGTGTCCACCGCTGAGTAAGGGCACTCGGGCCTGGGGCTCGCGGCGCAGCAGGCCAGCGTCCGCGCCTTTGTCGACCGCGAGGGTTGGTAACTCGTCGCCGAGCACCAGGACGTCGCCTCCGGCAAGGACGACCAGAGGCCGAGGTTCCAGGCAGCCCTGACCCGGTGCCGCCAGCTCGGGGCGGTGCTGGTGGGCGCCCGCCTCGATCGGATCACCCGGCGTGCGCACATCCTCGCGCAGCTGCTGGAGGATGGGATCTCGATCCGAGCGGCCGACATGCCCGGGGCGGATGACCTCAGCATGCGGGTTTATGCGGCGATGGCTCAGAAGGAGCGAGAGCTGATCTCGGAG
>JBHTFH010000257.1:0-1132 GCA_042666135.1 Roseomonas sp. GCM10028921 | reverse complement strand
CAATGGCGCTGACGGAGGTTGCCTATCCAGCTCGGAGTGGCGCTCAAGGCCGTGTTCGCCAACCTTCGCCGCCTCCCAACGCGATCTGTCCGCCTCGCCTGGTCAAGAGCTGCCAGTGAGAACGAGTTCTGGCGAGGCAGGGCCGAGTAACTGGCTAATACGGCTTGTGCGGCTGGCCCGATGAGAGTGAGACATCGATCGAGGATCCCGCCGTGAAATCGGTGCAAGCGGACCTGAATGGTGCAGAGATCGATCGAGACAGGTTTGCATCCGCTGACACGCCACACTAGAAACCCTGTATGTCAAAACGCTTCCTCACCGACGTCATCCAGCAGTCCGCCGGCCTCACCGGCAGAGCCTCGGGCCAGCTCGCCGCTGAGATCATCGCAGCGATCAAGGCCGAGATCACGGAGAACGGCCGCTTCTCCCTGCCCGACTTTGGCTCCTTCACCGTCCGAGAGACTTCCAAGCGTACAGCACTGAACCCACGCACTGGCGAGACGGTCGCGGTGAAGGCCGGCGCCACCGTGAAGTTCAAGCCAGCACCGTCGCTCAAGGAAGCGGCCTTTGCTGGCGTGAAGAAGGCTAGGCGCAAGTCGGCGAAGGCCGCCAGGGCAGACTGAGGTCCCGCGGAAATTGTCACGTTGCTTGGTAAGCTGGCGAGTTTGACCGCACGGCGGAGCTTGCGTGACATTACGCCGCTATCGGCTCTGTTAGCTCTCGCGCCAGAGATGACGGCGCATGCTGCCTCAGGCTGTTCGCCTACCCAGCCACTAGAATGGCGAGCACGGCGGCCGCACGACGGAGATGAAGCATGCGGCGTCGGTTGACAGGGACATGCTGGTTGTGGCGAACGCGAGGGCCGAGGTGGTTACGGTGTTCGTCGTAACTACGACAGAAGGGCTCTGTTGCAAAGTTCCCGACGGGCCGCAGTTGGTCTGGATAGCAGGCGGATTAGGCAGCAACCCGGGCACCGTCAACTTGTCGGCTCTGGAGCGACCGCGCTGACAGGGCGAGGGCGGAGCTGACAAAGGAGTCCATGCCGCGGCAGCAGCCCCGCCCACCTCGGCCCACACCTCGAACGCATGCGCCCTCGCGGCTCGGTAGCCGCTGACAGAGACGTGGCCGCGGC
>JBHTFH010000256.1:0-1137 GCA_042666135.1 Roseomonas sp. GCM10028921 | reverse complement strand
GCGGCGAGAATGTCCCGCGCCTCCGTCTCGCCCGTGGCAATCGCCTCCACCACCCCCGCGAGGCGCTGCTGGTGCGAACGGAGACGACGGCGGGTCAAGATGGGAAGCAGAAGAAGGCGTGCACCACAAGAGTCTGATTCAACGCGATTCCTGTGTCTAGGCCTCACTGGACCTTGCACCTCAGCAAGGACGGGATATACAAATTGTATATTCAGCGAGACTTACATGATCCGGACTACTCTCTTTAAGAGCAACCAGACACAGGCTGTACGCTTGCCGAAGGACGTGGCCTTTCCAGAAGGCGTCAGGGAAGTCTGGATCCTGCGTGACGGCACGCGCCGGGTCATCGTACCGGCTGATTCCAGTTGGGACGACTTCTTCAGCGCGCCCGGTATCGACCTGCCGGATCGCGAGCAACCGCAGGCCGAGGAACGCGAGCGCTTCTAATGCTGCGCTACTTGCTGGACACGAATTTCTGCATCCGTGTTTTGCGAGATCGACCACAGGGTTTGCGGACCCGGTTCAACACCGAGGTCGGCTCGCTCTGCATCTCGACCGTGGTGCTAATGGAGTTGCTGCACGGTGCCGGTAACTCGGCACGCCCGATTGAGAACCGGCGGGAGGTGGAGCGCTTCGCAGCGCGGTTGGATGTACTGGCCTTCGACGCAGATGCGGCGGCGCATGCGGGGGAGATCCGCACAGCGCTGGAGCGCGCCGGGCAGGTCATTGGTGCTTACGATCTGATGGTTGCAGGCCATGCAAGGAGCCGTGGGCTGGTCGTGGTCACTGGCAACCTCAGCGAGTTCAGCCGCTTGGAGGGACTACGATGCGAGGACTGGCTTTTGCCGGCGAACTCAAATTAACAGATTAAATTAGAAATATAAGCGGTTCTTTTACATAAAGTATTACGCGACTACGGTCTGCTAGCGCCGGTTCAAAATGCCCGACCTGAAAGAAGCGGAAATGCCAGCCTCCTCCCTGCTGACCTAAAAGCCGGTTTTCGCTACCACTCTGAGTTGAGGAACGCTGTTCCGGCGGCCTGCTGATTGTCCTCCCACCTGTGCTGCTTTGGCGCGGAGGGGGATGTGGACAGAGGGATCCTGGGACTGATCGCGACAGCGATGGAGTGCTGCGAGG
>JBHTFH010000255.1:0-1149 GCA_042666135.1 Roseomonas sp. GCM10028921 | reverse complement strand
ACATCATCACGCGCGAAGCGTTCACACGCGGATTGGCGGTGATCGACCTTCGCCTGATCTGCAACCAGGATGCAGACTTCGCCAGTCCGACCGGGCCTTCGGTTCAGGGAGGCGGGAAGATCGCGGCAGCCATCAGTCAATGGGTGGCCGGGCCTGGTCCTGGGCAACAACGCTCGGTGGTGTTCGCCTCCGGAGGCGGCAGTGGTTGAAAACGAGCGGCTGAGGCGCTGGGGAAGGCATCTCTGACCAAAAGGTCAGCGGCTACCGGCCCCATCACCCGGCCCACCGGGCCGGGCACGGTTTTGCCGTCTGGCCGCCATCTGCCGACGGACACTTTCGCCCAGGGCGCGCATTCGTTCGAGCATGCTCCGACCACTCGCATCGGCGGGAGGACGCCCCTTGGTGCTGGTCACGCCCTTGGTGTCGGCCTGCTTTGCCATGGCACACCTCTAGCTTTCTATGAGGCGGAACGCCTCCGGGCCTCAGAGGCTGCAATGGTACTCTGCGGCTCTGTGCGGCTTATGACATGAAGGCGGCTATGAAGGACGAGGAACGCGGCGCGACCGCCCCTAACGAAGACACGCTCTTCGTTGTGACCGTCAATGGCGAGGGAGCGCGATGTGAGTTAGCCATCGGGCTCGACGGCGTGAATGAGGCCTTCCTTCGGGCATTCTGGTCCCGCCCTGGCGAGGCTTTGCCTCAGGAGCTAGCCGAGAGCCTCGCTTCGTTGCGTGACCCCGTCGCCTGGGCCTTGCACGGCGCGGGGGATGGGCGCCCGTTCTGGCACTGGTAGGCGGCCCTCGGTGACCGCTCGGTCTCGGTTCAGCGCCTCACCGGGCCGTTGCCAGCCGCCCCGAGCGCGAAAGTGGCGTTGCGAGAAACCGCCACGGCGCTCGCCAGCATCGCAGCCGAGTTGCGCTCGGCTGTCGGGAACGGGAGAGGAACGTTGCGGTTCTCTCTCAGAGACGAAGCGGGATAGGCCGAGCAGCAGTTGCTTGGCTCGCTATGGCAAAAGGCGCCGCTGAGGGGCGCACACGGGGACAACGGAAGAGCGCTTATACCAGCCGCCCTAAACTCTGACCTGTGCCCAGGAGCGGCGCGTGATGGTGGCGATCTGGTCGGGCGTGCGCATCAGGGTGGACCAGGCGT
>JBHTFH010000254.1:0-1164 GCA_042666135.1 Roseomonas sp. GCM10028921 | reverse complement strand
ATACCAAGTCTCTGAGACCGTGACTCTCGTAGGGGATTCCCTCGCGGGGCCGGATTGTGATTCAAGATGGCGAACGGTGGAGGTTCGTCATGGCCATTCCGCTTCGCGGTGACTTCGACGCGGCTCGGTTGCGTGTGGCGGCGCGGCGGACGAAGGATGCGGCTCAGGCCCGGCGCCTGCTTTCGCTGGCTGCGGTTTACGATGGTGCGAGCCGGACCGAGGCGGCCAAGATCGGCGGCGTGACGCTGCAGATCGTCCGGGACTGGGTGCTGAAGTTCAACAGCGCCGGTCCCGATGGCCTCGTTGACCGCAAGGCCCCTGGCCAGCCCTCCCGGCTGACGGACGCTCACCGTGCAGCGCTGGCGGCCGTGCTGGAGAGCGGTCCGATACCTGCCGTACATGGCGTGGTGCGTTGGCGCCTGGTCGATTTGTGCCAGTGGCTCTGGGAGGATCACAAGGTCAGCATCGCCAAGCAGACGCTGAGCCGGGAGCTGCGCGCTCTGGGCTGGCGCAAGCTCTCCGCCCGGCCGCGTCACCACGCCCAAGCCGAGGGCGCCATCACGCTTTTTAAAACACCTTCCCCGACACGCTGGACGAGATCGCGCGCGAGAAGGGCGTCCAGCCCTCCGGCCTAGAGATCTGGTTCGCCGACGAAGCCCGGTTCGGACAGAAGAACAAGATCACCCGCCGCTGGGCCAGGCGCGGTACCCGGCCCAGCGCTCCGCAGGACCAGCGCACGTCCTCGACCTACATCTTCGGCGCAATCTGTCCCAAGGAGGGCAAGGGCGCGGCCCTGGTCCTGCCTCACTGCAACACCGAGGCGATGAACCTGCACCTGGCCGAGATCGCCGCCGCGGTGGCTCCAGGAGCGCACGCCGTCCTGCTTCTCGACCAAGCCGGATGGCACCTCTCCAACAAGGTCGCGGTTCCACCCAACATCACACTCGCACCGCTGCCACCCAAGTGCCCCGAACTGAACGCCATGGAGAATGTCTGGCAGTTCATGCGCGACAACTGGCTCTCCAACCGGGTCTTCCGGTCCTACGACAACATCGTCGACCACTGCTGCGAGGCCTGGAATAAGCTCACGGAACAGCCCTGGCGCATCATGTCCATCGGGCTGCGCGACTGGGCCTACAGGTCGTAATCAAAGAGATCTGGTAT
>JBHTFH010000253.1:0-1184 GCA_042666135.1 Roseomonas sp. GCM10028921 | reverse complement strand
GCGCAGTGCGATGGCTTGATGGCTTGCCACGAGCCAAGACGCGTGTGACCCGATTTGCGGCTCTTGCAGCAGCCGCATGAATTCGCCGACAGTATCACGACCTCATCCAGGTGCCACTTGTCACCCGCCCGGGGCAGCCGGCGGCGGATCCCATTGGCGAAAGTCTGACCAAACTTGCGGCCCCACTGCCGCAGTGTTTCGTGACTGACCACGATGCCGCGGAAGGCCAGCATCTCCTCCACCATCCGCAAGCTGAGCGGAAAGCGAAAGTAAAGCCACACCGCCTGGCTGGTAATCTCGGGCCAGAAGCGATACCCGGCGAAGCTGGGGCGGGCGGGAGCGGTCATCTCACCCGACTACCCGGGGGTGATCCCATCGGGCAAGCTGGCGACCGGCCAAGTTGACTGTGCCCCTTCGTCGCGGGGCTGGAGATGGCACGCGACGGGGCGGTCACAGTTCAGCAAGGCATCCCCTTCGGTCCGATGTGCCTCGCGTTGCGATCGCCAGAGCCGTCCCGACAGTGAAAGACCGATACATGCACATGCGGATCGTAGCGTCCTTGTTGATCACAGCACTCGCGGCCGTAGCCTGCGGCGATGCCGAGACCAAGAGAAAGCGCCTCCAGGCTGAGCAGGCCGCCCAGTCCCAGGCTGAGGGCAGTGCGGCGGGCAGAGCGGCCGAGGAGCGGCTGCGCGCGACGGCCCGTAACATCACCTCCACCGCGAAGCTTCGGGGCGTGGTGGCCCACCGCCAGGCCCTTGGCGGCTACGCGATCTGCGGGCAGGTGAACCTGACGGGTGCGGCGGAGGACCCGTACCTGCCCTTCGTCTCGGTCGTCAGCCCGGACATGGGGCGGATCGAGCAGTTCGTCGCCTTCAGCAGCGCGGAAGCCACCCGCACCTATGTCGAAACGAACACACGATGCTTCGACGGGGGCGGACCGGCCTCCGCGCGGTCTGTCCTGCCTCTCCCGCCCGTGCCGGACATCCCGAGCACAGTGCCGGCAGCAGCAACCCCTCCGCGCCCGGCAGCACCAGCGGCGTCCGCGGCTGGACCGGGGCCGTCATCAGGCCTCCCGACGCCGTCCGCTGCGAGCGTGCCGGCGCAGGGCTCGGTCACGACAACCTCGGCCCATCCGGTCAATCTCCGGAGCAGCCCTGCCGGTGGTGGGGCTGTGCTGCGCG
>JBHTFH010000252.1:0-1214 GCA_042666135.1 Roseomonas sp. GCM10028921 | reverse complement strand
GGACGGGGTCATCTCCCGGCGGCGCGGCAAGCCGAGCAACCGGGCGCATGGGACCATCTTCCGCCGGACGGTGTTGGAGCTGGTCCGGGAGCATTACGCCGACTTCGGTCCGACCCTGGCGGCCGAGAAGCTGGCGGAGCGGCACGGCGTGCCGATCGGCGTGGAAACGCTGAGGCAGTGGATGGTGGCCGCGGGGCTCTGGGTTCGGCGGCGGGACCGCGGCCAGCGGGTGCACCAGCCTCGGAGCTGCCGGGACTGCCTGGGGGAGCTGGTGCAGGTTGACGGTTGCGAGCACCACTGGTTCGAGGATCGTGGAGGCCCCTGCACGCTCCTGGTGTTCGTGGACGATGCGACCAGTCGGCTGATGCATGTGAGGTTTGCGCCGAGCGAAAGTGCCTTCGCTTACTTCCAGGCGGCGCGGGAGTACCTCGAGGCGCATGGCAAGCCCATCGCGTTCTACAGCGACAAGCACTCGGTGTTCCGCCTGACCAAGACCGACGCCGCCGGAGGCGATGGAATGACACAGTTCGGCCGCGCCATGCACGAGCTGAACATCGACATTCTCTGCGCAAACGCACCGCAGGCGAAGGGCCGTGTGGAGCGGGCACACAAGACACTGCAGGACCGGCTGGTGAAGGAGCTGCGGCTGGCCGGGATCAGCGACCCGGAGCGCGCTAACGCCTGGCTGCCGGGCTTCATGGCAGCCTACAACGCGCGCTTTGGCAAGCCGGCGCGGATCGGCAAGGACATGCACCGGCCGTTGGCGCCGCAGGACGATCTGGGCGACAGCTTCGCCTGGCAGGTGGATCGGACAGTGACCTATGCGCTCACAGTGCAGTACGACCGCGTAATGTTCCTGCTGGAGCCGAGCGAGGTGACGCGGACGCTGCCGCGGCAGAAGGTGACGGTCTACGACTTCCCGGATGGCCGGGTCGAGATCCGGCACCAGGGGAGGTCCCTGCCCTATCGGACCTTCGACCGGATCACGCGGGCAACCCAGGGCGAAGTGGTGGAGAACAAGCGGCTGACAGAAGCCTTGGAGCAGTGCCGGGCACTGCAGGCGCAGATGCCGCCCAAGACACGCAGCACCCGGGCTCCGAGGCGGACGGCACAGCCGAACCACATGTTCGGGATCACGTGATGCTGCGTGGGCCCCGCCATCGTGACATCTCTATCCGTGACAGATCGGGACTTCTCTAATGGTGAATAACAGC
>JBHTFH010000251.1:0-1223 GCA_042666135.1 Roseomonas sp. GCM10028921 | reverse complement strand
AACAAGGGCGCCTATCCCGAGGATCTCGACGCGCAGGTGAAGGCCGCGCTCGCGCGCATCGAGGAGGCCGTGGGCGCCCGCTTCGGCGACGCGCAGAACCCGCTCCTCGTCTCCGTGCGCTCCGGCGCCCGCGTCTCCATGCCCGGCATGATGGACACGGTGCTCAATCTCGGCCTGAACGACGTGACGGTGGAGGGGCTCGAGGCCGCCTCCGGCGACGCGCGCTTCGCCTGGGACAGCTATCGCCGCTTCATCCAGATGTACGGCTCGGTCGTGCTCGGCGTGGACCACCACCGCTTCGAGGAGATCATCGAGGAGGCGAAGCTCGCCCGCGCCGTCGTCGAGGACACGCAGCTCACGGCCGAGGACTGGCGGCACGTCGCCGCCGGCTACAAGGACATGGTGCGCGAGGTCACGGGCGCGGATTTCCCGCAGGACCCCTGGGCCCAGCTCTGGGGCGCAATCGGGGCCGTGTTCGGCTCCTGGATGAACCAGCGCGCGATTACCTACCGCCGCCTGCACGACATCCCGGTGGACTGGGGCACGGCAGTGAACGTCCAGGCCATGGTCTTCGGCAACATGGGCGACGACTGCGCGACGGGCGTGTGCTTCACCCGCGACCCGTCCACGGGCGAGAACGTCTTCTACGGCGAGTACCTCATCAACGCGCAGGGCGAGGATGTCGTGGCCGGCATCCGTACGCCCCAGCCGATGAGCGAGGCCCGTGCCAAGCCCGGCGAGCGCTCCATGGAAGCGGCCATGCCGGCCGCCTATGCCGAGCTGGTCGCGGTGCGCGAGCGGCTCGAGAAGCACTACGCGGACATGCAGGACATCGAGTTCACGGTCCAGCGCAACAAGCTCTACATGCTGCAGACCCGCAACGGGAAGCGCACGGCCGCGGCCAGCCTCCGGATCGCGGTGGACATGGCCAATGAGGGGCTGATCGACCAAGCCGAGGCGGTGCGCCGCGTGAACCCGGGCTCGCTCGACCAGCTCCTGCACCCCACGCTCGACCCGAACGCGCCGCGCAGGCTCCTCTCCCGCGGCTTGCCTGCCTCCCCCGGCGCGGCGAGCGGCGTGGTTGTCTTCTCCGCCGACGAGGCCGAGGCGCGCGCCCAGAAGGGCGAGAGCGTCATCCTCGTCCGCATCGAGACCTCCCCCGAGGACATCCATGGCATGCACGCCGCCCGCGGCATCCTCACCACCCGCGGCGGCATGACCAG
>JBHTFH010000250.1:0-1233 GCA_042666135.1 Roseomonas sp. GCM10028921 | reverse complement strand
TCGGACCGCATCCCGCCAGCGTGACCCAGCCACCCCATTCCGGCCAGAGCCGAAGAACGTGACAATGCCGGCCTCGCTTGTCGTGAGGCCCCACACCTAGCTTCCAGCTTGCTCGAGCCGTCGGAGTTGCATAAGTCAGAGTCTTGAGATTCGGTGGATCAGGAGGTCTTGTGCGATCCTTTGCTCATCTCGCGTTCGCGCTTTTCCTGACGGGTGCCTCGATGTCAACCGCGTTGGCCCAATCCGCAAGCCAACCGAAGCTTCGCATTCTTGCGCTTGGCGACTCGATTACGTCAGGCACTCGCATACTCGAGAGCTATCGCTACCCTTTATGGAAGAAGCTGATCACCGGGGGATACGCCTTTGACTTTATAGGTTCGCGAAACACGAACTTTGATGGCACCCCGTCGTTCCTTCCTCATGATGGCCTCGATTTTGATAGAGACAATGAAGGCCACTGGGGCTGGCGTGCGGATCAGGTGCTTGGCCAGCTCCCTCAGTGGTTGAGGTCCTACACGCCGGATGTGGTGCTTCTTAACATCGGCTCCAACGATCTCGGTGCAGGTGACACAGTTCCTAAAATCGCAACCGAGATTGGGCAAATCATCGACCGTCTTCGGAACGCCAATCCTAGCGTCATAATCCTTATTTCAAACCTTACTCCGACAACCGGCAGTCGCAGAGCAGGCCACGTTGCGCTCGGAGCTGAGATTCCAAACATCGCGCAGAGAAAGACGACAAGTCAGTCTCCGGTTCAATTCGTCGATATTGCCAGCGGCTACGACCCGGCTTGGCTCGCAGATAGTATACACCCAAACTTCATTGGCGAAGAGTTCATAGCGACGCGCTTCTACGATGCTCTTTCCAGCTTGGTGCGACCCAATTCGGTACCTTGAGTTCAGCTACGGAAGAACTGTGTTGCACGGGTCGGCTTGGCGGTCGGGATAAGTTAGGATCCTGAGAGTCCATCCGGGATCATCTGGTTTCCTGGGACTGCGTTGCATGGACCAGCTCGAAGGCGCAGCGGGCCCCGGGCTGGTCCGCATTCACGTGATGCGGATACATTCTAGGCGTCCGTGTTCGAGCATGCGGTTGAGTGCGCGGACGGCGACGGCCACTTCTGTCGCGCGGCGCCCGTCGGTACGCGAGTGCAGTCCACCGCTGATGACGCGCTTGAATCGTAAGCGCAGCCTGACGGCCCTTCTTCCGGCGCGGCTGATGGATGTGTTGGGT
>JBHTFH010000249.1:0-1239 GCA_042666135.1 Roseomonas sp. GCM10028921 | reverse complement strand
TGACCGCCATTCTCTTCCAGAACGCGAGCATCCTCGACGGCCGGGCCGGGACGGCGCTGGCCGACCACCACGTCCTCGTCGAGGGAGGCGAGATCCGCGAGGTATCGGACCGCCCGATCTCGGCCCCTTCCGCCCGCAGCGTCGATCTCGGCGGGCGGACCCTGATGCCGGGGCTGATCGACTGCCACGTCCATGTCATCGCCAGCACGGCCGATCTCGGCGCCAATGCGGAGCTGCCGAACACCCTCGTCGCGCTGCGCTCGGCGCGGATCATGCGCGACATGCTCATGCGTGGCTTCACCACCGTGCGCGACCTCGGCGGCGCGGATCACGGGCTGGTCATGGCGATCGAGGAGGGGCTGATCGAGGCGCCGCGCCTCGTGATCTGCGGCAAGGCCCTCTCCCAGACCGGCGGCCACACGGACTATCGCGGCCGCTATCACCACCGCGACGTGGACTACTACGGCGAGAAGGCCGGGACCCTCGGCCGCGTGGTGGACGGGGTGGACGCCGTGCGCCGCGTCGCGCGGGAGGAGATCAAGGCCGGCGCGCAGTTCATCAAGGTGATGGCCAATGGCGGCGTCTCCTCGCCGACCGACCCCATCGCCTTCCTCGGCTTCTCCGACGACGAGATCCGCGCGGCGGTGGAGGAGGCGCGCAACGCGCAGACCTATGTCGCCGCCCATCTCTACACCGACGAGGCGATCCGCCGCGCGGTGGAGCTCGGCGTCGTCTCCGTCGAGCACGGCAACCTCATCACGCCGGAGACGGCGCGGCTGGTGCGCGAGCGCGGCGCCTATGTCGTGCCCACCAACGTCACCTTCGACTGGCTCGCCAAGGAGGGCGCGTCCCTCGGCCTGCCCCCGGCCTCGGTGGCGAAGATCGAGGCCGTGCGCGGCCAGGGGATGGAGGCACTGGCCACGCTGCACGAGGCCGGGGTGATGATGGCCTACGGCTCCGACCTGCTGGGCGAGATGCACCGCCACCAGTCCGACGAGTTCATCCTGCGCGGCCGGGTGTTGCCGGCCATCGAGGTGATCCGCTCCGCCACCGTCAACGCGGCAAAGGTGCTGCGGCAGGAGGGGCGGCTCGGCACAATCCAGCCCGGCGCCCATGCCGACCTGATCGTGGTGGACGGCGACCCGTTGGCGGACCTCTCCCTCCTCACCAGCCAGGGCCGCCACATGCCCGCCATCCTCAAGGCCGGCCGCTTCGTGAAGAACGAGCTGAACGCCTGAT
>JBHTFH010000248.1:0-1241 GCA_042666135.1 Roseomonas sp. GCM10028921 | reverse complement strand
AGATCACCCCAACGACACGAGGTCACTCCCAATCCGGGTCAGGCCTTCGGAGCGGCACCGACATTCTCACACTCTCGTTCAACCGTGGGGCGGCGGACCCCCCCTCGGCTCGCGGAGGGGGATGGCATCTGGTTCGCGCTGCGGAAAACTGCAGCCGGGCTTCAGCCAACTTGCCTCGAGCTGGAAGAAGCGATCACGGCCGAGGAGGCAGTACGGGAGGGTCAGGGGCGTCAAGCCACGAGCGTCGCTCAGCAGGCGCTTGTGGCCACGCATGGGCCTGAGTGGGGCCGACCCGGCCTACGCGACGCCACGGCGGTCCGGGTGCTGGTCTGGGCTCCCAGACTGGGAGATCCCGAGTTGCCGGCCGTCGTCCGGATCCCGCGTGCCGCCCTGGCGTTCCGCCGCGATGAAGAGCACCTTTCGATGATCGGTGTTGGCTGGCCAGAGCGGCCATCTTCTTTCCAGTCTGCACCCTGGCTACGATCGTTGGATGTGTAATCTCTACAGCATTCGCACTAACCAAGCTGCAATCCGCGAGATTGCCCGAGCCATGCGCGACACCGTGGGCAACCTGCAGCCACTTCCAGGCATCTACCCTGACCACGCTGCTCCAATTGTCCGCACATCGGCAGACGGCGTGCGCGAGTTGGCCATGGCGCGCTGGGGCATGCCGTCGCCGACGTTTGCTTTGAAAGGCAAGAAGACCGATCCCGGCGTGACAAACGTCCGCAACACCTCGTCGCCGCACTGGCGCCGCTGGCTCTCACCTGAGCACCGCTGCCTCGTGCCGCTGACGGCCTTCAGCGAGCCAGAGCGCCAGCCGGACGGCAAATCGGAGCCGGTGTGGTTTGCTCTGACCGAGGACAGACCTCTGACCTTCTTCGCCGGGATCTGGGTTCCGCAGTGGACGTCGGTTCGGAAGGTGAAGGAAGGGGAGGTGACAACAGACCTGTATGCGTTCCTGACCACAGAGCCGAATGCCGAGGTGGCACTGATACACCCCAAGGCGATGCCGGTCATCCTGACTCAGCCGGATGAGATGGAGGCCTGGATGACGGCACCCTGGGCGGTGGTGAAGGAGCTGCAGCGACCGCTGCCGGATGGGATGTTGCGGGTGGTCGGGTACGGGAAGTCGGACCAACCAGCTGAAGAGGATCTTCCGGGCGGCGACGTGCGCCCGTCAAAGGGCCGATAGGGCCGCCTTCCATAGGCCGGGGTCACAGCTCCCTGAGCAGGTTCAG
>JBHTFH010000247.1:0-1246 GCA_042666135.1 Roseomonas sp. GCM10028921 | reverse complement strand
CTCGACCTTGGCCTCACATGAGGGGCTGGCAGTCAAGAGCAGATCGTCACGTCATGGTCGGCACTCCATCTTTGGATCCATGGCCCGAGCCCGTCCTCTACACGCGGTAGTCCCAGCGCCGCGTCACCTCACATCCGGTTGCTGCCTCAGGCAGCAGCACCACAATCCCCCATGCTCGGGGTGTTGGGCTCGGGAGAGAGTGGAACCATTCTTATCAACGGCATGTTTCAGCCAGCCAAAGTCGCGGTCCACTCGCCCGGATCCAACGGAGCCGGCCAAGCCCCGTGGATTGGTCGAATTCGGTTCAGCGTCTCCGTCAGGCGACCTTGAGCCTGGCCCCCTCCGGGACCACGCCGTCAGTCACGAAGCGCCACAAGGCAATGAGGAGCTTCCTCGCCAAGGCTACGATTGCGACGCGGCGAACGCGACCGCGGTCGGATCGCACGCGCTCTTGGAACCAGCGGCTCAGCGTCGTGTCGGGTTGATGGCGTAACCAGAGCCAGGCGAGCTCGATCGTCGTCGTTCGCAGCCTCGGGTTGCCCGATTTCGAGATGCCTTGCTCCCCGCTGACACGGCCACTCTGCCACGGGCTAGGGGCCAGGCCAGCGTATGCTGCCACCTGGCGCCGGTTCTGGAACTGCCGGAACAAACCCTCCAGCCAGAGCACGGTCGCAAACTCGGGACCGATGCCTCTCAATGTCATCAGCTGTCCTGCCGGTGACGGCACTGCACCGTCGTGTTGGACGAGCAAGGCCCGCTCCCTCTCAACCTCGGCGATCTGGCGCCTGACCAGCTCGACGCGCTCGAGCTCTCGGCTGATCTCAGCTTGTAGCCGCGGCGGCAGAGGGCGACCGTCCCCCGTCTGCAGCGCCTTGAGGCGCTCACGACAGTCCTGGTGCATGGGCTCGTAGTCGGCGATCCCTTGCGCTGCCAACAGCCCCTTGATGCGGTTGATGTGCCCGATGCGCTCCTTGATCAAGGTTCGGCGCTCGCGCGCGAGGCGCCTTCGGTCCTCCGCCTCGACGCCCGGGGGAACCACCATCGAGCAGACACGTGGCTCGCCACGTTTGAACGCCATGAGCGTGCGCAGCAGGGCCTCGCCGTCGATCGCGTCGGTCTTGGCGCGGCGGTGCCGTCGGGGCACGGCGATCGACGCGGGCTCCACGACGTGGCTTTCGACCCCGTTCCCCTCCAGCAGGCGATGAATCCAGAAGCCGTCGAAGCCGGCCTCCTGAATGGCTATAAT
>JBHTFH010000246.1:0-1257 GCA_042666135.1 Roseomonas sp. GCM10028921 | reverse complement strand
AGCAGCTCGCCGTCAGCCTCATCGCTGCGCTGCCCCGATGTCCCTGCTACCTGCAGAATTCGGCCCCAAGCCGAAACAGAAAATGACACAGTAAGACTAGGCCGTTGGTATTAGATGTAGCTTAAAGTACTGCATCGCCCTCTGCGGTCCGCAGAGGCTCCACGTGGGGCATGCTCATGGAACCCGGGCTGGGGGGTGCCCACTAGCGGCGGCTGGAACTGAGGGTGCTCAGGAAATCGCTACAACCGAGCGGTCGGCCAATGCGGTCGCGTGGTTCCTCACGGTCGGACAACCTCTGCTCCCCAGGGGTGTCCGCTCGATCAGAGACCAAAGGGGCCCTGCGACATCCAGAGACTGGCGCCGAGCAGCAGATTCCCTCACGGGAATCGCTGTGAGGGTCATGGAGGAAGCAGGGGAGGAGCAAAGGGGTTGTGGCAGGCAGTCCACAACAAGGCCCCTAGCGGCCCCATGTGGGCCCGCTGCAGGGCCCTGGTGCCCTAGCTCTCGTGCTACTCGGAAGGCGGAGGATGCGCTCTGCTACTTGGTAAGGCCGCTCACTGCATCGATCCACTCGCGGCGCATGACGTAGCCTCCGGCAGGACCGTCTTTCCGCACTAGCCCTCCTGCCGCCTCCAGCAGCTTGTCCCATGAGCCAGTGCCGCCCCAATTTGTCTCCCGGATGCTATGGCCGGTCCTATCCCGAACTATCGTTCCAAGCAGCGGCAGACCAATAGGAGCCTGAGCCTCCCCCATTACATCCCGCGCGACTGCCAGAACAAATTCACCAAGGTCATGGCCGAACCTATCCGCCTCACGAGCCTGCCAGCCTAGCCACCTCGCGACCCCATCAAGGCCAATAAGCTCATCAGCGGCGGCTTGGACAACGCGGCCCACCTCAGGGTGCGCTACGAGCTTGGTACGTCTATCTGCCGCGCGAAGTCGCAGCAGTAGTGGGACGAAGTCGGAGTCCGTTGAGATGAGTGTGAACTCGTCGATCCTCGTTGCCGGCCATGCCAACAGCTCCATCGCATCAAGAGCTATCCGCAGATCGGCGGCATTCCTCATCCTCGCTAGTCGTGGGCAGTCCACCACCTCGAAGCCGGCGGCCTGGAAGGCCCAGCCAGCGGAGGTCGTGCCCCCGGTGATGGTGTAGGAGGCGACCGCCCGGGTTAGGGCGGCCATCGCGGTGAACTTGGCTAGGGTTGGGTTGCGAGACGCAACACTGACCAGAGGACGCCACGATGACCGATGAGAGGA
>JBHTFH010000245.1:0-1264 GCA_042666135.1 Roseomonas sp. GCM10028921 | reverse complement strand
CGCAGCGCCTGACCTTCGGCCTCAGGCAAGGAGGAGAGAAGGGCCTCCTCCCGCTCGTCCAGCACCAAGCCGCCGTCCGCATCCATCGCCACCATGCCCACCACTCCAACTCCCTCCGCGCGGCCGATTTGCGGCCGCACTCCCTTCCCAAGTTCCGGAACTTGGAAAGGGTCTATGTGGGGTGGACGGACCTCTACACACAGTGTCCGCACGAGGCCGAGGACGCTGCGGCAACTGCGACCAGGAAACAGGTCCGGCACCACGGCCTCACCCGTGCTGTGCGCCCGGTCAGCTCGGAAATGTGCTCCCGCTCCTTGTGCGCGATGGCCGCATAGACCCACACTAGTGGGCCACATCAACTATTCGCCAGCTGGTGGGAACTCCATCCGGCAACGAGCAGAGCGCGCACCTCGTTGCCCCTGCAATACTGCCCTGCGCTTCCTATATACCCTGTCCGGGTTAGCCTCGCTTGGCTGGGTCGACGCCACCAAGGGAGGAGATGTTGATGATCACATATACCATCCAGCCACGCGGCGACTGCTGGGACATCGCCCAGGGCACGCTGATCTACCCTGGCTATCGCTCAGAGGCCTCGGCGATCAAGGCTGCGATCGCCGTAGCGTCGAAGCTTGGACTGAGCGGCGAGGCAACGTTTGTCTGGCTGCAGTCTTCGGACGGCAGCTCGAAGCGGGTATTCGCCTCTGATCCGGAGCCGCCGACGTTTGACAGCATGGTGGAGAGCGCGACCCGTCAGGCCAGTGTGGAAATCCGTAGCCCGGCTTCGGCTTGAGGGGCTTTACTTCTGTAACCCAAGCCCTCCTTTCTCTCCCTGCGAGTCCCAGCCAGGCTGTTCTGCCTCTCTGCCGAGTAGCAGTTAGGCTCTAAGCCGCCCAAGAATGCGTGCCACCGTCGTGAGCGTCCAAGTGACCTATTCCGGTTCCAGTGGGCACAGGTTACGGCCTACGCGGCCGCGGTGAATTGTTCCGTTTCGGTTGTGCAACTGCTCGGCGCTGCCGAGCGCGTCGGCGGGACACTTCGGGCCGTTAGGTCCGGTCGGCATACGGCGGCACCTCCACCAACGTCCCGATGAGACGCAGGAGAGCCTGATGCTCTGGACCTTTCGTCTCGGTGTTCAGGAACGCGCCCAGTTCGATGGGGGACAGCCGCCCCCCGGACGGCGCATTCGGCTGATGAATGATGAACGCATGACCATTCTCGGGCTCGCGTCCGAGGAACCACGAATCCCCATTGGGGCTGCGGTACA
>JBHTFH010000244.1:0-1267 GCA_042666135.1 Roseomonas sp. GCM10028921 | reverse complement strand
TGACCTGCCCCCCTAGAAGCGGTCCGCCGGTTATGTAGTCCGGCGGCTGTTTTGGGGAGGCAGAGGATGGGTCGAAAGAGGACGCACACACCCGAGGAGATCGTAGCCAAGCTGCGCCAGGTCGAGGTTCTGACGGGTCAGGGCAAGCCGGTGTTGGAGGCAGTGCGGTCGATCGGGGTGACTGAGCCGACGTACTATCGTTGGCGTGCCGAGTTCGGTGGCCTGAAGCTGGATCAGGTGAAGCGTCTGAAGGAGCTGGAGCGGGAGAATGCACGGCTACGGAAGGCGGTGTCGGACCTGACCTTGGACAAGGTGATCCTGAAAGAGGCGGCATCGGGAAAATACTGAGCCCCGCTCGCCGTCGTGCGGCGGTGGGGCATGTGAAGGGGCAACTCGGCCTGTCCCAGCGGAGGGTCTGCGCGGTGCTGGGGCAGCACCGATCAACACAGCGTAAGGTACCACGCGCAGCGGACGACGAAGCGGCGCTGACGGCGAGCATCGTCAACTTGGCCCGGCAGTATGGCCGGTACGGCTACCGCCGGATCACCGCCCTGCTGAGGGCGGAGGGCTGGCGCTGCAACCACAAGAGGGTCGAGCGCATCTGGCGGCGCGAGGGGCTGAAAGTGCCCTCCCGACAGCCCAAGCGCGGGCGGCTGTGGCTGAACGACGGCTCCTGCGTGCGCCTGCAGCCCGAGCGGCCGAACCATGTCTGGGCCTATGACTTCGTCGAGGACCGCACCCGGGATGGACGCAAGTTCCGCATGCTCAACGTCGTCGACGAATTCACCCGCGAGTGCCTGGCCATCCGAGTGGGGCGCCAGCTCAAGGCCTCCGACGTCATCGACGTGCTGTCCGATTTGTTCATCCTGCGCGGTACGCCTGGCCATGTTCGTTCAGACAACGGGCCGGAGTTCGCAGCCACAGCTGTGAAGGGCTGGATCAGCGGCGTGGGTGCAAAGACCGCCTTCATCGAACCCGGCAGCCCCTGGGAGAACGGCTATGTGGAGAGCTTCAACGGCAAGCTCCGCGACGAGCTGCTCAACATGGAGGTGTTCAACACGCTCGCTGAGGCCAAGGTCCTCATCGAGCAATGGCGACGCCACTACAACACCGTCCGTCCACACTCCGCGCTCGGCTACCTGCCACCCGCGCCAGAGGTCGTGCTGACGTGCCAAGTGCCGCCACGCTCCCCTCCCGCCTCGGCAGGGTCAGGCTCAGCCAGCGCCGTGCTCCACTAACATTCCGCCCGGACCACCTCGTGGGGGCT
>JBHTFH010000243.1:0-1280 GCA_042666135.1 Roseomonas sp. GCM10028921 | reverse complement strand
CCCCCTGCTCTGCGGCATCGAGGTGCCATAGCGTGATTGGTGCTGGGGCCAAGTCACGGAGGAGAGGAGGCATCCATGGAAAGGATCACCACGATCGGGCTCGACCTGGCGAAGAATGTGTTTCAGGTGCACGGGGTCGATGCGGGTCGTGCTGCGCCGAAAGCTGCGACGGGTGGAGGTACTGGAATTCTTTGCGGCCCTTACACCTGTGACGGTGGGCATGAGGCCTGCGGCGGGGCGCATTTCTGGGCGCGCGAACTCGGGCGGCTCGGGCACGAGGCACGCCTGATGCCTCCGGCCTATGTCAAACCTTACGTGAAGCGCGGCAAGACCGACGCGGCGGATGCGGAGGCGATCTGCGAGGCCGTGACACGCCCGAGCATGCGTTTCGTGCCGGTCAAGACAGAGGCGCAGCAGGCTGCGGCGGTCGAACTCAAGACGCCGGATTTGCTCGTCCGCCAGCGGACGCAGACTGTGAACGCCTTGTGCGCTCACCTCTCGGAGTACGGCATCATCGCAGCCCAGGGGGCCGCGAGGCTTGCTGACCTCGTCGCTGTGGTGCGCGATGCCGAGGACCGGCGACTGCCGGACTTGGTTCGGGAGGTTCTGCTCGAGCTGGTGGGGCAGGTGGAGGACCTGGAGGCACGGATCGAGCGGCTCGACAGGCGGACCATCCGCCGTGTCCGCGGGGATGAGACCGCCTCCAGGCTCGCAACCATCCCCGGCGTGGGAGCGATTACCGCGGCGGCGTTGCAGGGCCTGGTGCCCGACCCGCGCGGCTTCCGGTCAGCCCGTCACTTCGCGGCTTGGCTCGGCCTGACGCCGCGGCCGCATTCGAGCGGCGGCAAGGAGCGGCTGGGCCGCATCTCCAAACAGGGTAACCCTACGCTGCGTCGGCTCCTGGTGCTCGGCGCCACGGCCCGGCTTCGCCATGCCCGACGCGACCCGGAGGCGGCGAGCTGGGCGGCACGATTGCTGGCCCGTCGCCCGTTCAAGGTCGCAGCCGTGGCGCTGGCGAACAAGATGGCGCGGATCGCCTGGGCTCTATTGGCGAAAGAAGGATGCTACAGAATGTCCCCGGCCAGCGTCTGAGGCTGGCCCTGGCAGGGGCTCGTCGGCGGCCGTAGCCGATGAGGGGCCAAGGTGCAAAACGGCGATGACAGTGAGAGACCGGCACACCGGTGGCGAGAGAGGCCGAGGATCCCAAGGCGCCCCAGAGCGCGTATTGTTGATCCGTCCCTCGCACCGCGAAGCTCATCGGGGCCCGCGGCCATGATGGC
>JBHTFH010000242.1:0-1312 GCA_042666135.1 Roseomonas sp. GCM10028921 | reverse complement strand
AGGGCGAGAGTGGGCGGGGATTTCTCCCCGCCCTGTTGAACCCGCCTTAGCTATTCGCCCGCTCGCGGGTGGTCTTCCGCTTGACGGGCTGATGGATCTCCACCTCGTCGCGCCGCACGGTCTCGCGCACAGTCTCGACTTGCTCGGTGTGCTCCGTCCGCACAACGATCTCCTCGCGCAGGCGGGCCCGCTTGTTGACCACGGGCACCTCAGCGGTCTCGACCACCTCGACCGTCATCTCGGTGAGGATCTCGCCAGTGACCTTGTCGCTCACCGGACGGCGGCGCTCGACCACGACCCGCTCGCTCTGCAGCGTCACCTGCTCCTCAACCTCGGTCTCGACGACGTAGCGCCGGATGCGGGCGGTACCGCGGTTCTCCGTCCGCTTGGTGACCTCGAGCACTTCCTCGCCGAGCGGGATTACCTCCTCCTGGCTGGTGGGGGCCCTGGCGGCGGACGGGGCGGTCTGTCGGCCCTGCTGAAGCCCCTGCATGGCGCCCGCCCAGGGCCACAGGAACATGTCGCTGAAGGCATTCGCCGAGGGCCGCGCCGGCGCGGGGGCTCGCACGGGGACTGAGGCAGGAACGGGCGCCGCCTGCTCCTCAGCGCGGGCTGTGCTGGCCACAAGGCGCGCGACCTTGCGTGTCGCGTCGGCCGCGACGTCCAGTGGCATAGCAGCCGCATCGGCGACACGGCTGGCGTTCTCGCGGCTGCGGCGCTCCGCAGCCTCACTTTCCTGCTGCTGGCGAGCTGCAGCCTCAGCCTCGAGCTCGGCCTGCTCGCGCTCCCGGCGCGCCTTCGCCCGGCGCTCCTCGGCCTCGTCCTGCTTGGCCTGCTCGACCTCGGCCAGGCTCGCTTCCATCTTCTCAGTGACCTGCTGGACCTGCTCGGCGCTCAGCGCACTCTGCACGGCGGGCAGAAGCTCCTTCTTCTCGTCCCGGGCGTGCTGGCGGAACGCCTTCTGCAACTCCGTGAGAAGCGGGATGAACGTCTCACCATTCTTGGGCAGCGTGTCGAGCTCGGTGAGCTTCGCACGGAGGCTCTTATTGTCCGCGATGGCCTCGACCACGAGGCCCCTGGTGTCCGGGTTCTTGCGAAGCAGCGGGAAGAGGAACTCCTCCTCGAGGTTCACGTGCAGCTCGAGCGCGGCCTTGAGCTCGGCGAACAGCTTCTCGCGGGTCTTCACGGCACCCTCCGAGGTGTCGGAGAGCCTGGCGAACAGGTCGCTCACCTTGCTGGAGCCTTCTTGCATCAGGGTACGGAGTGACATTCGTTGATCCTTCGTGGGTTGCTACCGCTGCCCGGGCCGGGC
>JBHTFH010000241.1:0-1321 GCA_042666135.1 Roseomonas sp. GCM10028921 | reverse complement strand
CGCTGACCCCGTCTGCTCAGCGGCAGCGTCGCCGCTTATCAGGCCAAAACCTGCCATTCCGCTCTCGGCCAGAGTCTGCCACGTCGGCTCCGCGCCCTTTTCGGCCATCAGCCAAGCGCGCCTAACTTCCCGTAAGCAGACATCCCCCGAAACGACATGGCTGCCCATTGATAATGCATCTGGCCCCACGTTGAGGGAGTCATGTTAGCGCTTCGGGCGACAGCCGTGCTGCCTCGGCGTCTCTTGCCGGAGGCGACCCGAACATTCTGCCGTACTCGCGTGTCAAATGGGGCACGCTCTCGTAGCCAGCAGCGAAGGCCGCGCTGCTTGCCGAGCGGCCTTCTCCTCGCATTAGGCGCCGCGCCTCTATCAGCCGCAACTGCTTCTAGAACTGCAGGGGGAGAGAGCGAGGTCACGCAGCGGAAGTGCTGATGGAAGGAGAACGGGCTTATCCCCACGACGGCCGCCAGGCTCTCTACAGGCAACAGCTTGGCGAAGCGGGCGCGCAGCATTGCCAGAACACGTAATACGCGCTTCGCATGCCCTCCGGCCAGCCGATCCGCCGGACCGCCGCCCCATGCCGCCCGGAGAGGAGCAGCAGTGCAACTCGCGCATCAGGGATGCCTGCAGCACCGGCAATGCCGCCGGGCGGACGAGGCGGTGCACTACGCCTGGGCCATCGGGGCGCTGGGCGGGCTGGGCTGCGGCGAGGAGACGCTGGCGGGCCGGGCGACGCAGGATTTTCCCGGGTGCACGGATCGGTCGCCGACGTCATCGAGGGGATCGGCCACGCGTCCAACGAGGCCATACTCCGGCTGACCCGGCGGCCTTAATCAGCGGTCGCGCGGCGCCGTCAGCGCTACAGCTATCCGGGGCACGAGCTATCCGGGGCACGGACTGACTGGCCCGCCCCGCTCCGACATATTCTGAAAGACACAGGTGTGTGCCTGGTGCCACCACTGCACCGTGATGCTGCGTCGCAGCAATGAGCTTGCGTGCCTGCATGCTCGGCCTCACAAGTAGCGTCGTATTCCGCCGGAGCGGACCGGGTGGGGACTTCTCCACCAAGGTGCTCGAGCAGAAAGAACCTGACCGCGTCCCCGAGGGCGGTGACGGTGTGCAAGGTCCAGAGTTGAGGCTCCTCCTCCCGGAACGGCGCTTCGGTTTGCACCAGACTTACCGAGCGAAATCCGCCATCCCGCCTCATCAGGCGGCGTCTCTGCTGCCCGGCCCGGGCAGCGGTAGCAACCCACGAAGGATCAACGAATGTCACTCCGTACCCTGATGCAAGAAGGCTCCAGCAAGGTGAGCGACCTGTTCG
>JBHTFH010000240.1:0-1339 GCA_042666135.1 Roseomonas sp. GCM10028921 | reverse complement strand
CTGGACGGCGGAGGAGGCGGTCGGGCAGCCCGCCGCCATCACCTTCACGCCCGAGGACCGGGAGAGCGGCCAGGACCGGTGGGAGACGGAGACGGCCCGCAAGGAGGGCGTCGCCCCGAATGTCCGCTGGCACATCCACAAGGATGGCAGGCGCGTCTTCATCGAGGGGTCAAACCGCGCGCTGCGCGACCCGGACGGCACCCTGCTCGGCTTCCTCAAGATCGGCCAGGACGTCACCGAGCGCCGTGAGGCCGCGGAGCGGCTCCGGGAGAGCGAGGAGCGCTTCCGGCAGTTCGGCGAGGCCTCCTCCGACCTGATCTGGGTCCGCAACGCCGAGACCCTGCAGATCGAGTATCTCAGCCCGGCCTTCGAGGCGATCTACGGGGAGAGCCGGGAGACGGTCCTGAGCGGTGACACGCTCCAGCGCTGGGCTGACCTGATCCATCCCGAGGACCGGAAGCGGGCGCTCTCCATGATCCATCAGGTCCGGGCTGGTGAGCGGGTGATGAACGCCTTTCGCATCGTGCGGCCGTCCGACGGTGAGGCCCGCTGGGTCGAGAACACGGACTTCCCGCTGCTCGACGACGCGGGCCGGGTGCAGCGCGTGGCCGGGATCGCGAAGGACGTGACCGAGGCTCGGATGAGCGCCGCCCGGCTGCAGGTGCTGGTGCACGAGCTGCAGCACCGCAGCCGCAACCTCCTCGGCGTCATCACCTCGGTCGCCTCCAAGACCCTCGGCGACGAGGGGGCGTCCAGTGACTTCCAGGCCCGGCTGCAGGCGCTGAGCCGGGCCCAGGGGCTGCTGAGCCGGTTTGGCAGCGACACCGCCGAGGTCGGAGCGCTCGTCCGCGCTGAGCTGGAGGCGCACACGGGGATTGCCGCGCCCAAGGTGGTGGTCTCCGGCCCAAGTGTGAGCCTGACAGCCCGGCAGGTGCAGAACTTCTCCCTCGCCCTGCACGAGTTGACCACCAACGCCGTGAAGTACGGCGCCCTGCGGGATGGCACGGGACAGCTCTCCGTCACCTGGACGGTGGACCAGGGCGAGAAGGACCAGCGTCGCCTGACCCTGGACTGGATCGAGAGCGGGGTGGACCTGCCGCCTGGCACGGCGGTCCGGCGCGGCTACGGCCGCCATCTGATCGAGCGGGCGCTCTCCTACGCGCTCCGGGCCAGGACGGAGTTCGTGCTGGGGGAGGATGGTGCGGATTCCGACGGAAGTCGGCCACCGGTTCCAATTTGAAGTCGGCTGGTGATTCCGGGATGAAGTCGGCCCTTCCGATTTGAAGTCGGCCACCCTGTCGGGGGTGGATGGTTGCTCGACCGCCGGGCGGGGTCCGGT
>JBHTFH010000239.1:0-1342 GCA_042666135.1 Roseomonas sp. GCM10028921 | reverse complement strand
TCCGGGGCCGGACCATCCGACCCCTCGGGCCATGAGGGTTGCGCAGGATCACTCAAGATCGCCACCACCCTGGAACGGCCCAATACGGTATCTGTTCTCTGGCAAGCCCTTCAGGGGTGTCGGAGGGCTCCGTAGCCGCCGAAGGCTAACGCTGGACCTGGACCACCAATCCCAAGCGCCTCAGGTTCCGCCGGGCTCACATTACCGGCGGATCGCTTCTACGGGGGCAGGTCAGGAGTGCCTCGAGGGAGGACGCGACCTTCGCCCCGCGGCGCAGATCGTCCAGGGCGGCCGAGTGTCCCGAGGTGTCCATGGGGTACAGTCAACTTGGCTGGCCGCGAGCTTGCCCGAGCGGCCCACCACCAGGTAGTCGGCTGGGATGACTACCCCCGCCGCCCGCCCCAGCTTCGCCGGGTATCGCTTCCCGGCCGAGATCATCAGCCAGGCGGTGTGGCTTTACTTTCGCTTTCCGCTCAGCTTGCGGATGGTCGAGGAGATGCTGGCCTTCCGCGGCATCGTGGTCAGCCACGAGACACTGCGGCAATGGGGCCGCAAGTTCGGCCAGATCTTCGCCAACGGGATCCGTCGTCGGCTACCTCGAGCCGGTGACAAGTGGCACCTGGATGAGGTCGTCCTCAAGATCAACGGCGTGACGCACTGGCTTTGGCGCGCCGTCGACCAGGGCGGGATGGTACTCGACGTGCTGGTACAGAGCAGACGGGACGAGCAAGCGGCCAAGCGGCTACTCAGGAAGCTGCTGAAGCGGCAGACGCGGCCACCACGTGTCATGATCACCGACAAGCTGGCAAGCTACGGCGCCGCGAGGAAGGTGGTGATGCCTTCCGTCGAGCACCGCCAGCACAAGGGGCTGAACAACCGGGCGGAGAACTCGCATCGGCCGACACGACGACGAGAGCGACAGATGAAGCGGTTCAAATCAGCGGGCCAGGCGCAGCGCTTCCTCTCCGCCCAGGAGGGGATCAACAACCTCTTTCATCTTCGCCGCGACCACGTCACTGCCAGCGAGTACCGCGCTGCAGGGGCGCGCGCGTTCGAGGTATGGTCCGGCATTAGCGGGGTCGCCGCGCGGACCTGATCACCTTTGGTCCCACCGCAGATCAGTCAGCCTTGTTGACTTGAGGTCGGCAAGTTGACGATGCCGCTTGACCGGCGTTGGGCGGTTTTGCCTTACGCTGGCGACCTCTCGTCCTCCTCTTTTTGAGGAAGACTTTGCTTGGCGGCCGCCCCCGCACGGGAGGGCGGCCGCCGGGGGATCAGGCGGTGCGGACCTCCGTGACGAAACCCTTCACCTCGCCCGTGAGCTGCTCCGACTGGCGGGACA
>JBHTFH010000238.1:0-1344 GCA_042666135.1 Roseomonas sp. GCM10028921 | reverse complement strand
CGATGACGTGGGCGGGCCGGATTTTCCGTTGGGCGAGGCGGATCGCTATGCGGCGGACTTCCTGGATTGACCAGCGGATGAGTGCCTGGGCTTGCGACTCACGCGGGCAGAGGTTTGCTCGTCGGCAAGGTTTGCGTGGTGTCGGATCACCGCCATCATGGCAAAGGCCAGCATCACCAGCGAGACGTGCCGATGCCAGCCGTGCCAGGACCTCGTCTCATTGTGGGTCAGGCCAAGTTCGTTCTTGGCGGTCTCGAAGCTGTCCTCGATGGCCCAGCGATGCCCCTCGACAGCGACGAGCTTCTCGATCGGCGTCCCTGCCGGGCACCAGGTGGTGAAGTAGGCCAGCTCGCCATCAGCGATGTGGCGGCGGATCAGCAGACCCCGCGTCCACAGACCCAATGCCTGCGGACTGAATTCATCCGCCTCCAGGTCAGCGAGTTCCAGATAGGCCCAGTCATGGAACCGCTCACCCTTGGCCCCGAGCCCCGCAGATAGACGCTGCCACGCGGCGGGATCGAGATCCTTGGCGATGTCCTCGGCGGTTCCGGCAACCTCGGGCTTGCCGATCCAGGATCCGAAGTGGTGGGTGGCGTTGACGCCCAGCACATAGCCCCTGCCCGCACGCCGCAGCGCCATCTCGACATCGCCCACGCCATAGACGCTGTCGGCCGCGGCCCAGCCGAAGGGCACGCCTGCGGTGATGGCCCGCTCGACCATCCCGAGCGCGATGGTGGGCTTGGTCGCAAAGCCGGTGCCGGGAGGGACGTGGGCTGCCGCCATGCGGGCGGCATGGTCCGTCCAGCGCTTGGGCAGGTAGAGCGCGCGATCGATGAAGGCGTGCCCGTGCCGGGACACAAGGGCCGCAAACACACCGATCTGGCAGTTCGTGATCTTGCCTGCAGAGCCGGTGTACTGCCGCCCGACACCGCAGGACGACTTGCCTTGCTTGAGAAAGCCGGTCTCGTCGATGACCAGCACCGCGTCCGCAGCGGCAAAATGCTCGACCACGTAGTCCCGCACGATGTCGCGCAGCGCATCAGCATCCCAGCGCCCGCGGCCAAGAATGGCCTGCTGACGCCAGGGACCAGGATCCCCCGCCGCCTCCGCCCGCATCCAGCCCGTTTTGCGCCGCTCAGCCCCCAGCAGACCATCTAGGAACAGCCCGGCGGATGCCGCGACACGCGCCTGAGTGAACAGCGGTCGGATGCGAGCCTTGGTCTCGCGCAACGACGATGCCCAGAGCTCAAGTACCGCCTCGATCGAAGCGCCCGTCATCCACGACCCCTGAACCATGGCCACCCATGGACTCAGAGATCGTAGAAAGATGCAACTGTAATGCTA
>JBHTFH010000237.1:0-1396 GCA_042666135.1 Roseomonas sp. GCM10028921 | reverse complement strand
GGCGAGCTGCTGCCGGAGTGTCGCGATAGAGTTCGCGACGTGGCGCTCAGGCCGGATGGGCGGCGCCCCGCGGGCGGAAGTCCTGCGGTAGCGCAGGTGCCTTGATCCAGTCCGGGGTGAAGCGCTGCTGAGGGGGGAAAAGGCAGCGCTCGGCGACAAGGAAGCCGAGGGCTGCGATGCAGAGGCTGGCATGGTGGTGAAAGCCGCGCCAGCCACGGCCCTCGTAGTGGCCGAGCCCGATCTCCTGCTTCAGTTCCTGGTAGTCACGCTCGATCAGCCAGCGCGCCTTGGCCGTGTGGACGAGGCGCCTGAGCGGGGTGCGCGGGGGCAGGTTGGAGAGCCAGTACTTCGTTGGCTCCGCCGCGCCCTTCGGCCATTCGATCAGCAGCCACTCCTCCGGCCAGGGCTCGGTGCGCAGGGTGTCGCGGTGCGCGGGGCGAACCCGCGCGGCCGCGAAGCGCGAGGACAGCTCGGCCTGGCTCCCCTCGCGCCAGGTCACCTGGCGCCAGGCGCGGGCGGGCAGGCTCTGCGCCAACTTCTTGACCGAGACCGGCTGGTGTTCCGCACTGCGCCGCACCCGGGTCGGGGGCCGCCCCTGCCCGGACCAGGGGGCGGGCGGCAGCGGGGCCTGTCCAGGCGGCCAGGCACTCGTGCCAGAGCGGATGCCCAGCACGTAGTCCAGGCCGAGCTCGCCTACCCCGACCCGGAAGTCGGTCTCGTCGCCATAGCCGGCATCGCCCAGCACCACGCCCGCCGGCACGCCGTCGGCCCGCGCCTGGCGGATCTGCGCAAGGGCAATCTCCGGCTTGGTCGCGAACTCGACCTCCTCCGGCACCCCCGCCTTGCTGCGCCGTGCCGGGTCCTCGGCCCAGGTCTCGGGCAGGTACAGACGCCAGGCGATCGGCAGGCTGGCGTGGTCGTTGGCCACGCAAAGGCTCACCGCGACCTGGCAGTTGTCCTGCTTGCCTAGCTGCCCGCAGTACTGCCGGGCCACTCCCACCGAGTGCTGGCCCTGCTTGGGAAAGCCGGTGTCATCCACAATCCAGTAGGCAACCGGCCCGTGCCGCTCGATGGCGGGCAGCACCGTCCCGCGCACGACGGCGAGCAGGGCCGCGTCGTCCCAAGCCGCCTTGGCCACCACGTGGTGCATCGACTGGTGCGCCGCCTGCACCCGGCCCGGATCAATCCGCGCCGCCATGGGCTCCACGCTCTTGCGCGCCCCCGGCAACAGAAGGCCCGTGCAGTAGGCCCGCGCCGGTTCAACCCGGCCCGCGTGGCCCAGAACCGACACGATCCCGTCCAGATACGCCGCGAACCGATCCTCACCCGTCCGCAGCCGACTTGCATCTCCGTCCACCATGCCCAGTATATAGGAACGTCAAGTGACACAGTAAGA
>JBHTFH010000236.1:0-1399 GCA_042666135.1 Roseomonas sp. GCM10028921 | reverse complement strand
CTTGCTCGCTCACACGAGCACTCTCGATTCTTCGTGAGCGTGACTTCGAGGTTTTTGCACTGATGGTTGAGGTATCTCCGGCTCGCAACAACCATGGGTACATGGGAGAGGCACAGCCTCCATAATGCGCTGGAGCCGACACCGTATTTCGCCTCACATTCTTGGATTCCGCTCAGCATCGGTAAATCCACGTCCGTCCGCATACTTCTGCCGCAGGCACACTACGAGGCAGTTCCAGTAGCGCCCCGAAACTGGATCCAGAGACACCCCGTTACTGCGGGACCTCCGTGAGCCGCTCCGACCGAGTGACTCGCCCCCCTCGGCAGGAACGTCCAAGGTGTCCGAAGCTGTCGCGAACGCCGCTTTCCGCGGCGTCCTAGATTTCTCTGTGCGTTTCTCAGCCTTTGTTCGGCGGGGCTTGGTAGTTTCCATCGCCCTGGCCATGGCAATGCTACTTCCCGTGTCGGCCGAGGCTGGGCGGCCGAGGGCGGCCAAGGACAGCACGGCAGAAACCCGTCAACGCCCAGCAAAGGCCGTGTCTGCACGGCCTGCGGCGAGGCGGGCCAGCACTTCTGTCCGGCAGCGCTCGGTTGTGGCACGCCAGGAGAACTCTGCCGCCCGCAGCCGCCGCCCGACCCCGTCCAGAAATAGACCTGGCCGGAACGACGCGGCGGTGCTGGAAGCACTGGCGAGCGCGGAGCGGAGCACCGGGATCGATCCCGCCCTGCTGCATGCCATTGCTGGACGGGAGAGCCAGTTCAATCCAACGGCGAAGAATCCGCTCTCCTCTGCTCGCGGTCTCATGCAGTTCACCCGTAGCACCTGGCTGGAGGTCGTCCGCGATTTCGGACCTCGCCATGGGCTCGGGCACCATGCCGCTGCGCTGAAGACAGATCGGAACGGCATTATCTCCGCGCGGGACCCCCGGATCCTGGCGGCAATCCTCAAGCTGCGCGACGACCCGCGCCTCTCCGCCGTGATGGCCTCGGAGCGGATGCGGCAGGTGCGTTCTGCACTCGAGCAGGAACTCAAGCGGCCGCTGACCCCGACAGACCTCTACTTTGTCCATATGCTCGGTCCGCAGGGAGCTCGCCGCTTCCTGACGGAACACAAGCGTAATCCGAATACCTCCAGCGTTGCGGTTGTGGGTGCGGCATCTCGGCCGAACCCTGGCGTCTTCGAACGAAAGGGTCGAAGCTTGCCGCTGGCCCAGGTGTACCAGGAAGTTGCCGAGCTCATGGAAACCAGCGCCGTGCCTGGTCCGCCGGCTCAGAACACAGCACGGAACGAGCCATCTATCGAAGTCGCTGTCCTGGTGGAGGCATCGCCGTAAGGATACAGGGCTCGGACGGAGCGCTCGGTTCTGTCCAGCAAGAGACAGCACCCGGTCGCGCTTCTG
>JBHTFH010000235.1:0-1412 GCA_042666135.1 Roseomonas sp. GCM10028921 | reverse complement strand
TAACCAGCAGGTCCCCTCGCTGATACGCTGCCTCGACCTGGTTCCGGATGATGTGGGCGAGAGCAGCTTCGGCCACCTCCCGCGGAAAGTTGCTCCGCTCCGCTGCCCAGTCCCGGAAAGTGCCGCGGAAGCCATGGACGGTCAGGTCAGTGCGTCCCATGCGTCGTAGCAGGACAGCACACGCCCGGGTGGACAGAGCCTCCTTGCCTCTTGGACTAGGGAAGACATACCGCCCTTCCTCTCCCGCCCCTCTGAGGCGCTCCAACAGCACCAGAGCCGGTTTTGAGAGTGGCACTCGATGCCCGCGCTTCCCTTTCATGCGCTCGGCCGGGATGGTGTCGTGCGACAGGGTAAACCCATCCGGAGGCGTCATTAGGAACCCAGCCACCCTGGCGAGCAGGGAGAGGCGAGTTGAGGGATCGATCGAACGTATTTCCGCCCGGCAGGGATGGGCGGAGACAGGCGATGAGGAGGCCGGACGAGGTGGCGGCGATGCAGCGGCTGCACGGTCTGGGCTGGGGCACGCGGCGGATCGCGGCCGAGGTGGGGTGTAACCGCGAGACGGTGCAGCGATACCTGGCGGCGGGCGGCTGGGCGCCTTGCCGGGTTCCAATCCGGCTGAGCCTGCTGGCGGGACAGGCGGACTGGTTGGCCAAGCGGCTCCGGCGTCACCGGGGCAACGCGGGCGTGGTGCGCCAGGAGCTGGCATCCGAATTGAGCGTCGTGGCCAGCCTGTGCACGGTGGAGCGCGCCGTGTCGCATCTGCGGCGCGAGCTCACGGCGGAGGCACGAGTGACGGTGCGGTTCGAGACGCCGCCCGGCCACCAGCTGCAGATCGACTTCGGGCAGAGCCGAATCATGATCCAGGGTGAGGATTCGGGGCGGGTGTACCTGTTCGTGGCGACGCTGGGCTACTCGAGGCGCGTTTACGCCCGGGCCTTCCGGCACGAGCGGCAGCCGGCTTGGCTGGAGGGGATCGAGGGCGCGTTCCACCACTTCGGCGGCCTGCCGGGCGAGCTGCTGATGGACAATGCCCGCGCCTAGTCCGGTATCACGACGCAGCGGAGGATATGGTCCTGGTCGACTGACAGTGGCTCAGCCTGCCTGGCGAGTTCACTACCGTGTCACCAGACGGAATGTAGCTTCCCGTTCACTGTTCATTAACTCAGGGTAGCAACTGGAAGTTGTGGTGGGCTCGGAGGCGGGCCCGGCAATTTGGTCCTCCTGGGGTCGCGCCCCTCACGCCCAAGCCACAGGCTTCCGGCCCTGATGCGACACAAGCATCAGCGACACGTGAGGGGAGCAAGGAAGGTTTTGACCAAGCAGGAACAGTTTCTCTGGATCGTGCAGACCGCGATCATCGTCAATGCGGTGCGCCTGAGCACCGAGGTGCGGCCCGATCGGGAGGTGAC
>JBHTFH010000234.1:0-1417 GCA_042666135.1 Roseomonas sp. GCM10028921 | reverse complement strand
TAGTCGGGTTACGGATCAGGTAGCCAGCCGCAGGCGGTGAAGCCTGCGGCAGTTGTAGGCGAGAGCGATCAGGTTCCACTCGGCGGTGACGTTGGCGAGGCCGCGGAGGTGGAAACGGGTGAAGCCAAGCGCGGATCTGATGATCCCGAAGACGGGTTCGACGGTCTGCTTGCGGTGGGCGTAGCGGGCTCTGGCATCGGGGCTCTCCAGCTTGGCCTGCATGGCGAGGCGCCAGGGCTCGGTGATGCGGCGTGCGGTCTTGGGCTCAGGCGGTGGGCGGAAGTCGTAAGGCCGGTGCGACTGGGTGCGGCCGATGGCGACGAGTGGCTCGATGCCCTTTGCTTGGAGGGCGGCGACCGCCTCGGCTGAGGCGAAGCCGGTATCGGCAAGAACGGTTTTGGGCAGGCCGATGCCCTGCTCCATGCCGAGGATGGTTGAGGCGAAGCTCGGCGCATCGGCGGTGGTGGCGACGACACCGGTGGCGAGGATCAGTTGCGAGCCCTCGGCGCAGACCACGGCCTGGGCGTTGTAGGCCTGGCGGTACTCGTGGGCGTCGGAGCGGCGCATCAGCGCACTGTCGGGATCGGTGAGGTTGGATTGCCGTGCCGGCGGCGGGTCGTCCTCGGGCGGCTTGGGCGGGCGGCCGCGCCGGCCCTTCTTGGCGTCGTAGGCTGCTTGCTTGGCCTCGTACTCGGGCCGCGCGGCTTCCGCCTCGACGCGGGCCTGTTCCTCCAGCCGGGCGCAAGCGGCATCGAGCCTGGCTTTCAACGCTTCGCGCCTGGCGATCTCGGCGGGCAGTGCTTGCGGATCGGGCTGGGCCTCTGCGTCGGCAGCCTCGGCCTGAACAGCGAGGGCCGCAATGTCGGCGGCGAGCTTCTCCCGCAGCGCCTTGGCGCGGTCGTACCGCACGGAGCGGATCTTGGATGCGTTCGCATCGAGCTTGGTGCCGTCGATCGACACCGTGCCGAGCCGCAGCAGACCGGCCTCGCGCGCCAGCAGCAGCACCTGCAGGAAGGCCGCCTCGAAGGCCGTGCGGTTGGCCCGGCGGAAGGTCGCGATGGTGTCATGGTCGGGGTGCAGGTTCGCCGCCACGTAGCGCACGCCGAGGTCGCGATAGGTCGCCCGCTCGATGCGACGCGAGGAGAAGATGCCGTTGGCGTAGGCGTAGATCAGCAGCGCCAGCAGCAGCCGCGGGTGGTACTGCGCCTTGCCGCCCGGGAGCGGGCGCACCGCGAAGGCGCCGAGCGGCACCCGATCCACCGCCGCCACCACGAAGTGCGCCACGTCATCGGCCGGAAGCCAGTCCTTGGCGTCCGGCGGCAGGAGGAAGGCTTGGTCGCGGCTGAAGGGGATAAAATGCGTCATGCCCATCAGATTCGCGGATTTCAGACCGAAGGGAAATCCGACAGACTGCTAG
>JBHTFH010000233.1:0-1448 GCA_042666135.1 Roseomonas sp. GCM10028921 | reverse complement strand
AGGGCTTCGACTATGATGAGCCGCGTGCGCTGGCAGCCGAATTCGGCTTCACCTTGCACCTGCGCACGCGCGGCGAGGAGATCAGGGCCAAGCGGCAGGCCAAAGCCAAGGCAAGGCGCTGGGTCGTAGAACGCACGCACTCCTGGCTGAACCGCTTCCGCTCCATCCTGATCCGATGGACCAAGAAGCCCGCCAACTACCTCGCCCTGCTCCACCTCGCCTGCGGCATCATCACATGGCGTCACGCCCTACCGGGATAAGTTCTTAGCACGTTGAGTGCTCTCGGGGGCGCAGATGTGCGTCGAATGGCACCGTCGTGCGGCATGCTGGGCGTGACCCGTGCAGACCTCTCCTGTCTCAGGCAGCAGTGCCCAGGAGGGTGACCGTGCGCCGGAGGTTGTAGGCGACGGCGGCGAGACGGACTTGCAGTCCGGCCTTGGCCAACCCAAGCCACCGCATCCGCCGCAGGCCGTAGGAGCGCTTGGCCGTGCCGAACACCTTCTCGATCCGGCAACCTATGCGACGAACTTCGGCGTTGTGCGTCTTCGGACGAGCCACCGCTGCCGCACCGCCCCAGGTGCCTGTCTGCACCACCTTCGGCGTGCCATTATGCGCCCGGATGGCCTCTGAGGGCTTGTCGCCCGTGAAGGCGCTGGAGGCATGGACGTTCCCCGCCTCGGGCGGCAGCACAGCCTCCAGCTCGGCGGCGTCGTGGACGTTCGCCGTGGTGATCTCAACACCTCGGATCAAGCCCGCACCTTCGTCGGTCGCCACATGCGCCTTGTAGCCGTGTATCGGCTTGCGGCGGCGATGCCCGGCCCAGCGGGCCTCGCCGTCCTTTTGGACGCTAGCGGAAGGGATCAGCGTCGCGTCCACCAGCGTGCCGGCGCGCACCATGACGCTCCTGGCTTCCAGCTGGCGGGTCACCGCCTCTAACAGCGCGCGGCCGAGATCGCGCCGCACCAACTCCCGGCGGAAGCGAACGAAGGCGGTGTGCTCGGGCGTCGGCTCGTGGGCGGCGAAGCCACGGAACCGGCGGAAGCTGGTCCGGTCGTCGAGCGCCTCGGCCAACCTCACGTCCGACAGATCGTACCAGGTCGCCAGCAACAGACCACGGAACAGGGCCAGCGGCGGCCAGCCAGGTTCGTCCTTCACCGCAGCCGAAATACCGGCCAGGTGACGATCTATCTCCGCCCCGTCGAGCAAGGCGGCGCTCTCAGGAGCGGCAGTGCCGTGCGCGGCTCAGGACGAGCTATGAGATCCTCCTGACCGATACGCCGCCGCGTCATGCCGACCTCCGTCGTCCACACAGGCAGCGAATCAGCCCACCCCGCGTCGTGTCCAAACACATCCACGCACAGAACCTATGAGCCGGGCTGAGGGGCCGGGCAGACTGGCGCAGCCGAAAACTTCCGTCGGAAGGAGCTGTGCGATGAGGACTGCGCTGA
>JBHTFH010000232.1:0-1450 GCA_042666135.1 Roseomonas sp. GCM10028921 | reverse complement strand
TCTCTGCGGCCCCGAAAACCCTCTGCCTGAGGCGCAGGCATGCCAGTCATCCACAAGCTCGACGGCCTGATCGCCTGGACCCGGCGTGCGGAGTGGCGCGAGGTCATGGCCGAAACCCTCATCCGGCATGTCGGCAAGGCCTGCGCCGGTGCTGATCTGGAGATCGAGGATCTCTCGGACGTCCTCGACGATGCGGCTCAGGGAGTGATCTGGGGTGCCGCTTTCGAGGATCTGCTCTCCTCCGATCTGCCGGACGGGCGCAACCTAGCCGATGAGTACCTCAAGCGCCGCGGCTGGAAGGAGCCCGTCGCCGCCCAGGAGTACATCGCCGCGCTCCGCCGCTCGGTGATCAGCCTCTACGAGGTCAGCGAGGTAGTCCCGGGCGAGTCCATGCTGCTGCGCGACCTGGTCCGCCCCTCCGAGCCTGTGCGCGTGTTGGAGAAGTCCGGTACCCGCAGCCTGCGCCAGTGGGATCGGGTCGCCACACGGGTGATCCCGCAGCGGAGTGGCTTGGTGATCAGCGGTACCCTGCTCGCCTTTGACCAGGGAACGAGCGAGCAGCTGCTGGCCTCGCTGCACCGTGTCCGGAGCAAGGCTGGAGGTCTGGTGGCGGAGGTTGCAAAGGAGATCGGTCGGACCGTGTCAGCGGAACGGGCCAACGCGGCGCTGACCCCAGAGCTGCTACTCGGCCGCACGGCCTTTGCCTTCACCAACCTCTGGCTTGCCGCCGCACTACGGGCCAAGCTCGATGACACACCACCTGAGGTGGCGAACAGCGATGGTGACCCGCTGGAGTTCGTCACCTTGCAGTTTCCGCTGCGCTCTGGCGTGACGCTGACCGCCCTGCGCGCCGCCCTGGATGGCATTCAGGCCCTGGACCGCGCCGGTCCGAGCTTCTGGAACTGGCTTGCCTCCCCTGCAAAGCCACCAAAGCGCGTCCCCCGAAAGCCGGACGGGGTGCAGTTGATCACCACGATGGAGGGCGGCGCGGTCGTGCTCGGCACCGTTGAGATCTCTGGTCGTAAGGTGATCCTCTCGGTCAACTCCGAGCCTCGGGCGGAGCGTGGCCGCGCGCTCCTGGAGCCCGCGTTGCACGGCTTGGTCCGGCCGCCACTGGTTGAGCGGCAGGACTTGGAGCAGGTGCTGGCGGAGCAGCGCGGGAGCGGGGAGCAGCCCTCTCCCCTGGGCCTACCGCCCGACGAGGTACGGGCCATCCTTCAGCAGCAGCTGGAGGAGCACTACCGGCAGATTCTTGACCAACCCATCCCAGCGCTGGGCAACGTCTCGCCGCGCCGGGCGGCCCGCACAGCCAAGGGACGGGAGAAGGTGGTGAACTGGCTCAAGATGCTTGAGAACCACTCAACGAAGCGTCCCACTGGCGATCCCATCGGCGAGTACGACTTCGCGTGGATGTGGCAGGAGCTCGGTGTCGCCGAACTGCGGAAGTGAG
>JBHTFH010000231.1:0-1472 GCA_042666135.1 Roseomonas sp. GCM10028921 | reverse complement strand
ACTGCCCGGAAGCGGTTGGGCTCGGTCTGCTGCACCGCCTCGAACTCGCGCTGCGCCTCGGCATGGCGGTCCATCAGCAGCAGCATCTCCGCGAGCTGCTCCCGCGCCGGGAAGAGCGGACCGGGCGTGACCGGGTGCTTGTCGGTGCGACCCTCGCGCTCCGTTGCTTCGCGCAGCAGCGTCAGGCCTCGGTCCCGCTGGCCGCGGGCGAAAGAGACCCAGCCCTCAGCGGCGAGGCGCAGGATCTCCGTCTGCTCGTGCCAGTAGGCGTCGCGGCCCTGCAGCGCCGCGGCGGCCACCTTCAGCGCCTCGATGTCGGGTGCCGCGGCGTCCGGGCGCCCGGCGCGTGCAGCGCCGACAGCCCGGCCGAAATGCGTGATCGCGTCGGCGAAAGGCACGTCGAAGCGCCGCGTGCTGAGCGACGCCGCTTCATCCCACGCGCCGCGCTCAATCGCGTAGCGTGCCGGCATCGCGGTCAGCGCATAAGCTTCAATCGGCCGGGCGATCTTCCAGGTGTCGAACCGGCGGAGCTCGGTGATGACGCGCTGCGCCGCCTGTGGCCGGCCAGTCTGGAGATAGGCATAGGCCATGTAGTCGAGGGCGTGGATCTCATCGAAGACCTCCCCGCGCGCCTTCGCCGTATCGGCGGAACGACGGTTGGTGGCGATCGACTCCTCCCAGCGCCCGACGCGAGTGAAGATGTGCGAAGGCATGTGCAACGCGTGCGGAGCGTCCGCGGCCAGCGTGGCGTAGCGCTCGGCAGCGGGCACGCCGCGGGCCGCCAGCGCCGGCACGTCGTAGGTGTGGATCAGGTAGTGGGTGACGCCCGGGTGCTCCGGCTGGGCAGCGAACTGGCGTTCCAGCATCGCGCCCGCGCGATTCAGGTTCGCATAGGTCTTGTCGCCCGGCGGCGCCGCCATGACCAACGCCAGCGCGTGCATGATCGTGACCTCGGGATCATCCGGGAAGCGGCGGCCGAGATCCTCCATCGCCTGAGCGTACTGCACAACGCGGGTGCGGTGCTGCGCGACATCGTCGCTGGCGAACAGCGTGGCCAGCGCAGCGATGAAACCCGCCTCACGCTCGCTCCGCGGGCCGAGGCCCTGCGCCTGCTCGAGCAGCGCACGACCTTCACGCAGCTGCGATGCGACTGGCGGGCTGAAGGGATTGTTGAGCCGTGCGAGCGCGCGTCCCCACAACGCCATGGCGCAATTCGGATCGCGCTCCAGCACGCGGCGGTGGGCCTGGTCAGCGGCTTGGTACCAGAAAGAGTGCTGCAGCTTCATCGCATCGTCGAAGGCGGCCTGCGCTTCGGGCGTGCAGCTGACCGGGAAATGGACGGAACCAAGCGCGGCCGGGGGCGGCGGCGTTCCGCCATGGCTATGGTCGTGCTGCTGTTGCTGAGCCTGGGCGAGTGCGGGGCCGAGTGCGAGACCGAGGGCGAGCGCCCAGCGGCCGAAGGCCAAGTTTGA
>JBHTFH010000230.1:0-1483 GCA_042666135.1 Roseomonas sp. GCM10028921 | reverse complement strand
CGCTCCCGGACGCTGTCACTGCCGTGCTGGAAACGCGGCGCCCCGTAGCCGACGACAACGCCCGGCACGAAGGCGTCCCGGCTTAGGTCGGTCAGCGGCATTGGCAAGTTAATGGGCGGTGGTCGGAACAACCGAGCCGGGGCAGTCTGATGGGATGACGTCAGACCCCGCCACTCACTCTGGATACCGCTTTCCGGCAGAAATCATCAGCCATGCCGTTTGGCTCTATCACGTGTTCAGCCTGAGCCTGCGCGACATCGAGCCGATCCTGGCCGAGCGGGGCACCACCGTCTCGCGCGAGAGCATTCGGTGCTGGTGCCGCAAGTTCGGCCCGGAGTTCGCGGCCAAGCTGCGGCGGCGCCGGCCGAAGCCGGGCGACACCTGGCAACTTGATGAGGTTGTGATACTGTCGGTTAATTCGGAAGCGAGACTACCTGAAGGCGCATCGTCTGGGGGGCGATATAGGGTCATCAGAACGGGGCGGAGTTTTGGAGGTCTGGACCGGTTGCCCGGTCAGGGCGCGACCCACAAGTCTCGCCAATGAGCCTGCACCCGACGCCCATAGGCGAGATCCCGACCGAGACGGCACGCGTTGCCAAAGCCGCATTCCCCAGGGGCACCCTGGTGATGCGCTTTCGAGAAGAGTTTGCCGGTCTCTTCGAGGACGCGGACTTCCGCGCGCTGTACTCCAGTCGGGGTCAGCCGGGGCTCGCGCCATGGCGACTGGCCCTGGTGACTGTTTTGCAGTTTCTCGAGCAACTCAGTGATCGTCAGGCGGCTGATGCTGTGCGGGCCCGCATCGACTGGAAGTATGCGCTCGGGCTCGAACTGACCGACCCAGGGTTCCACTTCAGTGTTCTGAGCGAGTTCCGGGCTCGCTTGGTGGCAGGCCAGGCCGAGCACCTCCTGCTCGACAAGATGCTCGAGGGCTTCAAGCATCGTGGCTTGGTCAAGGTTCGTGGCAAGCAGCGCACCGACAGCACACACGTACTGGCCGCCGTACACGACCTGAACCTCCTGGAGCTCGTGGCGGAGACGCTTCGCGCCACCCTCGACGACCTTGCCGCGGTCGTGCCGGATTGGCTGCGCCTGATCGCGCCGCCGGCCTGGTTCGAGCGGTACGGGCGCCGCACCGAGGAGTACCGGCTGCCCAAGGGGCAGGACAAGCGTGAGGCCTTCGCCCTGGTGGTAGGGGAGGACGGCTTCCTCCTCCTGGCTGCTCTGGACGGGCCAGGCGCACCGGCCGAGGCCCGCAGGGTGCCCATGGTCCAGACGCTGCGCGATGTATGGCGCGTACACTACGCCCGCGACGCCGGGCGGCTGCGCTGGCGCTCCACGTCGGAGCTGCCGCCGGTGGCCGAGCGGGTCCAGTCACCCTATGACCCGGAGGCGCACTTCAGCATGAAGCGGCAGCTGCAGTGGACCGGGTACAAGGTGCACGTGACGGAGACGTGCGACGATGATCGGGTTCAGGTAATCACCG
>JBHTFH010000229.1:0-1507 GCA_042666135.1 Roseomonas sp. GCM10028921 | reverse complement strand
TCCGTGTCAATGCTGGAGTTGTATCCTGAGGCGGCGGCCCTGGCTTAGTCGTGATCGAGGCGGAGCTTCCTATCGGGCGAGCCTGGCCCGCCAACCTCGCATCCGGCGGGACGGCGTCCCCACCACGGTCCTGCATCCGGACCAGCGAAGCTCCGAGGGATGGCGCCACTCTGTGCGGCGGAGCGCGAGGCGCCCGTGGTCTCATTCGGCGACCATCACCTCGATCCCCTGGGGCCAGTCGGCAGAGCCGGCCCCGGTGGACCCTGTAGGCCTGTCAGGCGGCTCTGGCGATGGCGCCCTCCGGGACAAGCCCTTGGGTGGCGAACCTCCACAGCGCGATGAGCAGCTTCCGGGCGAGCGCGACCACGAGCACCTTGCGCATGCGCCCGCCCGCCTGCCCGAGCCGCTGCCTGAACCATTCGGCAAGAGCGCTACCAGGCTGATACCTGAGCCAGAGCCACGCCAGTTCGACGACAGCCGTCCTCAGGCGCCGGTTGCCGGACTTGTCGATGCCCTGCTCGCGTTCGGCCGCGCCACTGGCGAAGGGCGTTCCGACGAGGCCGGCATAGGCGCCAGGCGCCTTGGCTGATCGGAATGTCCGAACGAAGCCCTCCCGAACCAGCGTGGTTGCTGTCTGCACACCGACGCCGCGCAGGCCGGCGAGCCGCTGGATCAGCGTTGTGGCCGTGTCAGGCTGGTCAGGACACGCCAGTGAGGCGTCGCGCTGCGCTTCGACAGCCTTGATTTGCGCCAGCACCAGTTCGAGCCTGTCGAGCATGCGCAGGATTCGGGCCTTGGCATTGGCCGGCAGCGGCGCGCCGGGTGCGGTTTGCAGCCCGTCAAGGCGCTCGCGGCGGTCGCGCCGGAGCGGATCGTAGTCCCCGCTGCCGAGCGTCGTGAGAATGGCACCGATCCGATTGGTCAAGGCGATCCGTTCCGCGACCAGTTCCTCACGCTCGCGTCCAGGATGGCGCGCGTCCTCGTCGGCCTCCTCGGGAATGGGCACCATGGAGCAGACGCGTGGCTCCCCGCGCAGAAAGGCCAGGCAGGTTCGCAGCAGCAGATCGACGTCGATCGCATCTGTCTTGGCCCTGCGAGCCCGCCGGTCGACCGGAACGCTGACCGGTTGGATGACGTGGACCTCCATCCCCTGGCGCTGGAGAAGGCGCGCAAGCCAGAACCCTGAATAACCGGCCTCATAGACGACGACAGTCCGAGCCACGCTGGCGCCCTTGCCGGCCGCCCGCTGCCTCAGGCGCTCGATGGTCTCGCAAAGCGCCTCTCCTCGAGGCTCGATCCGCTGCTTGGTCTTGACACCTTCCCGGCCCGGAACACGGGCAGCAATGACCCAGGCAGTCTTGGACACCTCAACCGCCACGACCAGGGTGACCCGCAGATCGGGCGTCGATGTCAGCGCAGTCCTCATCGCACAGCTCCTTCCGACGGAAGTTTTCGGCTGCGCCAGTCTGCCCGGCCCCTCAGCCCGGCTCATAGGTTCTGTGCGTGG
>JBHTFH010000228.1:0-1538 GCA_042666135.1 Roseomonas sp. GCM10028921 | reverse complement strand
ATCCCGCCGCGCCCCGCGGGTGACGATCTCCACCCGCTCCATCGCCCCAGTGCTAGCACCAGTGCTGGCTCTCGTACTCGCCACCCATCGCGCCATCGCAATACCTCCGCGACGGCCTACCTCGCGAGGTCAACGGCAGCGCGCAAGAAGGGCCCCTACGCCGCGCTTACGCCGGATCCCGAGTTGGTCGAGGCGATCCGGGCTGTCCTCCTAGGCTCTCTGCCACGCCTTGGGCCGCCCTCAACGGCAGCTGATATAGCACCTTCAGCAGCAGCACCGCCTGGATCGCCGCATCCGTGTAGACCTGCGGCCGCCCCCGTCGCCCGGTTCCCTCGGCGACGTGCCAAGCCAGATCAGGTGAGATCCACACCGTCAGATCCCCGCGCGAAATCCGCGCGAAATCAGGCCCTGGTCGTAATCCCACCAGTTCCGCGTCCGGTAGCGCGTCTTCAGCGTCCGTCCCTGTGCCGGTGTCTTGCTCATGCCGAACTATGAACAAAATATGTGCAACAAAGTCCTGCCCAAGTGGACTCACTCGCTTCTGTTCGCTAGCTGCTCAGCAGACGACTAAGCGGACTTCCATGGACAACGAGGCGAAACCGTACCCCCTGGCTGAAGCTGCCGAGCTGATCGGTGTCTCCGTGAATGCGCTGCGGAAGCGCGTCGTCCTCCGAAAGGTGCCGGCAACTCGCAGTAATGAGGACGGCCGGTGGCGAGTTTGGCTGACCCCTTCCGAGATCCAGGAGGCCGAGACTGGACGGCTGAGTCGGCAAGTAGCCGAGAGCCAAGCATACAAGGTCTTGCGGGGCGAGACGGCGAAGCTTCGTAGTGCGCTAAACCGGGAACGGCAGCGGGCGAACAGGGCTGAGACTGAACTTGCTCAAGCACGGACCCTTGCTAACCAGCAGGCGAATGAGTTCGCTAAAATGCTCGTGCGTGCGGTACGGGCTGAAGGAGAAGCTGCAGCCCTGCATATACAGGGTCAGACTGAGCTAGAGCGAGCCGTGCAGTTAGAGCGGGAACGGGATGCCGCACAGGCGGACCTGGCTGAGATGCGGCAACTGTTGGAACAGGCCGCTCGTGCTGCAGTCGGCCTTCAGGCAGTGGTTAAGGGCGCCGAGGCAGGCCAGCACGATGCGGAAAGCAGAGCCGCGGCCTCTGAAGATGAGCGAGAAGCCGCAATCCGGCGGGCGGAGGAAGCCGAGTTGCGAGCCGAGGATGCACGACGGCGGGCTGAAGAGGCGGAGCGACGCGCGACGGTTGCGACCAGCCGCCTGGACCGCATTCAGCTGGCGCGAATGGACGAGGCGCAAGCCGCTGCGTTAGCCTCCCGCCATGCCCAGGAAGCGGCACCCTCATCCATCTGGCGGCGCCTCTTCGGGCGGAAGTGACGACCCTGACCTCAAGGGGCATGGAGTTTTCCTGCGATAGTCCAGGACCACTTGCTCGCTCACACGAGCACTCTCGATTCTTCGTGAGCGTGACTTCGAGGTTTTTGCACTGATGGTTGAGGTATCTCCGGCTCGCAACAACCATGG
>JBHTFH010000227.1:0-1566 GCA_042666135.1 Roseomonas sp. GCM10028921 | reverse complement strand
ACAGGGACAGTGCTGGGAGTGGCGACTGCAGCCCTCAGCTTGCCCCGCCGTTTGACGTCGCAGTCAGGAGGGTCATCACTATGAATGGCAATCTAGCAAGCTCTACGAGCGCACCAGCGTGGTCATCACCACCAACCTGAGCTTCAGCGAGTGGGGTGGCGTGTTCGGAGGAGACGCCAAGATGACGACGGCCCTGCTCGACCGGCTCACACACCACTGCCACATCCTGGAAACCGGCAACGACAGTTTCCGGTTCAAGAGCAGCTCGGCCGAGCCCAGGAACAGGAAAGCCAAAACACCCGCTTGACCCGTGACCAAAGCCTGCGGGACACATCCCTGCACGGGTCAGTTCTCGATGAAAACGCCGGGTCAGTTCTCAGCGAAACTCAACAACCACGGCGAATGATGAGCGGATCACGCGCGTCGGCCGGATCATCCGTAAGCTAAGCATAGACGAAATGCCGCAGCTACTGAATGTGTTAAACGGCACCATGTCCCTGGTCGGTCCTCGCCCGCACGCACCCAACACCAAGGCCGCAGACAAGCTCTTCGCGGAGGTTGTGCAGCAATATGCCCATCGGCATCGCGTGAAGCCCGGTATCACTGGCTGGGCGCAAGTCAATGGCTGGCGTGGCGAAACCAGAACGATCCGAGAAATCGAGCAGCGCGTCGCCTGCGACCTTTTCTACATCGAGAACTGGTCCGTACGCTTCGACCTCAAGATCGTCTTTATGACCATTCTTCGCGAAGTCTTCAGTCGCCATGCCTTCTGATGGTCTGAGTTATTGATTCGGCTTGGGCGATCTTGGGGGCGAGTAGGTTTACCCCAAATCGTGGTCACAAAGCATGTGGACATGCTCAAGCTACCGGCGGCGGCGCAAGAGGAACGTCGGCCGCCGGTGACCGGCCTGCGTCAGGCCGGGATGACCCATGATGCGATCGCCGCTCAGGTCGGCCTGAGCCCGACCGGGGTGTTCGTCATTTGCAAGCACTTTGCCGAGCGAGGAGCGGGCGGACTGAAGACTGGCCCGCGCGGACCCGAGCTGGGGTAGTCGGGTCTGAACAACCAGCAGGGCTCTGATCTGCTTGGGAGAGTTGTTGGACTGGGCGCTCTGGAATTGCAGGGTTCAGTTGGAACCATGCGGTAATCCTGCGCTTCTGCCAGCCATGACGCACCGTTCCCGCCCGGCTGAGCAGGACGACCTGCTGCGCCCGCGCCCATGAACTGGTCCGGCTGGCGGCGCTGATCGACTGGGGCTGGTTCGAGCGGGAATGGGCCGGCTTCTTCCCCGCGGGCGAGGGGCGGCCGGCCATCCATCCGTGCCTCGTCGCCGGGCTGATGTATCTGCAGCACGCCTACGGGCTCTCTGATGAGGCGGTGCTGGCCCGCTGGGTGGAGAACCCGTACTTTCAGCACTTCACCGGTGAGGTCTTCTTCCAGCATCGCTCACCCATCCACCCCTCCTCTATTATACCAAGTCTCTGAGACCGTGACTCTCGTAGGGGATTCCCTCGCGGGGCCGGATTGTGATTCAAGATGGCGAACGGTGGAGGTTCGTCATGGCC
>JBHTFH010000226.1:0-1583 GCA_042666135.1 Roseomonas sp. GCM10028921 | reverse complement strand
CGGCACCGCATGCCGATGTCTGGAAAGCCGCCCTTTTGGGGCGGCTTTCTTTTTGCGGGTGGGTCCGTTACGTCCGGCGTGTTGGGTTCGGCCTCTCTGTGAGGGGGTGTCGTGCCTCTCCCCTTCTGGGGGGTGTTTGTTTCTGGAGAGGGCTGCCCGTTGCCGCAGGATAAGGTTGTGCCCGTGGTTCTCTCGGGCGGGGTGGGCACGCGGCTCTGGCCGCTCTCGCGGGAGGGCTTTCCCAAGCAGTTCTGGCCGCTGCTGGGCGAGGCGACGATGCTGCAGGAGACGGTGGGGCGGGCGCGCGGCGCGGGCTTTGCGCCGCCCGTGGTGGTCTGCGCCGAGGCGCAGCGCTTTCTGGTCGCCGAGCAGTTGAGGGAGGCGGGCATCGAGGGGGCACGGATCGTGCTCGAGCCGGTGGCGCGCAACTCGGCGCCGGCGATCGCGGCCGCCGCCCTGCTGGTGGCCGAGGAGGATCCCGAGGCGCTGCTGTGGATCAAGGCGGCGGACGCGGCGATCGGGGACGTCCCCGCGCTGCACGCGGCGCTGGAGCGGGCGGCGGTGGCCGCGCGGGCCGGGCGCATCGTCGTGCTCGGGATGCGCCCGACCCATCCCGAGACGGGGTTCGGCTACATCGAGCTCGGCGCGGCGCTGGAGGGGGCGGACGGGGTGTCCGCGATCGCCTCCTTCGTCGAGAAGCCCGATGCGGCGCGCGCCGCGGCCTTCCTGGCCGGGGGGCGGCACCTCTGGAACGCGGGCATGTTCATCGCCCGCGCCTCGACGCTGATCGCCGAGCTCGAGCGCTTCGCGCCCGAGCTGCTCGCGAGCGTGCGCGAGGCGACCGGGGCGGCGGCGCGCGACCTCGACTTCGTCCGCCTCGGGGCGGCCTTCGCCGGCGCCCCCTCGATCTCGGTCGACTACGCCGTGATGGAGAGGACCGAGCGCGCCGCCGTGGTGCCGGCCGATCTCGGCTGGTCCGATGTCGGCTCCTGGGACGCGCTGTGGCAGGTCAGCCCCAAGGACGGGGCGGGCAACGCCACCCACGGCCCGGTCGAGCTGCTGGATGCCAGGAACTGCCTCGTGCGCTCGGAGGGCATCCTGACCGCGGTGGTCGGGCTGGAGGACGTGGTGGTGGTGGCCACCGAGGACGCGGTGCTCGCGCTCGCCCGCGACCGGGCCCAGGACGTCAAGAAGCTGGTGGACCAGCTCAAGGCCGCGCGCCGCCCCGAGGCCGGGGCGCACCGGCGCATGTACCGCCCCTGGGGCCACTACGAGGGGCTGATCCGGGGAGACCGCTTCCAGGTCAAGAAGATCCTCGTCCGCCCGGGCGAGAAGCTCTCGCTCCAGAAGCACTACCACCGCGCCGAGCACTGGGTGGTGGTCAACGGCACCGCCATCGTCGAGCGCGACGCCGAGCGCATCCTGCTGCGCGAGAACGAGAGCGTCTACCTGCCGCTCGGCTCGGTCCACCGACTTGAGAACCCAGGCATGATCCCCCTCACCCTCATCGAGGTCCAGTCCGGCGCATACCTCGGCGAGGACGACATCGTCCGCTTCGAGGATACCTACGGGAGAACGTGAGG
>JBHTFH010000225.1:0-1584 GCA_042666135.1 Roseomonas sp. GCM10028921 | reverse complement strand
AGGCGACGGGGGAGGGGCACTGCGGCCTGCCTTTGGGTGAGCTGACCGCCCGGACGGCCGCCCTGATCGAGGTGCCGCCCGCCCTGATCGAGACGGCACTGGAACTGGAACTCGCCGAGGGCGAGGTGGTCGCCGACACGCTGGAGGGGGAGCGCTGCGTCTTCCTCGCAGGCCTGTACCGGGCCGAGCAAGCCATAGCCGAGCGGCTGCGGGCCCTGAGCCAGGGGCAGCCGCCCTGGCCCGGGATCGATGCCGGGCGGGCCGTCCCCTGGGTGGAGAGCAAGACGGGCCTCTCGCTCGCACCCAGCCAGCGGGAGGCCCTCTCGCTCGCGCTCCGCTCCAAGGTGCTGGTCATCACCGGCGGCCCGGGGGTGGGCAAGACGACGCTGGTGAACTCGGTCCTGAAGGTGCTCGGGGCCAAGGGCGTGGAGGTGGCGCTCTGTGCCCCCACGGGCCGCGCGGCCAAGCGCCTGTCGGACAGCACGGGGCTGGAGGCCCGGACGGTCCACCGGCTGCTCGAGACCGATCCCAAGACGGGCGGGTTCAAGCGCTCGGAGGAGCGCCCGCTGGAGTGTCAGCTGCTGGTGGTGGACGAGACCTCGATGGTGGATGTCCCCCTCATGCGCGCCCTCCTCAAGGCACTTCCCGACGAGGCCGCGCTGCTGCTGGTCGGCGACGTGGACCAGCTGCCCTCGGTCGGGCCGGGGCAGGTGCTGGCCGACATCATCGGCTCGGGCGCACTCCCGGTGGTGCGGCTGACCGAGGTGTTTCGCCAGGCCGCCCAGAGCAGGGTCATCGTCAACGCGCACCGGATCAACGCCGGGCAGATGCCCGAGCTCCGCCAGGGCGAGGGCTCGGACTTCTACTTCGTCGAGGCAAGCGACCCCGAGGAGGGCGTGCGCAAGCTCATGACCGTGGTGCGCGAGCGCATCCCCGCCCGGTTCGGACTGGATCCCGTGCGCGACGTCCAGGTGCTCTGTCCCATGAACCGGGGCGGCCTCGGCGCGCGCTCGCTCAACGTCGAGCTGCAGGCGGCGCTGAACCCGCCGGGCGATCTGCGGGTCGAGCGTTTCGGCTGGACCTTCTGCCCCGGCGACAAGGTCATGCAGGTGACCAACGACTACGACCGCGAGGTCTACAACGGCGACCTCGGCGTGATCTCGGGCATCGACATGGAGGAGGGCGAGCTCACGGTCCGCTTCGAGGGACGCGAGGTCGCCTACGGCTTCGGCGAGCTGGACGAGCTGGTGCTGGCCTACGCCACCACGATCCACAAGGCCCAGGGGTCGGAGTACCCGGCCGTGGTCATCCCCCTCACCACCCAGCACTACGCCATGCTGGCCAGGAACCTGCTCTACACCGGCGTGACCCGGGGCAAGCGCCTCGTCGTGCTCGTCGGCCAGCGGCGCGCGCTCGCCATCGCGGTAAAGAACAGGAACACGCGCAGCAGATGGTCGAAGCTCAGGGAGTGGATGGCTTAGAGGCGATTTTCAGAATTCCTGAGCCAGCTGTCCTGCAACCAGGAAGATGGATGCGGTCTGGAGCAGGGACTGGGTGATGAAGGCGCAGCGGTCGTAGCGCAGG
>JBHTFH010000224.1:0-1628 GCA_042666135.1 Roseomonas sp. GCM10028921 | reverse complement strand
ACGTTGAACTGCTGGCCGACCTCCTCGAGCGTGTGGTCGGAGTTCATGCCGATGCCAAACCGCATCCGCAGCACACGTTCCTCCCGCGGCGTCAGGCCGGAGAGCGCCTTGGCCGCAGCGTCACGCAGACCGGCCTGCACAGCCACGTCGAGCGGCATGACGGCGTTCTCGTCGCGGATGAAGTCGCCGAGGTGGCTGTCCTCCTCGTCGCCTACCGGCGTCTCGAGGCTGATCGGCTCGCGTGCGATCTTCTGCGCCTTGACCACCCGGTCGAGGGGCATGCCCATCTTCTCGGCCAGTTCGGCGGGGGTCGGCTCGCGTCCCAGCTCGTGCATCATCTGCCGTGACGTCCGGTTCAGCTTGTTCACCGTCTCCGTCATATGGACCGGCACCCGGATGGTCCGGGCCTGGTCGGCGATGGCGCGGGTGACGGACTGGCGGATCCACCAGGTGGCGTAGGTCGAGAACTTGAAGCCGCGGCGGTACTCGAACTTATCGACCGCCTTCATCAGGCCGATGTTGCCCTCCTGGATCAGGTCCAGGAACTGCAGGCCGCGGTTCGTGTACTTCTTGGCAATGGAGATCACCAGGCGAAGGTTGGCCTCGATCATCTCCTTCTTCGCCCGGTTCATGTCTCGCTCGCCCTTGGCGACGACGGCCTGCACGCGGCGGAACTCCGAGATGGGCAGTCCGGCCTGGTCTGCGATGGCGAGGATGGCCACCCGCGCCTCGTCCGCGTCCGAGGCATAGCGCGTGGCAAGGGCCATCCACCCCTTGCCCTTACGCGAGGCAAGGCTGGCCACCCAGTCCGGCGAGGTGACGGCGGAGTTGTAGACCGCCAGGAAGTCGGCACGCTTCACGCCGGCCTGCTCGGCGATCCGGAGCAGCCGCCCCTCGGCGCCGGTGATCCGCTTGTTCATCTCGCGCAGACGCTCGACGAGCTCCGAGATGCGGTTTGCGTGCAGATGAACCCGCCCGACCAGGGAGACCAACTCTCGCCGTCGTTGCGCGAACTCCGCCTCGTCGGCCGCCCCCAGCCCCTCGCCGTCCGCATAGGCCGCCATGCGCCGCGCCTGAAGCCCCCGCATCGCCTTCCAGGCCGCATCGATGGCCTCGAAGGCCGCCATCGCCTCGGGCTTGAGCTGCTGCTCGAGAACCGACGGCGAGACCATCCCGCCACCCTCGGCCGCCTCGCCCGTCTCCTCGTCTTCCTGCTCGGAAGCATCGTCCGCAGGGCCCTCTCCCGCGCCCGCGGTCGCCTCGAGGTCGAGCACGTCCCTCAACAGCATGCCCCCGTCCCGGACCGCCCGGTACCAGTCGAGGATGGCGTCCAGCACCAGCGGCGCTTCGCACAGCCCCTCGATCATCATGTTGCGCCCGGCCTCGATGCGCTTGGCGATGGCGATCTCGCCCTCGCGGCTCAGCAGCATGACCGTGCCCATGTCCCGCAGGTACATCCGGACCGGGTCCACGTTGCGACCGGCGTCGTCCTTGACGTTCCCGGCGGTCTCCCCGTCCTCCTCGGCCGCTGCCGGTGCCCCCTCGGGCGTGTCGCCGTCTTCCGCCTCGGCCCCATGATCCTCGGCGACCTCGACGCCCATGGCCGAAAGCACGGCGAGCGCGTCCTC
>JBHTFH010000223.1:0-1714 GCA_042666135.1 Roseomonas sp. GCM10028921 | reverse complement strand
GGCCGAGAGCGGCCAGACTGCTTCCGGGAAGGAGGCTGGCGATAGCGGACGCAAGGACAGCCTGAATCAGGCTGTCTCCATCCCAAGGCGCCTGCAGAGACAGCCTTCGCTCCGGTTGGACTGGGCACGCTGCCTGACCAGCCTGGATGGCTCGCCACCCAGGCCGTTTCCTCTGGCAGGCGCCAGGGGGCTCACACGGTGACGACGATCTTGCCGATCTGTTCGTTCGATTCCAGGTAGCGGTGCGCCTCCTGGACGTCGTCCAGCTTGAAGACCTTGGACACGACCGGCTTCAGCTGGCCCGAGCGCAGGCCCTCGCTGATGAAGTCCTTGGCACGCTGGAGGAGCACGTCGTCGGAGATGATCTCGTTGTACAGGTAGCCCTTCAGGGTGAGCGACTTGCCCAGCACCGTGAACAGCGGGAATGGCGTCGGCTCGGTGCTGAGCGCGCCGTACTCCAGCAGGATGCCGCCGCGCGCCATGCTCTGGGTCAGCGGCTCGAAGGACGGGCCGCCGACCGGATCGAACACGACCCGGGCACCCTTGCCGCCGGTGATCTCCATGACGCGGGCCACGAGATCCTCTTCCTGGGTGGCGACCACGTGGTGGGCGCCCGCCTCCAGCAGCGCCTGCTTCTTGGCGCTGGTCCGTGTGGTCGCGATGATCGTGGCGCCCACCATGCGAGCAATCTGGAAGGCCGCCAGGCCCACGCTGCTGGACGCCGCGGTGACGATGACGAAGTCTCCGCTCTGCAACTTGGCCTGCTCGACCAGGGCGCCCCAGGCCGTGACGTACTGCATCCAGGAGGCGGCAGCCTCCTCGAAGCTGAGGTTCTGCGGGTGCTTGACCAGGCTGCGAGCCGGAACATTGGCCACCTCGCCGTAGGTGCCCCAGCGCGCGATGTCTTCTGGCGGGATCAGGCTGACCGCATCACCCGGCTGGAAGCCGGTCACGGCGGCGCCGACGGCCTGGACCACGCCGGACGCCTCGTAGCCGAGGCGGCTTGGGAACACGGCTTCCTGTAGGTAGGCATGATTGCGGAACATCACCTCGGCGCGGTTCAGCCCGATGCTGCGGACGGCGATCTGGACTTCGTCGGCGGCAGGGGGCGGAACCTCGATGTCCTCGATCCTCAGGACACTGGCGTCGCCGTACTCGTGGATCCGGACCACTCTGGTCATATCTGTTCCTGTCATGAAGCTGTCGTGGGCTGCCGTCCGGGTCATCCCGGGCGGTCCCGCTTACCTAGGAACATGCGCTCGCGGAGGGGATACTACAAAAAACCGCTCATACTATCCTTGAGGGTAGTATGGAGGCTCATGCCGAAGCGACGAAGCTACGACGAAGCCCCCCCTTGCGCGATCGTTGCCACCCTTAACCTCATCAATGGTCGCTGGAAGGGCGTGATCCTCTACTACCTGACCGTGAACGGCACGATGCGGTTCAACGAGCTGCACCGCCACCTTCCCGGCTGCACGCCGCGACTGCTGACGAAGCAGCTGCGTCAACTCGAGGACGACTGCTTCATCACGCGAACCGTCTATGCGGTCGCGCCGCCGAAGGTGGAGTACGCCTTGACCGAGGAGGGGCGGTCCATTGCGCCCATCCTGATGCAGCTGAACGACTGGGGCGCTGGTTGGCTCCAGCGACGAGGGTTACGCCCTCAATCAAGCGAGGCGGCGTAATCCTGCTCTCGAGGCAGACGACACGGATC
>JBHTFH010000222.1:0-1755 GCA_042666135.1 Roseomonas sp. GCM10028921 | reverse complement strand
TGGGGCGGTGATCATCGGGCGGACGAACACGCCGGCCTTCTCCATGCGCATCTTCTCCGAGAACGCCCTGCACGGCCGGACGCACAACCCGCGCGACGGCCTTGTCAGGTTGGCGGGACCGGCGAGGCGGTGGCAGTCTCGGCTGCATGACGCTCCCCAGCCCTTACCGGGGCTTCCGCTACCCAGCCGAGGTCATCCAGCATGCGGTGTGGTTGTACCACTGCTTCAGCCTCAGCCTGCGTGACGTCGAGCTGATCCTGGCCGCACGCGGGGTGGTGGTCAGCTATGAAACCATCCGCGAGTGGGCCCTCCGCTTCGGCCGGCTGTTCGCGAACGAGTTGAAGCGACGTCGGCCAAGGCCGGGCGACAAATGGTACATGGACGAAGTGTTTATCCGCATCCGCGGCAAGTTGTATTATCTCTGGCGCGCGGTGGACCAGGAGGATCACGTGCTCGACATCCTGGTCCAGAGCCGACGCAGTGCCACGGCAGCCAAACGGTTCTTCCGCAAGCTGCTGAAGGGGCTGCAGTACGTGGCCCGCGTGATCGTAACCGACAAGCTGCGCAGCTATGCTGTGGCGAAGCGCGAGATCCTGCCGAGCGTGGAGCATCGGCAGAGCCGCTATCTCAACAACCGGGCCGAGGTGTCACACCAGCCGACACGACGACGTGAGCGGCAGATGCAGCGGTTCAAGTCACCGCGCCACGCCCAGCGGTTCCTCTCCACCCACAGCCGGATCCATAACCACTCTCAACTGCGTCGTCACCGCCTGACTGCCGACCAACACCGTGAAGTTTGCAACGCGGTGTCCAGCGCCCGGCGCGATGTGACCGGAACTGCACCAACCGTGTGAGGGCTGCGCCAGCTCGGGTGCTCCTTCTCCTACGTCGCCAACCTGACAACACCGCAGTGGACCAGCACGGAGTTGTGCTTGACACCCTCGTCCAAGATTGGCGGAACGGGAGTGCAGCCAAGCGCTTCTTCAAGCGACTGCTCGCGGGCCTCAAGTACAAGCCGCGCCGACTGGTTACGGATGGGCTGAAGAGCCACGGCGTGGCGCAGCGGGAACTCCTTCCGAGGTCCGGCATCGGAGCAGCCGCTGCCTGGACAACCGGGCGGAGAACTCGCACCGGCCTACCCGCCGTCGAGAGCGGCAGATGCAGCGCTTCAAGTCGGCCGAACAGGCACAGCGGTTCCTCTCAGCGCACAGCATGGTCTACGGCCATTTCCGTCCTCGCCGGCACCTGATCACGGCCGGCGAGTACCGGCGCGCCCGGACCAAGGCATTTCGGATCTGGCGGCAGGAAACCTGCGTCCAAACGGCATCATGAACCTGCCGCCCTTTCCGTCACGCGACCGAACGTGTCTTCTCGTCGAACAACTTGCCAATGCCCATTCTGGGCATCCCTGGCGCGAGGACTGGCAGAACCCGCCTACCTGCCCCCTGATGCGAGGAGGCCCAGATCGGCATACGTGGCGGTTCAGAGCGCACCAGGGACGTTGAACCAACCACCGCGTGCGGTTCCGGCGGCCGAGGCGGTCTCGCCGGCGCATAGAAGGCTGCATTCGGTCCTTCCGCAGCCCACACCAGTAACGTAGTCTTCGAGCGCCAGGGACCCCGGTTCAAGTGGCTCCCGGCAGGGAGGAAAACATGCCTTCAAACTTGGCCTTCGGCCGCTGGGCGCTCGCCCTCGGTCTCGCACTCGGCCCCGCACTCGCCCAGGCTCAGCAACAGCAGCACGACCATAGCCATG
>JBHTFH010000221.1:0-1803 GCA_042666135.1 Roseomonas sp. GCM10028921 | reverse complement strand
CCTGGCGGCACTGGCGGCTGAGATGCTCGGGCAGGACCCGTTCTCGGGGGTGGTCCTGGTGTTCCGGTCGCGCCGTGCGGACCGGATCAAGATCCTCCTGTGGGACGCGTCCGGCTTGGTGCTGGTCTGGAAGGGGCTCGAGGGCAACGTGTTTCGCTGGCCGCCGATCGTCGATGGGGTGATGCGGCTCAGCCCGGTCGAGTTCGCGGCGCTGTTCGACGGCTTCGATTGGTCGCGCATGCAGATGCCGAAACGGGTTCCCAGGCCGACCGCGGCTGCCTAGGCTCGGCGTGCGATGCGCGCGGCCGACACCGAGACGGCGGACTTCCCGGACGACCCCGCGGCCCTGCGGGCGCTGCTCTCTGCGGCGTTGTCCCGGTGCGATGCGCTGGAGGCGGAGCGGGACGGCATCGCGGCCGAGCGCGACGCGCTGGCGGAGCGGAACGAACGGCTGCGCCATCTGCTGGAGAAGCTCCGGCGGATGCAGTTCGGCAAGCGGTCCGAGCGTTTGCCCGAAGATCAGCTCCAACTCGCGTTCGAGGAGGTCGAGGCCTCCATCGCCGAGGCCGCGGCCGAAGCGGACAAGACCTCCCCGGAGCAGCGGGAGGGGACGGTCCGGCGCCGCCGTGCCGGGCGCGGGCGGTTGCCCGCGCACCTGCCCCGCGTCGAGGTGGTGCTCGCGCCGGAGACGACGACCTGCCCCTGCTGCAAGGGCGCGCTCGTCGAGATCGGGACCGACACGTCGGAACGGTTGGACGTGATCCCGGCGAGGTTCCAGGTTCTCGTCACGCGCCGCCCAAAGCTCGCCTGCCGAGCCTGCCCCGGCACCGTCCTACAGGCGCCCGCGCCACCCCGCCTGGTCGAGGGCGGGGTGCCGACGGAGGCCACCGTCGCCCATGTCCTGGTGTCGCGCTACGCTGACCACCTCCCACTCTACCGCCAGTCCCAGATCCTGCTGCGGCAGGGGATCGAGATCGGCCGCGAGGTGCTGGCGGATTGGACCGGCACGGCGGCCCACGAGGTGCTGCCCGTCGTGCGCCGGATGCACGAGATCCTCCTCACCTCACCGAAGCTGTTCGCCGACGAAACCACGATGCCGGTGCTCGACCCCGGGCGCGGCCAGACGAAGAAGGGCTACGCCTGGGCACTCGCGCGCGACGACCGGCCCTGGGGTGGGACGGACCCGCCTGCCGTGGTGTTCCACTACGCCCCGGGCCGTGGAGCCGAGCACGCCCGTGCGCTGCTCCGGAATTATGGCGGCATCGTCCAGTGCGACGGCTACGGGGTCTACAAGACGATCGCTGCTGAGCGGGGCATGACGCTCGCGTTCTGCTGGAGCCATGTCCGTCGCGAGTTCATCACGCTCGCGAAGGGCAAGACGGCACCGATCGCGGCCGGGCCGAAGCCCTGCGGCGCATCGCCGCCCTCTACGCCGTCGAGGCGGAGATCAGGGGCAGGCCCCCGGAGGTCCGGCAGGCCGCCCGCCAGGCCAGGAGCCGTCCTCCCGTCGAGGACCTGTTCAGTTGGCTGAGGAATGCGCTCACGCGCCTGCCCGGAAGCAGCCCGACGGCGGAGGCGATCCGCTACGCCCTGAACCACCGGGACGGTCTCGAGCGGTTCCTCGAGGACGGCCGCATCGAGCTCGACACCAACGCCGTCGAGCGCGCCATCCGCCCCGTGGTCCTCAGCCGGAAGAACGCGCTTCCCTTCCCTATTGGGCCTCAGCCCGTCAAGCGTCGTGGTGCATCCTACCGCCGGGGTCATGCTTCCCTTCGTGGTCGGCACCTCGGCCGCCACATCATA
>JBHTFH010000220.1:0-1855 GCA_042666135.1 Roseomonas sp. GCM10028921 | reverse complement strand
CGCCGACGAGCCTGACGACGGCGGCTTCATTGGGAAAGATGCCGACCACGTCGGTGCGGCGCTTGATCTCGCCATTCAGGCGCTCGATGGGGTTTGTAACCGGTATGAGGATGGCGGTGCCTGCTTATCCCGCTGGGACAGCTTCAGTCCTGGCGTATGGTGAGACCATCCGGGACGAGGGGCACCGGGAGCACGTAGTGGGCAGGCCGATGTATAGGATGAGCCGAGAGCTCGCGTTAGTAGCTGGCCGCCCCTGCGACCGACCCGGTTGCGCCGAGAGCGCGGATCCGTAGTTGTCGTGTTGCCCACTGCTCCCGTCGAACCACTGGAGAGGAGCAGGAGATGGGACGTGTGATCGGCATGGACATCCACCGCACCTTCGCGGAGGTGGTGTTCTGGGAGGCCGGACGCCTCAGACCAGCGGGACGGGTGGACATGACTCGCTCCGGGCTGGAGGGGTTCGGGCGGACCCTGAGCCGGGAGGATGAGGTCGTGGTGGAGGCGACCGGCAACGCCATGGCAGTGGTGCGGGTGCTCAGCCCCTACGTGGCCCGGGTGGTCGTGGCCAACCCGCTGCAGGTCAAGGCGATCGCGCACGCTCAGGTCAAGACCGACAAGATCGACGCCGGCGTGCTGGCCTCGCTCCGCGCGGCGGGCTTTCTGCCCGAGGTCTGGGTGCCCGATGCCACCACCGAGCGGCGCCGCCGGCTGGTGGCGCGGCGCAACCAGGTCGTGCGACACCGGACCCGGGTCAAGAACGAGGTGCACGCCATCCTGCAGGCGCATCTGGTGCCGCCCTGTCCGCATGCCGATCTGTTCGGCCGGCTGGGCCGGACCTGGCTCGGCCAGCAGGTGCTGCCGGATGACGAGCGCGCGGCCATCGAACGGCACCTGCGCGAGCTCGACCGCCTGGGCGAGGATCTGGAGGTGCTGGACCGGGACATCGCCCAGGCCGCGATCGACGATCCCGCGGTCAGGCGGCTGCTGACCATCACCGGCGTCAACCTGATCGTGGCGGCCGGGCTCGTGGCGGCGATCGGCGATGTGCGCCGTTTCCCCAGCTCCGAGAAGCTGGTGAGCTATGTGGGGCTGAACCCACGGGTGCGGCAGTCTGGCCTGGGACTGGCCCAGCATGGCCGCATCAGCAAGCACGGACGCTCGCATGCCCGCGCCCTGCTGGTGGAGGCGGCCTGGGCGGCGTCCAAGGCACCAGGGCCGCTGCGGGCGTTCTTTCTGCGCATCCGGGCCAAGCGGGGTCATCAGGTCGCCGCCGTGGCGGTGGCCAGGAAGCTTGCCGTGCTCTGCTGGTGCCTGCTGACCCGCGACACCGACTACCAGTGGGCGCGACCGGCGCTGGTGGCCAACAAGGTCCGCGCGATGGAGCTGCAGGCAGGGCAGCCGGCGAGGAAGGGCAGCAAGCGCGGTCCGGCCTATGCCTACAACGTCAAGGAACTGCGTGACCGGGAGATCGAGGTCGCGCGGCAGGCTGAGCAGGCCTACGAGCAATTCGTCGGGCACTGGCAACCACGCGGCCCGGGAAAGCGGCGCACGGGTGCCGCCAATGAGGAGCGACGGTGAAGGCTGCGCGGCCGGGCTCACATCCTCGGGCCCGGCTCTTTGCCACGCGGTCACCCGTGCCACGCGAGGATAGCAGATCACGACGGAAAAGCTTGTCAATCTCATCCGTGCTGTGCAGCTTGGCCCTGTGTTCGCGGGGGAAGTCCATGAAGGCCAGCACGTCCTCCTCGGCGGCATCCATCAGGGAGGCCAGCTTCGGGACCTTGGGGCGGAGCTGGTCGGCCACGTTGCGCCATTGGGCGTGGGCTGCTGCGGCATCCTCTTGGGCATAGGCGGT
>JBHTFH010000219.1:0-1872 GCA_042666135.1 Roseomonas sp. GCM10028921 | reverse complement strand
CTCTCCTGCGTCTCATCGGGACGTTGGTGGAGGTGCCGCCGTATGCCGACCGGACCTAACGGCCCGAAGTGTCCCGCCGACGCGCTCGGCAGCGCCGTAGCAGTTGCACAACCGAAACGGAACAATTCACCGCGGCCGCGTAGGCCGTAACCTGTGCCCACTGGAACCGGAGTAGGTCACTCGGACCCTCACGACTGGACTCGCCCGGGAGGAACAGGTCGCCGCTCCGGTTCAGGCCCCTTTCCGCAGTAGAACAATTTAGACCGACATCGAAATCACGAAAGTCCATCTCGGCTTTGCTGAGCCGCCGCACCTAATCGAGGTTGCGGCACCGCAGGGAGAGGGTTGCGCGGTAGAATGGATCCCCCGCGTCGTCCCGCACGGTCACGGAGCAGCGGGTGAAGTCGCCTGTCCCCAGGTCTTCCCACGCCAGGTTGCGGAGCGAGGCGACGGCATAGGCACGCGCGGCGTCGCGGCTCGCCAACTCCATTCCCTCCTCGTCCACGACGTAGGTGTCGGCGTCGGTGTCAGCTTCGAAGAAGAATCGGGGCATGGGGCGGAGTGTCGCGCCGTGAGCCCCGTCGGCTGCAACAACTTGCGATACAGGGCCAGCATTGCCGCCTGTTTCCTCGCCACCATAGGGATGATCGAATTCGTACAAGTGACTGCCAGCCTTCCAGGGACGCCGGCCCGCTTCTTTGAGGTTCTCTTAACCTGCTCGTGGTGCACTGGCTCTTGGGAGGGAGGCCGCTTCTCGCAATTCCCTTCTTCCCTGCAGGCAAGGTGGCTTGGCCCGGTGCGACATCCATAGCGCCGGGCCCCTCACGACCGGCACCACGTCCCAGTGCCACGCTGGAGCAGCAGCCACGATCCCTCGGCGCCGGGCGCTGCGGGTGGGCCGTCCAGCCTTACGACGACACGAGTAACTGACGCGTGAACTCTCGTTATGGTTGTGGCGCGCTGGAAGCCATCGTAGGCTGCCCCCGCGCCGAAATACGCGCCTTCCGATCCGAGTGCCCTCGCCCGCCTGTCACGGGCGGGGGATCCGGCCAGTTTCTTTCTCCACTCCTGATAAGGGCACTTCTCGTGACCTCCTCCAAGGCGGGTTCCTCGGCAGCTTCCCGGACCTGCCGGGCAACGTCGCCACGTTGGAGGAGAGCATCTGAGGTGGCCCAGGCCGGCATGGTGGAGTGCGCCGTCTGCGGCCGTCTCGAGACTCCTTAGGCGATGCGTCTGGAGGCGGCTGTTGGAGACTTCTCGGGCCGCCTCGAGCACGGGATGGTTCTGACCTGCGACGCTTGCAGGAGGCAGAACAAGCTCTGCAGTGAGGTGTCGCATAGCCAGAAGGCTGACCGCCTGCTGCTGATCGCAATTGGCTCGTTGTCGGTCGTCCTTGTGCTGGCCTCGATAATCGCTCTCATTCAGAGCCACTGAGAGTGGTCCCCCGGTCGCGCGGGGTCCTGCCCTCGTCTGCAGGAGCAATGTCGGGAGAGATGCCGGTCGTCATTGCACGTAGAGAGCGGCGGGCCTGGTCGTAAGAGGAGCGACCCCAGGAGGACCAGATTGCCGGGCCCACCTCCGGGCCCACTCGCGCGTCTGCTCCTACAACAAACACCAGGAGCTCTGGTTTCGCTTGGCGATGTGATCTGCCGGGCAGAGGGGCCGGAACGGCACCTTCGCCAAGGCTGCCTGGATTGGCTCTCGCTCAGGCGTCATTTCCCAGGCCGCGATGTGCAGCGCACAAAACGCTGCATCACCGTAGGAGACATGACGGCCCGTGACCAAGCAGGAGCAATTTCTCTGGATCGTGCAGACCGCCATCATCGTGAACTCGGTGCGGCTGACCGTGGAGGCCAAGCCCGGCCAGGAGGT
>JBHTFH010000218.1:0-1872 GCA_042666135.1 Roseomonas sp. GCM10028921 | reverse complement strand
CGATCGTGGTGATCCTTTCCATGGATGCCTCCTCTCCTCCGTGACTTGGCCCCAGCACCAATCACGCTATGGCACCTCGATGCCGCAGAGCAGGGGGCATCCACCCCATCAACAATGTCCCGCGACCAAACAGCCAGGCGATGTGGGCAACTGATCAGCCGCCAGTTCACCATCACGCCCGCCAGCGGACGGACATGAGGGCGGACTGAGGGCGAGCCCAATGGTGCAGTCGGCTGCACCGGAGGGCTTCGCTGGAAGAACGAAGAAGTAACCCGGCGTCTCCACGATGGGTCGCCATGCGATACCTCCTCTTTCTCCTGGCCCTTCCTTCCTGCGCTACCGGCCCCTTCGCCTACTGCACCGCTTCTATCACAGGGGCCGCTCCATGATCGACGTGCCAAAGGCCATCCTCGTGGCGGGCCTGATGACGGCTGTCGCGGTCTATCTGGCGGGGGCGCAGGATAGATATGCGGCCCTCCCCTATCAGAGCGGTATTCTCCTGCTCGACAAGTCGTCAGGCGCCTTTTCTCCCTGCACCGTCAAGGCGTCGGCCGAACGGCAGCCGCTTATGGTGGAGTGCGGGTCGGTCCCAAGGCGTCCTTGAAGATCGCCCTAAAAGTTTTTGGGGCCGTATATGTGAGAGCCTACCCCGCAACGGTCGCGGTGCACTTGCCCCGGTGGGGGGTGGTCGCCTGATGCGCGAAGCCAGGGCTGAATACTGACCGTCAGGGGCCATCCATCCCTGCCTTGTGGCGCCCGGACAGCCCGAAGCAACTCGGGGCGGTCGTCCTCGTGGCGTAGTCCAAAGGACGGTGCTGAATGGGGCGCTGCGGCAGGGACCGGCCGGTTTGGGATCGGGTTCTAGTCGCAGCCCCACCGCAGCAATGCCAGGCTATGCCGCCCTTGGCTCCGCGTTCCAGCCGCTAAAACCAAGGTAACGGGATTGTTTGCTGCGCCTGCGAGGGAGCAATCCCGCTCTTCAATGGCAAGCGGGGAGCGGTTCCAGTTAGCAGTTCCGCAGCCATAGCCGACCTATCAAGAGGGATGCGCCCTCTCCTGTCCGCTGTCCTCTCCCTCCTCCTTGCCCCGGGTGCGGCGGGAGCGCAGGGAGCAACCGGGGATGCCTTCCCGCACGGCGCACCGCCCATGCCGATCTGCAACGCAGCGCGGGAGGGCATCGTGGCCTGCCTTGCGGGAACGCTTTGTGCGTGCCGCTTCGAGCGCGGCGGGAGCATTGTGGGACGCCCTGACGGGTTCCGGTGGGACTGCGGCGCCCTTCGCCCGTCCTGTGGTCCTGCACCGGCTGACCTCTCCTCGCCGGGGATGCCACTCGCCATCCTCCCTCAAGTCGCGGTGCCGCAGTCGGGCGGCGGTCTGGACTACCCGCCCGGCCTCCTTCGCTGATCTGTCCAACACGGCCCTGCCCCATTGGAACGTCTCCAAATGTTGGCCTTCGTGTCTCATACAAAGAGTTTTGACCGGTTGAGACGTTTCCCTTTCAGTGTCTTAGACTCGTGCGGGACAGTCCCGCCGGGCTCACACATCGGGGCTGAGACATGATCGTCGGGTATGCGCGGACGTCCACGGTAGAGCAGGAAGCCCGGCTAGAGGGACAGGAGCGCGACCTCCAGGCGACCGGGTGCGGCAAGGTGTTCACGGAGCGGGTGTACCGCCCGCAGTTTCTGAGACACCGTGTTGGACCCTATGCGGCGAGAGCCGCGGGTGAAAGCTGATCCTGGCGGACGGCATCAGGTGTTCTGAAGCCGTGTCGCTCGATGAGCCAGGTTGAGTTGTAGGCCTGGCGGCATTCGAGGAGCGCCTGGCGGAGCTGCTCGACGGTATCGAAGGTGCGAACCCAGAGATGCGGTAGTC
>JBHTFH010000217.1:0-1909 GCA_042666135.1 Roseomonas sp. GCM10028921 | reverse complement strand
CCCCGTCGCGATTGACCTCGATCCGGCGCACGAGGGCGCGGATGATCTCGCGTCGGCCATGCCAGTCCAGTTCGTCGAGCCCGGCGCGGACCCGTCCCGCGAACTCGTCCAGCCGTCCGATGACGAGTTGGAGGCTGCGTTCGGCCTCGTGCGCGGCGATGGCCGTGTTCCTTTGGGCGTGCAGGCGCGCGAGCCGCCCCCGGAGCCCGGCGAGGCGCGGCCTGAACTCCTCGGCGCTGATCACCTCCTCGGCGTAGCCGCCGATCAGCCGGTCGATGCCACGCTGCAGGCGGGCAATCTGGCCGTCGACGGCGTCCAGGTCGGCACTCGGTCCACCGTCCCGGGCCGCTGCGGCGCGCCGCTCGTGCTGGCCGCGACCCGTCCAGGGTCGTCCAGTACCGCCACCACCTCCTGCCACACCGCTGCCTCGAGCTTGCCGCTCCGCACGGCTCGGTTATCGCAGGGGGCATGGCCACCGAACTTGTGGGCATCTGTCCCCGTGCGGCGGTAGTAGCCGTAGTCAGCTGGCTGACGCCCACCTACCGTGCCGCGCGCCATTTTGCCGTAGAACGCATAACCGCAGTGGCAGCGACCACGAGGCCCTGCAGCAGCCAGCCGGGCCGGCGTCGGCCGTCACGCTTGCGTCGGCGGTTCTCCTCGAGCTGGGCACCGGCCGCCTCGAACACCTCCGCATCCGCGATGGCGGACACCGGGATCGGGATCCACTCTTCCGCGGGCACCCGCAGCCTGGAACCCGATGCCACCCGCGGCGGGTAGGGCCGGCCGCGGATCGGGCGCAGCCTTTCCACCGTGGGCGTCACCGCGCGTGTGCGCCCGAACATCGCAGCCCCCCTGTAGGCCGGGTTGCGCAGCATGCCGGCGATGGTTGTCGCATCCCAATGCCCGAGCCCCGTGCGGGTCGGGCAGCCCATCTCCTGCAGCCGCCGGCCCGCCTCGCGAAGGCTCACCCGCTCGACCCCGATCCAGCCGAACAGCTGACGCACGACGCGCGCCTCGTCCTCCACGACCTCGATCCGGGCGACGCCGCCGGCCGCGTGCCGGCCGATGTAGCGGTAGCCGTAGGGCATGCCGCACATCGCGCTGACCGCACCGGAGAGGGCCGCATGACGCCGCCCACGCCGGCCGCGTTCGAGGATGCGGGCGCGCTCGTACTCGGCGATCATCCCTTGAACCTGCAACAGCAGGTCGTCCTCGGCCGAGCCGCCGATCGCTCGGTTGAGAAACGCTACCTCGACGCCGGCCCGCCGGAGTTCCTCCACCAGCAGAACCTGATACGCATAGCGCCGCGCCAGCCGGTCGGGCGCGTGGACGTAGAGCCGGTCGAACTCGCCGAACGCCGCCGCGTCCCGCAGCCGCTCGAGCGCCGGACGCGCAAGCGTCGCACCACTGTAGCCCTCGTCCACGTAGCCGTGTTCCGGGGTGATCACGGCCCCCTCCTCCGCGGCTCTCGACCGCAACTCCGCAAGCTGGCTCGCCACCGTGTTCCCGCGCGCCTGTCCGTCGCTCGAGACCCGCGCATACAGCGCCGCCGCGATCCTATCCACGCTCAGCGCTCCTCGGCTCGGCCAGGGGGGTGTCCGTCGCACGGCCGTCCCCCAAGACACGGCGCGGAGGACGCCGGGCCAGGCGACGTGGGATCGGCACCAGCCCCTCGTAGGCCGCGACAAGGCACTGCGCCGCCATCCGCGTCGCCTCGAACGCGCTGCGGACCCGCCACTCGGGACGTCTCCCGCGCCGCGCCATGCGCGCGTTCCCCGGACCGTCGGGGCGCACCGGCGTCCAGGCCTTCCAGCGTGCCCGCCCGGAACCCCTCGCCATACCGAGCTTTCAGGAAAACCCGATCCAGCAAAGCCCGCCAGCAAAATCTGGCAACATCGTGGGGTGAGCT
>JBHTFH010000216.1:0-1918 GCA_042666135.1 Roseomonas sp. GCM10028921 | reverse complement strand
CGCACGAAGGCGTCGGTCGCGTCCGGCCCGGCCCAGATGTTCTCGGAGCCCAACTCCTTCAGCCGCTCGCGCATCGTCGGATGGTCGAGAAGCGCCTTCACCTCTTCCGCGAGCCGGTCGATGACCGGGCGCGGCGTGCCGCGCGGCGCGAAGAGCCCGGTCCAGGACTGCACCTCGTAGTCCGCGACGCCCTGCTCGCGGATGGTGAGGATGTCCGGGCGGCTGGAGAGGCGCGCCTTGCCGCCGATGCCGAGCAGCCGCACCTGCCCGGCCTCGGCCGCGGGGAGCACGGTGGGAAGGTTCAGGAAGGCGACCGGCACCGTGCCGGCGATGAGGTCCGACAGGGCGGGCCCGCCGCCGCGATAGGGCACGTGGTTCAACTCCACGCCCGCGCGCAGCCGCAGCAGTTCCCCGGCCAGGTGATTGCTGCTGCCGACGCCGGTTGAGGCGAAGCTCAGCCCGCCCGGCGTGGCGCGCAGCTTCGCCAGGAAGCCCTGCACATTGGTCACCCCGAGCGAGGGGTGCACGGCCAGGGCGTTCGGCACGTCCACCATCATCGCCACCGCCGACAGCGCCTCGCGGGGATCGTAGCCCTGGTCGGGCACGACGAGGTGGTTGAAGACGTGGTTGGAGGCCGAGGAGACGAGCAGCATGTGCCCGTCGGGCCTCGCGCGCGCCACCTGGGCCATGCCGACCGCGCCGCCGGCGCCCGCGCGGTTCTCCACCACGAAGGACTTGCCGAAGGCGGCCTGCAGGCCCGGCGCCAGCAGCCGGGCGACCACGTCGTTCGAGCCGCCGGGCGCGTAGGGCACGATCATCGTCACGCTGCGCGAGGGCCATGCCTCCTGCGCCCGCGCCGCGCGCCCGGCCAGGTTGCCGAGCGCGAGGCCCATCGTGGCGCTGCCGATCCTTCGCCGTTCCATCATGGTGCTCTCTCCCCTTGCTTCCTGTCAGCCCGGCGCAGGGCCGGCCAGTGCCTCCAGCGCGGCCAGGTCCTCCGCGGCCACCGAGACGCCGTCGCGGCGCTGGCGTGCCATCTCCTCGAACTCCGCGTCGCCGGGCAGGCGCACGGGGCGGGCGGGATCGGCGGCCGGGGTGGAGCGGATGATGCGCCTGAAGTCCTCCATCCGCGCGGCCAGCGCGCCGGGCTCGGCCAGGCGCTTCGTGTCGATCAGGATGAAGAAGTGGCCGAGATCCTGCCGCGCCTCCGGCTCCTTGTCCCAGGCCCTGACATGGGTGAGGTAGGCGGCACCCGAGAGCAGGCCCGAGAGCAGGTCCACCATCAGCGCGAGGCCGTAGCCCTTGTGCCCGCCGAAGGGCAGCAGGAAGCCGGCCAGCGCCGCCGCGGGATCGGTGGTCGGCCTGCCATCGGCGTCGGCGGCCCAGCCCTCGGGCAGGGCGGTGCCGTCCTTCAGCGCGCGGCGGATCTTGGCGCGGGCGGCGACGCTCATCGCGAGGTCGAGGATGATCGGCTGGCCGCCCGGCACGGGCACGCCGATGCCCAAGGGATTGTTGCCCAGCCGCGTGTCGCGCCCGCCCCAGGGGGCGATGGTGGTGGTGGCGTTGGTGCCGATGATGGAGGCGAAGCCCTCCTCCGCCGCGATCAGGGAGTAGGGCATGATCGGCCCGAAATGGTTCGAGGCGCGGGCGAAGGCAGCGCCGATGCCGACCTCGCGCGCCGAGCCCATCGCCGCCTCCAGCGCCCTGAAGCCGACGAGCGGGCCGATGCCGTTGGCGCCGTCCACCATCGAGAGGCCCGGCGCCACGCGCGTGGCCCGCACCGCCGCCCGCGGGTCGATGCCGCCGACGCGAACGCGGCCGAGATACTGGGCCACGCGGCTGACGCCGTGGGTGCGTAGCCCGAACAGGTCGGCCAGCACGAGCACGCGGGCCACGGGCCGCGCATCCTCCGCGCTCA
>JBHTFH010000215.1:0-1918 GCA_042666135.1 Roseomonas sp. GCM10028921 | reverse complement strand
CGCTTGATAGTCTGTTCGCAATCGACAAAACGGCTCGCGCTCGCCCTCAGGCGCCACGGGGATAGCGTACCGGATCTCGACGACTTCGCCGGTGACGACCACGCGGTCGATGAGCAGTTCCAGTAGCTCTCGCTTACGGCCGAAGTCCGCCCCCTCCAGGCCCACCCGCACGCGGCGGCAGAATTCCTCGGCGTGCGTTGCGTGGCGGGCGGTTTCGCCCTGGCGGTCGGCCTCGGTCACCAGCTCCCGCTCCTGGCCATCGAGCGCTTGCAACCGTCCCTCCGTCTCTCGCCGGCGGCGCTCGTACTCTTCCAGCGGCACCACGCCGGCAAGGTAAGCCTCGGTGAGCCGCTCGACCTGCTGGTGCAGGCCTGCACGGGCGCGGCGTAGGTTGGCCCGCCGCGCCTGCATCTCCTGTGGCAGCCAGTGCCCGCCGCGGGCTCGTTCCATCGCATGCGCGATCATCTCCGGCGCGGCGAGCACCTCGCACAGGTCGCGCCAGACCAGCTCCTCCAGTGGTCCGCCGGGGATATGGCGGGTTGGGCAGCGTTCACCTGGCGACGCAGAGGTGGGCGGCGTCACCGTCTGGCAGACGTAATAGTCGTAGCCCCGGGCCACGTGCCGGCCGGCGCAGGCGCAGCGGCAGCGTCCGCAGCTGACCAGGCCACGCAGGAGATACTGATGCACCCTGTTGTTCCGCGGCGCCATGCGCTGATTATAGGCCAGTCGTGCCTGCGCACGCTCGAACTGTTCGCGCCCGACGACGGCTGGCACGGTTGCAACGGCGATCCACTCGACCGGGTCTGTCACTCGCCTGCCGTCGCCGGTACGGCCGGCCGGCCGCAAGGCAGAGCGGCGCCGCTGGACAGGCCGCGCGCGGAGACGGTTCGCGAAGACCTGGCCGTGATACACGGGGTTGGTCAGCACGTTGCGCACGGCCGAGAGGCACCAACTGCTACGGCCCCATGGCGAGGCAATGCCAAGTCCGTGCAGGCGCCGCGCCAGTTCGGAAACCGAGCTCCCCTCGTCAGCAAACCAGGCGAACAGGTCGCGCACCACCGCCGCCTCTGCCTCGTCGACCCGGACCCCGGCCGGGTCGCGCGGCCGGTCAGGGTCAACCCGGTAGCCGTAGGGCGGCCGCGTCCAGGGCAGCAGGACACCAGCCCGCAGCTTGCGCAGACGGCCTCGGCGCATCCGCTCGGTGATCAACGTCCGCTCGTACTCGGCCACCGCGCCGCGGATCTGCAGCAGCAGCTGATCGTGCGGATCCTGGCTCATTGGCCGGTCGAGGAATTCAACCATCGTGCCGTGTCCCTGCAGTTCCTCGACCAGTAGTACCTGGTGCACGTAGTTGCGGGCCAGCCGGTCCGGCGCGGTGATCAGGATGCGATCCAGCCGGGCACTCGCGGCGACATCGCGCAGGCGGTCCAGGCCGGGGCGCCTCAGGCTGGCGCCGCTGTAGCCGTCGTCACGAAAAATGTTCTCCGGCGCGAGGTCCCAGCCGCATGTCGCGGCATGGGCGCGCAGGCGGTCGAGTTGCTGCTCAATGGTCTGCGCCTGGGCCTGGCGTCGGCTCGAGACCCGAGCATAAACGGCTACTTGCATAACGGCTCTCCTCCGAGGCGTCCCACGGAGCAGCGGGGAGAGCGGGCGTGCCTGGAGGGGCGGCGCCAGCCTTCAGAAGCAACTGATAGGCCCTGTCCCAGCGCCGCTGCGCCGCCGCATGACCCACCATCCGCCGGCGGACCGTCCACTGCTGCCGCTTCATGACCAACTCCGAAAGGACGAGATCCTCTCGGAACGGCGTCAGCGGGCTCGGGCAGTGCTCGGTCACCCACTGTCCACCCTCGGGGCTGCGGAAGGACCAACCCGCCCCATCGGATCAGGCAGAATTTGCCTTTTGCGAATAGACCATCTT
>JBHTFH010000214.1:0-1936 GCA_042666135.1 Roseomonas sp. GCM10028921 | reverse complement strand
CACCGTCATCCACCGTCACCCCAGTGCCCAGGAACCACCAAGCCGACAGTGTCAGCTCTATCGGTGAGGCGGGTGACATCTCTATCGGTGGTCTACACCCGCTGTTTTAACCCGGTAGAAATGTCCGGCTGGAAGCCGGATAGAAATGTCCACTCCAGTGCTGTCAGGCACTATGGCGAGCAGTCCGGGAGTAGTGCGCCTCCCCGTTTACGCCGGTATGGCCCCCTGCCCATCACAAACGGAGTGGGCGTCCTCGCTTCCGGCCATTCGGGACGTAGCCGGCCCGTTCGCTGTTCGTCATGATCTGCGGCGCTGGCAGCGGTCGCGCTTGCATCTCTTGCACCATCGCGAGAGCCTCCGTCAGCCGCTTGTTCTCCACCACGGCCGCGTGGGTGACCCGCTGATCCTTCTCAAATGTACGGTAGGGTAGGGACACGCCTTTCCATCGTACCTCTAGCCGGCCATCGACGAAGTCGAACAACTCGACGTATTTGCCCGGCAAGGTCTCAGTCGCCGCGCTACGCTCAAGGATCAACAGCTTGCGATTCCAGGAGAGCTGCAGTTGTTGGCCAACATAGCGGAGTTCTCGGCGGCACAGGATGTCCTGCAGACGCGACAGGGTGATCTTGAGCGGCCGGTGCAGGTTGCCGGGCCGGGCAGGGGGCAAGGCGAAACGTGCGTTGAACCGCTCAACGAAGCTCGGCAGGAAGTCATTCGCAGCCTCGACCGTGACGATGCCCTCCCGTTGCAGCTCCTTAACCAGGCGGTCCTGCAGCGTGCGGTTTGCCCGCTCCACACGTCCCTTGGCCTGCGACGAGTTGGCACACAGGATCTCGATGTTCAGTTCCGCCAGCGCACGGCCGAATTGCGTCATACCCTGTCCTGCGATCGCATCGGTCTTGGCCACCCGGAACACCGTGTGCTTGTCGGAGTAAAACGCAACAGGGCAGCCGTGCTCCGTCAGGTAGCCTTCCAGGGCGGCGAAGTAGCTCTGCGTGCTCTCGCTCGGCACGAACTGCAGCCTCATCAGCCGGCTGGTCGCATCGTCAATGAACACCAGCAGGGTGCAGCGGGGATGCTCTGGTCCGAACCAGCGGTGCTCGGACCCATCCACCTGGACCAATTCACCGAAGTGCTCGCGCCTCGGCCGGCTCTGGTGGAAGCGCCGTCGCTGGGCCCGGGTCAGCCAGAGCCCGTCCTCGCGCATCCAGCCCCGTAGCGTCTCTCGTGGCACCCGCAGTTCATGCCGATCAAGCAGCGCCTCCGACGCGAGCGTCGGGCCGTAACCAAGGTAATGCTCCCGGACCAGCGCCAGAGCCTGCTGGCGGAGTGAGGCTGGATGGCGCCGGTTCGAAGGGCGGTTGCGATGACCGTGCACCAGGCCCGCAGCACCGCTCATCCGATACCGCTCGACGAGGCGCCGGGTGTGGCGGGCCGTCAGGCCCAGCAGCGCGGCCCCGGACGCCACGCTCCGGCGCGCCTCGCTGATCTCCGTCAGCACGCCCACCCGATGCAGCTCGCGCTCGTTCATCAGCACCCAACCCATGCCCGGCTCCTCGGAGGCTTCCCGAGCATGGGAGCCGGCGAGGGCCTGAGGACATTTCTACCCGGCTCGACACGGACATTTTAACCCGGCGCTAACACACGCAAGTCGCGTAATATATCTTATGTAAAAATTGTAGCTTTTGCTCGTAAGATCAGAATGTTAAGCCCTCCTTTGCTGCCGATCCTGCTTCCGCCCATCACTCGTCCAGGAAGCTCCGCAGCTGCCGCGCACGGGCTGGGTTCCTCATTTTGCGCAGTGCCTTTGCCTCGATCTGACGGATGCGCTCGCGGGTCACGTTGAACTGCTGGCCGACCTCCTCGAGCGTGTGGTCGGAGTTCATGCCGATGCCAAACCGCATCCGCAGCACACGTTCCTCCCGCGGCGTCAGGC
>JBHTFH010000213.1:0-1947 GCA_042666135.1 Roseomonas sp. GCM10028921 | reverse complement strand
TACTTCACCCGGCTCCCGCAGATCGCGGCAGCCTGAACCCGGCAGGGCTCCACCTATCCCAGCACCAGCTGCTGTTCAGACAAACCGAGCCACCTCTTTGGGCTGGCATGGCGCGCACTTAGTGGTGTCCGCGGAGGGTGTCACCTTTCGCCCACCTGGTAACGTCCATGAGGTGGAGGCGTGCGGCAATCCTGCCACATCCAGATTGGCTTCCGGCCACCGCGAAGGAGGTCTGGCCGCCGAGGGGAGACGTTCTACCTGGGCATCTGCGACGGCTCCATCCAGCGGCACCGTCAGCTTGAGCGAGGCTTGGCGGGCCAGGACCGGCCCGGTAGGTGGTGAGGATGAGATCGCCGACCGCCGAGTCGCTCTATGCCGGTTACCGCTTTCCGGCCGAGGTGATCAGTCAGGCGGTCTGGCTCTACTTCCGCTTCCCGCTCAGCTTGCGCATCGTCGAGGAGATGCTGGCTGCGCGAGGCATTATGGTCTGCCACGAGACGGTGCGGCAGTGGGCGCTCGGGTTCGGCCAGGAGTTTGCCAACCAGATCCGGCGGCGGCCCTCCCGTGCCGGAGAGAAGTGGCGCCTCGATGAGGCCGCCATCAAGATCGCCGAGGTACAGCACTGGCTTTGGCGTGCTGTGGGCCAGACTGGGATGGTGCTCGACGTGCTGGTCCAGAGCCGGCGGGACAAGTGGGCCGCCAAACGCCTGCTACGCAAGCTGCTGGAGCGGCAATGCCGCACGCCACGGGTCATGATCACCGACAAGCTCTCAAGTTACGGGGCGGCCAAGCAGAAAGTGATGCCAGGTGTCGAGCATTGCCGGCACAGAGGCCTCAACAACCGAGCCGAGAACTCACGCCAACCGACGCGGCGACGAGAGCGTCGGATGGAGCGCTTCAAGTCGCCTCGACAGGCACAGCGTTTCCTTTCCGCGCACGACCAGGTTAACAACCTCTTCCACCTCCGCCGCAACCACGTCACCGCCAGCGAGCTCCGTGCCGCAAGGGCGCGTGCGGCGAGTGCGTGGGCCGAGTGCAGCGGGATTGCTGCTCCCGGGGCCTGAAATCCGCTCCCGCGTTGACTTCGGCCAGCAGCTCGGTCCCCCTTGAGCCACCAACTTGACGATGCCGGATGTCGAGCCTGCGTTCGTAGCGGGTGGCGAGGCGGCAGAGGCGGGTAATCCAGGAAAATGTACGCTCGAGGACCCACCGGTGCTTGCCTAGTCTCTGGCTGCTCTCGACGCCACAGCGCGGAATCCGGTGTTTGATCCCGCGCCGGAGGCAGGAACAGCGGCAGCGGCGGTGGTCGTAGGCCTTATCGGCATGCAGTTTGTCCGGCCTGCGGCGCGGCCTGCCCGGCTTGCCTGGGATAGATGGCACCGCGTCGAGCAGGTCCTCGAAGGGCCTGCTGCCATAATTCTTAGCGCCAGTCAGCAGCAGGCAGGATCTTGTCGGACGGGTCAAGGTGAGACGTTCAGCACGCTGCCCAAGGCCAGGGTCCTGATCGAGCAGTGGCGCAAGCACCACAGCACGCAGCGGAGTCTGCCGGGGACAAGCCGGTGCCGCACGACACGCCGCAGGAGGTGGCCGGCTCTCCGGTTCGAAGCCCGAGGAACCTGGAAGGTGATGGTTCACTTGGCACGTCGAACGAGGCAACGAAGCAGCTTCCGCTATGAGCACACGCGGACGAGGGACCTGCTTTCGCCAGTCCATCTCTGCTCTGGCCCAGAAACGCAGAAAGCCCATCGGCTATTTGGGCTGACGGGCTTTGTTATGTGGGTTGGGCGATGTGGTTGCTGACCGAACCCGGCTGTGTGGCTTGGCGCGACCGACTCTCCCGCGTCTTGAGGCGCAGTACCATGGGCGCTGAGGGGTTTCACGGCCGAGTTCGGGATGGGATCGGGTGTGGCACCCTCGCTAGGGGCACCAGGTCACCGGGCCGGATCC
>JBHTFH010000212.1:0-1965 GCA_042666135.1 Roseomonas sp. GCM10028921 | reverse complement strand
TACTTCACCCGGCTCCCGCAGATCGCGGCAGCCTGAACCCGGCAGGGCTCCACCTATCCCAGCACCAGCTGCTGTTCAGACAAACCGAGCCACCTCTAAGCTGCCTGAACAACTTCGGCGCTTATCCGCGGGGCCGGTTCGAGAGAACCTCAGCGGAGCCGCCGATCCTCCAAATGGCCATGCGCGACTGCCCGCCACAGTGCGTGCCCAAGCACTCTTCCGTGTCCATTGCCCGCACCAGCCCACGCTGAAGATCCTGCCGCAAGGGCGCTGTCCCCATCAACCTCACTGCTCGTTCAATAACGTCGGATCAGAACACGCAGGTCCGTTCAGGCCTGAAGTGCCCTAGATGCGCGGACGAAGCAGTTGACACCGAATTTCCTCGCCCGCATGGGCGGAGCATCCCAGCGCCATCGCCGAGCGCGGTGCGGTGACCCGCAATAAATTGTGGGCCATGGAGCCGACGCCGCCGGTGAGCATTAGCTGAGAGACGGTTGGGCAGGTCATCCTTGATCCAAAGGGTAACGCGGGCCACAGCGCCCTCATGATGCAGCAACTTTTATCTAATCCGGGCCGGTCGCGAAGTGTCCAAGAGGCCCGTCGTCCGGCCGAAGGGCGTCCTGTAGCTCCCTCTCGACCTGCCCCAGGCGGGCGCGTGCTGCAACGCTAAGCCAGGGGTCGCGCAATCGTGCCTGTAGCGCGCCCAGGTAGGCCTGACCGCGCGAGGGCATCGTCTTCGCCTGCCCCGTCTTGATGTAGTGCCGGATCGTATCCGGTAGCTCGTCGGTCATGTCGGAGTTCCTCCACGTGGTTCTCGTTTCCTCGTAGCGCGGCCAGGACACACTTCGCCCTTCTCGGCGATCAATCCAAGCAGATTGCGAGAAGGGCACCGGCTTTCGGGCAAATACATGTACAGGACGGGTCGATTGATGCAGTGGGGGACACTGCTCAGGCTGCCGCATACGCGGACGTGCCGTAGCGCCCGCCCTTCGCGTCGATCACAGTATTACCGGCACCGTCAAGTTGCTGCCCTGCCAGCTTGCCGGAGCGGTCCACCACTGGGTAGTCGGGTGAGATGACCGCTCCCGCCCGCCCCAGCTTCGCCGGGTATCGCTTCCCGGCCGAGATCATCAGCCAAGCGGTGTGGCTTTACTTCCGCTTCCCGCTCAGCTTGCGGATGGTCGAGGAAATGCTGGCCTTCCGCGGCATCGTGGTCAGCCACGAGACACTGCGGCAATGGGGCCGCAAGTTCGGCCAGATCTTCGCCAACGGGATCCGTCGTCGGCTACCTCGAGCCGGTGACAAGTGGCACCTGGATGAGGTCGTCCTCAAGATCAACGGTGTGACGCACTGGCTATGGCGCGCCGTCGACCAGGGCGGGATGGTGCTCGACGTGCTGGTACAGAGCAGACGGGACAAGCAAACGGCCAAGCAGCTACTCAGGAAGTTGCTGAAGCGGCAGACGCGGCCACCACGCGTCATGATCACCGACAAGCTGGCAAGCTACGGCGCCGCGAAGAAGGAGGTGATGCCCTCCGTCGAGCACCGCCAGCAGAGGGGGCTGAACAATCGGGCGGAGAACTCGCATCAGCCGACGCGACGACGAGAGCGACAGATGAAGAGGTTCAAATCAGCCGGCCAGGCGCAGCGCTTCCTCTCCACTCACGACGGGATCAACAACCTCTTTCATCTCCGCCGCCACCACCTCACTGCCTGTGAGTACCGTGCCGCAAGGGCGCGTGCGTTCGAGGTGTGGTCTGACATAAGCGGGGTCGGCGCGCGGGCTTGATCGCCCTCGATCCCACTGCCGATCCGTCAACCTCCTCGCCCTGAAGCCGGCAAGTTGACGGCGCCATGCGGCCCTGTCCCTCAGTTATGGCCGCGCCGCCGAGGCGCGTCGCGAGAAGGCGGGTCGCCTTCAGCGCCTCATGGATGGCCTCGAACCGCCGAGTTGACGGCGGCCGA
>JBHTFH010000211.1:0-2020 GCA_042666135.1 Roseomonas sp. GCM10028921 | reverse complement strand
TCGAAGGCCGCTAGCACGGCGTCTGCCAGCATGCCCATCAGCGGGCGGAAGCGCGCTGCGCAACCCGCGGGCCCGGACCATTCCGGCGCGGCACCCCACCAGAGGATTTCGAGCAGCCTGCCCGGCTCCGTCATGGCGAAAACGTCGCGCGCCACCTCCGCCACCGCGTCCAGCACCGCCTGCTTCACCGCGGCGTCGTGGTCCGCTCCGTCCAGCTTGAGGCGGAGGTCGCGCAGCACACCGCGCAGCACCGGTTCGGAAGGGCAGAGGACGGGGGCGCCGATCATCGTGCCCGTGCTGTCCTCCAGCATCCCCGGCGCTTCCAGCGCATTCACCAAGGGGTGGTAGTCATGATCGCCGCTCCAGTCGAACTGGCCGCGGAAGAAGCTCTCGTCATAGCCTCTGGGAACGCCGGAGAAGCTCACCGCCACGTCGCCTCCGCTGCGAAGGATCCCGAACAGGGCCAGTTCCAGCGTGTTGACGGGCCAGCCGAGATCCACCGCGCTCCAGAACCGGCCGGGCTCGTGCTCTCCGGCCAGGGCGAGGGCGTTGACCAGCAGACGCGTTGCCTGACGCAGATTTTGCACGTTGAAATGCCGGTCCGGGCCGTGCAGCCGGACATGACCCTCGCGCATGCCCTCCGCGATCTCGCGCGCGACGACGCCGTTCTCCAGCACATGGGTGAAGCGCGTCATGGCGAAGAGCGTGGGGCCGCCCGAGCGCGCCGCCCGCGCCCACTGGACCTCCGCAAGCTTCTTGCTCGCGGTGTAGACGTGATCCGTGAGGTAGGCGTAGCACTTCCCCGTCGAGGAATAGATGGCCTGGGCGACGCCGTGCCGCCGGCAGGCCTCGATCACATTGGCGGTGCCGAAGACGTTCGTGTCCACCGCCTCCCCCACCACCAGCTCGGCCTTGCCGGGCTCGCGGATGCTGGCGAGGTGAAAGACCACCTCCGGCCGCGCCGTCGCGAAGGCCGCATCGAGCGCGGCGGGATCGCGGATGTCGGCGTGGAGCCAGCTTCCGTCTCCCTGGTGGGGCACGAGGTCAAGGTTGAACAGTTCGGCCGGACCGAAGCCGGCGAGCAGCTCGCGCAGCCTCGTCCCCACGCAGCCCGACCCGCCCGTCACCAGCACGCGCCGGCCGCGCAGGCGCCGTTCTGCCGCGGCGTGATGGAGGTCGACGCTGCGCGTCAGGGCAAGCTCCATCGGATCCTGCGCGAGCCGCCCCTCCTCCCGCATCGCCTGGATGAGGGATCGCGTCGCGGAGCGGAGCTCCACGAGATCCCCTTCCGATGGGGGACGATGCAGGCTCGAGAGTTCGGCAATGCGGCGTACAGAATCAGCGCTCGACGGAACCGGCATGGCCGGGATCGCTCCTTCCGGCATCCCGCCCGGAACAGGCGGATCAGAGAAGGTTACTGAGGAGATCTGGATCGCACAGCTGAAAAACGTTTCATTGGCGAAAAAAACAAGCCACCCGGATCCAGGCTCCGCAACCTCCTGGACAGTTAGGTTTCCGCGGTTTCGCCGACGGGAACGAGAGCGGCCGAGACCTTCTCCCAGGCCGCGAAGCCGCCCTCCAGATTGGCGAGCAGGCGGGGATCGTAGCCCGCTTCGGCCAACGAGCGGATGACGGCGGCACTGCGGGTGCCACCCTGACAGTAGATCACCACCTCTCGCGAATGGCGGATCGCCGCGAGCGCCGCGTCGGCATCCGTTCCCGACGCGCGCAGCGCGGCTTCGATCTCGGGTTTCGGCAGCGTCAGGGCACCCGGGATGACGCCGCCCGTCCATTCCGGCGGGTTGCGGACATCCAGCAGAAGGACATCCTCGCTGGCCTCCAACCTCGCAAGCAGCGCCTCGGCGGTGATGCTGCCACCAGGCTGCGGCGCGGAGCAGACCATCGGCTCGGCCCGCAGCACGATCTCCTCTGACGGCTTGCTGCAACAGGGGCAGGTCGGCGACTTGGCGAGAGTGACGGTGTCGAAGCTGAGGTCGAGCCCGTCATAGACGAGCATGCG
>JBHTFH010000210.1:0-2027 GCA_042666135.1 Roseomonas sp. GCM10028921 | reverse complement strand
CGAGTGCCTCGAAGCGGGTGCCGCGCCGGGCGGCGTGGAGGCCGACGCACCCGGCGCTGTGGTGATCGAGGGCCACGAACACCGCCGCCTGGCCCTCAGCCGTCCAGGTGGTGGTCATGTCCGTGCCCCAGATGATGTCCACCGCGTCAGGGATGATGGTGCCGTCGTGGTTGCGCGGGCCTCGAGGGCTGCCCACCCGCGACGGCGCGAGCAGGTCGTGCTCGCGCATGAGCCGCAGCACCCGGGCCTTGGAGGTCCGCACACCCTGCATGCGCAGCCTCGCCCAAACCTTGCGGTGCCCCTCGCCATGGAAGGGGCTGGCCGCGAGGACAGCCCGGATCGCCTCCAGCAGCGCCGCATCCGGCATCGGCCCGCCCGGCCCAGGTCGCCTGGGCGGCTCCGTCCGGGTTGGCAGGCGATGGCGGAGGATCGTGGCCCGGGCTGCGCGCCAGACCCGGCATACCCGGGCCAGGCCGTAGGGCCTGCCGCTGCTGGGCGAGGCGGTCAGGCTCATGGCCGTGACCTCCGCCGGGCCAAAGGGCGGCCACCCTCAAGAGCCGCCACCTTGGCCTCCAGCAACTCGCGCTCGAGCAGCATCTCGCCCAGCCGCGCCTTGAGCCGCTAGCTCTCCAGCACCTCGCCGTCACTGGGCCGTGTCGCCAGGCTTGCCTCACCAGCAGCCAGGAAGGCGTCGCGCCAGCCGCTCAGGGTCGCGGCCGTGACCCCCAGCGCCCGCGAGACCGTCTCCAGGTCCTCGCCCCGAAGCAGCCGCAGCACCGCGTCCCGCTTGCGCTGCCGTGACATCCGGCCACCCCGGCCAGGACCAGCGGCATCCGTCGTCTCTGTCGTCATCATGCACCCCATCTGCGGATATCGTCCGCTTGCGGGATGTCTCAAGCAACCGTGGAGCGGAGGACACCGAACGACGCTCTGAGTGGTGGAGCCTTCGTGGACCCGGCTCCGTCGAGTGGGTTGCCGGGCGCTTCCGCCTAACTGTCTCCTGGCTCTCTGTTGCGCGAGGGTGCGCATAAGCCGCGCGGTTGACGAGACAGCCCGCGGCCTGGCCATTCGCGTCTCCGGGTAAAGACCGGGCCGCGGAAGCGGGTCGGCTAGGTCGTGCATCGTGGCGGGGAGTCGTGACGCGGTGCTGCGCCTCGTCTGCCGGATGATGCTCGGCACCTTATGCCTGGAACTTTGGCGCGGTCCCCTCGTTGGTGATGCATCAAATTCCACAAGGGAGCCGGAAAAATGAATAACATCATCTACTTGATTGGCCTTGTTGTTGTCGTGGTCGCTGTGCTTTCCTTCTTTGGGCTGCGGTGAGCGCCTGAACCGGGCACTTGCGCCTAAACTGGTGCTGCGCGGGGCGGGTGCCTGGGTAGTCCTGGCACTAGCCGGGGTGTTCCTGCTGATCGGTGTGCTGTTCGTCGCGGCTCCTCAGACGGGCGCAGCCGTGTTCGGCATCCTCACTGAGGAAACCGCCGGGCTGGCCTATGTCCGGGCGCTGGCACTCCGTGACGTGGCACTCGGGCTCTATCTTCTCGGGCTGCTGCGCTTCTCCTCCCGCCGCGCAATCGGCGTTGTGCTGGCCGCCACGGTGGTGATCCCGGCAGGAGACATGCTGCTGGTTTTCGGGTCGCACGGGCTGGCCTCTCCGGGGCACCTGCTGCTGCACGGGTTCAGCGGGGTAGTGGTTGCAACTGTCGCGCTCTGGCTGCTGCGGGAGACGAGCGGGGCCGAGTGAAGGTTGGCAAGGCAGCGAATAACGCGCAGCCAAGACGCTGCCCATAGGAGCGCTCTGGAGGCTGCCTGCGGCTCGGCCCTGTGTGGTCCCCGTCTTTGTCACACATACCCTACCAGCGCCCGTCGGAACGGCCCGGAAAGGCGGGCGCAAGAGATTAGCAAAGCGGTGGCTTTTACTATGTTGGCTTAGCATTACAGTTGCATCTTTCTACGATCTCTGAGTCCATGGGTGGCCATGGTTCAGGGGTCGTGGATGACGGGCGCTTCGATCGAGGCGGTACTTG
>JBHTFH010000209.1:0-2159 GCA_042666135.1 Roseomonas sp. GCM10028921 | reverse complement strand
GTCGCGGAAGACAAGGTAGCGGCCGATGCGGGTGCCGGGGGCGAGGTCTTGGTCAGGAGGGGAGGGGGGGCTCATCGCGGAACTGCTCCCCCCCGGAGCGACGCTAGCCGGGCCAAGTGCGCGCGGGTTCGGCATGCGACGGCAAGGCGCCGGGGCAGGGGAGGCCCCTTCCGCCCTGCGATGATATGCGAGATGGCGCTCTGGGTGACGCGGAGGCGGTGCCCGACTTCGGCGAGAGTGAGCCGCGAGCCCGGGCGCGAATAGGCCGTCAGCAGCCACCGGAGCTGGCGCCGGTCGATGCGGCGGGAACGACGCCCGAGGGCGCGCCCTCGGAGCCTGGCGTCCTCGGCCATGCGCTCCTGGACGGCACGGGCGAGATCGTCAGGAATGCCGTGCTCGCGGCGGCGGACAACCTCCACCAGACGCTGCCCCGCCATGCCGTGCGCTCGCGCGGCCTCGGCGAGCGAGGAGCCCCGGCGCGATCGGAGGTAGGCCCGGAGGACCTGCGTGACCTCAGCGGCCCTGGCCGCACCCGCCTCTGCCCGGAGGGCGACGCGCTCGGCCTGGGCCACTCGGGCAGCCAGGAGGAGCTCCGGGTCGAGCACGAGGCCATTGTGGGCCCCGGCCAGGAGGCCGAGGAGATGCGTCTCCTCGATGCTGTGGCGATGACAGACCGCCGTCATCGGCACCGCTGGATCGGTGGTGGCGAGGTCCGCCAGGAGGGCGTTCAGCACCGCCGGATCGTGGCGCCGGCGGGAGCAGGCGAGGGACATGTTGCGCCGGTAGCCCTCGTCCCGCTGCCGTGCGCGGCGGGCGAGGCGGGCGCGCTCGCGTTCCTCGGCCGGCACGAGGCGGCCGGCGGGAGCGGTCTCGCCGCCCGGCCCGAGGTTGAGGAGGCGTCCGCCGAGAGTGGCGCGGAGCGCGGCGATGCGCGCCCGCTCGGCCGTGACCAGATCCGGCCCGAGCCCGTGCTCGGAGATCACACGCATGGTGAGGACGCCCCCGCGCTCGGCGAGGTGGCGGATCCATGCCTCGAGGCGCGCGTTCGTGCCGCGGCGGTAGCGGGCGAAGGAGACGTGCTGGGCCAGGCGCTCACTCAGGTGCCGGCTCGTCACGCCGACGTAGAAAGGCGGGCCGTCCCCGGCCTCGCAGAGCTCGTAGAGGAAGGCCTGCCCGGTCGGGGGTGTTTTCGTCGCCCCGGGCGGGAGGACGTAGCACCGCCGGAGCGGCGGCATCGCCGGGTCGCGGCGTGCTTTCCGGACCCGTGGCTCACGGTGGCGACGGCGCGTGCGGCCGAGCTTGCCGAGGTCGAGGCGGAGCTGGCCTGTGGACCTGCGCGAGGGACCGCGACGGCGTGCCGGCGGGGGTTTCTGGTTCATCTGATGTCCTGTGAAGGCGCGGGGGGTGTGGGAGACGGGTGAGCGGGCCCGGGGGGCATCCCCCCGGGCCCGACCCGTTCAGCTGCCCGTGGCAGGGCTCGCCGGGGCGGAAGTCTCCGCCCCTGCCGCGGCGAGGCGCGCGAGGGTCAGCGCCGCCTCGCGGAAGAGCCGCTGGACAGGCTCCTCGTCCGGCAGCGCCTCGAGCTCCTCGGGGCTCAGCCGCGGCGACCCGTCGGCCTCGTCCGCCCCGGCGCCGAACCCGGCCAGGCGCCCGAGGACTGCGAGTTCCGCGGGTGAGCACGGGACGGGAAGGGCGGGATCGCCGTTGAGGGCGAGCACCCAGGCCGCGAGGCGCGCGACGCGGGCCGGCGCGTCGCCATGCGCCCCGGCCGCGTGCAGAGCCGCGAGGAGCAGGCGAACGCGCTCGCCGGGCTCCGCTGGCCAGGCCTCCTCAGTGCTGAGGCCAAGGGCGACCACGAGCCGCGCCACGGCGGCGGCATGCCCACCGTCGTCCTGCAGCGCACTGGGCGCCTCCGCCACCCCGACCAGGGCCGCGACGGCCTCGCCGTCGCCGCTCATGGCGATGAGGCGCGTGGTCGCGAGCGCCACGAGCCGGAGATCGGGATGGGCGAGGCGGACCACCCGGTCCGGGCTGGAACCGCGTTCCCGGCGCAGGCGGGCGACGTAGCTTTGCCCAGGTTGCGCGTCGTCCAGGACCGCCGGGGTTTCGCCTCCATGCTCGCCGCTCTCGGGCCGCGGCGTGAAGCCTCGCAGCCAGGA
>JBHTFH010000208.1:0-2193 GCA_042666135.1 Roseomonas sp. GCM10028921 | reverse complement strand
GCCATGCGTCCGTGCAGCCGTCCCTCCTGGAGCCAACGGTAAGCCGTGTGCCGGTGGATGCCGAGCCGGTCGGACACCTCCTGCAGCGTCCACTCGGCGCCTGGTTGGCGCGTCACCTGATTGGTCCAGATCGGCCGTCCGGAGGACAGCCCATGGCGCTGTAACAAGCGCCGCACCATTGGCTCGTTGAACACCGCGCGCTTGGGTGGCCGCCACCCGCTGGCGTTCAGCCGTTCGGCGATGGCCACAGCCGAGCAGCCCTCTTCACGTAGCTGATGGATCTGCTCCAGCAGGCGCTTGAACTCCCGCAGCTGCTCGAACCGTTGGACGGTGCGGACCACCTCGTGGCGGGTCTGCACGCCGCCAGCCCAGTCGCACGCGACCTCGACGCGCTCGCTGTTGCGCTCGATGCGTACCGCCACCCGTTCCAGCATCAGGCGGGCGATCGCCTGCCGGTCGGCAGCCGAGGTTGTCGGTGCGCGCCAGAGTGTCGGGACGTCCTCGGCCAGGTGGCGGATGCGGTCCTGTTCCGCCGCCCCCAGGCGCGCCGGTTGTCGGGCCAGCTCACGCTCGTGCTCCGCGGTCTGCGCCTGCTCGGCCGCGAGCGCCGCCTCCCAGTCCCGTTCCAACGTGCGTGCCACCAGCCGGTTCTGCGGGTCCACTGCCTCGTAACGCCGGCGTGCCAGCGCGGTCTCGTAGCGCGCCCGCTCCAGGCGATGCGCCCAGTGTCGCTGGCGCTCGCCGCGCTCGAGCTCCAGGTCTTCGGCCAGTTGCAGGCTGACCTCGATGGACGACGGCGCGAGCGCGGCGAGGATCAGTTCCACAACCACATCGTCTACGGGCGCGGCGCTGACCGACTGGCAGCGCGGACCGCCGAAGGTCGTCGCCAACTGGATGCACTGGTAGCGTGGGCCGCCGCCGTTGTTGCGGTAGCTCACCCCCATACGGCGCCCGCACTGGCCACAGTGGATCAGGCCGCCCAGCAGGGCTGGCCCGCCGCGCGGAACGCCATCGTGCTTGGAGCGGTTCGCCGCCATCTGCTCCTGGTTCCGCGCGTAGGTGTCCCAGTCGATGTAGGCCGGCCAGCAGTTCCGGTGCAGCACCGTCCACTGCTCGGCGGAGCGGATGAACCGCCGCCCGCTGTGCGGCTTGCCCGGCAACTGACACCGGCGCTCCATCCGGCGCCGGCCGTATACGTAGGCGCCAGCATAGGCGGGGTGGCGCAGCATGTCGCTCAGCGTCGCGCGGTTCGGCCTATTCCAGCGCAGCTCGCCCTTGCCCGGACCCGAGCGGATACGATCGGGTAGCTGCATCTCGTGGTCGGCCAGGTAGTGCAGCACGCCGTTGACGGAGCGGCGGCGCTCGAACAGGTCGAATACCAGCTGGATCGCCGAGCGGACCTGCTCGTCCGGGTCGAGCGCGACCTCGCCCGAGGGCCGCAGCACGTAGCCGCGTGGCAGCCCCATCACCAGTTCGCCGCGCCGGGCCTTGGCCTGCCGGCCCTCGTACATGCGCGCCTTCAGGATGTGCAGCTCCGCCTCGCTCACCGTGCCCTTGAGCCCGAGCAGCAGCCGGTCGTTGTAGGTGCTCGGGTCGTAGATGCCGTCCGCATCCGCAATCAGCGTGTCGAACAAGGCGCACATCTCGAGCAGCTGGTGCCAGTCGCGGCACGAGCGCGCCAGGCGCGATACCTCGATCCCTAGCACCAGGCCGACATGGCCGAGCCCAACTTCGGCCACCAGGCGCTGGAAGCCCGGGCGGTCCGACGCAGAAGCCGCCGAGCGGCCGAGGTCGTCGTCGATCACTGCCACCTGTTCGTGGCCCCAGCCGAGCTGGCAGGCACGCTCGGCCAGCGCGTATTGCAGGCGCGTCGACTCCTGGTTGTGTAGCACCTGCCGCGCTGTCGACTGCCGGACGTAGACCAGCGCCTGCCGGTCACGGTGCCGGCTCAGGATCTTGTCGGAGGGCAGCAGGACGGCACTCGGCAGCATCGCGCTCATGGCCCGTCTCCGGTTCCGCAGGAGCCATGAGGCGCTGCCGGACCAGCTTGCCGACCAGCACGGTCAGGCGCCGCCGCCGCTCGCGCGGCAGGTCCTGCCATCTGATCCCTACCTGCCTCGGACCGCTCATGGCGGTTCGCCATCCACTTGGCCAGCGCACGGAGGGCCTCATGACCCACCCGCGGCGCTATAA
>JBHTFH010000207.1:0-2194 GCA_042666135.1 Roseomonas sp. GCM10028921 | reverse complement strand
CGGCTGCAATCAATGTGTCCCGCGTGGTGCGATGGCTTGATGGCGTACCACGAGCCAAGACGCGCGTGACGCGGTTCGCAGCATTGGCTCACGCCGCATGAATTCGCCGACAGTATCAAGACCTCATCCAAGTGCCAGGTGTCCCCGGGCCGTGGCCGGCGCTTGCGGAGCCTCCCGGCGAACTCGGCCCCGAACCGCAGCACCTGGCGCCAAATGCTCTCGTGCGTGACGAGGATGCCCCGCTCTGCCAGGATCAGCTCGATATCACGCAGGCTGAGGCTGAAGAGGTGGTAGAGCCACACGGCGTGCCGGATGACCTCGGCCGGGAAGCGGTAGCCTGGGTATATGGCGGGCTCTGGCGTCATCCGACCAGCCTCGCCCAGCCGCTTCGTTCCGGCCACCCTCCCACAACGTGACAATACCTACCGCGCCTATGATCCAATAGAGGAGAAGCTGAAGGAGAAGTTCGGCCATTGCTTGCCGTTGCCCGCGGCGCTGAGCGGGTTGAGCTCATGGCTGCAGACTGAAGCTTTTCCCGGGGCTCTGACGCAGCCGTCAGCGTTAACCACATCCAGTTGGGAGCGCCTGCAGCATCAGCGTCCCGCCCGCAGCGGATGTAGGCGGTGCTCACGTTGGCCGTGGTCGCGCTGTCTCCCGGCTTGAGCTGTGGGTTGCCGAGCCTGACACCGCGGGCCCTGGCGGCGGCAAGGGCGGCCTTTGCGGGACGAAGTGGCACGAGGCTCTTCCTCGGCGACGAGGGCCGTAACGCCGATGGTGAGGCGGTTGGCGTAGGGCATGTCGGCGGTGAGGAACTCGACACCGGCCTTCTCCAGGCCGAGGAGGAAGTAGGCGTCGCGGGCGAGGCGGTCGAGCTTGGCGATGAGGAGGGTGCAGCGGCGCAGTCGGCAATCGGCCATGCCGAGCGCGAGTTAGGTCCGATCACCCCTTTCGCCGCTCTCGACCTCCTCGAAGGCGGCGACGACAGAGCCACCGTATCCCGAAGCGTGAAGGGCGACGGCTTGGCGCGAAGCATCCAGCCCGAGCTCCGAGCGGTCCTGCTGGTCGGTGAAGACACGGCAGTAGACCACAAAGCGCCACCCGACTGGGGCGTTCACCATGGACGGCTCGCCGCGTGGAGGTCGACACCGGAGGCAGCGAAGTCGCGCCCCGTGCAGAGAATGGGGCGCCCCTCGGAGCGGGCGCAGCCGAGCACCATGAGGTCGAGGACGTTGAGGAGCCCGCCGCGGCCATTTCCCCGGCCGTGTGCCACGTTTGCCTCGGCGGCGTGGCTGGCGGCCTCTGCGCCGAAGGGCAGCACCGAGGCGCGGCTGCCGAGCAAGGTGGCGACGAGGGCCCCAGCCTGCGGGTTGGGAGCGTTGCCCTCGCTCGCGGCGACGCGGGTGAACTCGAGCAGCACCGGAGTGGGAATCAGGCTCTCCTCGCGGATCAGGGCGTCGAGGATGGGGCTGTAGCCCTCCTCGCGGCGCAGGACCGCAACGAGGGCGGAGGTGTCCACGATCACCGCGGCTGGCCGCGCTCGTCGTACTCGCGGGCGTCGAACTCCGCCATAGACGGGATGGAGGCGGGGGGAGCCTGATTGAGGATGGCCTCGATGCGAGCGCGCAGCTCGGCCTCGGCATCGTGCGGGAGGGGCATGCGCTCCAGGGCCTCCTCGATGACACTGGCCTGCGACCGCCCGCCGCGAGTGAGAAGGGCGAGGCGGTGGGCGGCGCGGTCGGAGCGGATGGTAATAGGTTGCTGGGCGCGGCGGGTCATGACGAGAGGATAGACACGCGTGCAAGCCATATCAAGAATTGTACTTGCACGCTCAGAACGCCGCTTTCACGATCTGAAACGGCGGTTTGGCCCGCTGTGACATGTCTTCGGAGAGGCCTTGACCGCTATAGGAGCTTCAAGGCCGTTCAGCGCCTCCCACACGCCCGTGTCACGGAAGGCGCGAACCAGCCGTAGACCGTCTGGTACGGGGGGACGCAATCCGGCAGCATCCGCCAGGGGGTGCCGCCGCGCAGGACGTAGAGGATCGCGTCGAGGATCTCGCGCAGCGGACAGGCGGGCGGCCGCCCCACCGGCGAGAGCGCCGGTAGCAGCGGCTTTAGCACCGCCCACTCCTCGTCGGTCGCGTCGCTGGGAAAGTGCAGGCCCTCGCGCCTATGCTGCACGCGGGCGGTCGTGG
>JBHTFH010000206.1:0-2214 GCA_042666135.1 Roseomonas sp. GCM10028921 | reverse complement strand
GGCTGTGCCGAGGCAGGCGAGGAAGGTGAGGGAGAGGGCGAGGAGGAGTTTGTGGGCAATCTTCAGGTTGGCGAGGAAGGACATGGCGAGGACTCGGTGTTGCGTCACAGAAAGATGATGCCGCGCCGTAAATGCTGCCTTAAAGGCCTGTCAGGTCACGAGGCGCGGCAGATTGCCTGTAGGTGGTGCTTGCGGTGATGCCAAAACCTGCGGGACAACGTGAGCGCATCGACCACCGCGAATAGTGCCGCGACGGCAGCCTGAGCGGCGGGCCATTATATCCCCGATGCGATGAGCTATGACGCGCGCCGAGAGCCCATGAGGGGGACCGGCGCGAAGGATGTCGCGCCGGTCCAGGCCACGTAGGAAAAGCCGCCATGCCGAGTAGAAGTGTGGCCCTCTCAGATGCCATTGCAGCACTAAAAGGTTAGCGCGGCCTTACTGAGACAGGTAGCTAACCGCGCGGACGCTGTCAGGCTGGTGACTCATTCGGGCGGTGGCAGGCTGCCTCCCCGTGACGACCTCGCCCAATCCATACCGCGGATTCCGCTACCCAGCTGCCGTCATCCAGCACCCGGTCTGGCTCTACCACTGCTTCAGCCTGAGCCTACGTGACGTCGAGCTGATCCTTGCCGAGCATAGAGTGGTGATCAGCCACGAGACCATCCGGGACTGGGGCCTGCGCTTCGGCCGGCTGTTCGCGAACGAGCTGAAGCGGCGTCGACCAAGGCCGGGCGACATATGGTTCATGGACGAGGTGTTCATCCGCATCCGCGGGCAGCTGCACTATCTCCGGCGCGCGGTGGACCAGGACGGTCACGTGCTCGATGTCCTCGTCCAGAGCCGACGCAATGCCACGGCAGCCAAGCGGTTCTTTCGCAATCTGCTGAAGGGCCTTCGATACACCCCACGCGTTATCGTAACCGACAAGTTGCGCAGCTACCCCGCGGCGAAGCGCGAGATCCTGCCTGGAGTGGAGCATCGCCAAAGCCGCTACCTCAACCACCGTGCTGAGAACTCGCACCGGCCGACACGCCGACGCGAGCGCCAGATGCAGCGGTTCAAGTCGCCTGCCCAGGCGCAGCGGTTCCTTTCGGCGCACGCCCTGATCTATGGCCACTTCCGGCCGGGACGGCACCTGATGACGGTGGCTCAGTACCGCCGAGCCCGCGCCAAGGCCTTCCGGATCTGGCGCGAGGAGACGTGCGTCCAGATCACGGCGTGATCCGCCGCGCACTGCTGCGTGCGGGCGAGCGCGCCATGGAACTCATCAACGTGACAATGTCAGCGTGCTGGATCACCTCGGCGGGGAAGCGGTATCCGGGATAGGTGGCGAGGCTGGGCGGCATCCCGCCAGCTTTGCCCAGCAGCTTCGTTCCGGCTACCGGCCGCCACCGTGACAATGCCAGCCCAATACCTGGAGGCTCCGGCCCTATAATACCAGCCGCCCTAGACTTTGACCTGTGCCCAGGAGCGGCGCGTGATGGAGGCGATCTGGTCGGGCGTGCTCATCAGCGTGGACCAGGCGTGGCAACACGCGTCGACGATGGCGTCGTAGCTGTCACAGACGCGATGGCTGAGCAGGTTCTGGCGCAGGAACTCCCAGATGTTCTCCACCGGGTTCAACTCGGGCGCGTAGCGGGGCAGCGGGAGCAGGCTGATGTTCTCGGGCAGGCGCAGCCTGGGTGAGGTGTGCCAGCCCGCACCGTCGAGCACGAGGACGCGTGCGCGCCCTTGCTCAGGCAGCGGCTGATCTCGGCCAGGTGGATGTTCATGGCTTCCACATTGACCTCGGGTAGGACGACAGCGGCCCCGACGGCGCGCTCGGGGCAGACCGCGCCGAAGAGCCAGGCCCAGGTATAACGGTGGTCACGCACGGCTCGTGGACGTGTGCCCCGCTTGGCCCAGATCCGTGTCAGCGTGCCATGCTGACCCACACGGTTGGACGCATGCGTCCAACCGTCCATGAACCAGACTTCGATCGGGGTGCCCGGTGCGACCTCGCCGACAGCCTCCCTCACCCGATCAGCGAAGCCCCCCTAAAAGCCGCCTGCGCGGCAGGGTCGCTCTGCGGGTGCTGTGGCCGGACCGACAAGCGGCGAAAGCGCAGCTTGGTTAGCAGCTTGCCGACCGTGCGCTCGTGCAGGCTGACCCGGAACTCGCTCCTGATCCGCTCCTGCAGGTCACGACAGCGCCAGCGCACGACCCCGTCGC
>JBHTFH010000205.1:0-2287 GCA_042666135.1 Roseomonas sp. GCM10028921 | reverse complement strand
AGGCGCTTCTCGACCATCCGACGATGCGCGAGCGGCTGAAGGAGTTGGGCTCCGAGAACATCTGGGCCGGGCCGGACGCGACCGACGCCTTCGTGCGTGCAGAGTTCGACCGCTGGGGGCCGATCGTGAAACAGGCCGGCGTCACCAATAACTGACCCTTCGGAGACGGGGCGCGCCGCAGCGCCCCGTTCACGGCGATACCTCGTAGAAGCGGGCAAAAACAAATTGCGCCCTGACGGCGCCTTGCTTGACGCTACGCGAGCAGAGCCGCTTCCGGGCGGAAGAACGGGAGAACGAGATGACGACGCGCCGCAACTTGATGCTGACGGTTCCCGCACTCCTCCTCGCGTCACGCGCCAGGGCGGCGCCCTGGCCGGAACGCCCCGTGCGCATCATCGTCTCCTTTACCGCCGGCGGCACGACCGACATCATCGCGCGCCTCGTCGGCAACCAGCTCTCGGAGCGCTGGGGACAGCCCGTCGTAATCGAAAACCGGCCGGGCGCGGGCGGCAACATCGGCACGGAGCTCGTCGTCCGCTCCCCGCCCGACGGCTATACGCTCCTGGTCGGATCGGTCGGGCCGCTCGCGGTGAACCAGTCCCTGTACCGCAACATGCCCTACGACACCCGGCGCGACCTGCTGGCGATCACCCAACTCGCGGGGGTGCCGAACATCCTCGTCGTCTCGCCGGAATCTCCCACGCGCAGCGTGCAGGATCTCGTGAAGCTCGCGCGGGAGAGGCCTGGGCGGCTCTCCTACGGCTCCACGGGTGTCGGGACCTCCTCGCATCTCTCGGGCGCGCTGATGAATCAGATGGCGGGCATCGAGACCACCCATGTGCCCTATCGCGGCGCGGTCGCGCTCAATGACCTCATGAGCCGGCGGCTCGACTTCATGTTCGCCACCATCCCCTCCGTCATCGAGCAGATCCGGGGCGGGAAGCTGCGCGCGCTCGCCGTCACCAGCCTGCGCCGTTCCCGCTCCGCGCCTGATGTGGCGACAATGGCGGAACTCGGCTTTCCCGGCTTCGACGCGTCATCCTGGTTCGGCATCGCTGCGCCGACAGGCACCCCGCAGGACATCGCGGGCAGGATCGCCGCCGATGCTGCCGCCGTGCTGAAACGGCCCGAGATCGAGCGGCAGATGGTGGAACAGGGCGCCGACCCCGTGGGCAGCACGCCGGCCGAATTCGCGGCCTTCATCGATTCCGAGATCAAGCGCTGGGCGGAGGTGGTGCGGCTCTCCGGCGCGACCGTGGAGTAGAAGCAAGGGCCGGGGGGCGCCCGTGGCGTCCCCCGGCCAGCCCCGTCACCCGGCGTAGCTCGGGTCCAGCCGGTCCAGCATGCGGAGCAGCGCGGGCCACTCCATCACGCCGTAGGGACGGCGGACATTCGGCTGGTAGTTCTGGTAGGTCGCGTCCAGCACGGGCTGCGCCACGGGATGGAGCGGCGTGTTGCAGGACATGGCGGCGATCTGCGCGCGGCAGGACAGTTCCAGCCGGTGCAGGGCGTTGAACGCCTCGCCCACCGTGCGGCCGACCGTCAGCAGGCCGTGGTTCCGCAGGATCATCGCGTTGTTGTCGCCGAGGTTGCGGATGAGCCTCTCCTGCTCCTCCAGGTTCAGCACCACTCCCTCGTACTCGTGGTAGCTGATCCGGGCGAAGCGCATCGAGGTCTGCGTCATCGGCAGCAGCCCGCATTCGAGCGAGGACACCGCCATGCCGGGCCAAGTATGGGTGTGGATGACGCAGTCGATCTCGTGCTTCGCGCCGTGGATTGCGGAGTGGATGACGTAGCCAGCGCGGTTGATGCCGAAATCGAAGTCGCCATAATCCGGCTTGTCCAGGATGGCGCCGCTGAGATCTACCTTGATGAGGGAGGAGGCCGTGATCTCCTCGTACATCATGCCATAGGGGTTGATGAGGAAGGCATTGTCCTCCCCCGGCACGCGGACGGAGATGTGGTTCGCCATCATGTCCGACATGCCGTAATGGGCAACCAGGCGGTAGCAGGCGGCGCAATCGATCCGCGCCTGCCACTCCGCGGGCGAGACACGCTCTCGCATGGAGCTGATGCGCAGCGTTTTCCGGGCGTGCTCGAGCATGGTCCCTTTCTCCTTCTTTCCGGGGCGGCTTCAGGCGCCGTCCCACATGGTCCTCCCGCCCGGGGCCATTCTGCCAGTGGATTTTTGAGAGGTGGCTCGGTTTGTCTGAACAGCAGCTGGTGCTGGGATAGGTGGAGCCCTGCCGGGTTCAGGCTGCCGCGATCTGCGGGAGCCGGGTGAAGT
>JBHTFH010000204.1:0-2348 GCA_042666135.1 Roseomonas sp. GCM10028921 | reverse complement strand
CGTCCCAGGCCGGGCTGGTGATGAAGTGGTGCAGCTGGTCGTGCCCGGACAAACCCAGCCGTGCCGCCATGGGCTGCAGGCTCTTGCGCTCGCCAGGACCAAGCAGCCCGCGCAGGTAGAAAGGAGCCCAGACCCGCCGCGTCTTGCGCCCCATCACGTCGAGGAACGGGCGAAGCCAGCAATCCAGATCGGCAGACGCGCCAATGACCTCCGCCATCGTCACCTCCTGCTAACCAGTCAACCAGCAGATGGGTTACTCACCGCTCCATTGAGGATGCCAAGGTAGTGCTAGGGCGTCTCTGCAAAGGCTACAGCCATAGTAGCAGCATCCCGAGATGGACCATGGCGCTGTCCCGACGTTGATGGACCATTAACCCCAAGGCTTTGGACCGCATCATCATGCGCCCCCTCCCTTCTTGATCTCCTCATTGCTGGAGACATCAAGGCCAGAAGCGGCGGTCGTGGATGTATTCGGAGGTGCCTACTGGGTCGTGCCGACCTAACCCGAAGGACGACGGCTCCCGGAGAAACCGCCTCTCGCGACCTCAAACGAATCCTTCAATTCTTAAGTCTAGCCTTACCGGGGCGGCGCCTATGCCGTCTCGTAGGAGTGCCTCGATGCTCAGGCTCTTGCTCGCTGGAACCGTCGCCGTGACGGCCCTCACCTCCGGCGCCCATGCTCAGATTAACCTCTTCCCCGATGGTGGCGGTGGCTACACCGAGATTGGGCCGGGCGGCACCACCTTCCACATGCCCGATGGTGGTGGCGGTTTCACCTCCATGGGGCCGGGCGGCACCACCTTCCACACGCCCGATGGCAGTGGCGGCTTCACCTCCATGGGGCCGGGCGGCACTACCTTCCATATGCCTGATGGCGGTGGCGGCTTCACGTCCATGGGGCCGGGTGGCACCACCTTCCATATGCCCGACGGTAGTGGCGGCTTCACGTCCATCGGACCGGGCGGCACCACCTTCACCTACCGCTACTAGGAAGGCGTTACGGAGTGTGGTCGGGCACAGCCTGACCATGCTCGGAGCGACCGGGGCACCTCTCTGGCCAAGCTAAGTATGAGGTGACCTACCTCCCTACTGACTTCCCGCCTCTTGAGCGTTCGCGTCGGACGCAAATCGTCGGCACCACGCCGACCTACGCCAAGGCAGCAGCCCTCCTCGACCAGCTTCTACCTGCTGAGTGCTCCTGATCCTCGCATCAATCTCGGGGTCACTAGGCGTGAAGGTGGGGAGGTTCGCCATGGAAGGGTCCGGAGTGAGGGGACCCTCTACCTACTGGATCGGTTCAGGCGGAATCCATATTCGCGCCGTCGCTCAGGGTCCAGTGACCCGGTGAGCTTTCCGCATCGCTGCCATCAGGAACGACACCATCACCATGATATGCGCGCTGTGGGTCCGATTGGTCGGATACTCATGAGCACTCAGATGGAAAACGGGGTTGCGCACCCCCGCGAAGAACCCGGCCGCCATCTCCCGATAGCCTCTGTTTATTGAGTCCGGCGTTTCGCCGCTTCCGAGCGCAAACGCCCATGCCTTCTCCTTGCCAAAGTTGTTGTTCACCAAATTTGGCCCATCCTGCACCGATCCAGTCATGTTGCGGATGAAGTCCCGGAACGCATCCGTCGTCTCGCGCATGGCAAGGAAGTAGTTGTTTGCCTCATAGGGAAGCAGTGCCCTGACGATCACATCGGCATCGAGAAGATGATACAGATGCATATTCGACGCCTTTTTGAGAGTGGCGGCGCGGCCCGCAACCTCCTCCATCAGCATCGATATTTCGTTGCTGATATAGGCGAGCAAAGCCTCCTTGTTCATCTCGTACCCAAGCGGTGCCGTCAGTCTCACACGGTCCTGCACCTTGATCAGGTCCGAAGGGTAGGTCTCACGTGTCGCAAGCTCGGCTGCTCGGTGCAGGCTTTGTCTATTCTCCACGGGGACCATCGCACCCGGCGCGAGTGGCTCGGCGAACTCGTAGGCCAGCTTTCTAACGTGCGACAAATTCGCCATGCCCGCGACTAGGCGTTCCGCGGGGCTACGTTCGGGTTCCTGCACTGCAAGGCTCCAACAGGGTGTGGGAATCTGCATCCTAGGAGCAGCATCCCGCTCCAGCCACGGGGTGAAATGACCTTCCCGCCCATGCACCATGGTCGAGGCCCGGTGGCGCTCGCTCACTCGGCGGTACAGATGCTCCTATAGAGGTCAAGCAGGGACTTGGGCTGGGTTGGTGGCTCTGGGAGGACGGCAGAGATAGCCGAAGATCTCCCGCGCCACGAAGCGCTTGAGGCAGCGGATGATCTCTCGCTTGCTCTTTCCTTCGGCGGTACGGCGCTGGACGT
>JBHTFH010000203.1:0-2351 GCA_042666135.1 Roseomonas sp. GCM10028921 | reverse complement strand
CGTCACCGGCGAAGTCGTCGAGATCCGGTACGCTATCCCCGTGGCGCCTGAGGGCGAGCGCGAGCCGTTTTGTCGATTGCGAACAGACTATCAAGCGCGTGTTTCAGGCACACGGCATCGATGAGGGTGGCCGCGCGGTGCTGCGGCGCAAGCTGCAGCGGCCGGAGGTGCTGGAGTTCCTCAAGGGCCTGTCGCCCTGCCTGGCAGGCATCGAGGCCTGTGGCACGGCGCACCACTGGGCACGCGGGATCCAGGCCCTGGGCCACGAAGTCCGGCTCATGCCGGCGTCCTAGGTGAAGCCCTATGTGAAGCGAGGTAATACCAACCGCCTTGACCACTGACTCGGATGTAATCCCGCCCGTGCGGCGGTTGTGATTCGCTTCTCCCGGTGGTTGGTTTGGGAGGTTGGGATGGCGTTGGCGATCACGCGGCAGGATCTTTCCGCGGCCGAACTCCGGAGATCAGCGGCCCGCAGCCGTGATGCGAATGCAGCACGCCGGATGCTGGCGATCGCGCTGGTGCTGGAGGGGGCCTCGCGTGAGGAGGCGGCCGCGAGTTGCGGCATAGACCGGCAGACGCTGCGCGACTGGGTGCATCGCTACAATACCGAGGGGCTTGCCGGGCTGGTGAACCGCCGTGCTCCGGGCCCGGCTCCACGGCTCTCGAGTGAGCAGGAGGTCCTGGTGGCCCGCTGGGTCGAGGAAGGACCGGATCTGAAGCGGGACGGGGTCGTGCGCTGGCGCTGCCGTGACCTGCAGGAGCGGATCAGCCGTGAGTTCCGGGTCGGCCTGCACGAGCGCACGGTCGGCAAGCTGCTAACCAAGCTGCGCTTTCGTCGCCTGTCGGTCCGGCCACAGCACCCGCAGAGTGACCCCGCCGCGCAAGCGGCTTTTAAGGGGGCTTTGCTGATCGGGTGAAGGAGGTTGTCCACGAGGTCGCCCCCGGCACACCTCTTGAGATCTGGTTTATGGATGAAGCCCGTGTCGGTCAGCAGGGCACGCTGACACGGATCTGGGCCAAGCGAGGCACGCGCCCGCGGGCTGTGCGCGATCATCGTTACACCTGGGCCTGGCTCTTCGGCGCGGTCTGCCCCGAGCGCGCTGTTGGCGCGGCCGTCGTGCTGCCCGAAGTCAACGTGGAGGCCATGAACATCCACCTGGCCGAGATCAGCCGCTGCGTCACAAAGGACGCGCATGCCGTTCTCGTGCTCGACGGCGCGGGCTGGCACACCTCACCCAGGCTGCACCTGCCCGAGAACAACAGCCTGCTCCCGCTGCCCCGCTACGCGCCCGAGTTGAACCCAGTGGAGAACATCTGGGAGTACCTGCTGCGAATTCCACGCGATGGTGGGCAGTGTTTCCACGGCATCGTGGGCAGCGGTTCCACGGGATGATGGGCACTGATTCCACGGGATCGTGGGCACCCTGTTGAGGGTTGCCTGGGGTGGATTGCCGACAGTCTGAGCCGGCTAAGGGGACCTCGTTCTGAACGGGGTTTGCCTGATGCCTACCGAGAGATTGTCGATGCGACGGATCCGCGACGTACTGCGTCTGAAGTTCGAGGCTGGCCTGAGCGACCGGACCCTTGCGGCCGCGGTTGGCATCAGCAAGGGGGCGGTCGCCGCCTATGTGTACCGGGCCCGGGCCGCTGGGCTGTCCTGGCCGCTGCCGGCCGGGCTGGATGACACGGCGCTGGAGCGGCAGCTGTTCCCGGGTCCGCCAGCGCCGGAGGCGGCCAGCCGCGCCGTGCCGGACTGGGCTGGGGTGGAGCGGGAGTTGCGGCGGCGCGGGGTGACGCGAGCGCTGCTATGGCAGGAGTACAGGGCCCAACATCCCGACGGCTTCGGTTATTCCTGGTTCTGCGAGGCCTATGACGCCTGGAAAGGTCAGGTCTCGCCGACCATGCGGCAGAGCCATGTTGGCGGCGAGAAGGTCTTCGTGGATTTCGCCGGCGACACCATGGGTGTGGTCGACCCGGGCAGCGGCGAGGTCTGGCAGGCCAGGCTGTTCGTCCCCTGCATGGGCGCATCCAACCTGGTGTTCGCCGAGGCCCGCGCGAGCGAGACCCTGGCGGACTGGCTGGGGGCGCATGTGAACCTGTTCGCTGCCCTGGGCGGCGTGCCGAAGTTCGTCATCTGCGACAATCTCAAGGCCGCCGTCACCAATCCCGACCGGCATGACCCGGGACTGAACCGCTCCTACCTGGAGCTGGCGGAGTACTACGGCACGACGATCCTGCCGGCCCGGCCGGGAAAGCCGCGCGACAAGATCCCATGAGGGCGAGCGACAAGGTCGGCCAATCTGAGTTGGCGCATCATCCAGCAGCGAGGTGACCAATGCCTATCACCCTAT
>JBHTFH010000202.1:0-2395 GCA_042666135.1 Roseomonas sp. GCM10028921 | reverse complement strand
AGGTGATTTGACGGAGGCGCAGTGGCGGCGGCTGGAGCCGCACCTGCCGCCTGAGAAGCCCCAAACGGGGCGACCGAACGCGCCGCATCGGCGCATTGTTGATTGCCACTGAGATCTGACCCGGTTTGGGGTGAAGTTGCCACTGAGAATTGACCCATGTTCGGACGCTAGCCTCGGCCTTTCAGGCGGGGGCGGCGGGAGTGTTGGACATGGCGTTATTGAGCGTTATCCGGCGCTGGCATTTCCGGGAGCACCTGTCGATCCGCTTGATCGCCCGCCGGACCGGCCTGTCGCGGAACACCATTCGTAAGTACCTGCGGTCCGAGGCGGTGGAGCCCCTTTTCAGGACCCCCGATCGCCCCAGCAAGCTGGATCCCTTTGCCGAGCGGCTGGCAGGCTGGCTGCGGACGGATGCCCGCAGGCCGCGCAAACAGAAACGCACGGCCCGGCACTTCCACGCGGAGCTGGTTGGGCTCGGCTATGATGGCTCATACCGACGTGTCGCGGCCTTTGTGCGGGCGTGGCGGGACGACTGGCTGCGCCAGCAGCAGACCACCGGCCGCGGCGTCTTCGTGCCCCTGATTTTCGGTCCGGGTGAGGCGTTCCAGTTCGACTGGAGCGAGGAGCACGCCATCCTCGGTGGCGAGCGCACCAAGCTGCAGGTCGCCCATCTCAAGCTCTGCCACAGCCGAGCTTTCCTGGTGCGGGCCTACCTGCTGCAGACGCACGAGATGCTGTTCGACGCCCACAACCATGGCTTTCGTGTGCTGGGCGGCGTGCCGCGGCGCGGCATCTACGACAACATGCGCACCGCCGTGGACCGGATCGGCCCGAGCCGCGAGCGGCAGGTCAATGCCCGCTTCCTGGCCATGGCGAGCCACTATCTGTTCGAGCCGGAGTTCTGCAATCCGGCATCGGGTTGGGAGAAAGGCCAGGTCGAGAAAAACGTCCAGGACGCACGGCACTGGCTGTGGCAGCCCATGCCCCAGCTCGCCAGCCTGGAGGCGCTGAACGCCTGGCTGGAACAACGATGCCTCACCCTCTGGGGGGAGATCCCGCACGGGACCGAGCCCGGCAGTATCGCTGCCGTCTGGCAGCAGGAGGTGGGCTGTCTGATGCCGGTTCGGCGGCTCTTCGACGGCTTCGTGGATGAGACAAAGCGGGTCTCGCCGACCTGCCTCGTGCACTTTGACCGCAATCGCTACAGCGTGCCCGCCTCCTTCGCCAACCGCCCGGTCAGCCTGCGGGTCTATCCCGACCGCATCGTGGTGGTGGCCGAGGGGGCGGTCGTCTGCGAGCACCGGCGGGTCATTGAGCGGTCGCACCACGGGCAGGGCCGGACAATCTATGACTGGCACCACTACCTGGCCGTGATCCAGCGCAAGCCCGGTGCCCTGCGCAACGGCGCGCCCTTCGCCGAGCTGCCCGAGGCCTTCCGGCAACTGCAGCGCCATCTGCACGGCCGGTCCGGCGGCGACCGGGAGATGGTCGAGATCCTCTCCTTGGTCCTCCAGCACGATGAGCAGGCCGTGCTCGTCGCCGTGGAAATGGCCTTGCAGGACGGCGTCTCCACCAAGACCCACATCCTGAACCTGCTGCACCGGCTCACCGATGGAGCAACCTCTCAGGTGCCGCCGATCGAGGCGCCCCAGGCCCTGGTACTGGCGCAGGAGCCCAAGGCCAACGTCGCCCGCTATGACAGCCTGCGCCCGAGGCAGGGAGGCCGTCATGCGTCATGACCCGGCGGCGGCGGCCATCACCATCATGCTGCGCAGCCTCAAGATGCACGGCATGGCGCAGGCCGCGACCGAACTGACCGAGCAGGGCGCGCCCGCCTTCCAGAGCGCGATCCCCATCCTGTCGCAGCTGCTCAAGGCGGAGATCGCCGAGCGGGAGGTCCGCTCCATCGCTTACCAGCTCAAGGCCGCACGGTTCCCGACCTACAAGGACCTGGCGGGCTTTGACTTCGCTAGCAGCCAGATCAACGAAGCCCTGGTCCGCCAGCTCCATACCGGTGCCTTCATGGAGAAAGCCGACAACATCGTGCTGGTCGGTGGGCCCGGCACAGGAAAGACCCACATCGCCACCGCGCTCGGCGTTCAGGCGGTCGAGCACCACCGCAAGCGCGTGCGGTTCTTCTCGACGGTCGAACTGGTCAATATCCTCGAGCAGGAGAAAGCGGCCGGGAAGACCGGACAGGTCGCCGCCCGCCTGCTCCACGCCGACCTGCTGATCCTCGACGAACTGGGATACCTGCCGTTCAGCGCCTCCGGAGGTGCCCTGCTGTTTCACCTGCTCCTAGATTGCCATTCATAGTGATGACCCTCCTGACTGCGACGTCAAACGGCGGGGCAAGCTGAGGGCTGCAGTCGCCACTCCCAGCACTGTCCCTGTT
>JBHTFH010000201.1:0-2463 GCA_042666135.1 Roseomonas sp. GCM10028921 | reverse complement strand
TGCTGCCCTTCTTGGCCCGATCCGTCGGGTTCGGGCCGGTAAGGTCGCCGCCTCGCTTGGCCCGCACGGAACAGCTGTCGAGGATCAGGTCAGGATGCCCGCGCAGCATGCGGACGAGCAGAGCATGCACCCGCCCCAGCAGGCCCGTGCGCGACCACGCCGTAAGGCAGCGGCTGTTGATTTGCACTGAGAGCTGACCCGGGAGGGGTCAGAGTTTTCGCCGAGAAATGACCCGTGTCTGTTCACCTCCTCGGCCGGATGGTCGGGGTTACCGGAGTGATCGACATGGAGTTGTTGAGCGTGATCCGCCGGTGGCATCACCGGGATCGCATTCCGATCCGCGAGATCGAGCGACGGACGGGCCTGTCGCGGAACACGATCCGCAAATACCTGCGGTCGGACGCCGTGGAGGTGCGGTTCAAGGTTCCCGACCGTCCGAGCCGCCTGGACCCGTTCGCCGACAAGCTGCCGGAGTGGCTGAGGGTGGAGGCGGGCAAGGGCCGCAAGGGACGCCGGACCGTGCGGCGGATCCACGCCGACCTGGTGGCCCTGGGCTATGGCGGCTCCTACGCTCGGGTTGCGGCCTTCGTCCGGCGCTGGCGGGTGGGACGGGAGATGGCGCAGCGGACCACGGGGCGCGGGGTGTTCGTGCCGCTCGCCTTTCAGCCGGGCGAGGCGTTCCAGTTCGACTGGAGCGAGGACTGGGCGACGGTTGGCGGCAAGCGGCTCAAGCTCCAGGCCGCCCATACCAAGCTGTCGCATAGCCGGGCCTTCGTCATCCGGGCCTACAAGCTACAAACCCACGAGATGCTGTTCGACGCCCTGGCCGAGGCGTTCCGCGTGCTGGGCGGCGTGCCGCGCCGCGGCATCTTCGACAACATGCGGACCGCCGTTGATCGCGTCGGCACGGGCAAGGTCCGGCAGGTCAACGCGCGGTTCCAGGCCATGGCCAGCCACTACCTGTTCGAGCCGACGTTCTGCAGTCCGGCCTCGGGCTGGGAGAAGGGTCAGGTCGAGAAAAACGTCCAGGACGCCCGGCGGCAGATCTGGCAGGTCATGCCGCCCTTCGGCGACCTGCCCGCCCTCAACGCCTGGCTGGAGGCCCGCTGCATCGAGCGCTGGAGCGAGCTCGCCCACGGGGTCCTGCCAGGCAGCGTCGCCGAGGTCCACGCGCGGGAGAGGGCAAGCCTGATGCCGATGGGACGGGCGTTCGACGGCTTCGTCGAGCACGCCAAGCGGGTCTCGCCGACCTGCCTCGTGCACTTCGAGAGCAACCGCTACAGCGTCCCGGCCTCCTTCGCCAATCGCCCGGTCAGCCTGCGGGTCTACCCCGACCGGCTCGTCGTAGTGGCCGAGGGGCAGGTCCTGTGCGAGCACGCCCGGATCGTCGAGCGCTCGCACGACGTCCCCAGCCGCACCGTCTATGACTGGCGGCACTACCTCGCGGTGATCCAGCGCAAGCCCGGGGCGCTCCGCAACGGCGCGCCCTTCGCCGAGATGCCGGAGGCGTTCCGCAGGCTCCAGGCACAGCTCCTGCGGCGGCCGGGGGGCGAGCGGGAGATGGTGGACATCCTCGCCCTTGTGCTCCAGCACGACGAGGGGGCGGTGCTCTGCGCCGTGGAACTGGCCCTCGAGGCCGGCGTCGCCACCAAGACCCACGTCCTCAACCTCCTGCACCGCCTGACCGACGGCCCGAGCACGGCCGCGGTCATCGACGCCCCCCAGGCTCTCGTCCTGAACCAGGAGCCGAGGGCCGACATCGGGCGCTATGACGCGCTGCGGAACCGCGAGGTGCGCCATGCGTCATGATCCCGCCAGCGCCGCCCTCGTGGTCATGCTGCGCGGGCTCAAGATGTACGGCATGGCCCAAGCAGTGGCCGAGCTGGTGGAACAGGGGGCTCCTGCGTTCGAGGCGGCCGTGCCGATCCTCTCCCAGTTGCTCAAGGCCGAGATGGCCGAGCGCGAGGTGCGCTCGATCGCCTACCACACGAAAACGGCCCGGTTCCCGGCCTACAAGGACCTGGCGAGCTTTGACTTCGCGGCCAGCGAGGTGAACGAGGCCGCGGTCCGGCAGCTGCACCGGGGCGAGTTCACCGAGCGGGCCGACAACGTCGTGCTCATCGGCGGGCCCGGCACTGGCAAGACCCACATCGCGACCGCCCTCGGCGTCCAGGCCATCGAGCACGGCCGCAAGAAGGTCCGGTTCCTCTCCACGGTCGACCTGGTGAATGCGCTGGAACAGGAAAAGACCGCGAACAAGGCCGGGCAGCTCGCCGACCGCCTGCTCCGTCTCGACCTCGTCATCCTCGACGAGCTCGGCTACCTGCCGTTCAGCTCCTCAGGTGGCGCACTGCTGTTTCACCTGCTCAGACACCGGCCATCAAACTGATCAGTCCGCTTCCGCAGACCTCGAACGGGTCCGGGTTACTGCTGCGCATCATCCTTTGGCTGGTCAGCTGGTCA
>JBHTFH010000200.1:0-2485 GCA_042666135.1 Roseomonas sp. GCM10028921 | reverse complement strand
GGACGGGTCCGCGCCGGGCTCGACGAACTGGACTGGCATGGCCGACGCGAGATCATCCGCGCCCTCGTGCGCCGGATCGAGGTCAATCGCGACGGGGTCGAGGTGGTGTTCCGTGTCCCGGGCTCATGTCTCCCGAGAGACGATGGGAGCCACCCGTCCGGACCGGGCAGCGCCGATCCAGCAGGGCCAAATCGGCAACATCGTGGAGCGAGCCATCGCCGGTTCGTTGGGAAAGGTACCGACCACGTCGGTGCGGCGCTTGATCTCGCCGTTGAGGTGCTCGATGGGGCTTGTGCTGTGGAGCTTGGCCCTGTGTTCGCGGGGGAAGTCCATGAAGGCCAGCACGTCCTCCTCGGCGGCATCCATCAGGGAGGCCAGCTTCGGGACCTTGGGGCGGCGCTGGTCGGCCACTTTGCGCCGCTGGGCGTGGGCGGCCGGGGGCATCGGCCTCGGCTTAGGTGGTGCCGATTCAGGCCGAGACGATGCGGCGCTGGGTCTTGCCCGCATGGGCGGCGGCGTTGCGGCCAAAATGAACCCGGCAGCGCTGCCATGTGGCCCTGAGCACCTTGTCGACGCCGGCCTTGAGGCCCTCGCGGGCATCGGAGATGACGAGCCTTGATCGCCCTTGGCGATCAAGCCCGCGCAGCCCTAGGCGGGCGAGCCCGCGCAGGAACTCTGTCCAGAAGCTCTCGGCCTCGGAGGCGCCCACCGCCATGCCGAGGACCTCGCGCCGGCCGTCGCTGTTCACCCCCACGGCGATGGTGACGGCTACCGAGACGATCCGGCCTGCCTCGCGCACCTTCACCCAGGTGGCGTCCAGCCAGAGATGCGGCCAGTTACCCTCGAGGGGGCGGGAAGGGAAGTCCTGCACCCGGCTGTCGATCTCGCCGCAGAGCCGAGAGACCTGGCTCTTGCTGATGCCCTCCATCCCCATGGCCCGGACCAGCTCGTCCACCGAGCGCGTCGAGATGCCCTGCACGTAGGCCTCCTGGATCACCGCAGTCAGCGCCTTCTCCGCCAGCCGCCGGGGCTCCAGGAAGGCCGGGAAATAGCTTCCTCTCCTGAGTTTGGGGTTGGAAGCACTGCTTCCGACGAGCTCCACCGTCCCGGCCCGCGTCTGCCAGTCCCGCTCGCGGTAGTTGTTCCGCTGGTTCACCCGCCCGGCGCTGCGCTCGCCATGGGCGGCACCGCATGCCCCTTCCGCATCCAGCTCCATCAGCCGAGGAGCGGCAAAGCCGATCATCTCCCGCACAAACGTCGCGTCAGAGCCCTTCTCCAGGAGCTCCCGAAGGGCAGTCCCCTCATCGGTCATCGGTGTCGTGGGCGCGGCTTCCGGTACGCGGAGGAAATCATCTCGCCCCGCGGCAAGCCTGAGCGCATGCCGTCCCGCCGCCTGCGCCTCATCACCGGGTCTGGGACGGGCGAGCAATCGGTCCCCTGGCCGCGTCGGTGCTGATCGCGCTCCTCAAGTCCGTACCCCACTTCTCATCAGGCCTACCCGTACCGGGCACTGTTCAACTGCGTCCGCCAGTTACCCAACCTCAACCGGCCGGGGAAGGAGAACGCCTCCTCGGAGCTTGCAGATAGACGCTGCGGTAGAGTGCAGAGTAGGAGACGTTTTCCTGCGGTTCTGCTGCCAGATCGCGCTCCGTGCGGGACATGAAGCGCTGCCATCAGCTTTGACGGGGTACGGTCGTCTCTGTGCCCGACACAGTACGTGTCACAAGGCTCGCGATAATCTCGAACGCACCGAACACGACATGCGGCAGCCAAACCCGATCGGAGAAGCCAAAAACCCAGGGCGACGCCACCAGTAGCACGCCGGCCAGAAAGTCGAGCCCGAGATGCACGGGCATAGGGACGATATTCGCGATGCTGAGTTCGTAGTCAGTGAGGAGCGAACTCACAAGGAGGATGACGCCCACAGCTACGGGCACCCATTGCGCCGCCCGGCCGTCGGCGAAGCCTAACAGCCAAGGCAGGACGATCAGTACGATGCCGCTGAGGTAGTCCAGCGTTCCATGTACGCGCGTCGACACGAATCTCATGGTGGCCTCCACATGTTGAAAACGAGGTGTATATGGTCGACGGTTTATCTGAGCCGGCACGAAAGCTGTGGCCGAAGAACGTGCGGTGGAACGCCGATTGGCAGGCAAGCCAGAAGTTCCATGCGGCGTCACGGTCCTAGGGGCGTTAGTGTTTAGGTGCGCCGTTCTCTTGCTTCAACAACATGCATTAAGGTCTTTGGCACCCAGACCTTGGACAGTGCCTGAGGGGCCGCTCCTGGAGTTGCCCCCATCAAATCGCCTTCATGTGGGCACCCGAGGGGAATGGCTGCGCCGCTGTCGAAGCAGTGCTTCGACCATCCCTACCCTGAAGGAAAACCTCCTGTAATCGGGCCGTTCCGGTCAACCTCTTCCTGCTGGTGTCACGTCACGGGGCCCTTGCTTCTGTCCGTGGTCAGCGCAGCGGCCGCCACACGATG
>JBHTFH010000199.1:0-2508 GCA_042666135.1 Roseomonas sp. GCM10028921 | reverse complement strand
CTGTCCAGCGCACGTTGGCTCTCCTCTGACGTTATGCACGCCAGACGACGGAGATGCTGGAAGTTCATGTCCGAGGAGAGGGCCCGGCACCTGGAGCAGCAGAACGCGGCACTGAGGGCTGAATTGCAGCATCGCGCCTGCAACCTGCTCGGCGTCGTGCGCGCCATGGCGCGCCGGACCCTCACCGAGGACGAGGCGTTCGAGCGGTATGATGCCCGCCTCGCCGCCCTCGGCCGGGCACAGGGCGCCCTGGCTCAGGGAGATGGCTGGTCGGCCTCGCTCGCGGACCTCGTCGGTGCGGAGCTGGCCGCCATAGGCGCAGAGCGGTCCGTGCGGGCCGAGGGTCCTCCGGTCACCCTGCCCGTCGAGGTCGTGCCGACCCTCTCCCTCGCGCTGCATGAGCTCGCGACGAACGCTCGCCGGCACGGCGCGCTGCGGGAGGCCAGGGGCCGGCTCTGCGTCACCTGGCGAGTGGAGTCCGGCAACAACGGTGAGGGCGAGAGCCGCCTCGTCCTGACCTGGCGCGAGAGTGGGGTCGTGCCGCCGCCTGGCGTTCCACGGCGCCGGGGCTACGGGGCCGAGTTCCTGGAGCGCGGCCTCGCCTACCAGCTGGGGGCAGCGACCCGGATCGAGCAAGCCCCGGACGGCCTGTCCTGCACCATCAGCTTCCCGCTCCCGGCCGAGGGGGCGCGACGCGAGCGGGCTGGTTGAGCCGGATCTCCCGGGTCAGGTCCGGACCGGCGGCGAAGGCCCATTCCGTCGCGATCAGCCCCGCAACGGCCCCGACAAGGGCGGACCGGCCGAAGGGCTTCAGCAGGAGCCGCGCCCCCGCGTGGCCGCACCGGTCGCATTCCGTCCCGTAGCCCGTCGCGAAGAGGAACGGCACGCCGATCGCGGCGAGTGCGTCGGCCACCGGCGTGACCCGCCCGTCCAGGAGGGCGATGTCGAGCACGGCGGCCGAGATCCCGCCGTCCGAGGCGGCCGCCTCGATCAGGACCAGCGCCTCCGCCACGCTCGAAGCCGGCCCGAGCACATCGAGGCCCGCGTCACGCAGTTCCTGCGCGATGTCGGCCGCGATGAAGAACTCGTCCTCGGCCACGAGCACGCGGGGCCGTGCACCACCCTCCGTGCGGGGCGGTGCCGAGACCCCGCCGTCGGCAGAGGTCTCGGGCAACGACGGCAGGAGGCGCCCGACGGCGGTGAGGGTGGCGCGCACTGCTTCATCGCGCTCGCCCGGCCTGCCGTCGAGGTCTCCCGGTGATGCCGCTGCAAGGACCGTGATCTGACGCAGGTCATCGCTTGGCGGCCGGTGCGGTCCGGCGCCGAGGGCAAGGAGCGCACAGCGGGCCGCCTCCTGCGCGGCGGCAAGGGCCGCGTGCGGCGCCTCGCGCGCGAGAACCTCGGCCGCGATCCCGGCGGCGCTCAGGGCCCGGGCGCGCTGGGCTTCGTAGGGGGAGCATTCCGATCGCATGAAGAGCCACTCCTCATCGCGTGCAGTCCCCCCCGCTATCCCAGATAGTAGCGCCGCTCTGTCCGTTAGCGCACAAACTTTCGGCGGCCCCCGCCGCGGGTCAGGCCCGGTAGAAAGCCTTCGCGCCCGGTGGCAGTCCGAACAGGCGCTCGGAGGAGCGCCGGACGACGCCGTAGCACTCGCAGGCGATGCTCTCCAAGCCGGGGCGGTCGGTGACCTCCATCCGCCCTCCCCCGTAGCGGATCATCCCTGCCCGCTGGAGCAGGCCGGCGGCAACTGTCACCCCGGACCGGCGCACGCCCAGCATCAGGGACAGGTACTCGTGCGTCATCACGAAGCTGTCGCCGTCTGCCCGGTCCCGCGCCATCAGCAGCCAGCGCGCGAGGCGCTGTTCCAGCTGGTGCCGCACGTTGCAGGCCGCGGTGCGCGCGACCTGGCCGAGGTGGACGAGGACGTAGCGGTTCAGGAGGGCGCGGAAGTCGGGGTGGCTCTCCAGGGCAGCCCGGAAGGCGTCAGCCTCCATCCGGAGCGCGGTGCCGGGCTGCTGCACCAGCGCCTCAAGGTCGTCGGCCTCGGCGTCGAGGAGGACGGGGAGGCCGACCAGGCCGTCGCGGCCGATGAGGCCGACCTCGGAGCCATCACCGTCCTCCAGGGGTGCGATCATCGAGGCCCAGCCACTTTCGGGAAAAAAGACAGCCTCGATCGGCTGGCCTGCCGTGTGCAGGGTCTCGTTGAGGCTGAGCTCGGCCGGCTCCAGCTGAGGCCAGAGCTGTTTCAACACCTCCGGGGGGAGTGCCGCGAGGAGCCGGTTGCGAGTGGTGGGCGGGGATGTGGCGGAGGCGGCCATGGTGGGCTCCTGCGACGGCGTGTCGGCGGGAGCACAGGCGTGTCTCTCAGGCGCCCGCGCCGGTGTGTCGCGGCAGGCGATGAGGGGTATGTGGCGTCGCGAGCCCCGGATTGCGAGATGAAACCGCAGGCAAGACCGTTGTACGGTATCGTAGAGTGTGCGCTTCCGTACACGCCTCACCGTGCGAGCG
>JBHTFH010000198.1:0-2668 GCA_042666135.1 Roseomonas sp. GCM10028921 | reverse complement strand
CGCCGGGAGGACGCGAGCGTTCCAGGCGTGGGCGGAAGTCAGAGGGATGGCGATCGCCGCGTGACCCCTGCCGCACCGCAAACCTTGGCCTGCCAACGCGACCGAGTAGGCGCTAACAAGTCGACGGTGCCGAGCGAGGACTATGCCCTCGGTCAAGAAAGCCAGATCCGCCACGTCAAGCGCCACCAGCTCCGACCGACGAAGCGCCGCGGCGAACCCGATCAGCAGCAGGGCCCGGCCTCGGAGAGGGCGCAGGCCCTGCTGCTTCGCCAGCCCGTCCACTGCATGGCGGACCACAGTCGACACCGCGGCGTCCTTCCTCGACGCTGCCGTGCCATGTATGCGCCGAATGCCCTTCATCGTCTCCCGGATCGTGGGGTGACCAGTATCCAAGCGATGCTCGGCAAGGCGATGAGCCTGCCCGATCGCGACCAGGCGCATCGAAAAGCTGGACGCCCTGTGGGTGGAGGCATGGGCAGCGAGGAAGGGACCGGCCGCCTCCGGCGCGGCGGGGAGAGCCTCGCGCCCGTTTGCCTCGCACCAGGCGGTGAAGTCTGCCCAGGCCGCCCGGTAAGCGCGCCGCGTGTCCACCGAGGTCGCCTCTCGCGCGTAGTCCAGTGCCTCGGCCGAGAGCGGAAGAGCAGGGGCCAGAGCACCGACAGCAGCGGCAGAGGCCAGCTCGCCCATGGTGGAGCTCTCCATCGTCAGAAATCGAGGCGGCCTTGCCGCGGATCATGCACGGGGCCGCGCTGACGCCGCTCCGGAGAGGGTAGGGGCGTCTCATCCGGGCGCGGTGCAGGGGGAGGCGGCGGTGGTGCCTCCATCTCCGGCTCGTTTGGCTGGTCCTTTTCCCAGCGCGCGGCCCGCGCCCGCCGGGCTGCGGCATAGGCGGCCTGCTTTCGCTCCTGCTCAGCCAACCAGGCGGCGCTGACAGGGACGCGGGCTGGGGGATCGGGCCGGTCCATGGCGGGGGATCCTAGCCGGAGCTCTGGTGCCCGATAAGGTACGATTGTCGGACACACGAGGAACGGGGGGATGTACGTGAGACGGCCACCCCGGCTAGGGCAAACGCGCTCCTCTTGTAAACTAGCCACGATGACAACGAACGCCGCGCATTTAGGTCCTGCCAGTGTCTGAAAGTTGGTGGCCAACTCTTTGCGCCTGGTGGAACCAAGCCACGGCATCCTCCAGGTGGTCATCGCCCCAGAAAATCTCGCCAGCCACAACAAAGCTCGGCGCGCCGAAGATGCCGATATCTCGAGCTTCTTCGGTCGCCGCGTCGAGCTCAGAGACTACCACACTGCTGTCGGCGAGCTTGAGAATGCGATCGATTTCACCCGCCTGCCCAGCGTCGGTGAGGGATCGCCGGAGATTTTCCTCACCGCCGTTGCCGATGCCTTCGGTGAACCAGAGGCGGTATGCTGCACGCATGTAGGACGCGCCCCACCCCTCCCGCGCGCCGATGAGCGCCACTCGGTTTGCCCGAACCGGGTCCGGTGCCGGGTAGGAAACTGGCATTCGGAGTGCCAGCCCTCGTGCCACAGCCCGGCGCTCGATATCACGGAACATGTAGCGCATCTTCGCCGTGCCCTCGAGAAAGGGACGCGACATCGTCCCCGTCAGGGCGCCGACGTTCTTGAATGGGCGAAGACGGACGGGGATCTCACCGACGACTGCCTCATATCGGGCAACGGTGAGGCCCGTGTATGTGCTCCCCATCGTGAACCAGAAGTCAATCGTCGCAGCAGTCACTGCCTTCCTCCCGCTTTTCATGAACGAGATTTTGCGAGCTACTGTCGCCCGAGCCAATCGAGTGCGGCGTCGAGAAAGAGGCGCCGAGAAAGGAGCAGGCGGTTCTCTCGCAACATGTTGAGACTGCACGCCACTCCTTCAACCTGCCCCGAAGGCGTTCGAAGTTACCTAGCAGTGTTCGGCTTTGAGCAATTATGGAGAGGTTGGCCCGGTCACGTACGGTGCACCTCAGTGAAACCGAAGAGAGGGACGGTGCAGGTTTTTTCCAGGGTGGTGATTGGCGTGGTGATTGGCTTCGGAACTCCCGCGTGGGCTCAGAAGTTCATTCTGGCCGAGGACATGTTGGGAGGTGACGGGTTGCGCTGGTTCCTCATGGAAGCCATTCCGCGCGGGCAGAATACGGAGGCGGTGCTCCGGGTCGATCGCTTCGAGGACGGCAGGCATTTGGACAGCGTCTTTGTCCGATGGGAGGTTGACTGCCGCGCTCGGTCCTATCGTGAACTCGGGGACGGTCTCACGCCCGAGCAAGCGAGGCGGCGTATCGACAATCGTTCACCGATGCGCCTGCCCGTCGTCGGGTCCGTGCGTTCCCGGATAACCAGCTTTTTCTGCAAGGAAGTCGCGGGCGGCATGGGGCGGCTCAGGAAGGCCTTGCAGGACGATAGGCGAGGGGACCGGCCTCGGTGAGGCCAGCTTCCGGCCGGCTGATGGTAACAGGCTCGAAAGGGCGCGCTATCAGGGCACGATTGCTCCCGCGTGCATCGTCCTCAAGTCGAGAAGGCTCGTGTTTCATACGCTACTCAGGACGACCTGTAAGAGCAGAAGCGCGACCGGGTGCTGTCTCTTGCTGGACAGAACCGAGCGCTCCGTCCGAGCCCTGTATCCTTACGGCGATGCCTCCACCAGGACAGCGACT
>JBHTFH010000197.1:0-2684 GCA_042666135.1 Roseomonas sp. GCM10028921 | reverse complement strand
ACCTCCGCCGGGAAGCGGTACCCAGGGTAGGTGGCGACCTCTGACGTCATCCGACCAGCCTGCCCTGGCTCCGTCATTTCGGCCACTGCCCGTCAACCTGCCAATGCCTCTGGCCCCCTATGCGGCCTGACGAGGCCGGGAGGGGACGGGTTGCAGCGGATCGGCCATGTCGCGTGCTGGGTCCATGCACGCCGCAAGCTGTTCGAGATCCACGAGGTCGCCGATCGCGGCGGACGCCATCGAGCGGTCTTGGCAACTTGTCCGACGCCAAGGCGAGTTCGGCTGCATGGTGGAGGGTGCGGCAGGATCAGCAGGCCGATTGGGCGCAGGTTCCTGCCGCCTGATCCGGCTCCTGCCGCGGCCATTCACGGCCGTCGCTCATCTTTGCAACGGAGTCGTGGAGTCATCCCGGGGGCTATCGGTGTGGGACTTGGTGTGCTCGAGAGCGGCGCGGCGCCGGTAGCTTTCGACGTTCATCTCAACAACGACGGCACGGTGGACGAGGTGGTCGATAGCGGTTGCCGTCATGTAACAGGGCCACCTGTCACGGTGTCCGGCGGCTCGCTACACAAACGCCGTTCTGACCGGAAGAAAACGATTGTGCCTCCTCGGACACCCAACCGGCGTTCTGTCTAGGCCGACGCCGGCAGTCTTGCCCTGCCGTCTGGTGTGCGGGGAGGGGCCTGTGGTCATGTCTCGTCCTGAGCGAGCCTTGGACATCCTGAACTTGGCCCTCGCCGACGTGCGCTACGGGCTCGGTCCCTACCTTGCCATATATCTTCTAGTGGACCACGGCTGGAACGAGTTGACCATTGCCACTGCCTTCCTGGGCGGTAGCATCACCAGCCTAATATGTCAGACCCCGATTGGCATCGTAGTGGATTCCATCAGGGCCAAGCGAGCGCTCCTCGCCGGATCCATCGTGGTGGTGGTTGCATCCTGCGTCCTTATCGTGCAGGTGCCGCGCTTCCATGTCGTTGCATTTTCAGCGGTTATCGGGATGGTAGCCGGCGGTATTATGGGGACAACGCTGGCGGCCATCTCGCTTGGTATCGTAGGTCAGGCAGGTTTCGCAAGGCGTGCGGCGCGGAACGAGGCGCTCTTTCACGCGGGAAACGTCGTCGTCAATCTCGTAATCCTGGCAACCTCTCCGCTTTTCGGCATCTGGGTGGTCGTTGCGGGCCTAATCCTGTCCGGTGTCACGAGTATCGTGACCCTGATGGTTATACCCGCACGGTCGATCGACCATGCTGCTGCGCGCGGGCTTTCGCATGGCACCTCGACCGCTGTAGTGAAGACCGCGAACTGGCGCGCACTACTTTCCAACCGTGGACTGCTGGTCTTCGCGGGATGCGGCGCGCTTTTTCACTTGGCGAACGCCTCTATGCTCGGACTACTTGTGCAGCGTCAGGCGCTCGACGATCCGGGGCATGGCTTCTCACTTGCCGCGGCGTACATGATCGCAGCCCAACTCTCGATGGTGGGAACGGCAGCACTTGTCGGCATGAGGGCGGATCGCTGGGGTCGTAAGCCGATCTTTCTTACAGCCTTCCTGAGTTTGACTCTGCGAGGCACGCTGTACACCGTCTCCGGTGATCCGTTCTGGACCATGGCAGTTCAGATTCTAGATGGTGTGGGGGTTGGGATCTTCGGAGCACTCTTCCCGGTCGTCATCGCGGATCTTGCTCGAGGAAGTGGGCACTTCAACACCGCGCAAGGCGCGGTGGGCACGGTACACTCGATTGGTGGACTTGCGAGCGGGATACTCGGCAACGCCGTAGTCGTCTGGAGCGATTACGATGCGGCCTTCCTGACGCAGGCCGCCATCGCGGCGATAGGGGGCGCGATCTTCTGGATCCTCATGCCCGAAACCCGGAGCGCAAAAGGCAGTGAGCCGAATAGCGATACGATTTGATCCAGCTCGCCATCGCGGCGATGGGCTTTCCAACCCCATGGTCCGACAGAACCATGTGATCGTTGATTAGATGCTAAAGGCTCACCCTGAAATGAAAGTGATCCTGTGTCGATGGGGTCCTCCGCTTCACAGTTGAACGAATATCCCCTGAGTGGACGGAACCCGTGACCTACCCCCTAGACCAGCTGCCCGTCCGAGGCGGGCCACCCCCGCTACGGACGGGCATCTGGTCTGGGGGTCTAATCGACGTTGATGACTCCCATGCTGCCCCGGACTTGCGAGTCTGGGCGCATAAGGGAAGGCATCTAGGTCCGGCTCCGGCCAGGCGACCGGGAGCGGTTCGAGGGCGTGGTTTCGGACCGCAAGAGCCCGCAGCACCAAGTCTGGCGGGCTCGGATCGTGCTGATGACCGTGGACGGTGCGGGCACGATGGCGATCCGCGCGGCGACTGGGAAGGGCAAGCCGACGATCTGGCGCTAGCAGGCGCGCTACATGGAGGATGGTGCCGACGGCCTGTTCTGGGACGCCCCGCGTGGCCGCGCCTTCACCGCCGCCTCGCCCGAGCAGGTCGCCGCCGTCGTCGAGCGCACCTTGCACGAGGACCCGCCTGCGGCGACGCACTGGACGCTGCGCTCGATGGCCAAGGCGAGCGGTCTGGCGCCCTCCACGATCCACCGCACCTGGCGCGAGCATGGGCTGAATCCACACCGGGTCGAGACCTTCAAGCTCTCGAATGACCCCCGGTTGTCGAGAAGGTCCGCGACATCGT
>JBHTFH010000196.1:0-2711 GCA_042666135.1 Roseomonas sp. GCM10028921 | reverse complement strand
ACACCGGCCATCAAACTGATCAGTCCGCTTCCGCAGACCTCGAACGGGTCCGGGTTACTGCTGCGCATCATCCTTTGGCTGGTCAGCTGGTCACGGTGGTGCGGCGCACGCGCCATGCTGGCGAGGCGCATTTGGTGATCGAGGGCCCCGACAGGGGGCGACAGCTTCTGCCCGCCCGTCATGCCGAACCCGCTGGTCCGGCTCCGCTCGCCGCGGTTCCACAGCTCATGTTCACTCCGGGCAGCCTGCGGGCGCTGGCCGATCTGGTGGCCATGTTGCGAGACGCGCCAGCCCCTGATCCGGAGGCCTGCCATGTCCCGCAGCCCACGCCTGAAGTCGCGATCCGTGCCGCCCTGGGAGGGCTTTCAGCCCGAGACCCGTCGGCACTTGGTCGCGCTCTGGACCGACCTGCTCCAGCGGCAGCTTCCGACCGAGGAGGCACGAGCGCACGAGCAAGGAAGGCCGTTCCATGAATGCTCTCTCGCCCAAGATCGAGCCGCACCACCTGCGCCTGCGCGCCGTCGTCTATGTCCGGCAGTCCACAGTGCGCCAGGTGCAGCACAACCAGGAAAGCACCCGGCGGCAGTACCAGCTTGCCGAGCGGGCACAGCGGATGGGCTGGAGCGCTCCTCAGGTTGATGTCATTGACGATGATCTCGGCCTGTCTGGCGCCAGCAGCCACGCCCGCAGCGGCTTCCAGCGTCTGGTCGCCGCGATCGGGTTAGGCGAGGTCGGCCTGGTGTTGGTCACCGAGGTGTCACGCCTGTCGCGCCTCAACAGCGACTGGCATCGGGTTATCGAACTTTGCGCGGTATTCCGCACACTCATTGCGGACGAGGATGGTATCTACAGCCCGCAAGATCCGAACGACAGGCTACTGCTTGGCGTAAAAGGCACGCTGTTCGCCGCCGAACTCCATATCCTGCGTGCCAGGATGCGCGGCAATCTTCTCAACAAGGCCCGGCGGGGCGAACTGGCCCTGCGCCTGCCTGTCGGCTATCGGCGGCTGGGCGATGGCACCGTCGTGCTTGATCCGGATGATGCCGTACGCGAAACCCTGGCGCGGGTTTTCGAGCGCTTTGCCCTGCTGCGCAATGGCCGCGCGGTACAGCGCTACCTTGCCGAGCACGACGTCAGGATGCCCCGGCTGATCCAGCAAGGAGCCGAGACAGGGCGCATCGTGTGGATCCGGCCGACCTACCAGATGATCCAACAGGTACTGACCAGCCCGGTCTATGCCGGCGTGTTCGTCTATGGCCGCCGCAAGCAGGAGGTCAGCCCGGGAGAGCCGCCCGTGGTCGCCGCGCGACGCCGTCCCATGGAGGAATGGGACATCATCGTCCCCGGCGTCTATCCGGCTTATCTCTCCTACGATCAGTTCCTGCTGAACCGCCGTCATCTGCAGGACAACCTTTATAACTTCGCGGCCAAAAGGCACGGAGCACCCCGGGAGGGAGGGGCGTTGCTGCAAGGGCTCGTGGTCTGCGGCCGCTGCGGACGGCGGATGAGCGTCAGTCACGGCAGCCACTACCTCCGCTACCAGTGCCGCCGAGCCCAGACCGACTATGGCGCCTCCTTGTGCCAGGCTTTCCCCACCTCTCATCTGGATCACGCCGCAGGTGAGTTGTTCCTGGAGGCCGTCAGACCCGCCGCTATCGAGACCACCCTGGCCGCCTTGTCCCTGCTTGAGCGCGAGCGGCAGGCCCTGGATCGCCATTGGCAGCTGCGGCTGGAGCGAGCCCGCTACGAGGTCCAGCGTGCCGAGCGGCAATATGATGCAATCGAGCCGGAGAACCGCCTGGTGGCCCGCACGCTTGAGACCCGTTGGAACACGGCCTTGCAGGCTCTCGATCAGCTGGAACAGGAGTACGCGGCGGTTCGGCGGACCGAACTGCTGCCGCTCGACGAGGCCGGCCAGCAAGCCGTGCGTCAGCTCGCCGGTGATCTCCCGGCCCTCTGGCGTGCCGGCACAACGACCGACCTGGACCGCAAACGTCTGCTGCGGCTGGTCATGACCGAGGTGGTGCTGAAGGTGAGAGCTGGCGAGCGACGTGCCGAGGCCGTCCTTGTTTGGAGTGGCGGGGCAACGACGCGGCATGACGTGCGCTGCCCGCCCCTGGGCGAGCAGGGCCGTACCGAGGCCAAGGTCATCGCGCGGCTGCGGGCTCTGGCCCAGGGGCACCCGGACCACCAGATCGCCCTGCAGCTCAATGTCGAGGGCCTGCGCACCCGGACTGGCAAGGAGTGGACTTATGCCCGCGTCCACTCGATGCGAAAGCAGCACGGGATCACCACCTCCTGCCCGCTGCACACCTGTGGTTCCGAGCCGCGTGCCGACGGGCTGATGCCGGTCAAAGCCGCGGCGCGGCGCCTCGGCATTTCGTCGTCCCTCGTGCATGTGTGGGTACGGCATGGCGTCATCGGTTATGACCAGCGCCAATCGGCCTCCAGGGTCTGGGTTAGGATGAGCGGAGATGACCTCACCCGCCTGGACGGCTCCAGTCCGATTGCGCCGAGCCTGCCGAGCTTTGCCCAGGTAATGCGAGCAGAGCGTCTATCCCGGGATGCATTGTGGGATCGCGTTCGTAGCGGCGAGTACCAAGCATTCCGGGTTCAACAGGGACAGTGCTGGGAGTGGCGACTGCAGCCCTCAGCTTGCCCCGCCGTTTGACGTCGCAGTCAGGAGGGTCATCACTATGAATGGCAATCTA
>JBHTFH010000195.1:0-2714 GCA_042666135.1 Roseomonas sp. GCM10028921 | reverse complement strand
TGGGCGGCGCGGCATGTCCGGAGTGCTCAACTGGCCAGACCTGTAACCCACCCGTCCGAGGTGGTGTAGTTAGGTGATGCGAGGTGCGCTCGTGAGACGTGCAGAGCTTCGGCCACTCAGAGCACCGTAGCTGACGTAGCTACTTACAATCTTGGAAATTTATTTTGAATACTCAGCAAGTATGAGTACGGCGAGTTTTCTCTCGCAGCTTGTTTATCTCCAAAACCGATAAGAGCGTTGCCAGTCACCGATGTAACCATTGAGGTGGAAAGCGCAACGTATTTGTTGCCCGAGAAATCGAACGTTGCCAACCCACCACCCACGCCGGCAACAAGCGAGACAATTTTGATTAGACCCGATCGCGTCCACACTATGCCGAAGCCTGACAGCGACTTCTCAAGGTCGGCAACAGCAGAAAGTATTTTACGATTTGTAATGAGTTGAGCCTCACTCCTGATTTCCTCGAGGTTGCCAAGAGACGAACACTGCAATGCTAAACCCTTTATCGCTCGCCGAAACGTCTGAAGCTCACCTGCATGTCGCTTTTTGAATGAGGGCAGCGTTGAGATCGGTGTGTCCGGACGAGTATTGAACGGCTCTAGTACAACATCGACGAATATTCCTTCGGCCCGCCGCACGATCTGCTGCGATGCGCGCTCAGCAGCCATCAAATCCTTTTTAAGCATCCACTCCATTTTCTCGGGATGCATGCGCACAATTTCTCCCGAGAGTGTGCTCTTCAACTCCCTCTCGAGCTCCCGAATTCTCGGAGAGATCTTTCGAACCGAGGCTCCTCGATTGTCTCGCGGGAGCGAGCGAAGGATCGACAGTGCCTCAGGCGCGACTTCGGAGTACAACCTGTTTTTGGCAAAATGGCTACTAAAAACCAGGTGAATTTGCAAAAACAAGTAGCATTGCCATCTGTCTGGATGCCCGCTCAACGGCACCGGCGGTGGGTGCAACGTGGGAAAGCGCCTCTCTTACAAATAGTTCCTCCTCATCCGGCCCCACCGGTTTCGTAGACCCGTGGGCGGGATCTATCGTGCTAATCTCGTTGAAAAGTAGCAGCTGCGGGCGGACTCAAACGGGGTTCTGCAGCCGCATATCTGGATAGAATAAACCAAGCTCACGCTCGATTTTTGACGACACGAATATCCCAGCATAAGAAGCATTATATGCGGCAAACGCTATTACGAACCGCAACGTGAGGTCCGCTCTGAAGAAGGGATCCACGTGAGAACAATGGCCACAGTGCGCGCTGAGCGGAACCATGGGCCGCGGACGTCCACGCCCGAATTTCACGGATCATCGACCATCGACGATCGCCAGCGCACACCTTGGCGTGAGCGGCGCCGAGGGTATGTCAGCGCTCCGCTGCGAAGTTGAATGCAGCCTGGCAACTTCTTGCGGGTGCCATGCGGGGGTCGAACCCCGAGAGGGTCACGCCAAGAAGCCGAACCGGCCTCTCGAGCGGGAACAGCGCCGTGGCCAACGACACAGCGGTCGAGACGAGGGCTTCCCTCTTCGCCAGCGCCTCGGTCGTCGTCCGGCTCCGCGTGACGGTGCGGAAGTCGGCGTAGCGCAGCTTCACCGTCACGCTCCGGCCGAGGGTGCCGCTCCGTTCGCACCAGCTCCATACCCCGTCAGCGAGGGCCGCGACTGCCCTCTCGACCTCCTTCTCCGTCGCGAGGTCGCGCGCGTAGGTCGTCTCGCTCCCGTAGGACTTACGTGGCCGATCGGGGATCACCGGCCGGTCATCCTCGCCGCGCGCGATGGAGTGAAAGTGGGCCCCCGCCTTGCCGAAATGCTGGATGAGGAATGGGAGCGACCTCTCCCGCAGGTCGGCCCCTGTGCGGATGCCAAGGCACTCCATCCTCACGGCCGTCGCCGGGCCGACACCATGGAAGCGCGACACCGGCAGGCCTTCGACGAAGGAGGGGCCCCTCTCCGGAGTGATGACGAACTGCCCGTTCGGCTTTCTCTGGTCCGAGGCGAGCTTGGCGAGGAACTTATTGTAGGAGATCCCGGCGGACGCAGTCAGGCCCGTCTCGGCGAGGATGCGAGCGCGGACCTCTGAAGCCACCCGCACCGCGGTCGGAATACCCTTCAGGTTGTCGGTCACGTCGAGGTAGGCCTCGTCGAGCGAGAGCGGCTCCACCAGCGGCGTGTACTCCTCGAAGATCGCCCGGATCTGGCGCGAAACGCCCTGGTAGACGTCAAACCGCGGCGGCACGAAGACGAGGTCGGGGCAGAGGCGGCGAGCGGTGCGGGAAGGCATGGCTGAGCGCACCCCGAACGCCCTGGCCTCGTAGCTCGCGGCCGCGACCACGCCCCGCTCGGCCGAGCCGCCGACCGCGACGGGGCTGCCGCGAAGGGCGGGGTCGTCCCGCTGCTCGACGGAGGCGTAGAAGGCGTCCATGTCGACGTGGATGATCTTGCGGACGGGCAGGGCCACGAGGTGGGAGAGGGCTTGATGAGCGGTCCAGACTACCACGAACCCGGGCAGAGGCACGCTGGCCGTGGATGGACGCAGTGCGGAGCCCCGGCGGCGGCGCTCGGCGGCCTTCTGATCCTCTCCCCGAACGGCCTCGCCGCGACGACCGCCTGCCCCGAACACTTCGCGTTTGGTAGCGCCCCTGAGATCCTCCGACCTGCGCTCGCCGCCCAGGTCCGCGAGCTCTGCTTCGAGGGCTACGCCGTCCTGCACAGCGGGA
>JBHTFH010000194.1:0-2730 GCA_042666135.1 Roseomonas sp. GCM10028921 | reverse complement strand
CCGCGCGGATGGAGCACGGCAACCCTCGTCGGCACGGGGCTATTCGCGGCGGTGATGATCATCTTGCTCCTGCGGATTTTGGGACGGCGCTGAAGGATGCTGGCCGGGGAGCGTGCGGCGGCGATGACGGGCGAGGCCGCTCTGGCCTACGCACATCGTACGGTCGAGGCTGCGGCACAGGCTCACGGCCCCACCTGGAAGGAGGGTCGCTGATCACAGGCTTCCCCTCCCCGGGGGTGGGGAAAGACGCGACGCGCCGGCCCCACGGCCGGCGTGTTCATGACTCTCCGCGGGTCCGAATGGTGTCGAAGGTGGGTGGAAGGACCGCTGCAAGGGAGGCGTGAACTCGAATTGCCCCACGTCCGTGCAGCTGACGACGGTCGCTCGGCAGCTAAGTCGTCGCGTAGCCCACCACCGAGATGACCCGATTGGCCACGAGGCGCAGGAGGTCTGGTTTGGCCAGCGCCACGATCACCGTCTCATCGCCGTCGCCGCTCTGCTGCGCGCTCGGATCGGCTTTCTTGATTTCCTTGAGCGCGCGACCTTGCCAGCCCGGCTCCGGCTGGAGCGCGACGCGCGCGTTCTCGGCCGCCAGATAGACGAGCTCGACAGAACCACTGTCACGCCGCTCGAGCACGGCGCGGAGCCGCATCCCCGGCGTGAGCAACTCGACGCCTGGGCCGACGAGCATGGGACCCCCGAAAGCGCCCGGACCGGGCTGGCGCTTCGCCGCGGTCTCCCGCTTGTCCAACCACGCCCCCACGCCCTTCTCGAAGGCCCTTGTCACGTGGCTCTCGCGCTCCGCGGGCGTCATTCCCCCAAGCTCTGCACCTTTTTGGCGGATCAGGTTATCGACGGCACTTCCGATCCGGCTTGCCCGGTTGGCGGTGATCAGGCCGCGGGACGTGATCCGGCAGAGTGCGGCCCGGGGGTTCGCAGACGATGTCGCTGTCCATTTGAGGCCTGCCTTCGTGGCAAGGTCGGCGCACCACGCGTGGTCCTGATCGAAACCAGCGAGGCTGGCGAGGCAGACGGTGACGGCAACCCCCGACAGAAGCTCATCGTGGCGGGAGCGGACGCTTGCCTCGGCCGAGCGGCATGTCTCGGCCAGTTCACCGAGCGCGTGGATGCGCCGCTCGATGGAGGACTTGGGTCCGTCGTCCGCGGACGTCGTGTCTGGCTCCCGCAAACCTGTGACAGTCACATGTTCGCCCGGGTCGGATGGCACGGTTCCCATCGCAACCGCGTCCGGGGGTCCGGGCGGGGGCTTCTCATCCGTGGAGCGTGAGAGCGCGCGCATGATCATCTCCGTCGTCTCCGAGGCGGGCCGGTGATTCGGGCCGCTCAGGAGGAGCGAGACCCAAAAAGTCCTATCGGGCGTGCCCGCGTCAAATGGCGCTGGTGCCTCACGCCATCGCAGCCAAGCGTCCGGACGAGCGGGTCCTTGGCTCCACCTTGCTCCGGAGATCGCTACTGCTTCCGGCCCGGTTCGGAGGTAGGCGCCACCATAAACAAGTCCCGCTGGCCTGCCCGGCCCAGCAGCCAGGGATCCTGCCCGCACCATAAACAAGTCACGCGCAAGTCCCTGCCTGACGCTCCAAATCAGGGGAAGTCACCATAAACAGGTCAGGTGAAGTCCCACCGCGTGAGCCTGAGGTGGGCGGGGCACTATAAACAATCCTGCCCGATCCTCCCGGCCCACGAGCCGGGATGCGACCTGAAACCATAAACAAGTCCCAGATGCGTCTCGAAGAGGCCTTCCGGCCTGTAGAGACCCCGTCCAGACCGCCGACGGGAGGGCAGCACCATAAACAAGTCACGGAAGAAGCCGGCAGGGCGGACCTGAAGCGAGCACGGCATCATAAACAACCCTGTCCGATCCTCCCGGCCCACAAGCCCGACTGGGACCTGAGACCATAAACAAGTCACAGGAAATGCCCGCCGGGCGGAGCTGGGGCAGGATGGGCACCATAAACAAGCTTCCTCCCCGGCTCCGTCCGGCCGACCAGAGGCGACGATCGATGACGAATTGACCAAAACATCCGAGCAACAGAGACAGACCCTCGCCGGAAAGGGCCATTTCGCGATCCACGGGTAAAAGGCGGGTGCGGTGACCCTTCACGGTCCCCCGGACGGGCAGCTCCCAGTTCGCTTCTCCAGCCTCTCAGGAGCCCCCAGGAGGCGGTGGCGGCCTCCGCCGCTCTGGGCCCTACCCCAACGACCTTCTGGATCCCCTCAGCGAAGCTCTACGCGCGGCTTGAGCAGGAGGCCCGGCCGATTGCCAAAGCCATCCCGGACCCCAGGAGCCGCCGTTCCGACCGGATCTCGAACAGGGGTGAGAAGGGGGCAAATAACTCGGCGCAATTCCGCAAACTCGGGGGAATCGAGCTGCTTTCGTAACGTCATGAGCCGCAGAGCCCCGAACTGGGTTGGGCATCCATCCGGCGGAGGCGGGACGCTGATCGGGAGGCGGGGGCCGCGTGCCGGGGTTACTCCCCCACGCGTCCCGCTCGTGCGGCTGCGACGAAGCCTCCTCGCCGTGCCGGTGGCCATGTGGAACCTAGTCGCCGGGATGTTCTTCGGCCCGATCGCCACGGCCACAACTCACGCTAAAACGGATAAGGAACATGAGCGAGGATCCCTCTTCCGAATCGGCCCTTGAGGATCGCCATGCTCACTCGCCTCTCCTCCGCCCCTGCCCCCTTCCGCGCCGGCCCTGCCTGGGAGGAG
>JBHTFH010000193.1:0-2814 GCA_042666135.1 Roseomonas sp. GCM10028921 | reverse complement strand
GCCGGTCACGGCGCAGGCCACCGGCACCCCGTCACCTGTGGTCGCGAGATGGTACTTGCTGCCCTTCCTGGCCCGGTCCGTCGGATCAGGGCCCGTGCGGTCACCGCCCCGCTTGGCGCGCACTGAGCACCTGTCGATGATCAGATCCGGGTGGCCGCGCAGCATGCGAACGAGCAGGGCATGCACCCGCCCCGACAGGCCTGTCCCTGACCAGCGCGCCAAGTGGCGGCGCAAGCTCGCACCGCTGGCCTTCTCCGCCGTGGCGCGCAGGCTCCGCCATGGCGTGCCCTCACGCAGGATCACCCACAGGGTGGCCAGCACCCGCAGGGCGGACAGGGGGCCGCATCCGCGGGGGTGGTCTCCCTCGCAGCACTCCATCGCTGTCGCGATCAGTCCCAGGATCCCTCTGTCCACATCCCCCTCCGCGCCAAAGCAGCACAGGTGGGAGGACAATCAGCAAGCCGCCGGAACAGCGTTCCTCAACGCAAAGTAGTAGCGAAAACCGGCTCTAAGGGACCCAGGCGAGCCAGACGAGGCGACGGAAAAGAACAGCACGGCCAGGAACCAGTTCGCGGTCAAGGCACAGACTCCTCCTGGTTCGCGGGCGATCCGCTGTGATCCCGAACTGACTTGATCGGAAAGATCGTGACGCAACTTTGAACACGGCTCTGCATAGAAAGGCCTCGCACGCTCGCCTAAGTTCTACAGTTGAGCTTTCATGCGAGGGTCATGCTGGCTGCGGCGCCAGTGACATGTTCTGGCGATCGCCTGATGTAGGCGTCGCCAGAGAGACCATTCGAAGAGGCGGTCCAGCACGAGGCCCGCGTTGCGTCGGAGGCCGCTGATGAGATGGCGGATCTCGCCGGTGCTGAAGTTAACCGGAGATGGGGTTTGCTGGTCCCCCTTTATGGAATGGCCCGCCCCTCTTTGCCGTAGGCTGCCTGGCAGGGCAGCCGGAGAGGGAGACGGAGCATGGACGTGCAGGTTCTCGGGATCGACCTGGGCAAGAACAGCTGCAGTCTGGTCGGGCTGGACGCTTCAGGTCGGGTGGTGGTGCGGCGACGCATGCGGCGGGAGAGCATCCCGGCCTTTGCGGCCAAGGCGCCGGGTTGCATCGTAGCCATGGAGGCGTGCTGCGGAGCGCACCACCTCGGCCGGCAATTGGCGGCCCAGGGTCACAAGGTCCGGCTGATGTCGCCGGAGTACGTGCGGCCCTACGTCAAGGCGCAGAAGAACGATGACCGGGACGCCGAGGCGATCGCTGAGGCCGCGACCCGGCCCACCATGCGGTTTGTCGCGCTCAAGAGCGAGGAGCAGCTCGACGTGCAGAGCCTGCACCGGGCCAGGGATCGTCTGGTGGGGCAGCGCACCGCCCTGATGAACCAGATGCGCAGCATCCTGCTCGAGCGCGGCATCACGGTCCCGCAGGGGGCGCGCAAGCTTCGGGAGACGTTGGCCGAGCTGTCCACGGCGGCCGCTCCGGTGGTGAGTGCCAGGGTTGGGCGGCTCCTGGAGGACATGGCGGAGCAGTGGCGGCAGTTGGACGAGCGCATCGCCGCATTCGACGACGAGTTCGCCGGGATGGCCCGCAATGACCCCTCGGCCCGGCGCCTGGCGACGATTCCGGGCATCGGCGTGCTGAACGCGACCGCGCTGGTCGCCGCGATCGGCTCGGGCGAGACCTTCGGGCGCGGACGCGACCTCGCGGCCTGGCTCGGCCTCGTGCCGCGGCAGGTGACCACTGGAGGAAAGCCGAAGCTGCTCGGCATCACCAAGCGCGGGAGCAAGTACCTGCGCAAGCTGCTGATCCAGGGCGCACGGGCAGCCCTGCCATCGCTGTCGCGCAGCTCAACCCCGCTGGGTGGCTGGCTGCGCGGGCTACTCGGCCGATCCCACGGCAACGCCGTCGTGGTCGCGCTCGCGGCCAAGCTGGCGCGGATCGCCTGGGCGCTGCTGCGGAACAAGTCGGACTTCATCGCCGCGCGGCCCGCCGCGGCGTAGGACGGGACCGGCCCATGGCGCGCACCCGGCGTCGGGGGTCGTAGGAAGTCTGCGGGTGGTGGACGTGAGATGGCCTGACAGTCGACCGGTGTCCCACCAGCCTTGGCGCAAAAATGGCACCTGATGCCGGCCCCTTTATGAGGCCTGGGACGCGCGGATCTCCATCTTGGCCAGGGCCCAACCCTGAGACCGGATACGTTGACGCAGACTGCCGAGGTCAGATCGCAAAAGCCGCTTGCCGACGGGGCGGGCCATACGTTTTTGCCGCGGGGCGGCGTTGAGCTTGGCCCGCATACCCGCGAGAAAGGCCAAAGCAAGCATGGCCAGCGTGATGTGCCGGTACCATCCGTGCCACGAGCGGATCTCGTAGTCGGCCAAGCCGACCTCCTGCTTGGCAACCTCGAAGCATTCCTCGATGGCCCAGCGCCGACCCGCGACGCGCGCCAGAGTGGCCAGGCTGGTCCTGTCGGGGCCGAAGACGACATAGTAGGCGAGGCTCTTCGGGTTCTTGCGGCCGCGCCGGACGAGCAGCCAGTGGTCCCAGGGGGGCTGCTGGAGCCGGGTCAGCCGCAGGCGCGCCCAGTCATAGACCCGCTCGCCCTTGCTGCCCGCCCCGGCCGACAGGCGTCGCCAGGCCTGGGCCGGCAGACGAGCGGCCAGGCGCGAGGCGGCGTGCTGACCGAGACGCCCGTCCAGCACCGCCCAGAGCTTCTCGCTGCTGCGGATCGCCAGCACAAAGGGCTGCTCGCGCTGTTCAAGGGCGATGCGCAGCCGGCGGTCCGAGCCGTAAACCTCGTCACCCAGCACCCAGGC
>JBHTFH010000192.1:0-2835 GCA_042666135.1 Roseomonas sp. GCM10028921 | reverse complement strand
TGACCCGCCGTCGTCTCCGTTCGCACCAGCAGCGCCTCGCGGGGGTGGTGGAGGCGATTGCCACGGGCGAGACGGAGGCGCGGGACATTCTCGCCGCGGTCACGCCCGGCGGGGGCAAGTCCTTGCTGCCCGTGCTGGCGGCGAGCCGGCTGATCGGGGCGGGGATGGTGGACCGGGTCTGCTGGGTGGTGCCGCGCGACAGCCTGCGTCTGCAGGCCGAGGAGGCCTTTGCCGATCCTTTCTGGCGCGAGGCGCTCGGCCACTCCCTCTCGCTGCGCGCGGCCGACAACACGCCCGACCCGAGCCGGGGCCTGGCCGGCTACATCACCACCTACCAGGGCATCGCGGCCGCGCCCGACCTGCACCTTTCCGAGTTCCGGCGCTACCGCACCCTGCTGGTGGTGGACGAGGTGCACCACCTCCCCGCCCTGGCCGAGACGGACCCGGCCGCGGCCGCCCAGGCGAGCGAGGCGGACGACCAGGCGAGCGCCTGGTCCCGCGCCATCCTGCCCCTGCTGGAATGCGCCCGGGTGCGGCTGCTGCTCTCGGGCACGCTGGAGCGGGCGGACGGCAAGGGCATCCTCTGGCTGCCCTATCGCCGCGGTCCCAAGGCGCGCACGCGGGAGGTGGAGCTGGACGCCCCGGGCTGGGCGGTGGTCGGCTACTCCCGCGCCCAGGCGCTGGCCGAGCGCGCCGTGCTGCCCGTGACCTTCGGCGCGCTGGACGGCGAGGCGAGCTGGCGCGACGAGGACGGGAACGAGCTGGGTCCGCACAGGCTGGGCAACTTCCACCCGGACGAGACGACGCGCCCGGCCCTGTTTACCGCGCTCCGCACCGGCTTCGCGGAAGCCCTGCTGCGGGAGGCGTTCCTGGCCATCCGCGAACTGCGCGCCCGCCGCCGCCGCGCGCGGGGCCTGGCGCCGGGGGAGGCGGCGCGGGGCCTGGGCAAGCTGCTGGTGGTGGCGCCGGACCAGACGGCGGCGCGGCACTATCTCGACGTCATCCGCGGCTGGATCCCGGCGGCGCAGGCCGAGGCGGTCGCGCAGCTCGCGACATCCGATACGCCCCACGCCCACGAGATCCTCGCCGCCTTCCGCCTGCGCCCCGAGCCCTCGGTGCTCGTGACGGTGGCCATGGCCTATGAGGGGCTGGACGCGCCGGAGGTGGCGGTGGTGGCGGCCCTCACCCACATCCGCTCGCGCCCCTGGCTGGAGCAGATGGTGGCGCGCGCCACGCGGGTGGACCCGCATGCCGGGGAGTACGAGGCGCAGCAGGCGCTCGTCTTCCACCCCGACGACCCCCTCTTCGGCCTGTTCCGGCGGCGGATGGAGACGGAGCAGGGGACGCTGGCCCGGAGAAAGGAGGCGCGGCGCAAGGCCCAGGCCCTGCCCGAATGGCTGCTCGACCGCCTGCCGCCGAAGGAGGGCATCACCCCGCTCTCCTCCAACGCCCTGGCCCTGCGCTACGACCGCCTCGCCCCGGGGCCCGAGCTCGCCCTGCACCGGCCCGAGAACGAGGAGGCCCAGGGCGATCTGCTGGAGACGCCCTCGGTCACCGAGCGCCGGCTGCGGGCGCGGCTGGGCGAGATGGTCGCGGCCCAGGCGGTGGAGGACGAGGGCGGACTGGCCGGGCCCAAGGCAGGGGTTGCCGGAGCCGGGCTCTACCACCGCTACAACGCCATCCTCAAGCGCGTGACCGGCGACAAGGCACGCGCGCGCATGACGCTCGAGGAGCTGGAGGCCGCCCTGGCCTGGCTCGGGCGCAACCGCCTGGCCGACCACCTCCACCTGCTGGACAACGACCCCCGCTACGCCTGGTCCGCGAGGAAGCGGGCCGAGTGGAAGCCGCCCACGGGGCGTGCCATGCGGTCGACAACACAAACGCGGGCCACGGCGAGGGTTCGCTGAACGCGGTGCGGTACCTCAGCGGTCAAGTAAGCACCCCTCGGCGGCCCTTCATGCCAAGCCGAACTGATCGGCTGCCGCTCCACCTATCGCGCCTCGTTGTCACCGGACATCCGCAACGCCCCTCTCCCGTGCTCCAAAGCTATGCGCAGCTCGGCGGCGCAGCTGATCAGCGCCGTGGCGGCCTCACATAGCGCCGCCCTCGTGCTCGGGGAGGCCGGCACCGGCCCGGTGAGACGCTGAACCGCAACGGAGCCTTCGCCAAGGCCAGCCCACCAATGCCAGAACGGCTGCCCATCCCCAGCGCCGTGCACAGCCCAAGCCGCGGGTTCGCGCAGCGAAGCGAGATAGTCGGCGAGGTCTCGAGGCAAGGCCTCGCGGGGCCCGGACCACAGCGCCTGAAGGACGACCTCTTGCACGCCCTCCAACCCGACCGCGAGATCACATCGCGCCCCCTCGCCGTTCACGGTCACGACGAACATCGTGCTCTCGTCAGGGATGGTCGCGCTACGTTCCTCGTCCCTCATGGCCACTCTCATGTCATGAACTGCGCCGATCCGCAGCAGCGCATCGTCCGCTTGCCCCGTCGTCTGCTTCCACACCCCGCACCGACCCGGTAACCCCCGGGTACGCCGAGTTGTCGGCCGTGATAGCACCCAGGCTTTCCTGCCTGGTACGGGCCGAACGGGTCGTGTCTTCTCCTTATACATCGATCCACGCATGCGGGTGAGTGCACCCCACCCACCTCGCTTGCTCCGGTCGGACCGCTCCCGCTCCACAGTTGAACGAGACATCCCGCGAGCGGACGCCTTCCGTGGACAGAGTCCATGAGGGCAATGGCGCTGACGGAGGTTGCCTATCCAGCTCGGAGTGGCGCTCAAGGCCGTGTTCGCCAACCTTCGCCGCCTCCCAACGCGATCTGTCCGCCTCG
>JBHTFH010000191.1:0-2863 GCA_042666135.1 Roseomonas sp. GCM10028921 | reverse complement strand
CGCATGAGCCGTCCGCGAGACCCGCCAGCCGACGATCCGGCGGGCGAAAACGTCGATGACAAAGGCGGCATACACAAAGCCCTGCCAGGTAGCCACGTAGGCCTGGCTCATTGGGCGACACGGCTTCAGAACACCTGACGCCGTCCGCCAGGATCAGCTTTCACCCGCGGCTCTCGCCGCATAGGGTCCAGCACGGTGTCTCACTCACCGCCGGCGGTACAGAGGGACTCAGCAGGGGCAGACAGTTCCTCCAGTAGGTCAGCGTTCACCAGGCTCCGGAGGACCGCATTGCGAGCGGCCGCGGTTAGGCCGAGAGGCGCCGTTGCCAGCCCCGTCTCGTGCTGGACTGCGGCGGTGAGGATCTCCGTCCGAGTGTCGGAAATGGGCTTGGGCGCGATCGGGGATCCTGGTCGGACCCGACTATCCGGATCCTACAACCCAGAGCGCTGATGAGCGGCGGTCAGTGAGGCGGCTGGGGAGGGTTCGTCAGTGGCCGGCAAGCACTTCGCTTTACTCGGAAGACGAGGCACAAGCAGGAGGAGCTGCGTCGCGGCAGCAGCCCTTTGTCTGCCGCCTAACGGAAAGCGACTTGCTTTCCAAAGGCGATAGTAGTTCCATTTCCTGCTTCCTGCGCATTCCTTGGGAGTGAGCTATGTCTGATATCAACTGGGAAAAGCCGTTCCTCGTCGATCTGGCGTTCGTTGGCCTCCCAGGCATCTCGATCCATCTTCCGACTTACGGCAACTTCGGCGGTCCCGGATACTCGGCGGGCGTGTTTGCCGACTCCCCGGATCCTACCCAGGTCGATCCGGCACCAATAGATCCGCTCGACGAACAATTCAAAATCCACGATGAGGCATCCAGCGCTGCGACTACTCCATCCGAGCAGTCGGCTGCGGACCTCAATCTGATCCAGGGGATCCGGGCTGCGGGCATCGGGCAAATTGATGCCGAGGCCAGTCTGTATGGTGGGGCAGCTACCCTGGTGATGGTCGAGCAACTCGCCGCTCGTGATGATCTCGATCTGCTGGGCAACGAGGCGCTTATCAACGTTTCCCGGGACGCCCTGCAGGATATCGGAGAAGGTCTTGCGGCATTGAGCGCGGATGCCGTCGCTGAATCCGGAGGCTCGCTGAACAGCTTGGCGAGCGACTGGCTGTTCTCTTGAGAGCTTGCACGGAATGGCACCTCATTCATGATCGAGGCACCTGGTCGGACCCAACTGCCGGGTCCTATCGGGCTGCGCCCTACCAATGAGTGATCAGGGCGCCGCGAGAATATCTTGCCTCACCATGCCAGTATTTCTTTGCCCTGCCGGGCGCGCGGGCAAAGCAAATAAAGCACTTGCGCTGTTGTAGCGAGGGCGCAACCATTCCCATAAAAGCGGGAGGTCGTCGTCATGTTCTGTCGGGCTGTACTGGGGTTAGCCCTTGCCGCTTGCCTGAGTGCGCCGGCGTTCGCCTATCCTGACCGTGCCATAACCTTGGTGACTGGCTTCGCTCCAGGTGGCTCCACCGATGTCACGGCGCGGCTCGTTGCAGATCGGCTCGGGCCAGCCTTGAGCAACGGGCGGGTCGTCGTCGAGAACCGGCCCGGAGCGGCAGGCACCCTTGCAAGCGACTGGCTCCGGCGTCAGGCCCCAGACGGCTATACCCTCATGCTGGTGGAGGCCTCCTCCCACGCGCTCGCGCCCAACGCGGTTCAGGGCGGAACGCGCTACGACGTCATGACAGATTACACCCACATCGCGATGATCGGCACCGGCCCGATGATCATCGTTGTGCCTCCGGGCTTCCCCGCCCGCACGCCGGCCGAGGCGGTCGCACACCTCAAGGAGGCACCACCCGACACCATGCCCTTCGCCTCCTCCGGCGTCGCCTCCATGCCGCATCTCTCGGCGGAGATGTTCGCCTCGGTGGTCGGTCTCGGCAGCCGCTTTCCGCATGTGCCCTATCGGTCCGGCGGGCTGATGGTGGAAAGCATCGCGCGTGGCGAGACCCAGTGGGGCGTGGCCGTGCTTGCCTCGGCTGCCGGGCAGGTGAACGACGGGCGCGTTCGAGCCGTGGCGGTGACCGGCCTTGAACGTTTCCCCTCCTTCCCAGACGTTCCGACCCTGGCAGAGTCCGTGCTTCCCGGCTTCGATCTTGAGAACTGGTTCGCGATCATTGGGCCGCGCGGGATGCCACCCGAAACCACAACGCAGATCAACCGCGCCATCCGCGCCGCGATCACCGAGCCCAGGTTGCGAGAGCGCCTGCTGGTTGCCGGCGTCGCCCCGTGGACGAGGCCGAACGAACCGGGAGACACTGAAGCCTTTTTCCGGACCGAGCTCGCGAAATTCCGTGCCGTTGTTGCGCGGACAGGAGTACGCCTAGAGCCCTAACGCGAACGCCGCCCGTCGCAGGGCACGGTCGAGCTCCCCGATGAGGCGTTTCCCTTCTCTGAAGAGCTCCTCCGATGCGACGGTGAGCTCTGCATGGCGGTTGCTGCGGTGGAAGAGGCGGGACCCAAACAGCCAGCCGGGTTTGAGGCCGCTGCCTGAGGATGGTCGGGTTACAAATCAGGTGGCTACCCGCAGGCGGTCAAGTCTGCAGCAATTGTAGGCGAGCGCAATCAGGTTCCACTCGGCTGTGGCCTTGGCGAGGCCGCGGAGGTGGAGGCGGGTGAAGCCGAGCGCCGATTGAATGACTCCGCCGTTTTCCACCTAAGAGGCGGTTTTCGCTACTACTTTGCGTTGAGGAACGCTGTTCCGGCGGCTTGCTGATCGTCCTCCCACCTGTGCTGCTTTGGCGCGGAGGGGGATGTGGACAGAGGGATCCTGGGACTGATCGCGACAGCGATGGAGTGCTGCGAGGGAGACCAC
>JBHTFH010000190.1:0-2996 GCA_042666135.1 Roseomonas sp. GCM10028921 | reverse complement strand
AACTGGCTCAGCTCGGACCCGGTACCGCCGAGCCGCCACCCCCGCCAGTGCCCCACAGGAACCCAGAATAGAGAGGCATCATGGAAAAACGATCGAGAACCTGTGGCAGATCCTCCGCGGCAACAGGCTGTCGAACCGGGTCTTTCGATCCTACGACGACATCCTCGACCACTGCTGCCATGCCTGGAACAGGCTCATCGATCAGCCCTGGCCCATCATGAACATCGGACTACGCGACTGGGCTCATGGGTTCTGAGCAACGGGATTTGGTATAAGGGGCATCTCACGTACGGCGACCGGCGGGGAGGCTGAACGCATCGCGGTCGATGGGACTGCGATCATTCTGGCGGCCCCTAGATGCTGCCTCTCCTCTGGCGGCAGCCGCTGCTGTCGGTCGCCGCGTTCAACGCAGTGTGTTGAACCGTCGTCGGCCTGTCTCGGCGCCCTCCGCTGCGTCGAGCGGTGCTGCCCCAGCACCTTGCAGGCAAACCGCTCCGAGACGTCCAGCTCCGCCACGACGTGCCCGACGCAGGCGCGACGACGGGCGGCGTTTAGGGGTTTCCCGATGCGGCTGCCTTCAACACCAGCTTCTCGAGTGCCAGGTCCGCTACCGCCTTCCGCAGCCTGCCGTTCTCCTGCTCCACCTGCTTGAGGCGCTTCACCTGATCCAACTTCAGGCCGTCATACTTGCTACGCCAGCGGTAGTAGCTCTGCTCCGTCACCCCGATCGTGCGCACCGCCTCGGCCGTGGTCTTCCCCTGCGCCAGTAGCACCTCGACTTGCCGCAGCTTGGCGGCGATCTCCTCGGGCTTGTGGCGCTTCCTTGCTATCCCAACACCCTCCACAGCTCCACCGGACTCACTCCACCGGCGGACCCCTTCTACGGGGGAAGATACTTTCCTAAGTGACTACCCGAATATCCGGGACCGAGTTCGGCGGTATCAAGCGGCGGAGGACGTCCTCACCACGCTACAGCCCGGCGAAAAGCCGAAAGGGCCAGGACTTGGCATACCGTTACTATTCGAGAGCAAGGCGACAAAATCATCTGTGTCTGTCGCGGATCTACGGAGGCGAAGGCACCGTCAGTAACGTTTTGATGACTGCTGCTAGAGCTGAAAACGTTGGGCCTCCGACCAGCAGAAGCGTGATCTCCCACGGGGCAAAACCCCAAATGCGGCGCACGCCAGTTTCGGCCCGGTCTTCGTCCGACGATCCCGTCAACAAGCACCTGTCGATCCCCGTATGGGTGCATCGTGTGGATCGGCTGATTTGGTCAGGACTGGGCGACTGACCGCAGTCTGGAACTGTCTTCGCCAATGGTAACCTAATTGGGGTATTGGACGCACACATAGGCTGTCCTCCCTCGCCGCAACCTGAACGCATCCAGAGCGTGTCCCAGCCGCCTGCCGGTCAAGCACCGTCGGAGGCAGGAGTTGATTTTGTTTTGAAGACCAGAACGCGCCAGCAAACTCAGCCTTGCTGATTTATGCCTGCTTTCGAAAGAGCAAGGCCCTGAAATGCAGCTTGCGAGGCGGGGGAAAATGAACAACATGCCCGAAGCGGTACCCGGCTAGACATTCGAGCAGCTGACACTCTGGTCAAGGCCGCCGGCAGCAGCGCGGCGGTGGTGAACGTCGCAGAAGAAATCGGGGGCGGTTTTGTCCTAAGTCGAGCTAGCCGAACTCGAACTGGGGGCACCGGTCCGTGTAGAGGTCAGATCTGAGAATCTCGAATATCGCATAAGCAACCCTGTCAGGCGGGCGCGGCTCGCCGAGACCGACCGCGGTCATGCCGTTGAGCTAGGCGTATCATGAGTGAGACCCTCCTGGCACACTGATCCGGGCCAGAACGGCGGGCGCGGCTGCGCTGGATTTGCCGGCCGGAGAGGGTAGGGGGCGAGGGGGATGATCGGGAGAGAGGCGCGAAGCCCAGCAAACACGGGGCTTTTGACGCATTGGTCTGAGAGGTCCTGGCGTTGACGCCGCCCGAGGGGGCAAGGGGCCGGGCGATCCCGCCAGCCGTGCGGCGCCTGGCCGGCGAGACGCTGCCGCCCGAGGCGCTGGCCGTGCTCTCCGGCCCGGTCGGCGAGGCGGTGGCGCGGGCGGCGGGCTATGCCGGCCGCGCTCTCTCGGACAACACGCGCCGGGCGTATGAGTCGGACTGGCGCGCCTTTTGTGGGTGGTGCGAGGCGGGTGGGGTGGTCGCCCTGCCGGCCGCCCCGGTCGTGGTCGCGGGGCATCTGGCGAGCCTCGCCTCCTCGCTCGGCCGCAGCGGGCTGCGCCGGCGCCTCGCCGCCATCGCCCACCAGCACCGGCAGGCCGGCCACCCCTGGGAGGCGCGGCACCCGGCGATCGCGGCCACCATGCGCGGCATCCTGGCTACCCACGGCAAGACCTCGCGTCCCGCCGCGGCCCTCACCTCGGCCGAGGTCAAGCGCCTGCTGGCTGCCTGCGGGACCGACACGGCCGGCCACCGCGACCGGGCGCTGCTGCTGCTCGGCTTTGCCGGGGCGCTGCGGCGCTCGGAGCTCGTCGGCATCGACCGCGAGCACCTGCGCTTCACGGGCGAGGGCATGACGGTGCTGATCCCGCGCTCCAAGCGCGACCAGGAGGGGGAGGGGGCGACCATCGGCATCCCGCGCGGTCTGAACCCGCTCTCCTGCCCGGTGCGGGCGATGGAGGAGTGGCTCCGCCGCACCCGCATCGAGTGGGGGCCGGTGTTCCGCCGGCTCAGCCCCGGAGGGGCGCTGGAGGAGAGGCTGAGCCCGCAGGGGGTGTGGCGGATCCTGCGGCGTCGGGCGGAGATGGCCCGGCTCACCGTCGACGAGGCCGAGCGGCTGTCCCCGCACGGGCTCCGGGCGGGGTTCATCACCGAGGCCTACCTCAAGGGCGCGCTGGATGAGCAGGTGATGCACCACGCGCGGCAGAAGAGCATCGCCACCACCCAGGGCTACCGCCGCCGGGCCAGGATCACCAGGGACAGCCCCGCCCGGCTGC
>JBHTFH010000189.1:0-3018 GCA_042666135.1 Roseomonas sp. GCM10028921 | reverse complement strand
CGTAGCTGTGCCCAGGTTGCGCGTCGTCCAGGACCGCCGGGGTTTCGCCTCCATGCTCGCCGCTCTCGGGCCGCGGCGTGAAGCCTCGCAGCCAGGATGCGCCGACGACCACGAGGGGATCGCGCCAGCGCTCCCCCGCGGCCGTGGCGGGCGGCGTCGGGCTGACTGCCTCGCCCGGGGCGGCCGTCGTGGCCGTGGCGGTGTTGGTCGCCGCGCCTAGCTCGGCACCGCTCGGCTGGTTCTCGTCATCGCCGCTGGTTGCGGCATTCTCATTGTGTGTCATGCGGGCTCTCCGCTGAGCGCCGCCAAGTCAACCCAGGCCCCGCGAGGGGGAGCGTGAGAGGGGCGGCACTTGTGCCCGCCCTCGAACGATCCCCTCGTGGGGCCTGCGTATTTCTGTTCTTCTGCTCCTGCGCGAAGCGCTCCGGGTCCGTCCGGTGTCCGCCGGTGCACACGTCCTTCGAAGAACACCCCGGGAAGCCGCCGGTCTTCTGCCACGCAGTGGATCTGACGAACCTCGCCTGACGTTCGGCGCTGGCGCAAAAGCAGCACCCTTTGGGAGGATGTCGCTCACACGCGAACGCTACCGCGCCAGACTCCGAACAAGGCTTGCGGGACTCCGGGCTGCCTTCCGAAACTCAGAACCGGAGGTGACCCATGAAGCTCTCCGACTTTCTGCTGTTCCTCATCGAGGATGTGATGGAGGAAGCACGGATGAAGCACCTCCAGCATCCTGATATCGTAAGCTACTACGCCACCAAGACTGCGCTCCGCGAGTGCAGCACTGCGCTCATGACGGACACGGCCGATAGATCGATAGCTGCGCTTCTCCGGCGCGCCCAGGAGGACACCGCCTTCGCTGCTGACAGCACCGCCGAATGGTACTGGCTATGCCGTGAAGCCGTTGTCGAATGGATCGCGGAGGTCTTCAGTGTCATTCTCCTGCATCGAAGAGCAGAAACGATCGTCCCGCCAGGCCGGAACGCCGCGATCGCGGCCGCCCGCATCCTCGGGGTCGTTCCCGTCGAACCGAACGCCTGATCAGCCACGAGGCCGTGCGGAACCGGGAGGCCAAGCTCGCAGCGGCTTGCATTGGCAAGTTGTTCGCCGAGAAGGCGAGTCCGGCCGGGTAATTGAAGGTGAGGCAGGTTTAGGGGGCTGCTTGGACGCAAGTTTCCCGCTGCCAGATTCGAAAGGGTTTGTCCGGGCGCCGGAACTCGCCAGATCTCATCAGGTGCTGACGGGGACGAAAATGGCCGTGGATCACGCCGTTCGCATTTTCTGATGATGAAAATATTCGCGTCACAGGAGGAGCATGAGCTGGATGGTCCCATGCCCGTTCGCTCTGTCCGCCTGCCTAAGGATCTCTGGAGGAAGCTCGAGGCCACCCGCGTTGCGGCAAAGTCCGGGCGATAGGGAAGGCCAATCGGAATGGCATCGGTGATCCGGCTCCTTCTCGAGCGTGGCCTGCAGGATCCAACTCCGCTCGATTTCGAGGCTAGGATATTCCGAGCCGAGCGTGTGCATCAGCAAAGAGTGCATCAAACTGAAACGGAGCGAGCGCACGCGAAGGCGCAGGATCTGTTCGCACGGACGCAGGTCGTGGTTGATGCACTGGGGATAGGTCCAGGAGCTTTCGTGAAAGCGATTGGTGGCGACAAAGAGGCAGCCGAAATCTTCTACAACAGACCGGCTCTTCCCCCGAATGACGCAGTGGCCTTTGTCGCACGTGTCGAAAGATGGCTATCCCAGCATGGCCCTGTTGCAGCTGCTGCGCTCGCCGGTGATCGGGGCGATGGTTTGGCATGATAGGACGACGGTGGCTGGGTGACCTCGGGGTAGGCATGAGCTTCAAGGGACGGCAGTTCGCGGCCGGGGTGATCATCTGGGCGACCCGCTGACCTTGATGTTCCCCGTCGGCATTGTTACATGGTTTGATAACCAGGCGAGCTTGACCGCACAATGGGGTCTGCGTGATCTCACGCCGGCATCTACACACACGTCCCCTGCCGCCAGATCGTAAGCGCAGCCTGACGGCCCTTCTTCCGGTGTGGCTGATGGATGTGTTGGGTGGGCATTGTCTACTTGTACAGTCGCAGGCCAAGTTTGTTGGCGCGGCATAAGGTGCGCGGCTTCACGCCGCAGTCTGGACACACGTCTCCTCGCGCCAGATCCGGAAGGCTTTGGCGCGAGCGCGGCGATGCTGAGCGGCGGTCATCAGATGCCGGCGCGGACGGAAGTGGTCATAGATCATCCCCTGCGCCGAGAGGCACCGCTGAGCTTGCTCAGACGACTTGAAGCGCTGCATCTGCCGCTCTCGGCGCCGCGTCGGCCTGTGGGAGTTCTCGGCTCGGTTGTTGAGGTAGCGACTGGTCCGGTGTCGCACATCGGGCAGGACCTCGCGCTTCGCCGCGCCATAGCTGCGCAGCCCGTCGGTGACGATGCGCTTCGGCTTGTAGCGCAAGCCCCTCAGCAGACGCTTGAAAAACCGCTTGGCCGCACTCGCATTCCTGCGCGCCTGGACCAGGATGTCGAGCACCACGCCGTGCTGATCGACTGCGCGCCAGAGGTAATGCAGCTCGCCGCCAACGCGTAGGAAGATCTCATCCAAGTGCCAGGTGTCCCCGGATCGTGGCCGGCGCTTGCGCAGCCTCCCCGCAAAGTCGGCCCCGAACCGCAGTACCCAGCGCCGGATGCTCTCGTGCGTGACGGTGATGCCGCGCTCAGCGAGGAGCAGCTCGACGTCGCGCAGGCTGAGGCTGAAAACGTGGTAGAGCCAAACCGCGTGCCGGATGACCTCGGCCGGGAAGCGGTAGCCGGGGTATGTGGCGGGCTCTGGCGACATCCGGCCAACTTCGCCTAGCCGCTCCGTTTCGGCCAGCCGTCATCAACGTGGCTGTGAGATTGTCGACGTCGTCCGATGGGTCTGACCCCCAACGTGCTTGGCTTCGTGTCATTGCATTGACGTGTCGGCCTGCCGGACGACGCCCGACGATCGGCGGGAGAGTGACCTCATAG
>JBHTFH010000188.1:0-3039 GCA_042666135.1 Roseomonas sp. GCM10028921 | reverse complement strand
AAAGTCGCACCCATCAGATCCTCCCCAAGCAAATCGCTTGCCCGGGGCATCGAATCGGATTTCCGCGGCGGTGGGAATCCTAACCAGAGAGTCGGGGCCAACGCGGGTTGGTATTAGCCTTGGGGTTGAGGCCGCAGGCTTGCGGTAATCAGCCTCAAGTTCCGCGCCGTCTCGGAACAGCTCTCACCCTGCTAAGCAAGGCCGAGTACGGGTTCAGGCCACTTCTGGGCAGCTATGGCGCCGCGTAAGTCTGGCATCCCGGTCAGACCCGTCCCAGGGCCCCCCGGAGCGCGTCGATGACACCGTCCGTAACGGCCTGGAATCCCGGTCCGTCCAGATAGCCGTCGATCGCGCCTGTCCGCTCAAGGAAGATGCGCCAGACCGGAGTCTGCATGGCGCGCCGGAAGCGGTCGTGCAACGTCGCATAGGCATCGTCCGGCAGACCGGCCGGCGCGCAGAGTCCCTTCATATTCTCGACCACTACATTCCACCCGAGTTCCCTCAAGGTCGGGACATCGGGAAACCCCGGCAGCCGCTCTGCCGAGGCCACACCCAATGGCCGTACGTCACCGCTCGCGACAACACCCGCCATCTCCTCGGGCGCAAGAACGGCGAGCTCGACCGTGTTGGATAGTAACGCCTGCAGGGAAGGTCCGCCGCCAGTGAAGGGTACATGCAACATCTCGACCCCGGCAGCTTGTGACAGCAGCACAAACAAGGCGTGGTAGATCGAACCCTGGCCGGACGACGCGTGGGAGACGCTTCCCGGGTTTTGCCGCGCGGCCTCGACCACAACGCTTAGGTCGCGAAAGCGGCTGTTGCGGGCGGCGACAATCAGTAGGGGCTGGCGTGTCAGCCGTATGATCGACCGGAATGAGCGCTTCGGATCGTAGGAGAGATCCCGAAAGGCCGGGAGGGAGGTGCTCTCGCTCCCGCCGCCGACGAGGAGGTTCAACCCGTCCGGCGCCAAACCGGCAACGTACTGGGCTGCGATTGCACCTCCTGCACCGGGGCGGTTGATCACGACGAGAGGTGCCGAGAATAGCGGGGATGCAGCCTCCGCGATCGCCCGCGCGGCGAGATCCGCGCCGCCACCCGGGGCAAAGCCAACGATGAGCTGGATAGGTCGGGTCGGCTCCCACGCCGCCCAGGCGCCCTGCATGGGACCTGCAGCGGCTAGCCCCGCCGCACCGGCCACAATACCCCTGCGTTTCTGCACCGCCGCCTCCTCCACTATGCTTTTTGGGAACGCTAGAGCCGGGGCACGCCGCTGGACAACCGGCTCCCAAGGGGCTTGGGTGGCGCCATCAGGAGAGACCATGCCGGCAACGTCTAGCTTTCCCGTCCCGCCCTGTGCTGTGGATTGCCATATGCACATCTATGGCCCGCCAGAGCGCTACCCGGTTGCAGCAACAAACCCCTCACCCGTTCCCTTTGGCAGCGATCTTGCAGCCTATCGGGCAGTGCAGGAGCGGCTCGGCCTCGCTCGGACGGTTGTAGTGCAGCCCACCGCCTATGGTGGCGACAACACCTGCACGTTGGACGCGGTGGCCGGCCTCGGCGGCGATGCTGCACGGGCCGTGGTGGTCGTGACACCAAAGACGCCGGAAGCCGAGCTCCTGCGCCTGCACGCCGCCGGGGCACGCGGTGCGCGGGCCTTCATGCTTGGCGGCGGGCTGGTACCGTGGGAGCGGCTGCAGGACCTCGCCGCACATGTCGCCCCCCTCGGCTGGCACGTGCAGCTTCAGTTCGACGGTGGCGAGATGTCCGCGCGGGAGGCGCTGATCCGAAGCCTGTCCTGCCCTGTGGTGATCGACCATGTCGGGCGGTTCCATGAGCCTGTGCCGCCCGATGCACCCGCCGTGAAGGCCTTGCTACGGCTGCTTGAGAGTGGCCGTACTTGGGTGAAGCTCTCATCGCCTTACGGTGTGTCGCGCAGCGGGTCCCCCGGGTACTCCGACGTGTCGGCTATTGCGCGGGCGCTTGTGGCCGCAGCGCCAGAACGCATGGTGTGGGGATCTAACTGGCCTCACCCCAATGCGTCGGATCCCAAGCCGGATGAGGCCCAACTGCTCCACCTTCTTGAGGATTGGGCTCCCGATAAGGCGACGCGGGATGCCATTCTCGTGACCAACCCGGCCCGGCTTTACAACTTCTGACCACGCCGGACGGCTGGATGGGCGTGGATGTTCCGCGCCCGAGGAGCTACAGTCAGCGTTTCTGAAAGGCGGGCGGCGCCGCGATCCAGTGCGCGCTGACGCTGAAGGTGCTGTTCCAGCTGCCGCTGCGGGCGGCCCAGGGCTTGGTGGGAAGCCTGATCTGCCTGGCCGGGCTCGGGTGGCCGGTGCCGCACTTCAGCACCCTCTCGCGCCGTCAGCAGGCGCGACTGCGCGGCACCTTGGAGCGAAAGGATCTTGACCCAACGAAAATGCTCTCACGTATCCCGATCGTGTGCGAGTCGTGGGCACGTCGTCTCACGGCACAGCGCCGCCAGGGGTACTATGTAATACCAACCGCCTCAGAGTTTGACCTGTGCCCAGGAGCGGCGCGTGATTGTGGCGATCTGGTCTGGCGTGCGCATCAGGGTGGACCAGGCATGGCAACACGCGTCGACGATGGCGTCGTAGCTGTCCCAGACGCGATGGCTGAGCAGGTTCTGACGCAGGAACTCCCAGATGTTCTCCACCGGGTTCAACTCGGGCGCGTAGCGGGGTAGCGGGAGCAGGCTGATGTTCTCGGGCAGGCGCAGCCTGGGTGAGGTGTGCCAGCCTGCACCGTCGAGCACGAGGACAGCGTGCGCGCCCGGGGTGACGCAGCGGCTGATCTCGGCCAGGTGAATGTTTATGGCTTCCACCTTGACCTCGGGCAGCACGACAGCGGCCCCGACGGCGCGCTCGGGGCAGACCGCGCCGAAGAGCCAGGCCCAGCTGTAGCGGTGGTCGCGCACGGCTCGTGGACGTGTGCCTCGCTTGGCCCAGATCCGTGTCAGCGTGCCCTGCTGACCGACACGGTTGGACGCATGCGTCCAACCGTCCATGA
>JBHTFH010000187.1:0-3122 GCA_042666135.1 Roseomonas sp. GCM10028921 | reverse complement strand
TTTAGCTACAACTTGCTATGTAGGCTTGAGGCCCACGCTGGAAGTCGCCTGCTCTCGATCAAGGAAATAGAGCTGAGGCCGCCGGGACGGGACGAGGTGCTCGTCCGGATCGCGGTCGCTGGGCTCCGCGCCTAGGACGCCTCCGGCAGTGAACACGTTGATCGTAGCTTCGGCCGCTTCGAAGCGGCCTGTGAAGGCAAGGCCTCTGACCGAGGGCGACTATAGGAGATCACGGGCTGTCCAGCAGGACCGAAGTCGATGGACAGTCCGCAGCCGGTTGTGCATGTTCCTGCTTTGTTCGCGGGAGTCGCGCATGGAGGAAACCTTGAGCCCGGGACGGGCGCGCCCGGAAATCGATCCAGAGGCGGCCACCTACCTGTCCGACACCGGCGCCACGCAGGCGTTCCTGGAGGGCTACGTCCGCCAGCGCTTCCTTCGCGAACTCGACGACGAGGAGACCGTCATCCGGAGCTTGCCCTTCTACGCGACGGGTACCGGGGCAACCTTCGCCGCCATTGCCGTCGCGGCCCCGCAGCTCCGGCAGGCGGCGCCAGGCTACGCCGTGCCGATCGCCGCTGCCTTCGCCCTCGACGTGGCGTTGGTCGTCGTGTCCATCGCCTGCCTGCTAGCGGCGCTCGTCCGGCGAGGCGTGCTCGACGTGGCGCCCGAAGCGGAACTGCTTCGGTCGGCGGGGCAGGTAGCCCAGGACACGAGGGAGCAGTTCGCGGACGCGACGCCACAGGAACTGGAGAGCATCATCCTTGCCAGGGTGCGCGGCAGCCTCGTCGCACAGATGATCGTCGCGACCGCGCGCAACCGGGAGGCGAACCGGGAGAGGAAGACCTGGAGAAACCGGGCCTTCGTTGCCCTTGTCGGCGCGTTGCTGCTGACAATCGCCGGGCTCGTTGCTACGTTCGCGGCCGGAGGGCTCAGATAGATGCTCAAGGCGGTGCGCGATGTCGCTCCCGAGGGAGCGCAGAACCCCGACGCGGCAGGCGAGGAGACGCGCCCGCGATGGGGTGAGTTCCCTAAGCTGGTCGAAGAGGACCGGGGTAGCCCGACCCCGATCCCGCCGCGGCGCCCGCCAGAGACGAGGGAACTTCGCGATCTCACCGACATCGCAATCTCGCTCGGAAACCCCCGAGCGCGCTGATCCTGCCCTCAAGGCACCCCACGCCCGCGGGAGCCGAGGTGAAATTTCTATTCCGAAAAACTAGCTGCCCTGGCAAATCACCGCTCAAGATAGGAAGCAGGCCTAGCGGGTGCCCAGGATGCCCCAGGCGAACAGGAGCGACGCGGCGGAGCCGAGCACGCTTCGGACGCTGTGCAGGCCGCCCCAGCGCCGCAGCAGGCTGCGACTTTCCGCTCCCGCTTCCTGCGGCATCATCGCCAGCAGGCGCTCGTTTACCGGCATGATAACCAACATGGTGAACGGCCAGTTCGCGAGCAGGACCAAGCTCCCTGCCATCCACTGCCACCCGCGGAGGCCATACCAAGCCACAAGCCCCGCCGCCCCTCCCAGCATGGCCAAGCCAGCCTGGATGGGCAGGGCGCGTTTGTAGCTGGGCTGCCACTGCGCGAGCAGGGGTGCGTCCTCCAGGCTCATTCTGGCAGGATGCTCGACGAAGCTGATGTAGAGCGCAGCCCCGGCAAAGAGCGTCGCGAGAATGAGGGCAACAAGGCCAAGGACCACCTGAATTCTCCTCGGGCTCGCTGACAGGAGACGCGACCACGCCTGGTGCGCCTTCCCGGCGTTAGTCGGGTCGACGCCGAGGCTGAGAAGAGCCCCTCCAAGGACGGGCGCAGGAGCTAACAACCTGCAACTCTATTTCCGGCAGAGCCACGATGCCGAATGCTGCCCAACATAGCAACGTCTCGCAGGACCGCTTTGGGCCGCGTGCTGCGGTAGCCTCTCTGGCAGGGCGGCGAAATGTCTACCCTGCCCCCTGCGCGTTCCGTACCCCTTCTAGCACCGCCTCATGCGTCGCCGGTATCCGTCGAAGCGTAGGCTTCCCTCTGTCGCTCGCCTCAGCAATGCCTTCATGCATCTCCTCAATCCCAGTCGTCATCTGCTCGGCCAAACCGGACAGCCGCTCCTGTAGCTCCTCGCCGTCATCCTTGAGTTCGGCCTTCCAGATCGCCAGGACGCGAGAGAACTCGGCGGCAGCGCGCGCGGTTGGGACGCCCGCTTGCAGGAGCTTAATTAGCGGGGCTAGGTCGGCAGCAGGGGAGCGGGACATGTGCGTGAAGGTAGGTAAGCGAACGGTGGGTGGCTAGACGACGAGGAGCTGCCTTAGGTAGGAGAGGTCATATAGCAGGGCGGCTGGATGAAATCTCATCGTGTGAATGGCGATGCTGCGATGGCCACCTCCCATAGCAGACGTCCTTGGGCAGTACATCTGCAACAGTCGCGCCGAGGCGAAGCAGAGCGGACCCTTCGCCGCGACTGCATTGCATGGACCAGCTTGGAGGCAGAGGAGCACCACCGGCGTGTCTGTGGTCACGCGAGCCGGACATACTCTGGGCGTCCGAGCTCGAGCATGCGGTTCAGTGCGCCGACAGCAATGGCCACCTCGGTCGCGCGGCGCCAGTCCGTGCGCGAGCGTAGTCCGCCACCAATGACCCGCTTGAAGCGCGCGATGTCCGCCTCGACCAGGGCACGCCAGTTGTAGCCTGAGGCCTTCTGCCAGCCCATGCGGCGACGCTGGGCAATGATCTGCAGGTGTTGATCGCGCTGGGTCGGCGCCGTTTCGGCCATCGCACTCGGCACGGCGCTGGACCGGGGTGGCACGATCACGGCAGCACCGGGGTGCCGTGCGGTGACCTCGCCGTAGAGGCCGTCCTGGTCGTAGGCACCGTCGGCCGTGAAGAAGGCAATCGGGTCCGCAACCTGGTCGAGCAAAGACCCAACCTGCGAGGCGTCATCGATGTCGCTCGTCGTCAGGGTGGACGCGACGATCCGCCCCGTGTCGGCGTCCACGCCGATGTGCAGCTTGCGCCACGACCGGCGCGTCCTGCTTCCGTGCTTCTCGACGAGCCACTCGCCCGGGCCACATACTCCCAGTCCCGTGCTGTCCACCAGCAGGTGTATGGGACGCGTGCCAAGGCGAGCCCGCGGCACC
>JBHTFH010000186.1:0-3132 GCA_042666135.1 Roseomonas sp. GCM10028921 | reverse complement strand
TGACGAGACCTATACGAAGGTACGCGGCCGCTGGTGCTTCCTCTACCGCGCCATCGGCCGCGACGGTAATCTGGTCGACACCCTGCTGAGGGAGCACGCCTTGTCGCCGGCCATAAGGGCGGCTGCCGCCGCGATGACCCGGACTGCCTCGTCCTCCGGGTTGTGCTCGGAGGCCTGAAGGAACGGAAAGGCGGTTTGCGGGGTGGCCATGGCGGCACGGCTCTGGTCGGGTTTCCTGCCCATAATACCGTGTTGCCGGCGTATCTGGAGAGGTCTTCGACGCGAGGCGAGGGTTCCAGACCGCTCGGTTGAGCACCCGGTGAAAGTTCACGAAGCGCCGCGCCTGGGCCAGCCCGCTGATGCGCAGCAGGCTGGTCACGGTGCGCTTGCCCGGTGCCAGGACCGCGCCAATCAGGAGCACCTCCGCGTGGCGCCAACTCCCTGGAAAAGAGCGGCGCGAAGCTCAGGATCCCCGCGGCGAAGCGGGGAGTCAGGCGGGGTATGGCAGCGTTTCTTGTCGGGGACGCAACCGCCTAGCCGGTCAGCTCGCACCGCCACCTCAGCCCCGACCCGAATGGCCAAACTCGAGCTTGGATCAAGATGTTGGTAACTGACTGCCCAGTTCTCTGCGCCATCTCGTAGTGACACGGATCCTGATCATCTCGGTCGGGCGAAGCGGCTGATCGGGCTCTAGCCTTACTCCAGGCGCACGCCGGCGGCCCGCACCACGGTTCCCCACTTCACCACCTCATCATGAATAAAAGCGGCAAACGCTTCGGGCGTGGTGGGATCGGGGATCATGCCTTGCGCTTCCATCGCGGCGCGGACCGGAGGATCGGCCAGAAAGGCCCAGCACTCGGCATTCAACCGCGCCACCACCGTGGCTGGCGTGCCGGCCGGGGCGAGCAGGCCCACCCAGGAATACGCCTCGTAGCCCGGCAGAACGCCGGACTCAGCAGCGGTCGGCACGTCCGGCATCGTGTCCAGCCGCCGCGCGCTGCCGACACACAGCACGCGCAGCCGGCCGGTGCGGATGTGGTCGATCACCGGCGGCACGCTGCTCCACATCATCGGCACTTGTCCCGACAGCAGGTCAGCCACTGCGGGGCCGTTGCCGCGATAGGGCACGTGCACCGTTCGCACCCCGGCGACGCTGTCGAACAGCTCGCCCGCCAGATGGCCCGAGTTGCCGGTGCCCGGCGAGGCGTAGGCGAGTTGCCCTGGCCGTGAGCGGGCCAGCGCCACTAGCTCGGCCGTGTTGGTGGCCGGTAGTACCGGGTTCACCACCAGCAGCAACGGCAGCATGGCCAAGTTGGTGATCGGCGCGAAGGAGCGTTCCGGATCATAGGGAAGGGTGTAGTACAAGGCCGGGTTCACCGCAATCGGCCCAGCTGAGGCCACGACCAGCGTGTGCCCGTCAGCCGGCGCCTGGGCGACCGCCTGCAGGCCGACGATCCCATTGGCCCCGGCCCGGTTCTCCACAACTGCCGGTTGGCCCAGGGTCTCGGCGAGCCTGTTGCCTAGCAGTCGCGCGGCCACATCGTTGGCCCCGCCCGGCGCGAAGGGCACCACGAGCCGCACAGGCCGGTTGGGCCAGCCCGGCATCGCTGGCTGCGATTGCGCCCGCGTCGCTGAGCCGGCGAGCAGCAGGCCCCCTCCCCCGATCAGCCGCCGCCTCCCCATACAGATCCTCGTCACATTCATCATGTATGTTCCTCCCGTCCAATGTTCGGCCTGCCCGGCCAAGCGCGGAGCGCTACCCGTCCCGCCCAGGCTGCCAAGCCTCAGGCGGCTGTTAGCCCGCCGTCCAGCGCCAGCACCTGCCCGGTGACGCAGCTAGCGGCCGGGCTTGCGAGATAGACCACGGCCGCGGCGACCTCAGCCTCAGTGGGGAAACGGCGGGTGGGGATCCGCTCCAGCATGCGCTGCCGCTGCACAGGGTCGGCCAGTGAGGCCTGGCGTGAGGGTGTCATCACCGTGGCTGGGGCGATGGCGTTCACCCGGATGCCGGCTTCGGCCCACTCGATCGCCAGCATGCGGGTCATCTGGATCATCCCACCCTTAGCGATTCCGTAGACCGAGCGCTCAGCAAGCCCGACCAGCCCGTGAGTGGAAGCAATGTTCACCACCGACCCTGGCCATCCTATGGTCAGCAGGTGCCGGGCATAGCGGGAGGCGAGAAAGAAGCCTCCTTTGAGGTTCACCGCCATCAGCGTGTCCCACTCATCCCAGCCGACTTCGGTTGCCGGCCGGCGCAGGGCGACGGCAGCGTTGTTCACCAGCACGTCCAGCTGCCCATCGAAGGCGCTTAGTGCCCCAGCCAGGGCGGCGTTGATGCTGTGCTCATCGCGCAGTTCCAACGGTAACGGCACGAGGCGCCGACCGGCGAACTCTGGCGTGCCGGCCAGGTCGGACAGGCCTGCCGGGTCGATCTCCGTAGCCGCCACATCGTAACCAGCGGCGGCAAGCGCCAGGGCGATGGCCCGTCCCAGCCCCGTGGACGCTCCGGTGACGAGAGCAGTTGGGCGTACTCGGTCCATGGCTTTCTCCCCGTGCTTTGGGTGCCCGCCGTGCCAGAACGGATCGGATCGGGGAACGTCCTGGGGACGGCTGGTCGCCGCAGCATCCTAGCTTGTTGTCGGTTTTCCTTACTGAGGATTATCGCCCCGATAATACCAAGTTTCACAGGGTCTGGCTCACGCGGGGGCTTCCCCGACGAGGCGGCGATCTGATGCAAGCTGGTGAGCATTGGGAGCTCGCCATGGGACAGGCGCTCACTCTGCGCGCTAATTTCGCCGCTCGCGCTCTGCGCGTAGCCGCACGGTGCAGCTGGGACGCCCCTCAACCGCGGCGCCCGCTGGCGCGTGCGGCGATTTACGAGGTTCCACTCGGGCCGTGACGGCGCGGCTCGGCAAGGTGACCCTGCAACTCGTGTGAGACTGGGTGTTGCGGTTCAACGTCGCGGGCCCGAACGGGCTGATCGACCGTGAGGCGTCCGGCCCTGCGCCACGCCTGTCGAGGGCGCGCCGTTGGGGCTGGCCTCCGCCGCGGTGGTGAAGCTCAGCCTCGCCTTCCACGAGCTCGCCTCCAACGCGGCCAAGTACGGCGCGCTGTCCGCGCCGGGCGGCGGTG
>JBHTFH010000185.1:0-3152 GCA_042666135.1 Roseomonas sp. GCM10028921 | reverse complement strand
ACGACGAGCCAGCCGACAACCTCATCCTGCCCTCCCTCGACGCCGCCCTCGCCCGCCTCGCCGCCCTCACCGCCAGAACAGCACGCCTCGCCTGACGAGAGCAGGCGGCAGAAAGAAGGGGTGGCGCACTCAGGCCACGGCCAGGCGCTCCCGGACGCTGTCACTGCCGTGCTGGAAACGCGGCGCCCCGTAGCCGACGACAACGCCCGGCACGAAGGCGTCCCGGCTTAGGTCGGTCAGCGCCTCGACCGTCTCCACCGCCTCGAGCGCCTCGAGCAGCAGGCTTCGCAGCACCGCGCTAGCCGACCCGTCCTCCGCCGCAAGGGAGAGAGCACTCAGCGCTCTCGCCGCGGCCTGCGCCACTACCTGCTGGTCAGTTGGAGACATGGGACCTCCTATACCTGCCCGGCCATCCCTGCCCCGTGCGAACGGCCAGGTAGGAATGCGCGAGCCGTGCTCTGGGTGGATCAACCAGGGGGCGGTCAGGCGTGGACAGCGCTCGGCGCCATCACGGGTGCGGTCGGGCGCGCCACTTGCAACTCAGCGAGCAGGCCGACGACGTTGACGAGGATCGCAGCGCTCGACCGATCGCCGCAGTCCTCCGCGAACTGGGCAAGCTCGAGCATGGTGCTCATCACAGTGCGCAGGGTTGCGGCTTCTGTAGAGGGTCGGGGTAGGTCGTTCGCCATGTCAGCGTCGCCTTGATTGGGGGTGCCCCCTTCCATTTCACGGGCGCAAACATGCCACAAGCACAAAGATCACAAAGACGTGAGCGTTTGCTCAAATCCGTCTTAGGATGTTCGTATACGATACTGTTTTGGCGTATGAAATCAGCTTGCGTCGCCCCGTGTTAAATTTTCGTAATCTTGCGGGCCGCGGGTTGTGAAGGCTTGAGCGCTTTGGCCGGACCTGCGGGCCGCTTACGCGAGACCTCCTTATCCGGGGCATTGACAAGTCGAACGAAGGCACGGTCACCGCGGCGGCCAAGCGCCCCGGACGAGTTCACTACCATGCTATCTGGCGGAATAGGGTTTCCCGTATACCGGCCGTTAACTGAACCGCCCCGGATTTGCCGGAGGCTGATCGGTTTGGGTTACGCTGCCAGGGTGGGCTCCTCAAGTCCGGCGTAGTAGCGCGCCCCCGCTTCGGCTGGTGGCATGTTGCCGATCGGCTTGAGGAGGCGGCGGTTGTTGAACCAGTCGACCCACTCGAGGGCGGCGAACTCGACGGCTTCCATGCTGCGCCAGGGCCCACGGCGCGGGATCACCTTGGTCTTGAACAGCCCAATAACGGTCTCGGCGAGAGCGTTGAAGCGCCTATGTCGGTCAACGGGCGCTGGATAGGGCAAAGTTGGTCGGCAGGGCATTGGCAAGTTGACGGGCAGTGGCCGAAATGACGGAGCCAGGGCAGGCTGGTCGGATGACGTCAGAGGTCGCCACCTGCCCTGGGTACCGCTTCCCGGCGGAGGTCATCAGCCACGCGATCTGGCTCTATTACGTGTTCAGCCTGAGCCTGAGGGACGTAGAGCTGATCCTGGCCGAGCGGGGCATTACGGTCACGCGCGAGAGCATCCGGAACTGGTGCCGCAAGTTCGGGTCAGAGTTCGCGACCCGGCTGCGGCGGCGCCGGCCGAAGCCTGGGGGCACATGGCACCTCGATGAGGTCTTGATGCTGTCGGCGAATTCATGCGGCGTGATCAAGTGCTGCGAACCGCGTCACGCGCGTCTTGGCTCGTGGTACGCCATCGAGCCATCGAGCCATCGAGCCATCGAGCCATCGAGCCATCGAGCCATCGAGCCATCGAGCCACGCGGGATACATTGATTGCAACCGCCGTGCGGACTTCCTGTAAGCTTGTCTTCGCCACGCTGATGTAACGGCTCTGGCGCATCCCAAGGGCGAATATGCCTTGCGAGAGCGTGCCTTCCACTTCGGCCCGCTTGTTGTAACGCTCAAGCCAGGCGGGTTCTCGCGGCCCGTAGCGCCTCCTATTCCTCGCGCTCGTGAAACTGCATGACCCGACGCGCAGTTTTCGCCGAGGCGAAGACCGCGCCTGCGGCGCAGGCACCACAGCCTGAACGGCTAAACTGGACCTGAATGCGCGGACTTGCCATTCGGTAACCGCAAGCTGCGCCAGTAGACTGATGTCTTGTTTTTGCGGCAGGTTACCTGCTGCTGGTCCCAATCAATCCCCGCCGCAAGCCTTGAGGCCGTGTGAGTTCTTGGTGGACACGCTTTTGCGAGATCGACCGCGTTTACGCAGTTGCTCAGCCCGGCAAACACCCTCGACCGAGTTCCGCCTCAGCTGCCTCGTAAGCATCCTGAGCGCGCCGGTAACCACCTGGGCCAGTCCTGCAAGTTTCTTCGTCCCGCATCAAGCGCCAGCCCCAACCAGCCGAGCCCACTCCCCGGCGCTCGACAACAATTTCCATCGGAGATGTGACAGGAAGCAGATAATAGGGGGCCATCGTTCTTATCGCGCGGCAGAAATCCGACTTACTTAATTAGCGGGGCCACTGGCAACCTGTCCTTAATCTGGCTCATGTTTCTTTTGCTGTGAGGGCAGCTCGGCCACCGTAAGAGGGGTGAGAGATGTCTGGGCCGGCATGCGACGGGAACCCTCGCATGTCGGCCCGCTTTCGCACACGGTTGCGGTCAAGGCCTCAAAGCGCAGCGCCCGGGACCAAAGAGTGGTCACCGGGCGCTGGTGCGCTTGGTTCATCTAGTGCGAACCTCAGGCCCATCGTCGGGATCGTTGATGTCTCGCCACAAATCGATAAGCCGCAGAACAAAATTCAGCTTCCTGGCCCCGACCCAACCACCGTTCGGGAAGTCCCTCATACGGAACGTGAATACAGTTCCGCCTCGGCTCGATCCGATGATTGCGCCGCGGTACCGGTAGGTTGGCCCACCATGTGCGCCTCTCAGTCGCAAGGTGCGAAGCTGATGGCCGGGTTGAAGATTCGCTGGCATGGCAGCACGGGGCCATGGGCAAGCTTAATGGACTGTTAGCGCCGAGTGGGCGGAGATCGACATGGGGAAGGCGCTCTGGCTATCGGAGCAACTTTCCGCGGGAGGTGGCCGAAGCTGCTCTCGCCCACATCATCCGGAACCAGGTCGAGGCAGCGTATCAGCGAGGGGACCTGCTGGTTA
>JBHTFH010000184.1:0-3251 GCA_042666135.1 Roseomonas sp. GCM10028921 | reverse complement strand
CCCGCCCCCGGCGGCGTAGGGCACGACGAGGGTGATGGGCCGGCCCTGCGCCTGGGCGCGGGTGATGAGGGCGGGCGCTGCCAGGAGCGGCAGGAGGTGGCGGCGTTGCATGGCGTTCCTATCTGGATTGCTTGTTGAGAGGCGGTGAAGATCCACGTTCTGCTCGACGGGCAGGGACGCGCGGTCGCGGCCGAAAAGAGCCAGGGTGGTGGCGATGCCGCTGATCGCGCGCGTCCAGCGCTAGTCAGCCTTGATGCCCGCCTCGCGGATCAGGTTACCCATCAGTTCCCGTTGCTGAGCCACGAAGGAGGTAAATGCTCCAGGGCTGCTGCCGACTGCCTCTGCGCCCATGGCCGCCAGCCGTGCCCTGACATCCTCATGCCTTAACGCCTCCGTCACGGCAGCATGGAGACTGTTCACGACAGGCTCAGGCGCCGCGGCGGGAACGTAGAAGCCGTTCCACTCGTTCAGTTCGTATCCTGGAAAACCCTGCTCCGCGATGGTCGGCAGGTCTGGCAGTGCGGCAATGCGACTGGCGGTCGTGACGCCCAGTGCCTTGACTTGGCCATCGCGGACCAACTGGGTCGAGGATGACACCGTGCCGAAAACGAAGGCCAGGTTACCGCCGAGGAGGTCCTGCAGCGCGGGCCCACCACCGCGGTATGGCGAGTGCTCCAGCGTCAATCCGGCACGACGAAGCAGTTGCACCGAGGCAAGGTGCGCAGCGGTGGCATTGCCAGAGGATCCATAGGTCAGGCTGTTGCGGTGTTTCCTCGCGTGCTCGATGAACTCTGGCAGCGTGGAGTAAGGTGCGCTCCGCGGTGCCAGCATGATCTGGGGCAGCACAGTCACCTGTGTCACGGGCGCGAAGGCCGTGGAGTAGTTGAAGGGAAGGCGCGGCAGCAAGGACGGTGTTGCAACGAAGCCGAGCGCATCCAGCATCACTGTGTGGCCGTCAGGCGCCGAGCGCGCGACCTCGCCGGCGCCAATCGAGCCGCCGGCACCGCCGCGGTTCTCGACCACGACGGTCTGACCAAGGGATACCGACATCGGGCCCGCGAGCAGCCTCGCTGTTGTGTCGGCGCCGCCACCCGGCGCGTAGGGCACGATCATTCGAATCGTCCGCTGCGGTTTCCAACCCTGCCCTGCGGCGGGCAGAGCGGGGACCAAGCCGCTTAAAGCAAGCGTGAAGACGTCACGGCGCCGGGTGAGCATGGGTTCCTCCGTTCCGCAATCCAGCGCGGTTGCCGCCTCGGTATCATCGTCCTATACTCCTGTATAGGACTAAGTGAGTGCCACGACGGACGCACCGTGAGCTTCTGGCAGACAGGGCCGCCAAGGATCGGGAGGATACATGGACGCTTTACCAGGAGCGGCCGGAGCCGACGCACGACTGCCATTGCACGCCCGTCTCCGCGATCTGTTGGCTGCGCGCTTGGCGGCAGGCGAATGGCCGCCGGGAACCGCCTTACCTGCAGAATCTAAGCTGGCGGTTGAGTACAGGGCCTCCTTGCAAACCATGAGGCGTGCCATCGGGCACCTCGAGCAGGAGGGGCTGGTCTACCGGCAGCACGGCCGCGGCACCTTCAGCCGACCTATACGCGGCGCCGGCAGCATGCTTCGTTTCTTTCGCGTCACAGACGCCCAGGCCGGGAACGACGCAATCCTCCCGGAGAGCAGGACTCTTGCTAGCAATCTAACTCCGTTACCCGCTGACGCCGCGCGGCGACTGAAACGCCGGGCGGGTGAGGAAGCACTCTGCCTGTCGCGTCTGCGGTCCTGGGATGGCGCCGCAATCCTCTACGAGACGATCCACCTGCCCCTGCCAGAAGCAAGCCCGCTGCTCGACCTGAAACCTGAGGGGTATGGCGCTCTGCTCTACCCGCTCCTGCAGGAGCGCTGCGGACTGTTGGTAATGCGCGCTGAGGACGAGATCACCGTTGCCCAGGCTGACGAACACGCCGCGGCGGTGCTACGGATCAAACCAGGCGATCCGCTGATCGTGGCTCAGCGCACCGCCTACGACGAGAGCGGCAGACCCGTCGAGGCCCGCCTCGCACTGGGCCGCGCCGACCGTTTCCGCTATCATGCCACGGCGACGTGATCGGAACTGATAGTCAGATTATGATCGACGCGCATTTCCACATCTTCGATCCGCGTTTCCCTCTACCCGGAAACAACGGCTACACGCCTCCAGCCTTCAGCGTGCAGGATTACCGTGCCGCGATAGCAGGGTTCGACCTGCAAGGCGGTGTTGTGGTTGCCGCCTCCACCCACGGTCTCGATCCTGCCCCCTTGGTGGCGGCGGTAGACGAGTTGGGGCAGGGCTACGTTGCCGTAATCAACGCCGACCCGGCCCTGTCTGACGAGGTACTCCATGCGCTCGCTGGGGCCGGTGTGCGCGGCCTGCGCCACAATCTGTACCGGGGCGTTGCCTCGTCAGTGCAGGATGGGCTGTCCCTGGCAGAGCGGGCTTGGAGCGTGGCCGGTTTACACACTCAAATCTATGCGGATACGGCCCAACTACGGCCGTTTGTGGGAAGGCTGGCGAAACTGGGTTCACGTCTGGTCATCGACCATCTGGGCATGACAGAGGCTGGTCTGCCCGTCGTTTTGGACCTCGTGGACGCTGGTGCCAAGGTAAAGGCCACCGGTTTCGGTCGAGTGTCGCTGGATGTGCCATCAGCACTCGAGAGGATCGCGGATCGCTCGACATCAGCGTTAATGTTCGGAACGGATCTGCCCTCGACCCGTGCCGCCAGGCCGTTCCAGGCGTCCGATGTCACTCTGCTGCAGGAGGTGCTGGGCCCGGATCTTGCGGCCGCCGCACTGCATGGCAATGCCAGTGCTTACTATCGGATGCCCCCAGCCGCCCGTCACCCCGTCAGCAGCCGTCCCGCACCTGACCCAGCTCGCCATTCCGGGCAGCCCTGGCGCGAGAGCTGACATGGGGTTGTGGCGCACTGCGGTACACGGGTCGGCCTATTGGTATGGGTAGGTTAGGATCCTGAGGGGACGGCGGCCCGTCATCCTCCAGGAGGCTATGTCAGCTTTTGCGCCAGGGGCGCCCGGATTGGCAGGGCGGGGCAGGCGTGGAGAGGCTCCTGAGCGGTTGGGGGCCGGCTAGGAGCCTGAGATGGAGTGCGTGGCCTGTGGCTCGGCTAAGGTGACCGAGCGGCGGGACCGTACAGCTCAGGGCTACCGGCGCTTCCGGTGCCGCACCTGCGGCCGAGGGTTCAACGAGCGCAGCC
>JBHTFH010000183.1:0-3388 GCA_042666135.1 Roseomonas sp. GCM10028921 | reverse complement strand
AGATACTGGGCCACGCGGCTGACGCCGTGGGTGCGTAGCCCGAACAGGTCGGCCAGCACGAGCACGCGGGCCACGGGCCGCGCATCCTCCGCGCTCACGCCGCCCGCAACGAGCGCCCGGGTGGCAAGAAAGAAGAGGGCGTCCTCCGCAATCACGGCGTCTGGCATGAGTGGCCCTCGGTCAGGTCGATAGGAATGGTCACTGAGAGGTCCTCGTCGAACCAGGCGGCGATGGCCGCCCGGCGCTCGCCCAGGTATTCGGGGCGGCCATGGGGATCGAGGCGCATGGTCAGGTCGTGCCCGGGTACCACGACCATGCCCGGCGTTCCGCGCCAGAGACGCCAGACGGTCTCGAGCGACGCGCGGCTGGCATCGGCGTCCATTGTCATGTCGGTACGAAGAGACAGCAGCTCCGCCCGGTTCTTCGCCGCGTCGCCAGTGAAGAGGACCGGCGGGTCGGCGGCGTCCAGGCGGAACAGCAGGCAGCCCGGCGTGTGGCCCGGGGCCGCAATGGCGGTAAGGCCGGGCAGGAACTTCTCGCCATCCTCGATCAACCGCACCCGCGGCGAGCGCGCCATGTCCTGCACGTAGAGTTCCGGCAGCGGGTTGAAGCCGGGTGGCACTGAATGCGCCCACTCCAGCTCGGTGCGCCCGATCCAGACCGTCGCCGAAGGGAAGAGGGTGTAGTTCACGCTATGGTCGTAGTGCGCGTGGGTCAGCACGACGTCCGTCACGACATTGGCGGAGACGCCGCGCGCGGCCAGTTGTTTCTCCAGCTCCTTGCGGATGCCGAAGGCTCCGACGTCGATCAGGATAACGCGGCCCTCGCCGCGGAGCAGGGCGACCGTGCTCCAGCCAAGACCGCCATGGCAGACGCTCTTGCCGGGATAGCCCTGCACGAGCACATCCAGCTTGTACATCGAATGCTCCTCAGTTCTCGGGGCGGATGTCCGCCTCGCGGATCAGCCCGGCGAGCTTGGCGCTTTCGGCGGAGACGAAGGCGCGGAACTCGTCGGCCGGCATCGGGGCGGCCTCGGCGCCCTGCTCTGCCAGCTTGCGGATCAATTCGGGGTCGCGCAGCGCCTGGGTGGCGGCCGCGTGGAGCCGCTCCAGCGCGGGGGGCGGCGTGTCGGCGGGCGCGAAGAGGCCGTACCAGTTGATCAGCTCATAGGAGGACAGGGCCGGCGTCTCGGACAGGGCAGGGATATCGGCCAAGCCCGGGACGCGGGTGCGCGAGGTCACGCCGAGTGGCCGCAACTTGCCGTCCCGTATGAGAGGCAGCAGGGCAGGGGCGCCGGCGTAGGTCATGCTGACCCGGCCTGCCGCCACATCGGCCAGGGTGGAACCGGTGCCGCGGTAAGGGACATGAACCGTGTCGACCCGAGCCAAACGGTTGAAAAGCTCGCCGTTGAGGTGCTGGAGGTTGCCCACGCCGGAACTGGCGTAACTCAGGACACCCGGCTGTCGCTTTGCGAGTTCGATCAGCTCCGCTGCGCTACGGGCCGGGACGGTGCTGGAGACCACCAACAGGTTCGGCACCCGGACAACCAGGGTGATTGGGATGAGGTCCTTCGTCGGATCGTAGGGAAGGTTCGCGCCGTAGAGCGCGGGTGCTGCGGCGATCTCTCCCGCGGAGGCGAGGAGGATAGTGTAACCGTCGGCCGACGCCTTCGTCACAGCCTGGGCCCCGAGCTGCCCGCCGGCACCGCCCCGGTTCTCGATGACTAGCGGCATGGCCCCATCGGGGCTGAGGGCGGCGCGCATCGGGTCGGTGAGAAGGCGCGCCACGATGTCCACCCCTCCGCCGGGGGCGAAAGGCACGACTATGCGGATAGGCCGGTCCGGGTAGGCGGGCTGGGCGCGAGCGTGGGGTGCAGAACAAAGCGTCGGGCCCAATACCCCGGTGGACATCGCCCTGAGCAGGGTGCGTCGGGACGGCTGACGGGAGCTCTCTGCCCCGGGCACGGCATGGCTGGTCACGGCACGTCCTCCGGCGATTCTTCTTATCCAGATGAATGCATTTAGGTGGTAACAAATGCAAGGTGCTTGTCCATTACGCTCGCTCGGTGATGGAGGATTGGGCAGGCCCAGCGAAGCCGCAGCGGACCGCCTGGCGGCTCCGGCGCTTGCGGAGGGTTGCAGGTTGAGGAGAGAAGGCATTGAAAGGGCTGGCCCGGATGGGCCAGCCGGCGCCAGGGAATGGTTTCGGTTCTGCCGATGAGCGACGCAACGAGGCGCATGACAGGGCGGGCTGTGACTGAGGCAGCCGCGGCGATCTCGGCGCTGATTACGGACGGAACGTTGAAGCCTGGAGATCGCCTGCTCGCGCAACGTCTCGCCGACCTGCTCGGGGTCTCGCGGTTCCCGATCGGGCAGGCCATGCGGATCCTGGCCGATCGCGGCCTGCTGACCGCGGATCCCGGCCGGGGCTTCTCCGTGGCTTCCGATGGCCCGGACCACGCCGCCAGCTACCGCGCTGAGCGCCGCCACGATGATCTCACAGCGGCCTATTTCCGTATTGCTGAGGATCGCCTCGCCGGGGCTCTGCCCGACACCATCTCGGAGCAGGCCATGCGGGACCGATATGGCCTGGGACGCGGCCAGCTCTCACAGCTCCTCAATCGCATGGCCGGTGAGGGCTGGGCGGAGAGGCGTCCAGGTTACGGGTGGCGCTTCTCCGCAGTCCTGACGACACCTGCGGCGCTGGAGCAGAGCTATCGTCTCCGGCTTGCGATCGAACCTGCAAGTCTCCTAGAGCCCGGCTATCACATGGAGCGGGAGACACTCCTCCGCTGCCGCGCGGTAGAGGAGCGGATGCTCGGTGGAGAGATCGAGACGGTATCGGCCGACGCTCTCTATGAGCGTGGAGTTCGCTTCCACGAAGCTATCGTGGGCGCATCAGGCAATCCGTTCTTCCTCGATACCCTGAAGCGGGTAAACCGGATTCGTCGGCTCCTGGTGTATCGCTCGCTTGCAGATCGCAGCCGATACCGGCGACAGGCCATCGAGCATCTCGAACTCCTCCGGCTGATTGAGCGTGGTGCCCAGGCTGAAGCGGCAGACCTGCTGCGCGCTCACCTGCAGGGCGTTATGGGGAAGCTGTCGGCGGTTCGTCCCCTCCTCGAAGCGAAGCCACGGTCTTCAGGCTGAACCGAAGCCTATCTCAAATGCACCAACTTTCACGGATCGATATCTGAACGGAGCGTACAGCCGCCATTGGCCGAAAGCTGCCTAACTGCTCTCGGGTACGGAACGCAAGATAGCGGTCCTTATGAGACCTCGCATGAGCTTTTCCGTGTCAATGCTGGAGTTGTATCCTGAGGCGGCGGCCCTGGCTTAGTCGTGATCGAGGCGGAGCTTCCTATCGGGCGAGCCTGGCCCGCCAACCT
>JBHTFH010000182.1:0-3531 GCA_042666135.1 Roseomonas sp. GCM10028921 | reverse complement strand
GGCTGCGGACGCGGATCGAGCAACGCATGACCCTCGTCACCCGCCTGCTGCGGCAGACACCCAAGAGCCCGGGGAAGATCTACGCCCTGCATGAGCCGGAGGTGGACTGCATCTCCAAGGGCAAGGCGCGGGTGCGCTACGAGTTCGGCATGCTCTGTTGAAAGGCTCACGCAGCCTCGGCGAGGAGCATGACGTTATGGGTGAGGACGCGCAGGATGAGCTCGCGTCGCTGCGCCTGATGTCCTCGTGCGGTCAGTGCGGAGCCGAGGCGACGTTTGTGCTGGCTGAAGCCGCTCTCAACGTGTCAGCGTTGGTGGTAGAGCACGCGAGGAAAGCGCTGCCGAATGGCTCGCCTGTAGGGCGTCTTCGGCCAGCGTCGGCCGGTGTTGCGACGGTTCAGGGCGATGATGCTCCGACTGACGCCGAGTTCCTCGCGACAAAGGCGGTGGTTGTGCTCGGCATCGTAACCGGCGTCGGCCAGCACCGTGTCAAAAGTCAGGATGCTTGCGGCCTGGCGCATGGCGGGTGTGAAGTCCGGCGAATCCTGGCTCGGACCGATGCCCGTCACCGCCCCGACGATCAGGTGCGAGTGGGTGTGGAGCACCGCGGTCAGCTTGGGCCAAGCACGCTGTCGATGGCCCGAACCTTTGCCCTCACCGCGTCGCTTGCCGAAGTGCTCGCTGACGTGCCGCGTTTCCAATCCCGTGGCGTCGACCGCCGCCATCGGTGAGGCGTCGATCAGGCTGACAGAGCGGGCCCGCTCGAGGATGACCACCTGGGCGTACTGGAAGACCCCCCTTTTTCGGCTTCCGGCAGAAGACGGCGCGCTGCGTAGGCCAGGGTGGAAGGGTGCGGCACCTTCCGCAGCCCCAGGACTTTCCGCAGATCCCCCCATTCGGCCACCAGGATGACGAGGCCGCGGTAATCGGTCCGCAGGAACGGACGCAGCGTCAGCAAGGCGAAGAGCTGGGCCTGGGTGAAGTCGTGCTGCGAGGTCCGGCTGCCATAGGCCGGAAAGGTCCGGCGCCCGACCGCCAAGGCCTCGCGTGCCACCCGGACCGCCGACTTCGTCATGCTGCGCATCGAGAACCCCACGCCCAAACCTCGGATGCTCCCCCAGCATCGCCATCAGTCAGAAGGTTTCAACAGAGCAACCTCAGCTACCAGCCGCAGTCAGCCCGGTGCTGCTTCAGGGCCTTCGCGCTGGGTGCCGAGGCAGTCGTCTTGGTCTTCCGCAGCGGCTGGCCATGCAGGTCCCGATACACAGGATCGTTGATGGTCGGGACGACTTGGATCGTCATCGTATCCGGGTCCACCGCCAGCAGGTTGGTGTCGAAGAGTGTATGCAGATCGGCCCGGAGCAGCAGTCCGTTGGTGACGTGGTTGGTCTCGGGGCCGAGATACGGCGTGATGTGCGCAGCTTCCAGGACGTCCAGCACGGCGCAGCCACTGATCGCGCAGCGCCGCTCGTAGGCGCTGATCAGAGCGTCCCGGAACTTCTGCTGTCCACGGCGGGCTTTAATGGCTCGCATGGCTTGCTGGCGAGTGTCCACCGTCGCGGAGGGATCAAAAGTACCCCCAGTACTTGTTACGGCAGTCTCGGCATCTAACGCGCCGACGTTGGCCAAACGGTTCTCAAGGAGGCCCCACCACCCCTGGCGTGCCGGAAGGCCATACAAGCTGTAGAAGCGCTCCTGCCCATTGAAGCTGCTGGCCTCGCGACAATGATCCTGCAACCTCCCTCTGACGCTTGCGCCCACATCCTCAGGGAGAGGCGCCGCTGCGATCTCGGAAACGGCGGCCACAATTTGATTAAGATGGGCTTGGCCACCGAGCCGCCTCAGTGCTTCCTCGATGTGCTGAACCGAGACGGGCATGAGTTTCTCCAGAGTGCGGGTCAGCAGGGCCCGGCTACCGTTTCGCGCGGTAGACGGCGGGCTCCAGATCCCACCCGTCATCAAGCGGCCCCTTCTCGCAGTAGATCCGGGGCTCCTTGGCGAAGTCGTAGATGCGGTAGAGCCAGTAGGTGTCCGGGTTGGCGCGGGACACCTCGACCTCGTTGGCCGTGATCAGGAAGCTGGTGGATGCCGAGCCGTTCGTGGTCTTCACCTCGATGAGCCGCTGACTGCCGTCAACGCTGAAGGAAGCGATGTCGTAGCCCGCGCCGTCGCCCTGCTCATCAGCCACCCAGCACACCTTGTCGGCCAGGTCTTTGCGCCCCGCTTCCGCGAGGCGGGCCTTCTCAACCTTCAGGACGAACTCTTCGCCTGCGCGGCCCAGGTCGCGGTTCCTGGCGTCAGTGAGCGCGCGGTCGAACTTCTTGACGTTGCACCCAGAGGGTAACTGCGGCTTTGCCCCGGACGGTGCAGATCGCGGTGGCGCGTCAGCGAACACTTTGGAGCCAGTCACAGGGACAGCCGCAGGCGAGCCGCTGGGAGCCGGAACCTCCAGCCTTGCAGCCAACTGTGCCTGAGTGCCGAGAAGCCGCATTACAGCGTCCCTGATCGCCCCGGTCTGCGCGTTCGGTGCGGGCTTGTAGCCCTGGATCCAGCGGAACCCGAGCCAGTCCATGACTGCGCTAACATTGCCGAACTTGAACTCGATGGAGCCCTTGGAACGGCCAGTGGCCGCCTGGACACGTCTGTTGAACGCGATCTTGCTGTAGGGGGCGCCTGCGATCTCCAGGTCAAGCATCTCCAGGTAGGCCTCGACGCACGCATCCACCTCGGCCTGCGTCCAGGCCTTCTCGACCTTAGGAGTTTGCGGCGCGTAGGTTGCAGGCGCTTGCTGGCAGAACTTGTACCCGTACTCCTGCAGCCGCTTCCGGGCACGGTTGATGATGTCTAGGGGAAAGAGCGGATGCCAACGAGCCTCGTCAACAACCACTGCCTCTACAGTGAGATCAAGGCGTCCGCGCTCGTAGAGAGTAGTATAGCCCTGCGACGGCTGGGATAGGTTGATGAGGCGCATGGCTGTCGTGACCCCACCATGCGTGGTCAGCATGTTGAAGAACGGCTGAGAGGTGTATCGTGCCTCAGTTTTGGCCCTCTGGTATGCGGCGAGTAAAGCCTTGTCGAACTCCTGCGCCAGTGTCGCCATCTCACCCCCTGTTAGGCACTCAGCTGCTCCGCGCTAATCTAAACTGAACCAGCCACCACCCTGTATACGCTGGCCCGCCCGATGCCGAGGTGAGTCGCGATCTCCGTCGGCTTCACCCCATCAGCCCGGAGCCGCTGGATCTTGTCGGCCTTTCTGCGAGCGGTGGGAGCTCGGCCCTCATCGCGCCCTGCCTCCTTGGTCTTCGCGATGCCCTCCCGCTGGCGCTCCAGCATGAGGCCCCTCTCAAACTCTCGGCGAAGCCGGCATCGGGCAGCTCGGGTGGCAGCGCGGCGAGCACCAGTCCTTCGGCATGGGCCAGGAGGTCCGGGCAGCGAAGCTCGCAGGAACCCTTCTCGGCGGCGATGCGCCCGCGCGAGAGGAGTGAGGTGAGCCGCCCGTAGGAGGCGCGGTCCGTTGGCCAGGCGAGGTACC
>JBHTFH010000181.1:0-3544 GCA_042666135.1 Roseomonas sp. GCM10028921 | reverse complement strand
ACCTCCGCCGGGAAGCGGTACCCAGGGTAGGTGGCGACCTCTGACGTCATCCGACCAGCCTGCCCTGGCTCCGTCATTTCGGCCACTGCCCGTCAACTTGCCAATGCCTCATCGCCGCCATCAAGGCGGAGATCGTGGAGAGCGGTCGCTTCTTCCTGCCGGAGTTCGGCTCCTTCACCGTGCGCGAGACGGCCAAGCGGATGGCGCTGAACCCTCGCGCGGGCGAGAAGGTTTCGGGGAAGGCGGGCGCCGCCGTGAGGTTCAAGGCCAGTTCCCCCTTGAAGGGAGCGGCTTTCGCCATCGCCAATAAGGCTAGGCGGAAGGCGGCCAAGGCCGCCAAGTGCTAGCGATTCGAGGCTGGTTCCGAATGTCCGACCAGCGTATGCCCTCAAGGTGGCCGCGAGCCGGACAGCATTTCGTCTTGATTGTTGGGCCAAGCAGAACGACAGGATGCAGGGTGGATCAGCACGCTCTCTCATTCACCCCGTTTCCATTGCCGGCACTCAGCGCCCTACTTGACCAGCCTCACCATCGAGAGATGCGGGCGGAAAGCATGGCCGGTTGCGTCCTTGACCTCGACGCGGGTGCCGCGGAGCGTCGGGACCGTTTTCACGACCGTTCCGCGACGAGCGGTGGTCACGCCGGCTCCTACGGTCCTGAAGCGGACTGCATCACCGCGCTTGAACTGGTTGGCCAATACTCTTCTCCAACATGCGAGCTCTGAACTGCTCTGGGCGGACATGCCTACAGTTGGAGAGACCCCGGTCAAGTGACGATGTGTGACGTGAGCAGCAGTGCCAACTGATGGACGTCGCTCAGGGCCATGCCCCATCGAGAGAGGTTCTTGCGAGTGACTGCCGTGATTTGCTTTCACAGCCAGCGTGAGAAAACGTGGCCTCACCATCCTGTAGCGACGAAAGTACGCGAGACAACGTGCGCTAGCATATGATGCATCACCAGCTACCGCGCCGCGTTACGGTTCCACACTCTCGCCGCAGACTTATACAACGCGCCCGAGAAGTACATTCGCGGCTTGGACCCTCGCGACAGCATCCTCGTGGGTCCACGTGGGGTCCGTCGGATCCATCACCGAAGAAGTAGCCCGCTGCACAACGAGGGCTGACAGGGCACGCACGCGAGATCGATGACCCTGCACTCCTCGTCGCCAGCGGGCGACCGCTTACTCAGAAGGCGTCCTCTAGGGCATCAAGGTCGACGGGCTGGATTGAGAACCAGACGCGTTCTGGGCTGCGGGCCGCGTTGCGGAGGATGGGCTTGGCGGCCGCCAGGAGCTCGTCGAGGGATCGGAACGGGCTTACCGCCTCCTCGCCATCGTCGGCTCGCATGAGCAGCGCATAGCCTGAGCGTCCACTGCGCGGGGCGGCAGAGGAGGATCGGTGGCCTTGGGAGCTCGGGCGAGCAGGGACCGAACGGGCAGGAGGTTCAGGCGGTGCCGCAGCCGGGAGCGGGACCGGGTCGGGGGGCGGGGGAGCAGCCTCCCCCACATGCTGAGGAGGCGAGGAAGTCAGGAACTCTAGCTGCTGCACCGGCAGGACGGCCGTGGCTGAGGGAAGCTCAGGGGCCGCGGGCAGCGGACCGGCCATCGCCGGTTCCCCGCCGGCCTGCCGGAGCTTGGCAAGGATGGCGTAGATGTTGGCCGGCGTGCATCCATAGCTGGCGGCCACGGCCGCGACCTTCTCCCCACCTACCTCGACCCGCTCACGGATCCTGGCATGCTCCTCCTTCGCGATCCGAGGCATGGTGTCTCCAAACGGAACAAATGGAGAACCGGTTTTAGCTGGGAACACGGGCGACGGGAAGATTCAAATTTGAATCCGTATGTGGCGGACCCAGACGGAGTTGTGGGTGTCTTGCACCTGCCCACGCGCGGTAGGTGCGAGTTTGAGGCGTGATGGATACGTTCAAGCCGGGAGGCATCAGGCGGGGAGGAGCCGTTAGGGTCGACAAGTGGTGCCTATAGTTGGGATCTCGAGCACCGAGGCGCCGGCTCAGTCGGAGACTTGGGCAAAAGCCTCTTCGGCCTGTAGCCGCAGGCTGTCGCGCGGCACCACCCAGCAGACCCGGTCCACCATCCCTGTCCGGATCAGCCGGCTCGCCGCCAGCACGGGAAGCAAGGACTTTCCCTTGCCGGACGTGACTGCGGCGAGGATGTCCCGCGCCTCCGTCTCGCCCGTGGCAAAGGCCTCCACCACCCCCGCGAGGCGCTGCTGGTGCGAGCGGAGACGACGATAGGTCAAGACGGGAGGCGGAAGCGGGTATGCACTGCAAGAGTCTGATTCAACGAAACCCCGCTGTCCAGCAGCGATCAGCACTGCCGGCACCGCAACATGTGTTCGCCGCAGCAGTCGCACCCGCCAGTGCTCGCGGTAGAGCACTTGCAACCGCCGCGTGCTCCCCAAACCGCGCCGGCGGTCGGGCCGGCTTAGGGCAGCCACCTGCTTCGCCGGCCCGCCTTTCGTAGCCAGGCTCACGACGCCGGAGCCGACCCTTTGGACCGGGGTGTACAAACGTCACATGGAACCTAAATGCGATGGCGCAATCAAACTGGACAAGCGGCCCACGCGTTTCCAGAATGCGTGATACGAAGGCTAGGTATCGATGATCGATTTCGAGGTTAAGCATCGCCGGGTGGGCGATACCCACATATTCTTTGTTCCTTCCGAGATCCCGGAGGCGCAAGGTGCTGGACTGGTCGTGACGGACAAGGATGAAATCAGAGCCATCGGTTTGATTGAGGTGGCAATGAGCACGGCCAAGCGCCATGGGAAGGTTCCTGCGGATGCTCGTTGGCATCTTGACCCCGCCTATATCCAGCAAGGTCTCCTGGCAGCTTCCTAAGGGGGCCGGCGGTGCTCCACGCCGATCTCGTGAGCCGGCTCAGGAGCTTCGGCTGCGAGCTCCTTGATACTGACGCAGCCGGCGATTTCTGGGGCGTTCCGCCGAGTGACCTGACCTTCCGCATCCCAGCCCCGGACGAGCATGGGGAGGTGGACGACGAAGTGCTCCGGCTGGTGCTGGCCAACCAGTGGATACCAAGTGACCTGATCCGACATCTGGGCCTGTAGGACCGACCGATCGGATCGCGGGTCTGTAAAGTCGGCGCAGGGTTCCAGTAAATCGTTGATCCTGCGCCGAAAGCGGGCGACCTTTTTACGTAATCTATATTACGCGACCGCCTATTGTAGACCACCGATAGAGATGTCACCCGCCTCACCGATAGAGCTGACACTGTCGGCTTGGTGGTTCCTGGGCACTGGGGTGACGGTGGATGACGGTGATCACGATGAGTCGCAAGGAACTCGCGCGCCTGCAGACATTGGTGGATCTGGTGGACGGGCGGACGCGCCTGGCGGATGCGGCGGCGCTGATGGGCGTTGGGCGGCGGCAGGCCTACCGCCTGCTGAGTGCCTTTCGGAGCCAAGGTGCGGACGGGGTCATCTCCCGGCGGCGCGGCAAGCCGAGCAACCGGGCGCATGGGACCATCTTCCGCCGGACGGTGTTGGAGCTGGTCCGGGAGCATTAC
>JBHTFH010000180.1:0-3585 GCA_042666135.1 Roseomonas sp. GCM10028921 | reverse complement strand
AGGGCTTCGACTATGATGAGCCGCGTGCGCTGGCAGCCGAATTCGGCTTCACCTTGCACCTGCGCACGCGCGGCGAGGAGATCAGGGCCAAGCGGCAAGCCAAAGCCAAGGCGCTGGGTCGTAGAACGCACGCACTCCTGGCTGAACCGCTTCCGCTCCATCCTGATCCGATGGACCAAGAAGCCCGCCAACTATCTCGCCTTGCTCCACCTCGCCTGCGGCATCATCACATGGCGTCACGCCCTACCGGGATAGGTTCTTAGCCGACGACAGAATTGAGGCACTCCTGGCTTCACAGGAAGCAGAACGTCGCCAAATTATTCATCAAGGCGAGAGTAAAGGCTCCGATCGATACGGGTAAACTCAATGCGCACGCTCGTTTGCTCCATCCCTTCCTGCACACGACGGACGGTGCGGCGGACTGCTGCGGAGAAGGCATCGAACTGGTCAGTGCCGACGCGCGCCGGGTTGGAGCTTCCCGCGATCGTCACCGCGATTTCGCCCCCCACAGGACAGCCGGCAGACTCGGGGTAGAGTACCAACGAGTCGGTCATGACCGCTGAGACCGAGAACCCGGTCTGTTCTAGAGTCTCCTCCATGGCGGCGGACCAAAGCCGAACGAGCAGGTCCCTGCGTCCTGGGAGGAGCTCCGGCCGGTTGTCATGACCATAGCCCGGGATAAGCCCCATAGTAGCAGACCAGCTGATGGCGGCTTCGTTGGCGGAAGCGGTTAGATCTGTCATTGGTCATCTCCCTTGATGTGTGCCAGCGAGGACAACTGGCTTGTCGTTAACCCTCAGAGCATTGTCAGGTTAGCGCCCAATCGGGTGGTCGCAGCCTACCGGGCATGACGACCTCGCCTAATCTGTTTCGAGGCTTCCGCTACTGGGCCGAGGTCATTCAGCATGCAGTGTGGCTGTATCACTGCTCCAGTTTGAGCCTGCGGGATGCCGAGCTGATCCTAGCCGCATGTGGGGTCGTGGTAAGCTACGAAGCGATCCGCGAGTGGGGCCTGCGCTTCGGCCGGCTGTTCGCGAAGGAGCTCATGGTGTCGGAGCCGACCCTGTCTGCCCGAATCACCAGTGAGCCGGTGCCGTTCACCGTGGCGCCGGTGGGCATAGTCAAGTTGCTGACCTTGGAGCAAGCAAGCTGGCGGACCGCGCCAGCGGTCGAGCGACAATCAGGCCGTGGTGGCAACCCCGCTGACATCGGCCCACGTCTCGAACGCACGCGCCTTCGCGGCTCGATGTTCACTGGCGGTGACGTGGTCGCGACGGAGATGACAAAGGTTGGCGATTTGGTCGTGGGCGGAGAGGAAGCGCTGTGCCTGTCTTGCCGACTCGAAGCGCTTCATCTGCCGCTCTCGTCGTCGCGTCGGCTGGTGCGAGTTCTCCGCCCTGTTGTTCAGTCCCTTGTGCTGGCGGTGCTCGACGGAGGGCATCGGTATTGTTACATTGTTTGATGACCGGGCAAGCTTGACTGCGCAATGGGGCCTGCGTGATCTCACGCCGGCATTCACACACACGTCTCCCGCTTCCAGACTCGGAAGGCCTTGTTGCGCGAGCGGCGGTACTGATCGGCGGTCATCAGGTGCTGCTGCGGACGGAACTGGCCATAGATCATCGCGTGTGCGGAGAGGAACCGCTGTGCTTGCCTGGGTGACTTGAAACGCTGCATCCCGCGTTCTCGACGCCGCGTCGGCCTGTGGGATTTCTCGGCACGGTTGTTCAGGTACCGACTGGCCCGATGCCGCACACCGGGCAGGACCTCCCGCTGCGCGACGCCATAGCAGCGGAGCCCATCGGTGACGATCTTGCGGGGCTTGTACTTGAGGCCAGCCAGCAGGCGCTTGAAGAAGCGTTTGTCTGCTGTGGCATCGCGGCGCTCCTGTACCGGGATGTCGAGCACGACCCCGTGTTGGTCCACCGCGCGCCATAGAAAGAAGAACTCGCCGTTGATCCTCAGGTACACTTCATCCATGTGCCAGACGTCACCAGGTCTTGGCCGCTGCTTGCGCAGCTTGGCCGCGAACTCCGTGCCGAAGCGGAGGCACCATCGGCGGATGCTCTCATGGCTCACCACCACGCCCCGCTCGGCCAGGATCAGCTCGATGTCGCGCAGGCTCAGGCTGAACAGGTGGTAGAGCCAAGTGGCATGGTGGATGACCTCGGCCGGGAACCGGTATCCGGGGTAGGTGGTGGGCTGGCTCGACATCCGGTCAGCCTGGCCCAGCCACCTCGTTCCAACCAGAGCTCTACGACGTGACAATGCCGCTGGCGCTTGCGGAGGCACCTCTTTGCCTGGCTCAGGATGAGGGCGGTCATGCTCTTCTCCTGGCTCATTCCATGAAGGGCGGCGGGATCAAGACGACCTCGTGGGTGTCGGGCTTCTCTTTCCCCTCCAGCCAGGCCCGGAGATCCTCCTCCTCCAAGATCCAGCCGCTCGACCGGGGCAGGAGGGCGGTCACCTCCAGGTTGAAGTCCTGGTAATAGCGCAGAGCCCGCTCAGAGCCTGCCAGGTCGCAGAGAAGGGCCAGGGCCAGCTGAGCCGGGCCGGCGCCGCTGTAGCCCCATCCAAAGCCCGTGGCGGAGTGGCTGGCGACTTCGAGGTAGAGGGGGAGCGGCCGCTGAACCGCTTCGTCCTCCTCCGTGCGCTCCAAGACATGGACAGACCAGGAGCCAGATCCATCGACGAACCCGATGTAGGCCTTGGCACCTGGCTTCCCGGAGCTCGGCTCGGCATCCGTCCTAGGGAACTTCTCAGCGTCCATATCAGCGCCTCTCTGAGGGCTCGCCATCAAGCCGCCTCCGGCAGAGCCTCTATACACTCCGTATCGCGTGTCAGAATAGCCACATTGCCCACGAGGGCGTCGTTGTTCTCGGGGATCCCGTGATCCCGACGCAGGGAGTTCTCCCAGAGCATGGAGCCCCGGCCATTAGCGGGTAAAGAGCCTGTTGCAGCGATCGGCAGCCAGGACGTGCTAAACCAGGCGCGTGTCCGTGGTTAAATAATGCGGACGTTATCCGGGCGGCCCAGGTCCAACATGCGGTTCAGCGCCGCGTCCGCGATGGCTACTTCGGTTGCTTGGCGCGCGTCAGTCTGCGAGCGCAGACCGGGACCATCGACGCGTTTCCAGCGCGACACATCAGCCTCAACGAGGGCGCGCCAGGTGTAGCCGGACGCTTTCTACCAGCCCGTGTGTCGGTTTTCCTTATCGAGGATAATGGCCCCGATAAGTTCCGGACTTTCCTTAATCGTGAGAATGGAGCGATGATTCGAACTGCTCGACAATGCCAAGGCGTACAAAGAGCTGTTCGCTCCAACAACTCTGATGTCCGTCTCTTCAAGGGGTAGGCACACGTCGCCGTTCGCCGTGCAGGCGTTGTTCTCGATGTGGAGGCATTCGGGTGAGGGTCTGGAGCACTGCTCCAGACGATGACGAGCGACGGTTGATCCAGCTCTGATGCGTGGGTTGGTTACCGCATGACCATGGTCGTCGCGGGGCTGCCTCTGTCTAGAGGCGGGGATCGGTACGAAGCCTCCCCGTAGTGTCCATCGAGGGTTCCCCTGACCGCTCGTCCGGGG
>JBHTFH010000179.1:0-3640 GCA_042666135.1 Roseomonas sp. GCM10028921 | reverse complement strand
CCGATAGGAAGCTCCGCCTCGATCACGACTAAGCCAGGGCCGCCGCCTCAGGATACAACTCCAGCATTGACACGGAAAAGCTCATGCGAGGTCTCATCAGAGAGGTTGCGACCGCGTTTCACGCGCTGGACGCCTACATCCCAGACTTGGGGCCTAGCTGACAGCTCGGCCGAGGCGTTGCACGCCTCTAGCCGTAGCTTGCCTCCTACTTGAGATGCTGGGCGAGGTGCTTGTTCATCTCGAACATCGTCACCCTGTCTTTCCCGAACACCTCACGCAGCTTGTCGTCCGCCAGGATCTCGCGCCCGTTCTCCGGGTTCTGTAGCTTGTTGGCCTTGATGTATGCCCAGACCTTGCTGACCACCTCGCCACGGGCAAGCTTCCCCTCCCCCACGATGGCCGCGAGCGCTTCCGACGGCTGTAGGGGCTGCTGAAGGGCGTTCGGCTTGTTTCCCTTGGCCGGCTTGGCGACCTTCGTTGCCTTTGCCTTCTCGCCGTCACCCGACCCTTCCTGTTTGGACATTGCTGCGCCCGTCTTGCTGGGCATGGACACACTCCTGCTTGTTCCCGGAGGCTAGGTTCCAGCATCCTTGAATCCGCAACGGCGCGGGTGCTCGGCCGGTTTCCGCCTGCCTCTTGGGGTCCATAGCGCCGGCATCGTACAGCCCGACCGCGGCCCAATTGCGTCAGCGGTCCCCTGTCTTGCGGTTGCTCTGGGTGGCGCTGCTCACGCCGCCCCCCTTGCTGCCGCTGTTGCCGGCGCCGGCACAGGCGTCCTTGGGGTTCGCCTTGCCCCGGTCGCATTCTTGCCGCCCTGGGGAGCGCGGCCTGCGGGAGGAAGGTTAGCCATCGGAAAAACGGGTTACAACGTCAGCCCGATGCAGCTTTAGGAGTTGTTTCCGGATGCAAGACGCGGCCACAGATGTGCGCGCCAAATGGTTAGCACCAGCAGCGTTCCGATGATGCCCAGGGTGCCGTAGACTGCCGCCGTGGCCGGAAAGCCCAACTGATCGATGAGTGGCCCAGAGCAGAGCAGCCCAATTGGCAGCCCATAGACCGCTAGGCTGCGCATACCCATAATCCTGCCGCGCAACGCTGGGGGTGAACCGCGCAGCAGAAGCACCGACATTGGCAGCACGCACAGCACCTGCACGCCCCCGATGACCGGCAGCAGCAGCAAGCCACCTATCAGACTGCCGATCTGGCCGAATAGGATCACCAGCCCGTGCCAGATCACGCTGAACACCAGCATCATGCGCGCTGGCTTCACCGCAGTGCCCATCCGGCTGAGGATCAGCGAGGCTAAAATGCTGCCTCCCCCTACGGCTGCCGCCAGGTAGCCGAGCCCCGCTTGGGTCGTGCCGTACACGTCCCGCGCGACGTAGGGCAGAAGTCCCAGCGTGAAGGGGAAGGCCGTCAGATTGATCAGGAAAGCCACCAGCATTGCCGCTAGCTGCGGCGGTGCTTGCCACACCGCCCGGGCCGCCTCCCACAGGCCGCGTAGCGGCGAGGGCGCCACCGCCGCGGCCCCCCGCTCCGCCACCCGCCGCGCGCTGATGCCCAGCGTCAGAATCATGCCCAATGCGTAGAACAGCACCACCATCAGATAGGCCTCGCCCATGCCGAGGGCGGCGATGATGCTCGCCCCGGCCAGGGCGCCACCGACGCGTGCTAAGTCTGTCGTAATGCGCGACAGGCTGATGGCGCTCATCAGCCGATCACTGGGCATGATCTCGCCGATCAGTACATTGCGAGTGCTCATGTCAGAGGGGCGGATCAGCCCGGCAATCCCGGCTGCGATCAGCACCAACATCGGCGTCAGCATGTCGCCTAGCGCCAGGACAGCCAGGGCTGCCGCTAGTACTGTATAGGACGCTCGCATCAAGCACATCACGTTGCGATGTCCAATCGCGTCGCCCACCAAGCCGAGGAAGGGTGAGATCAGCGTCCCGAGGAACTGCAGGGACCCGAACAGCGTAACCAGCAGCACTGACTCGGTTTGCACCACGATGTACCAGCCGAGGATCAGGGTCTCCATCTCGAAGGCCCAAGATGTCATCAGGTCGGACGACCACTGGAAGCGATAGCTGCGGATAGCGAAGGGGGACCGCGCCGAGATCCAACGCGAAATGGTCATTGCCGTACACCCGCCCGAGCGCGGTCGTCCGCGGGTCCTGCGGTCTTCGTCAAGGCGGTTCCCCCTTGACCGTCAGCATCCCCCCAATACGTGCCTACAGCAACTAGCCGGATTGCAGCATCATGCTGGGCACTGCCCGACGGATCAGGCCGGAACGGACCTCAGTGCTGCCCTTACCCACAACTGGGCCGGGCACCTTTGCTGGATGGCTCAGGTAGGGCCGCATTGCATACAGCTACCATCGCACAAGCAGCCGTCCCCACGGCTCAGGCGGCGGGCGCCTTGCGCTCCTTTGCCTCCATCTCCGAGCGCTCCTTCCAGAAGGTCATGTCCGCCTCCTTGCTGAACATCACCCGAACGCCGGTGGCGCCCTTGCTCATCCGGAGATTCCCGCCGTTCTAGGCTCGGTGCTCGGCCACCCAGCACTTGAACGTCGGATCCTCACTGGAGCATCCCGCGAACTCGAGCACGCCGGCAATTTCCTCCTGCTTGCGACGTTTGACCATCCGTCAGTTGCTAGTGTGTCCGGTGCCCGGAGGTAGGTGGATATTGGTGGTCAGTAACCGAGACTGGCGGCATTGAGCCCAGCTCAGACCAGGGCGAACACTCGTCCGTTTGAGCGCTGCCTCAGCGCACCGGAACTTCAAGGTTGTTGGGATCAAGTCCCATGGCTTGCGCCGTCGTCGGGTTGATCTGACCTGTTGGCTGCAGCCCTCGTCCCTGTTGGAAGCGCTCGATGGCGGTTTGGGTGCCCGCGCCCCACACTCCATCCACGCTGCCCCGGTAGAAACCCATGGCGCGGAGCCGCGCCTGAACGTTCCGTACCGCCGAGCGGCTAAGTGGGCCAGGCGCGGGGTCCGCCACCGCCGAACTAGCCGAGGCAGCGCCGGCAGCCATCAGATCCCCGGCGTTCAGGCCGAGGGTCGCTGCCGTGGCCTGATTGAGTTGGCCGGTCACTTGAAGGCCATTCCGCTGCTGGTAGCGCTCAAGCGCTGCTTGGCTGTCAGGCCCCCAGACGCCGTCCGGGCGGCCGGAATAGGTACCGGCCTGCCGCAACCGCTCCTGCACCTGCATTAGCGCTGGGGGACTGAGCGGCTGCACGTAGCTCAAGCCGGGCATCGGCTGCGCCGATGCCTGAACTGATAGAAACGGCATGGCGAGGAACATGCCCGTCATGAGAATCGAACGCGCCGTCATCGCATTCACTCCCTTGCAATATTTCGCCTGAACACCGAAACCGGCTACCAGTTGCAAATGTCAGGCTCCGCTAGGTCCATGGCCGAGATCACGCCGAGGTCGCCGTTGTACACCGCGCAGTCGTCGTCGTTAGCCACCTGCATGAGCGATCCCAGGCGCAACCGCATCACTCTAGGGTCGGGGGACGCCAGTCACCGCGTTAGCCAGTCCTCACTTCCGCAGTTCGGCGACACCGAGCTCCTGCCACATCCACGCGAAGTCGTACTCGCCGATGGGATCGCCAGTGGGACGCTTCGTTGAGTGGTT
>JBHTFH010000178.1:0-3822 GCA_042666135.1 Roseomonas sp. GCM10028921 | reverse complement strand
TCGACGCGGGCTCCACGACGTGGCTTTCGACCCCGTTCCCCTCCAGCAGGCGATGAATCCAGAAGCCGTCGAAGCCGGCCTCCTGAATGGCTATAATCTGAACAGGGAGGCCAGAATGCCGCGCAGCCCGTTCACGCAGTCGCGCCAGCAACCCGAGTAGCCCACCACTGTCGCCGCCAGGGACGGAGTATTTCGACATCTTTTCGCTGCCTGGCGCCAAGACCGTGACAAGCCACCGCGATCGGCTCAACTCCAGGGAAACGAACATCGAAGCACAAGTCTCAGGGGTGATGACTGAGCGGGATAGGGTGATAGGCATTGGTCACCTCGCTGCTGGATGATGCGCCAACTCAGATTGGCCGACCTTGTCGCTCGCCCTCATGGGATCTTGTCGCGCGGCCGACGCACCCGCGTCGGCAGGATCGCCGTGCCGTAATGGGCCGCCAGGTCGACGTAGGTCGGGTTGAGCCCGGGCTCGTACCAGTTGGCCCGCAGCACGCCGCTGCGCAGGTTGTCAGGCACGATCTGCCGCGGCACCCCGCCGAGGAACTCCAGCGCCCGCACATGGGCGCCAATCCAATCCGGCAGCCCTTGGGTCCACACCGCCTCAGCATAGGTGTAGCTCGACGCCCCCAGCACAGCCACGAACACCTGCGCCGCGCGCACCTCTCCGGTGGCGGCATCGATCACCTCCACCGTCTGCCCGGCAAAGTCGACGAACAGCCGCTCGCCTGCCGGATGGACCTGCCGCATCGTCGGCGACAGCCTGCCCTCCCAGCCCCGGTAGAGCTCGCACCAGCGGCTGTACTGGTACCCGCCTGGGGTGGCGGCCCGGTACTCGTCCCACAGCAGCATCAGCGTCACGCCAGGCCGGCGCAGCTCCCGGTGCACCTCCGCCCAGTCGGGCTCCGCCTTGCGCCGCTGTCCGGCAACCGCTCCGCCGCCTGCGAACAGCAGCGCCTCCAGCGCGCCGTCCGTCAGCGTCGCCGGCAGCGGCCAGGTCAGGCCAGCCGCGGCTGCCCGGTCCAGGCACAGCCGCGCCGTGCTGCGCGCCACCCCAACCGCAAGGCCGATCGCCCGGTCGGAGGCGCCCGCCTCATACTTCAGCCGTAGGATCTCTCGGACTCGTCGCATCGACACTCTCTCGGCTGGCATCCAGGCCCCCCTCGCATCCAGCGAGAAGGGAGACCCGGGCCCCGCCCAGCGGTCGAGCAACCACCCACCCCAACAGGGGTGCCGACTTCAAATCGGAATGGCCGACTTCATCCCGGAATCAGGGGCCGACTTCAAATCGGAATCAGGTGCCGACTTGCTCCGGAATCCGCACCGGCAGGGCTCGCCATGAGTTCGAGGCTGCTGGCCCTGATCCCCCACCCCATGAGCTTGGCGTCGGGCTGAAGGATCGGCGGCTCGTTGTAGGAATGCCGCCTCGGTTCTGACCGCAACATCGGACGATGCTCCACAGCAGAACTTGGCCGAATGCGGCAGGTCCGCTTCCGGGTACCCAACTGGCCGGAGCGGATATTAGATCGGATAGGTCACGCCCTATCCCGTCCCTCCGCTGCGCTTAACCGCATGTCAGCGTCCGAGGCATCCCGCCAAGGCGCGCGCGAGTTGTGCCTTGTCCACCGGCTTCTCGAGGCGCGGAACACCGACGTAAGCCTCCGGGATCACCTGGGCATCGTAGCCCGTCGCGAAGACGAACGGCACGCCGCGGGCGGCCAGCGCATCCGCGACCGGATAGACCCTCTCACCATGGAGGTTGATGTCGAGAGCCGCCGCGTCCAGCGCGGTGGCCTCGCTCTCCACCAACTCGAGGGCGTCCTCGACCGTGCCGGCCGGTCCCACCACCTCGGCCCCGGCGTCCTCGAGGAAGCGGGCCATGTCGTTCGCGATCCCGTAGTCGTCCTCGACCACGAGCAGGCGGCGGCCCCGCAACTCCTCAAACGGTCGCTCAACCAAGCCCGTCCCCTCCGCCCTTCCCGCCGATCGGGGCAATGACGGTGCACCGTACCCCGTCGGCCCCGAACTCCAACCTCGTCTTGGCCCGTAGCTGATAGGGAAGCGCGTGCTCGATCAGCTCGCTGCCATATCCCTTTCGCTTCGGCCGCCCCCCTTTGGGCATGCTCACCCCACTCTCGCGCCACTCGAGGGCCACCCGGCGCTGCGGACCGTCGTCCTCGACGTTCCAGCTAACCGTCAGCCGGCCCGAGGGTTGGGCCAGGGCGCCATATTTCAGGGCGTTCGTCGCGAGCTCATGGACAGCCAGCCCGAGCGCCTGCGCCGCGGCCGGCGGCAGCGCGACGGGCGGTCCCTCGACGGTGATCCGGCCTGAGCCGAGCGCCCCGTCGCCATGCGCCTCGAGCTCGGCCTCGGTGAGCGTGCGGAGGTCTATGTCCCCGCGACCGGCCCGCGAGAGCAGCCCCTGGACGCGGCTGAGGGCCCGCAACCGGCTCTCGAACTGCGTGCTGAATGCGTCAAGAGAATCGCTCGTCTCGCGGGTCTGCCGCGCGATCGACTGCACGACCGCGAGAAGGTTCCGGGTCCGGTGCTGGAGCTCGGCCAGGAGCACCTCCTGGCGGTCCTTGAGCGTCCGGAGGTCGTGAATGTCCGTCATCGTCCCGACCCACTCACCCCTCGCTCCCTCCTCCGGGCTGACCGGCTTCGCGCGGGTCTGATGCCAGCGGTATTGGCCATCGGCCCCGCGGCGGACGCGGTGCTCGAAGTAGTACTCCCCGGCTACCTGGGCCTCCTGCCACGCCTCGAGCGTACCCTCCCGGTCCTCGGGATGGATCGCCTCCAGCCAGCCACTGCCGAGGCTTCCTTCGAAGCTCAGCCCGGCGAAGTCGCACCACTGAGGGCTGGCCCAAGAGCGCATGCCGTCCGGCCAGTTGCGAAAGACGAGCTGCGGGATCGTTGTCGCCAGCAACCGGAACCGCTCCTCGCTCCGGCGCAGTTCCTCATCCGCCCGGTGCTGCTCCGTGCGGTCGCGGGTGACCTTGACGAAGCCGTCCTCGGGGTTCCGCAGCGGCATGAGCAGGCCCGAGGCCCAGAAGCGCGAGCCGTCCCCCCGAAGGTGCCAGCGCTCGTCGAGCGCACGGCCATCGGCCAGCGCCTGGCGCTTCTCCTCCGCGGGCACGCCGGCAGCCCGGTCCTCGGGCGTGAAGAACAGCGCGTCGTTCCGGCCGAGGATCTCGTCTTCGGTGTGGCCGAATAGGCGCGCGGCACCGATGTTCCAGGTCGTGATGGCGCCGTCCGGATCGGTGCTGAAGATGGCGACATCGGTCGCACTCTCGACGAGGTGCTCGAACAGTTCATGCCGGCCTGCATCGTGGCGGTCTGCCGGTTCACCAGATCGGTTGCTCACGCGAGATCCTCGACGGGGAAGGCCGATGTCCCGCCCGGTCCGGAAGCCAAGTCCGTCATCAGGACTGCCGCAGGTGCCGCGTAGACGGGACGGCCGGCTCTTGGCCGAAGCGGCGGCTCGTCACCACCACATGGGTTAGAGTGGCTCTCGTTCCGGCAAGGCGGGCCTAACGGGACCTGCGGCCCGAGTTGGGACGAAGCTACCCCGCCGGGAGCAGGCGAAGGACTGCTCCCGGCGGGGTAGCATGGGGGCACTCGGGCGTTGCATCCTCGGTCGAAATCTGGGCGCGCCACCTTTTTCCACTCTGCGCCCGCTTCGCCTCGACTGGCACGCCTATCGAACCAACCGGCGGCGGCCTCGCTCGCACGGTGAGGCGTGTACGGAAGCGCACACTCTACGATACCGTACAACGGTCTTGCCTGCGGTTTCATCTCGCAATCCGGGGCTCGCGACGC
>JBHTFH010000177.1:0-3871 GCA_042666135.1 Roseomonas sp. GCM10028921 | reverse complement strand
TTCGCTGGGCAAGGCATGTGATTCTGGGCACCCTGGCCGGCATGCTCGATCTCTCGAACCTTTCACTCCCCGCCATGGACGCAAGTACCGGACGCCGCTTCACCCCCTGCGACGAGGCACTGGCCTGCATGGGCGTGGCTGAACTCACTCAGCTCATCAAGGATGCCGAGGCTGCTCTGGCTCGCAAAAAGAGGAGCACAACGCCAAGCTGGTGGAGACGCGAGAACTTACGGCGTCCCGAGGTCTCCAGGGCGGAACCGATCCGCGGGAGCGGCCCTAATCCCCTCACTCGTCCAGCGTGACCCTAAAGGCATTCCGTGAGCCCTCGTGTGGGTCCAGATGCGCCTCGGAAACACGGGCCGCGCCGTACGGGAGACGTACAGTTCAGATCGGGCTTCCGCAGGTACACCTTACGCCCTAAGCCTGTGGATGAGCCCACTGCAGTGACAAGGGATCCAATGACTGATTTTGAAGACAACGTACTGCGCAAGCTGGCCGAGGCCGAGGTCGCCCGGCAAGATGAGATGGTTCGTCTCGCGGACGAGATCGGGCCGGACGACAGGAGGCTCGACGACCTCCGGACGGCGCATTTCAGGGATCGTGCGGGCGTTCAGAAAGCGCTACGTCCACTCGTTGAGATGGAGCGGCTCAGGGAGAAGGTTCGGCGGACGGTGTCCCTGCTTGAGGCTGGCCCGGTCCATTTCCATTATACGACGGCGATCCAGAATGCGCATGAGGACGCCGTTGAACTGCTAAGCCCTCCGGACCCGCTCGGCGGAGAGGCTTCAGGATTTCACTGCCACGCCCGGCTGTTAGTCGCTGGCCTCTGGATGGAGGGGTTTGTGGAAGCGCACAACCCCCACTTCCTGTACCTCAAGAGGACCGGCGAGGACGCAGACATCATGGTTCCTTGGACGCAGATTGCCGCTTTCGAAACCCGGGCGGCCATCAATTATGACGCGGTCCGGCGTGCCATGGACGACGCGGGATTGGACGGGGGAGATGAGGTCGTCGTACTTCCGCACTGAGCAACAGCTCTTAGTGACAGCATTGCCAAGTTGTTGTGGAAATGGTCGTGCTGGATCGAGCCGCGCGATAGCTTGCGTGTTCACACTGCTGTCCGGCGACCGTCGTCGAAGGCTTTGGGACAGCTGAGGTGGTGATCCAACGGAGACTCTGGCGTATCTGGTGGTTGACGTTAGGCGACTTGCCGCTGGGTAGGCGATGTGCCGAGACCCTTGATGGTCAGGTGGTGGTCGCGTGCCAGTGCCAGGGCATAAGTTCGTCGATACGGCTCTACGGCCAGCTGTCGGTGAGGCGAGTGAGGAGGTCGGCGAGGTAGGTTTGGGGATCGGCGCCGTTCAGCTTGCAGCTCAGAGCAACCGCAAGACCGGGGACCGCTGAGCGAAAATGCATCAGCGCTCCCCATCTCCATCGGAAAGGCAGTGAAGAATGGTCAAGCGACGTAAGCAGGAAGAGATCGCCGGGGTTCTTGAATTTGCGGGATGCTCCAGCGAGGATCCGACGTTCAAGCGGTGGCTCGCCGACCACAAGGGTCGGAATGGTGGCAAACTCCGGGTGGGTAGAGGCGCAACAGGCGTTCGGGTCATGTTCAGCAAAGAGGCTGACATGGCCTTCTGGAAGGACCGCTCCGAAATGGAAGCGAGGGGCCAAAAGCCTCACGCGGCTTGAGACACGCAGCCTCGAGCATTGCGAACACGTACGGCGAGGAGCCCCCAAGAACGCCTACGCCCATGACGGCAGCGGCGGCAAGCAGGGCAGCTTGAGCGACGCGACCACTGAGCGGGCGTCCCTCTCCCGGAAAACCGGACGACTTGCAGCTGAGGACCTCACCGTGATCTAGGTGCCAAATGATCGAAATCGCTGTTGTCCTTGGCCTTGTTGTACTCAACGGCGTGTTTTCCTGCTCGGAGCTGGCTGTGATGTCGTCCCGCCCCGGGCGGCTTCAGGCTATGGCAAACGCCGGAAGTACCGGCGCCCGCACCGCCCTTGCCTTGCGCGAGCATTCGGGCCGATTCCTCTCGACGGTCCAGATCGGCATCACTCTCGTCGGTATCCTCGCCGGCGCTTTCTCCGGGGAAACCCTCGGCGGCCGGCTTTCGACCTGGCTCCAGACGTTCGGTGTGCGGGTGGGGATCGCCAATCCACTCGGCTTCGGTCTCGTCATCGTGGTAGTGACCTATCTCTCGATTGTCATCGGCGAGCTCGTCCCCAAGCGCATCGCTCTTCGGAATCCAGAGGGTTTTGCCAGCCTTATTGCGCCACTCATGTTCTTCTTGTCGCGTGCTGCACTTCCGATCGTTTGGCTGCTCGATACATCCACAAGCCTCGTCTTCCGCATCCTCAGGGTCGGACCGGAGGAGGAGAGCAAGGTGACAGATGAGGAGATCCGCGCCCTAGTCGCCGATGCCGAGAGCTCAGGCACCATAGCGAGCGCCGAGCGGCATCTCATCTCCGGCGTCATGCGGCTTGGCGACCGACCGGTACGAGGGATCATGACGCCACGTACAGAGGTTGAGTGGGTCGACATCAAAGCCGGAGAAATGCGCATTCGTGAGATCCTGTCCAAGACACACCACTCTCGCCTCCCTGTGGGCAAGGGTTCGACCGAGGCGCTGATCGGCGTCATCCAAACCCGCGAACTGCTGGCCCGCTCCCTGGCGGGGCAGCCTCTCGACCTGCGTGCGCTCGTTCGTCCGGTTCAGGTCATCCGAGACACCGCCGGTGCGCTGGACGCTATGGCGCTACTCCAGGCCGCGGAGGTGCCCGTGGTTCTCGTCCACGACGAGCACGGACACTTTGAGGGCTTGGTGACCCCGGCTGACCTCCTTGAGACGATCGCTGGCGTCTTCCGCACGGATCTGGATGCCGGGGACGACGCAGGCGCCGTGCAGCGCCATGACGGGTCCTGGTTGCTTGCGGGGTGGCTGCCAGCAGACGAGATGGCTGAGCACCTCGGTGTGCGTCTACCTGTCGAGCGCGACTACCAGACCGTGGCGGGTCATATCCTCGCCGCGCTGGGCCGCCTGCCAAGAACAGGCGAGCAGATGATCATCGGCGACTGGTGCTTCGAGGTTGTCGACCTCGATCATAATCGAATCGACAAGGTCCTCGCGACGAAGCTCCCAGGTGCCGGTGTTAACAGGGTCGGCCTGCATCGCGCACTGTAGGGCTGTCCTACCTCAGTGGGGTGAACTTGACCCTGTGCCCCTGCCCGTCGGTCTTCGTATTGGCAGCGGGGCTCGGGCTCCACGCGCTGCACGCACTCTCCCTCGTCCAGGAAGGGGAGAGACCCGCCGGCCGCGTGCTCGTCCGCGACCTCGTGCTGGAAGCCGCGCGTACGCTTCGCAGCCTCTCCAGCGTAGCTGGGCTGCGCGTGGCCGGGGGCTTCCCCTTCGGCCGGCTGGTCGGTGGCCGGCCCGCCCGCCTCCGCGCCCTCTCCGTCCGGCCCCGGAACCCGACGACGTCGGTGCAAAGCCCCAGAGCCAATGAGCTGACGCCGTTGAGCGGATTAACGCTTCCCGGCGATGCCGCTCTGCAGCGATCCGCTCATCATCTGCAAAGCTCCGCTTCAGAGGAGCGGCGTGGGTAGCTCAAACGGCTACTCCGGGCGCCGCGCGACCATGGCGACATCTGGCCAAAAGCGACCTGTCCGCTTCCGACGTAGCATGCGGGAGAGCGAAGGGCGGGCACCGCCGTGCAGTCCAGGTCCTACCAGGCGACGAAGGCGACACCTTCGACGGCATCGGCAATCAGGCCCGCGGCGCCGTGATGCACCATGTGGCCCTCCCCCTGAACGACCCGCAATGTGCTCCCCGGCGCCTCACGATGCAGACGGGCCGACTGCAGG
>JBHTFH010000176.1:0-3894 GCA_042666135.1 Roseomonas sp. GCM10028921 | reverse complement strand
CTGCGCCCGCCCCAACAGCCTGGCCATCCCACGCCTCCAGAGCTCGTCAAAGGACCGCTCCTTCAACGCTCCACAACAGCCAACTTTGCTGGCCTAGCCCTTTTGCGCAGCGCCCATGGCTGCTGGCCCTGATGAAGTCCGCGGATCGGCTCCTGATCAAGTCATCGCGTTGTATGATCTATGGCCGTTTCCGTCCGCGCCGGCACCTGATGGCGGCCGGTGAGTACCGTCGCACCCGCACCAAGGCCCTTCGGATCTGGCAGAAGGAGACGTGCGCCCAAGCGGCTTCCTGATCCTGCCGCACCCTCAGTCACGCGGCCGAACTTGCCGTTTCGTCAAACAACTTGCCAATGCCAAACATGGTAGATTTGCGCGCTGGAGAGGTGACTCTTGGCTGTTGCCGATTTGTATCGATGCGCTCCCGCTTTGACGTGGAGAGTTCCTTTAACCAGCGACAGCACACTTCCAATCGAAGGCGACCACACGCCGAGAGCGGAAAGCGGCCGCCAGCGAAGTGCTGGACAGCCGCTCCATGAGAGAAAACTTCCTACAGTTCCCAGCTTGAGATTGGGAGTTGGGTCAGGCGATCTGGATATGACTCTGAAGGGCGGCGAGGGTGCTGGCGTTGGCGTTCGCCAGGGTCAGCGTCTCATCGTTGCCAAACAAGATAAGCGTGTCGTCCGCGCCCCCGTCGCCGTCGAAGTCGCCCAGGGTGACCTTGGTCAGAGTTTCCAGCTGCTCGAAGGTATGGTTGCCGCCTTCCACGCGGAAGGTCAGCTGGGTGTCGGCATTGAATTGCAGGATTGCGTCCGATCCGAGCTGCAGGAACGTGGGCGTGCCGGGGACTGGCTCCGTGCCAGGCGTGCCGGCAGTGCCCGGAACCGAGTATTCAAAGCTGACGTCGTAGGTGAAGGTCTCCTTCGTGCCATTGGATTTAGTGACGGTAGTGGTCTGGGTGGACAGATCCATGTCGCTGCCATGGGCTTTCTGCTCCTCCATACGCCAAGCCGAGAGCGCGTTCAGCCAGGACGTCCACTGACCGTTGACGTTGCTCCCACTGGTGGCTGGGAGCGGGGCAATGTAGATTTCGGTCACAGTTGTGGCGGGCGTTCCAGGGATTTCAGGAGCGCCAGGAGTACCCGGGGTAGCCGCGACGTAGGTAAGGTCAATCGTGACAGGCTCGTCGGTGCCCTGGATGCTCGCGGTGACAGTCGTGAACGCGGTTCCGTCCTTGGAGGTGACGGTCAGCGTGTCAGCGACGATCTCGCCGGTGATCAGCGCCTGCACTGCTTCGCTGTTGTTCGTGAGCTCGTAGCCCCACTCGCCACTCACGTTGTTGAAGGTCCAATGGCCGTAGTGATTCGTGCTGGTAACGGTGCCAAAGACGGCCTGCGCATCGTCCACGTCGCTCACGATGACGAGCCCACTAGCGGTCTTAAGGGCGGTATCCTCCTTCAGAATGAAGGACGTGCTTTCCGTCATGGTGGCCGCATCGTTGGTGCCGGTGACGGTCCAGGAAACCGAGGCGGGAGTGGTGGCGGTGCCGTCGGAGACGTCGTAGTTGACCGTCACCACCTGGGTGGAGTCGGCGGCCAGATGCTGGAAGGCGGCGTTAGCAGGATCGAGCGTGAAGCTGTGCGTCGCCGCCTCGTAGGTCACGCCGGCCGGCAGGTCGGTGGGCAGGTTGACCACGCTCATGGTGGTGGCGTCGTCCGCGTCCGTGGCGTTGGCCAGAGCGTTGAGCGTCACGCCGGCCGCGCCCTCGGTGGCCGAGCCGGTCACCGCGCCGCTGACTACTGGGGCCTCATTGGTGAACCTCATAGCCAAGTCGTCCAGACCGAAGTATCCGCCGGAGATCGACCCAACCTTGGGGATAAATTCAACCTTGTCCACACTAGTGAACCGCTGATCCTTTCCCTCGAAGTTGAAATGGTCAGCGAAAAACCGGTCGGCCTTGACGACGATCTCTCCGACGATAGCTCCGTCATCCCAGGCTCGAACAGTGATCGACAGGTTATCGGTGTGGGCAGACGAGAAGTCGGCGCCGAACACCGAGAAATCGCCTCCGCCAGCCCGGGTGATCGTCAGAGGAGAACCAGGGGTGCCCTCGTAGCCGTCGCGTTCCCCACCGTCCATCTCGCCGATGAACGCCAACACGTTGCCGGAGGACGTTGTGTAACCGAGCGAGCCGGTCGGATTGTACGCGCCGCCCTGCTTCCAGTTCAGACCCTCGTAACCTGGCCCGATCTTTACCTCTGCACCATCTCCAAGAGCTGCACCACCCTCAAGAGTGATATTCTCGAAGGTGATCACCTTCGCGTCGGAAGGCGCCGTGCTAGGCGTCGTCACGCGGTTCGAAGGTGCGCTAGCAACGGTCTCCGTGGTGTGGCCCTTGTCCACGTAGCTGACCACACTGCGAACCGTGGTAGCAGCATCGTCCTGCGTCAACTTGTACGTGCTGCCCGAGGCGCCTCGGATATCAACCCAGTTTCCGTTGTCATCAACACGCTGCCACTGGATGTTCAATTCACCTAGGCCATCACCATCACGGATGCCCGAAGTATCGGCCTCGAGGATCTCGCCGACTCTCGGCTCGCCCTTCAGGACAGGGTACCCCGTGGGTGCCTCATTCACGTTGCCGACCGCAATGGTCAGTTCCTTTTCAAAGGAGAGGCCCCACTGGTCCGTGACCTGGACGGTTACTGAGTGTGCACTCTTCGCCTCGAAATCGAAGCTCTGCTTGGTGACCAGCGTCACGCCATCGGAATCGATCCCGAAAGCGTCGCCACCGCAAACAATCTTATAGGTGAAGGTGTCCTTATAATCCGGATCTGAAGCCGAGAGCACTCCGACCTTGGTGCCGGCCGCGCTGTTCTCAGCGACGGTGCTCCTGCCAGTCGGATCAACCGTGCTCTTGGTGATCTGCACGTCGGTCGGCGGCTTGGCAAAGAGGAACATGTCATTCGTTAGGTCCCGCGGGTTTACCCAGCGAATGGTCAGAATGTCAGTGCCCGAGAACTTGATCAGGGTGTCCCCGCCCCACTGCTGGGTGCCCACCACCATGCCAGCAGCCTTCAGGCCCTCGAGACTGGTGATGCCGTTGAGCTTGGCCGCATAGTATCGGAGGTCGACCTTGTCGCCTTCCCAGCGGTTCAAACCCTCAATGACGTCGCGGCCGTCGCCGACCCCGTAGATGTAGGTGTCAGCGCCCGAGCCACCATTCACCACATCCCCGTCGCATGCGCCGCCGCGGAGCGTGTCATTGCCGTCGCCGCCATAAAGGGTGTCGACACCCTCATCGCCAGAAAGCACATCGCACCCGGCGTCCCCGGTGATGTAGTCGTTCCCGATCCCGCCACTGACGGTGTCGTTGCCGTTTCCGCCATAGGCACGGTCATCGCCACCGCCGGCAGCAATCTCGTCGTCCCCGTCGCCGGCCGCGAACTGCTCGGCGATGTTGGTGCCGACGAGCTGGTCGCGGCCTGAGGTGCCCCAGTAGCCACCCCACTGAGCGGCGGTCTGTACGTTATCGAAGGCGGCCATCGTAGAGCGGTTCCCGTGTTTGTTCCGGGCAGCAACGCCTCGATCCGAAACTGTATCGGTCGAGGGTCGAATCGAGCCCGCACGTTCATTAACCCGCCGTTAGCGATCGGTGAACGAAAAATTAGACTTTGTCGCTTAATTGATATTGCTTAACCGCAACTAGTCCGCTGAATGGCGGCAGGGCGGGGTGGTACGTCCTAGGGCCTGCTGACGTTCATCGTGAGGCGATGATGGCGGCGGCAAGGTTGATGCTGGCGCGGAAGCTGGTGTCGGTCTTGTCGTAGCGGGTGGCGATCGCGCGAAACTCTTTGAGCTTGGCGAAGAAGTTCTCGATCAGATGCCTCCAGCGGT
>JBHTFH010000175.1:0-3930 GCA_042666135.1 Roseomonas sp. GCM10028921 | reverse complement strand
CCACGACCGCCCGCGTGCAGCATAGGCGCGAGGGCCTGCACTTTCCCAGCGACGCGACCGACGAGGAGTGGGCGGTGCTAAAGCCGCTGCTACCGGCTTCCTCCCCGGCCTACCGCCAGAGCCCTCCACCAATCCCAGGTATCATTTCCTGTCGATGTGACGTGCAATCGCGCATGCGGCAGAGCACGCTTCCGAAACGGTCAGCATCCCCCCGCAGGGGCGTGCGGCATGTCCAAACAGCGACCGCGTAATCTCGTGCGATCCATCATGCCCGCCCTTGCTGGCGTGGCTATGGCTGCCCTTACGTATGCGGAGATGATGGCATCCCGTTGTGTCGCCTTCGAGATAGGGGAGCTGCCCTTCCAGGCTTGTGTGGATGCTGCGGCCACAGGCGGTGGCTTCTCCTTCCTCGGGCCGGGTCAGGCCGCAGCCCTGGGGAGACCTCTGTTCAGCGAAGAGTAAGGACCCGCTCCTCCTCCTGAACACGGGTTTCGAGGCCGGCGCTTCCCTGGACAGCCATGCTCCACCGGCGAGCTACTTTGACCTCACGCTCCGGTGGGACAGCACGGGACCACGACGCGGTACGCTTGCAGCGGAAGTCTGCGGCCCAGAGCCCGTGGCAGTCCGACTTGGGGGGTGAGCAATCGGAGACGCGGGGCTGCGGGGAATGGATGACGCTCATCGATGGTTTAGTATTTCTGGGCCATGCTCGCGTCGAGCCGCCCACTGCCGCTCGGCTTCGCTGAGGGTCCAGGAGTAGCAGCGTCCCCTTTCTCTCTCCGCTAGCTTCCGCCGGAGCTGCCGGCCTTAGCATTGGAATAAGCATTTCGGCCGGCCCAACGTGCCGTGAGAGCCACCGTCGCCGTGAATATGGTTCGCCCGTTCTCAACGCGCATGTCGATGCCGAGGGTCATGTGATAGTTCGCATGGGGCAGCTTATCTTTGACGAGCCCCGCAAGAGCGCCCATCGCCTCCGCATGTCCCGCCTCGCGGCTAATGTGCTCCGTGGGACTGTTGATTTGCATTGAGAACTGCCCCGGCTGGAAGGGGTCGCTTCCATTAAGTCCAGCTTCGCCCTCAGTTAGGTCAAGCCGTCGAGCGAACTGCCGATCGGCTAAGGGGGTGGGAAGCTACCAGCGGTCCCAACTCGCCCCGGGACCGGGCGGGGCCCGCCCGCTGCGGCACCGCCTCGCGGCTCCTACCCGCCCCTCCCGCGCCCACGCGCATTCGTCTTCCGGCCCGACCGGACTACCATCCCCGCAAAGCACAAATGATCCGGCGCGCGGCGGTGCGCAATCAGGTGGGGAGGATGAGCGATGTCCATGTTCGCCAAGCTCAAGCGGCGCGCGGCCGAGGGAAAACCGGCCCGGGTGGGCCTGATCGGTGCCGGTAAGTTCGGGTCAATGTTCCTGTCCCAGGCGTGGCGGACCCCGGGGGTGCATCTCGTGGGCGTCTCCGACCTGTCCCCCGGCCATGCGCGGGACTCCATGCGGCGCGTCGGCTGGCCCGAGGCGCGCTTCGAGGCCACCTCCCTCGAGCAGGCGGTGCGGACCGCCTCCACCTTCGTCACCGACGACACCGCGGCGATGATCGCGAGCCCCTTCATCGACATCGTAATCGACGCGACCGGCAGCCCGGCCGCCGGCATCCGCCACGTGCTGGCCGCCTGCGAGCACCGCAAGCACGTCATCATGGTGAATGTGGAGGCGGACGCCCTGGCCGGCCCCTTGCTCGCCCGCCGGGCCGCAGAGGCCGGCATCGTCTACTCGATGGCGTCCGGCGACCAGCCCGCCCTGATTGCCGAGCTGGTGGACTGGGCGCGCGTCATCGGGCTCGAGGTCGTCTGCGCGGGCAAGGGCACCAAGTACCTGCCCATCTTTCACCAATCGACGCCGGACACCGTCTGGGGCCATTACGGCTTCACGGAGCAGCAGGTCGCGAGCGGGGACTTCAATCCGCAGATGTTCAACTCATTCCTCGACGGCACGAAATCCGCCCTCGAGATGGCCGCGGTCTCGAATGCCTGCGACCTCGCCCCGCCGGATGACGGGCTCGCCTTTCCGCCCTGCGGCGTGGACGACCTGCCCTCCGTGCTGCGCCCCGTCGCGGATGGCGGCATCCTCGCCAGGCGCGGCACCGTCGAGGTGGTCTCCTCCCTCGAGCGCGACGGCCGCCCGGTGTTTCGCGACCTCCGCTGGGGTGTCTACGCAGTGTTCGAGGCGCCCACGGGATACGTGCGCGACTGCTTCGAGCAGTACGGGCTCAAGACCGACGACAGCGGGCGCTACGCCGCGATGTACAAACCTTATCACCTGATCGGGCTTGAGCTCGGCACCTCCGTCGCGAGCATCGCCACACGGGACGAGCCCACGGGCTCCACGAACGACTGGCGGGGCGATGTGATTGCCGTCTCGAAGCGCGCTCTCAGGCCGGGGGACATGCTCGACGGGGAAGGGGGCTACACAGTCTACGGCAAGCTGGTGCCAGCCGAGGCATCGCTCGCCATCGGCGCCGTTCCCATCGGGCTCGCGCATGGCATGACGCTGCGCAACCCGGTGCCGGCCAACCAGCCCATCCGCTGGTCCGACGTGACATACGATGCCGGCGCCCAGGCAATCGCCTTCCGGCTCGAGATGGAGGCGTTGTTCCGCGAAGAGAGGGGGGCGGACAGGCTTCCGGCCTGAGACCGGCCGCGCCACCGACAGGTTGGCGCGGCCCGCCGCCTTCGGGCATCACTGGGGCTGACGAAGGAGGTGCCGAATGCAGGGGAGGCCGAGGCCGAGGTACCCCGGGGAAAGCGTGCTCGCCGCCATGCTCGACGAGCGCGCACTGCTGGAGGTGCGGCACGCCGCACGGCGCCTGCGGGCGAGGGCGCGCCAGCCCTGCCGGCGGATGGCGACATCGCTGCCCTCGCACGCGGGTTCGCCTTCTCCGAGGTGTCGCGCTCGCCCGTCGTGCCGAAGGTTCTGCCGCACCGTGTTGCATGGCTCGCGGTTGTGGGCGGACTGCGCCCCACCCCGATCTGGGCTCATGTGAGGCGGACGTACTCCTTGCGTCCGAGGTCGAGCATTCGGTTCAGCACGTAGACGGCGGCGGCAACCTCGGCTCCCTGACGCCTGTCGGTTTGCGAGCGTAGGTCGTCGCCGATGACGCGCTTCCATCGCGAGATGTCGGCCTTCACAAGGGCGCGCCAGTTGTACCCTGACGCCCGCTGCCAGCCCATGCAGCCGTGCTCGGTGATGGTTTGTAGATGTCGGTCCTGCTGCGTCGGCGCGATCTCAGCCGTATCGCTCCCCACTGCGCCCGAGCAGGGTGGGACGATGACGCCGGCCGCCGGGTGCTGCGCGGCAACCCGCAGGGTCAGCGCCGTCGAGATCGCCAGGTCGGGCATTGGCAAGTTGTTTGACGTGAAGGTAAGTGCGGCCGCGTCACTGAGGGTGCGGCATGATCACAATGCCACCTGGGCGCAGGTTCCCTGCTGCCAGATCGGGAAGGCCTTGGTGCGGGCAATCCGGTACTCGCCGGCCGGGTATTGCCACGTTGACGACGGCTGGCCGGAACGAATGGCCTGGGCGAAGCTGGCGGGATGACGCCAGAGCCCGCCACCTACCCCGGCTATCGCTTCCCGACCGAGGTCATCAGGCACGCGGTGTGGTTGTATCACCTCTTCAGCCTCAGCCTGCGTGACGTCGAGCTGATCCTCGCCGAGCGGGGTATAACGGTGACGCACGAGAGCATCCGGCGCTGGGTGCTGCGGTTCGGCGCCGAGTTCGCAGGGAAGCTCCGCAAGCGGCGGCCGCGGCCAGGGGACACCTGGCACTTGGATGAGGTCTTGATACTGTCGGTTAATTCGGAAGCGAGACTACCTGAAGGCGCATCGTCTGGGGGGCGATATAGGGTCATCAGAACGGGGCGGAGTTTTGGAGGTCT
>JBHTFH010000174.1:0-3959 GCA_042666135.1 Roseomonas sp. GCM10028921 | reverse complement strand
AGGAACCGACCGAGCCCCTGGTTCCCGCCACCGAGGAGGAGATCGCGGCCGCCCTGGCCCATGCGCTGCGCTTCGATGCCCGGGGCAAGGCGCGCCGTGGCGGGGGTGACCTCGCTGCGACCTTGGCGGCCGAGCGCCTGGTCGAGCACCTCAGGGCAGCCGGTTTCGTCGTCCTGCGCGGCCGTGGCACCCGCCCTCACAGCGCGGGCTAGGCGTGGGCGCCCCCTCCCCTGCCCCGGCCTATGCGGAACTGGGCGCCCGGTCCAACTTCTCCTTCCTCGACGGCGCGTCGCACCCGGCCGAGCTGGTCGCAACCGCGGCCGAGCTGGGCCTCGCCGGGCTGACCGCGAGGAAGCTTCCGCGCCAGTCAGGTTGGCGACAAGGCAGCCCTATCTTCCTCGTTGACGCACCGAGGCCGGACGAGACTTTTGTGGCGATGACAGTTGCCGATGGGGGACGGTTTTGGAATCGCTGCGGAGCGTGGCCGGTCCGGTAAAGCCGCCTCGGCTCCGCTTCGAGGGGTCAACGATCAAGGCCGTCGAGGCGCGCTTAGACGCGGAACCAAGGCGAGGCAGGCGGCTGCGAGGACGAGGAAGCACGCAGCGGCCAGGATGGGTGCGTCTGGGCGCCCTGTCGCGTCGCGTAACCCGCCCGCGAGGGGCGGCAGAACGGCCATCCCGGCGTAAAAGATCGTATAGTATAAGCCCATGCCGCGGGCGCGGCGTTGCGGTGCCAGCACGCCTGCCGGGAGCGTGGAGATGAACGTTGCTGGCCCTGCCAGAAGCAAACCAGCCGCGAGCAGCAGCGGGATGACGGGCAGCGCGGGGAATGCACCGAAGGCACCCATGCTCGCTGCCGTGAGCACGAGGGCGGCGAGCGCGGTCGGCATGGGTCGCCGCAGCGCGGCGAGGAGCGCACCGCCGAGTGGCAGGAGGAGGACGAGCATCCAACTGACGAGGCTGGTAAGGGCACCGGCGGCAGGAGCGGAAAAGCCCCGCTGCACCAGGAGCGCAGGCGCGAAGCCGAGCAGGACGGCGAGGCCGGCATTCAGTGTCGCCCACGCGCAGCCAATCGCGGCCAGTGGGGGGACTTCCGCCGCCGCCAGGCCGAGTGCACCCGGGGCGGGATCCGACGGGGCGGATATCAGCGCACGCCCTGCATCCATGTTCGTCAGAAGCAGTCCGGCCATTGGCAAAATGACGAGCATCGGGCCGATGGAGAGGAGCAGGGCGGCCCTCCAAGAGCCACCGAACATCTCCACGGCCGGTGGCAGACCGAGCAGCGCGAGAGCGATGCCGAAGGGCCAGGTTGCGAGAAAAGCGCCCATGACCGGCGCGAGTGCGTAGCCAATGAAGCGCTCCATCAATAGAGCCGAGAGTATGACGGTCAGGAGGGCCGCCCCGATGCCGGCGAGCAGTCGGCCGACCAGCGCGGCAGGGAAGCCGCTCGCGAAAGCAACGAGTAGCCCGCCGACGCCCATGAGGACCAGACCTGTCAGGGCCATCCGCCGCTCCCCAACACGCGCTGCGAGGGAGCCACCGGGGAAAGACACGACGACGCCGGGCAGCAGATAGGCGCCGAGAAGGGTCCCAAGGCCGAGGTAGTCCAGTCCAAAGGCCGGATCCGACAACAGAGCCGGCCCGATTCCACCAACGGACTGGAATTGCGCAGCAATCATCACGCGGATCGCAAGAACGAGCGCTAGGACCGTCCACCGATTGTGTACCCTGCGCTTGATTGCCCCGACCTCCTCAGGCTTGTGCCTCCTGCTCGCCATCTCCGTCCTCCTCCGGCTCAAGGCCATACTCCAGGACGGCCCCCCTTAGTGGGAGAGGATCAAGCTGGATCGGCGGCTTTGCGCCCATCTCAGCCACTCAAAGGCTCAGCAGCCTACCGGAAAGCGGACATTTGCTCAGAGAACCCGTTGTGGGCTGCTTGCAACGGTGCGTTGGATCTGTGGCTAGGCTTTCGGGCTATCTTGCTGCCTCGTTTAAGATCAGAGCGCCCCCGAGCCGAAGAGCCGTCTCCTCAGTACAAGTCGCGCCAGTCTTGCCCGCGAGCTTGCCGGGGCAAGTGTGAACCAAGGCATCCACTGACGTGAGTTCAGGGACGCGAACCCTGCCGACGCAGACCGCACCATGTGGTCCCCAGGCTGCTTCGAACTGCATCCCGGGGCGGCTCTCCCGCCGCTGAATACTCAGCCGGTCGTAGATGTTGATCAGGGTTCCGTCCCGCGTGTGGGGTGTCCCGTCGCCGCAGTAGTCGGCGCGAACCATGCGCACGCATGCCTCGTGGTAGGGGGCGAGTGAGGTTACGCCGTCCGGAGCAAGCTTCCAGGGCTTGTAGCCGAGACGCACACACTTGCCGACCGCACCGCTGGTGCAGGTGAGGCGGAAGGTGCCGGCGCCCGCAGGAGCCTCGGGGTCGTTCACCTGTCCGGAGATGGGGAAGCCCATTGCGAGGCCGTCCGGCCCGGGAGCACAGAGATTGCGCCAGCCCCCTGGTACGGAAGGGTCGCGGACCGAGAAGGCGTAGAGCGTCGTCTCGCCCTGGGCGTCCATAGGGTCGGGTTGGACACCGTCGATGCGAACCTCGATCCGGTGGTTCGAGGGGTCACGCAGGGCGAGCACCGTCCCGACCAACCCAGCCCCCGTGATGGCGCGGCCACTGGCCAGGATGATGCGCAGGTCGGTCCCTGTGACCTCGACCTTTGGCGCTGCCTGAAGGCCCTCGCCCTCCGCCCGGGACTGCAGCGGAAGGAGTAGGAGAGAGGTGAGGAGGACCAAGAACGACGTCCGAGGCAGGAAATGCTGCATGCCTCACCCTCCCTTAGGTGCCGCCTGGAGAGGTCTCCTGCCCTGGCAGGCCGCTCGAAGCCGGCTACTCGCAAACGAATGGGCCCCATCCGAGTTCGACCACCTCGGCCGTGACGGCTTCGAAGTTGTAGAACTCCGAGCCGATCCGGGCAGCCGGCAGCTCCGTCCGCGTCGGGTCCGCTACCGCCGCACTCACGCCCCGCAAGGCCTCCCCGTTCATGGCGACGCCGTTCAGCATGACGCCGTTCACCATGATGCCGTTCACCATGATGCCGTTCACCATGATGCCATTGGCCACTTCGCCGGCCTGAGCCGGGACGACAGCAAGCAGGCCGAGCGAGAACAGCGCTGCGGCGCCAAGGGTTACCTGCCGTGTGCTCTTGAGCATTGTCGCCTCCCAAAACCGTCCGACGGCCAATTGCCGCCGAGTGGAGTGAAGCTGATCCGCTGCCCTGCGTCCCGAAAGGTCACTGAGAGAGGCCGGAAAGTTCTCCGAAATCAGGTCTTATACCGGTCCGCCTAGAAGCTGACCCGCATTTCATAGCCCGACTTCCTGCCTGCACTGCCTTCCGACAAACTGAGGGGGTCAGCTCCAATGCGGGGCGGTATTACAAGGACGCTCAGCGTTTCCTCTAACAACAGCCATCTCGATCATTACCTGAAGCGAGATGCCCTTCCCGGAAGCTCCAAGGAGGTGAACTGGCCCCACATCAACAGGCTGAAAGCGTCAGATGGGAAGGCCTGGCGCCCTCATGGCTGAGACATAACGCTCAGCAATATCGCGATTGCGTAAGAGAGGCATGCTCACTCGGAGTTCAAAAATCTGCGGCGCCATATTCCGGAGAGCCAGAACGGCTTCGCGTGCCTTGGCCTCGCGCCCCGACAGCATCAGTGCAGCGATCATGATGCGGTGCCCAGATATCTAGGCTGGTGTGTGCCGGATCGAGCGCTCTGACCAGTGTACCGTGGCCGCAAAGTCGCCCGCGACCAGATGGGCGAGAGTAACACCCGAGAGCATGTAGGCCATCTCGGGGTCGAGCGGGCTTATACCAAGTCTCTGAGACCGTGACTCTCGTAGGGGATTCCCTCGCGGGGCCGGATTGTGATTCAAGATGGCGAACGGTGGAGGTTCGTCATGGCCAT
>JBHTFH010000173.1:0-3975 GCA_042666135.1 Roseomonas sp. GCM10028921 | reverse complement strand
AGGCGACGGGGGAGGGGCACTGCGGCCTGCCTTTGGGTGAGCTGACCGCCCGGACGGCCGCCCTGATCGAGGTGCCGCCCGCCCTGATCGAGACGGCCCTCGAGCTGGAACTCGCCGAGGGCGAGGTGGTCGCCGACGGGCTGAACGAGGGTGGGTGATGAGCACACGAGTCGGCGGCGGAAACCGGGGACTTTTCCAGGCAGACTCTTCGGGCGGCCCACAGCTCGGCCGGGGACTTTTCCAGGGACGTCCGGGGACTATTCCAGGTGGAGCGGCACATCCTGGAACGAGGAATCAAGACCTTGTTGGAGTCGTCCCGAGGACTATTCCAGGCCTTCCTAATAGAACTTCTTCAAATATGCTTCGCTACTAACGCCTCCTGGAAAAGTCCCCGGGGACTTATCCCAGGCTGGTGGTGCAAGAAGCATAGCTATGGGAACAGTGCATTGGCTCATCGAAGCAGGGGGTAAGCAGGCGGCTCTTCAGGCCGAGATCGACCGGACGGTCGTAGAAGCCGCGGCTCAGTATATGGCTGACGAGGACGCCGGGATCGGGTTCCTCTATAGCGGCTGGTGTCAGGCCGCGCTTCCCCATCGGCGTTTACCAGATGGACAGAGTTGGGCGATCCATTCTGACCGGATCTCCCTGCTCGTGGAGCCAGGCTCTAAACCCGGCCCTGATGGCAAAAGCTTCATGCCAACAGGAGTGGCTTACGGATCGCGCGCCCGACTCATCTTCCTTTATCTCCAAAGCACCGCGATCCGCACAAGGAGCCGAGAAATCGAGCTTGGGAGAAGCCTTAGGGAGTGGCTCGTGCGTATGGGCATCCCTCAGGGCGGCAAAAGCCAGAGGGACGTACGCGATCAAGCCGAGCGAATTAGTCGGTGCCGGTTCACCTTCCACATCCAGCAGTCAGGGGGCCGAGTCGGGTTGGTCAACCAGAGCGTGGTGGACAGCGCCATGTTCGTCCCTAGCAACGATGCTAACGAGCAGCAGGGAAGCCTTTTCGTCGAGACAGCCCGCTTGTCGGAAGTCTTCTTCGACCTACTTCAACGGCACCCTGTTCCCGTACAGGAAGCTGCGATTCGGGCTATCAACAACAACTCTGTGGCGCTCGATATCTACGCTTGGTTGGCATACCGCCTGCATGTCTTGGGGAAGCCGACCTCCATTTCCTGGACTGCCCTCAAGAGCCAGTTCGGCGGTGGTGTGAGCCGAATGGACAATTTTCGGGTCACCTTCTTGGACAATCTTAAGTTGGCGCTGGCCGTGTACCCCGATGCTCGAGTGGATGTGGAAGAGCGCGGCCTAGTTCTCCACCCGTGCAAGCCACCGGTGCCGGAGCGAGCGCTCCGCTGACAGGGGTGCCTGGAAAAGTCCCCAGTTGGGGCTAAGAAGATTTCAGGCTCCTGCCTGGAAAAGTCCCCGCTCTCCCCACCCTCCCTCCCTCGCCTGGAAAAGTCCCCGAGTTGGATTTGTTGTTTTGCGAGTCGGGCGGGCCGCTGATCGGAGGAAACCAAGGTGCTTGCTCGCTTCGAGTCTTCTGCGTACCGAGGCCACGCCACTGGGTCAGTGAGGAGCTGCTTTCGGTGTGAAGCCTGTCGAGCGTGTCCGCTTTGATCGTGCTGGACTGCAGCGTGCGAGGGTGCCACCCCTCCGCTGAGAGGGTGAAGCCCGTATTGGATTGTATTTTGCGACCACGACTGACGGTCTAGGGAGCAGCGTAGGCTGCGTTTTGTTGTCTTGAGCCCTGCCTCTACTCTTCAAGAAGACGGGCGATCTCTTGGAAGCGGCGGCGCATTCCGGCTAGTTCTTCCACCATACGACGGCGCTTCTCCCGCAACTGGCGCTGCTCTGCCAGCAGGGCTTTGAGATCGACCTGGGACGGGGCCGGGCGAGAGCGCTCCCGTCTGAACGCGATGAGAGACGAGCGGGACGTGTGAGGTCCGATGAGCCCTCGGCGTTGCGCCTCTTCGAAATCCTCCCTTTCCAAAAGCGCAACCTGATATGCGGCACTGTAGGATCCGGGCAGGATGTCTTCAGTCACACGGCCCGAGTCCACCATCTGCGCCACTCGGCGGAATTGGCTTGCTACCGGGTCGGAAAATGGGAAAAGTCGCTCGAATCCGGCTTTGAGGCGGGCCTTCTCCTCGCGATCTGACAAAGCACTGTCGAGGGCGTTGAGGGCTCGGCCGATCTCCAAGAATGACCGAGCCGCTCTCTCCCACGCCTGCCCAACAGCCTGACGCGTCTCTATGACCACTCGAAGGAGACTCTCGTCCTCAGCTACCTTCGTGCCAGAGAACACCTCCCGGACAGTGTCGAGGAGTTCTCCCGAGACAGCCATCATCTTGTTGAGGGCTGCCGGACGGGTGTCCGCAGTTGCAGGGACGCCGGAGGGCGTTTCGGCATCAAGGTCTATGTTGTCGAGAGCTCTACGAGAGATGCTGCTTGGGACCGGCTTCGGTCGCCTAATCATAGGCCGGCCTCCCGAGCAACGTAGCTCCACAACGCCTCAAAGGTTTCGCCGCTTGAGGGTTTCGAGAGGTCCATCACCCCTAAGCCCTTACCAGCTGCGAGCGGGATCTCTTCCAACTGAGGCACCTCAACAGGACTCACCGGCCCCACGGCGAGCAGCTTTGCACGTATAGTGCCGAAGCTCTTTGCCCGCCTGTTGCTGCGGTTTAGTACAAAGGCCGCATGACGCTTCGCTTCGACAAGACGCCGCATCCACGGGGCCGCGCTATCAACGTCGTCTTGGGTCTGCTGACAGGGCACGAGTATGAAGCTCGCCTCCCCGGAGAGGCTTACGATGGCAGACAGGTTCAACTCAATGGACGGCGGGGTATCAATGACGACCACCTCGGCATTGGATTTCTTAGCGTTACGAACGACATTCCGCCAGTTGTCGAGGTTAGCCGCCTGCACCGGGATCGTTTCGATTCCCGGGACAGCGGCTCGGACCCTCTCCCGGCGCTCCGTCCAGGTTGCCAGCGTCCGCTGCTGATCGAAGTCTACGCCCTGTACGGAGTGCCCGGCCCGTGAAGCCAGCACAAGCAGGTTACGCGCTAGTGAGGATTTACCCACTCCACCCTTGGGTGAGGAGAGCATGATCACATGTTGGGTCACGATTAAGTCCTCGGTTCAGAAACCATCTTCCGGCGGCGCAAGCTTCGCAAGGGGGTAGAATTCCACTTTTACCGCGTAAAAGTGCGCATAACCAAACCGGGTCGTCGCCGTCTGGAAAGCTTTGCTCCCAGCGATCCTCGCCGTCGGCCCGCCGACCAGCAAAAAGTTTGCGGCACCCCCGGTCATGTCGGCGACGCTCGTTGAGGCGGACGAGCAACGCGCAGCGGAACCCTGCGCCTACTCCTGTCCTCCTCTCCTGCTAGATCCCGACCCTGCTGATAAAGAGCTTCTCTACCACAGTTGTCACGGGTGAACTGCATTTGCATCTTAACACTGAGGACTGGGCAGGAACCGATAATGGTGCCCGCCGCTGTGGCTACGGGAATCCTCTCAAACCACGTGCCTCCAAACTTGTTGGCCCTCGGATCGGTGACCAGGCCTGATACAGGGAACTTCCATCGACTTTCGCCGCGCCGCGACGGTTGAGCGCCGGATGCGGCAAAGTTCACGACGGTTTTGTAGGCCACTACCCGGCGCAGGTTGCCCGGGCCGATACTACTGGGCGGAGTATCCTCCTCTATGGACGGATCGACCCTGATAACAACGGGCTGCCCTGCCGCTTATTCGTGCGGGTGAGCGCTGAGCAGTGCCTTGACCTCAAAGCCGCGGGCAGAGACTAGACGGCGACCCGCTCGGGCGCTCGGAGCAAGGTCTTTGCTCATGCGCCATGCCCGCTGGCCTGGGCTTGACGCCCAGGATATGGGCGATGGCATAGGTCAGGTCCGGGCGGTTCAGCGTGTAGAAGTGGAACTCGTCCACCCCGTTCGCCTGGAGCAGCCGCACCTG
>JBHTFH010000172.1:0-4251 GCA_042666135.1 Roseomonas sp. GCM10028921 | reverse complement strand
GGGCTCGGGCCATGGATCCAAAGATGGAGTGCCGACCATGACGTGACGATCTGCTCTTGACTGCCAGCCCCTCATGTGAGGCCAAGGTCGAGGCCGGGGTGCTGGTGGTCGAGCGCTGGATCCTGGCACGGCTGCGGCACCAGCGGTTCGCCTCGCTCACGGCGCTGAACGCGGCCATATGCGGCCTGTTGGCTGACCTGAACACCCGGCCGATGCGCCGGCTCGGGGTCAGCCGCCGCCAGCTGTTCGAGGAGCTGGACCAGCCGGCGCTCGCGGCCCTGCCAGCCGAGCCTTTCGTCTATGCCGAGTGGCGCATCCGCCGGGTCGGGCTCGACTATCACGTCGATATCGATGGTCACTACTACTCGGCGCCGCACCGGCTGCTGCGCCAGCAGGTGGAGGCCCGCGTCACGGCCCGGACGGTGGAGCTGTTCCACAAGGGCGAGCGCGTCGCCGTCCATGTCCGTGGCGGGCTGCGCGGTCGGCATACCACCCTGCCGGAGCACATGCCGCAGGCGCACCGGCGCCATGCCGAATGGACCATCGAGCGGATCGGCCGCGAGGCGGCCGCCATTGGCCCGGCCACCGCGGCGCTGACGGCGATCATCCTCGAGAGCCGCCCCCACCCGGAGCAGGGGTTCCGCGCCTGCCTGGGCATTCTGCGGCTGCTGCGGACCTACGGGCAGGACCGGCTGGAGGCGGCCTGCGCCCGCGGCCTGGAGATCGGCGCCCGGTCCTACGGCTCCATCCAGGTGCGGGGCAGTGCCCCGCACCCTGCAGCACGGCCTCGACCGCCAGCCGCCGCAACGCCGGCCGCGGGAGGGCGACGACCTGCCCCTGCTGCACCCGAACATCCGGGGCTCCGGCTACTACCATTGAGGAGAACGTCCATGCTGACCCACCCCACCCTCGACCAGCTGCGCCAGCTTGGCCTCGCCGGCATGGCGAGAGCCTTCGAGGATCTCTCTGCCCAAGCCCAGGGCGGCGAGCTGGCGCCGGCCGAGTGGCTCGGCCTGCTGCTCGACCGCGAGATCGCCGACCGGCACGACCGCCGGCTCAAGGCCCGGCTGCGGTTCGCCAAGCTGCGCCACCAGGCCAGCGTCGAGGACATCGACTGGCGCTCCAGCCGCGGCCTCGACCGCGCCCTGTTCCAGAAGCTGACGCTCGGCGGCTGGATCGAGGCGCGGGAGAACCTCATCATCGAGGGCCCGACCGGCGTCGGGAAGTCCTGGCTAGCCTGTGCCCTCAGTCAGAAGGCATGCCGCGACAATCACTCGGTGCTCTACCAGCGCGTGCCGCGGCTGTTCGCCGACCTTGGCCTGGCCCGCGGCGATGGCCGGCACGCCCGGCTGATGCGCACCCTCGGCGCCGTGAAGCTCCTGATCCTCGACGACTGGGGCCTCGAGCCGCTCGGCCCGGAGCAGCGACGTGACCTGCTGGAATTGGTCGAGGACCGCTACGGCCGTGGCGCCACGCTGATCACCAGCCAGGTCCCCGTCGACCGCTGGCACGACCTGATCACCGGCAACCCAACCCTGGCCGATGCTATCCTCGACCGCCTCGTCCACAATGCCCATCGCATCCATCTGCGCGGCGACAGCCTGCGCCGGAAGCTGCACCCCAAACCAATCGAGGCTTGACCCAAACCGCACACCCGATGAGGACAACCATCGGCCCGGTGACGAGCGGCCACACATGCCGACATCATCCGGAATCACCTGCCGACATCGCGTCGGAACAGGCTGCCGACATCGCCGGAATCCGCACCTGCCGGCGCTCCAGGCTCCACCTACTCCATGCGGGCACCAGACAGTTCGACCATCTCCTTCCACATCGGGCGCTCACGATCCATGCGCTCCCGCGCGCCGGTCGGCGTCGTTGCAAGCGCCTGCCCACCTGCGACGAGGAACCGCTGCCGGATCGCCGCATCGGCGGCCACGCTCTGGACGGCGGCGGACAGCCGCTCTTGCACCGTCACCGGCAGCCCTGCTGGGCCGATCAGCGCGGACCAGGCAGTGACCACAAAATCCGGTACCCCGGCCTCGGCCATGGTGGGGACCTGGGGCATGGTCGGCCAGCGCTCGGCCGTGGTCATGCCCAACGCGGTCATCTGCCCCTGCTGGATCACCCCAGCATAGGAGGCCAGGTTGTCGATGGCGAAGTCCACGTCGCCCGACAGCATTGCCGGGATCACCTGCGCCGCGCTTCGGAAGGGCACGTGGGTGCATGCCACTCCCGCACGCTTGAACAGCAGCTCGGAGCAGAGATGCGCCGAGGTGCCCACGCCCGAGGTGCCATAGACGACCCCGCCCGGCTTTGCCTTCGCCCAGGCCAGGAAATCCTTCATGCTGCGCGCGGGGACGAACTTCTCCGACACCACCGCGACATTCGGCACCTCGAAGGCCAGGGATACCGCCGTCAGATCGCGCACGGGATCATAGGGCATGGAGCGGTAGAGGAAGGGGTTGATGATGAAGTTGCCTACGGGCGCGGTGCCTAGCACATAGCCGTCCGGCGCAGCTTTCGCGACGACGTCCACGCCGATGTTGCCGCCCGCGCCGGAGCGGTTCTCCACCACCACAGGCTGGCCCAGCCGCTCGCGCATCCCGTCCGCGAGGATCCGGGTCAGCACGTCCGTGGCGCCGCCTGCTGGGTAAGGGCAGACCAGCCTTATCGGGCGGTCAGGGTAGCTCGGCTGGGCCCGGACCGGGGCAGCAAGAGCGGCAGTGGCGAAACCGAGGAGCACGCGGCGTGAGAGCATTGGATTCCTGCGAAGCTAAAGATGCATGGGTCGAGGTAGCAAACCTTCCTCCAGCCAGTTCCGTGCCAGCGGCGTAGGACAGCAGCCGCGCTCAGGCTCGCCGGTCGAGTATTCTCTGCTGAGAGGCCCTGCCGGAGAACGAACAGCCGCCCCGGACATTCCAGAGCCTAGCCGCTTCGCGCCCATCTCGGCCACCCATCGGCCGTCGCCGCCTCCCTGAAAGCAGACATGTCCTCCCCGGGGGTCGAAGGCCGGGTTGGGTGGGAAGGAGACGTCACTCCGGTTCCCGCTGCCCAAGGTTTTCGGCGAGGCGTACGAGATATCCGTCAGGGTCTTGGACAAGGCATTCCCGCTGTCCGCCTTCCACCGGTCCGGTTCGATACCAAGCCTCGCTCGGCTCCTCGAAGAGAGGCCATTGGGCAGCATTGAGCGCAGTCAGGATCAAGTCCAGCTGATTGACCATGATCTGAAAGTTCACTCCGCGTCCGTAGGGGTGTTCCAGTACACCCGTGTCCCAGCGGCCATTGCGCTGGCAAAGCATGATCTGTGCGCCGCCTCGTGCGAGGTAGGCAAAGCGTGCGGCTGGTCGATCGTAGGCAACCGTGAAACCGAGAAGGTCGCACCAGAACCGCAGGCTCGCATTGAGGTCTCGGACCCCCAATTCTGGGGTGAGGGCTGAGAACCCACCCTCAGGAGGCTGGCCCGAACTGGGGGAGCGGGCGCGGGCAGCAGGGTCGGCGAGCGGCTTCATAGTGTCGAGCAGGTCATGCCTGAAAGACTGCGGTCAAGGTCCGCTTGGAGTCGCCTCCGGCAGTCGAGGGCCTGAAGCCAAATGTTCGCTTCCGCTCGACCAAGAGTCACGCTGGAATTTGGGTGACGTCGTGATCAGGCGGCGTGCTGCGCTGGCGTGTTGGTGACCTCGACGCCGTTGTGGAATGTGACGCCTTGGATGAGCTTGGGCAACCCGTTCTCGCCCTTCAGCCGGCGCCAGGTCTTGGCAGCCGCCATGACGAGCTTGAACACCATCAGCCGGGCGGTGTCCTGCGACAGCGCGCCTTTGGTGCGGACGGTCCGGTGCCGGACGGTGGCGAACACGCTCTCGATGGGGTTTGAGGTGCGCAGGTGGTCCCAGTGCTCGGCGGGGAAGTTGTAAAAGGTCAGCAGGGCGTTGCGGTCCTTCAGCAGGCAGGTGGCCGCCCTCTCGTATTTGGCTCCGTACTTCTCGGAGAAGGTCGTGATCGCAGCCTCGGCCGCCGCCCGGTCCGGCGCCATCCAGACCTCGCGCAGGTCGGCCTTGGCGGCCGGCTGGACCGAGCTCGGCAGCTTATCCAAGACGTTGACGGTCTTGTGCACCCAGCACCGCTGATGCCGGGTGGCCGGGCAGACCTCCTCTAGTGCCTTCCAGAAGCCGAGCGCCCCATCCCCCGTGGCCAGCTCGGGCGCGATGTTCAGGCCACGGGCTTTGAGGTCGACCAGCAGTTCCCGCCAGC
>JBHTFH010000171.1:0-4252 GCA_042666135.1 Roseomonas sp. GCM10028921 | reverse complement strand
TCGTCGCGCGGCGAGAGGAGCGGGACGGTGTGCCGACCTATGTGCTCGACATCCGCCTCCAGGGCGAGGGCGAGACGGTATTCTTCGACATCTGATCAGATCTGACACTCTGATGTCTGCCGTCAAGTTGATTGGGCGAGCGACGTCGCCCGCCTGCACTGGCAACAATGGGTGAGCCACGCAGGCGAGGAGGCGTGGCCGTCGGGCGTCGGTGATCATGCTCTGATCCACGAATTGGGTCCCGCATCTCCGCAGATGCGGTGTAAAGCCTTCCGTTTTTACAGTGGGCGATAACGGGGCCGGCCACAAAGCGTCAGACGGAAATTCCTCTACCGGTGCACCGCCGCCATCCTTGCGTCGCTGCACGGTTGGCGGAGGGTGGTGGCGTTGGCAGCCTACGTCGGCTTTACCTCCGGTCCCATACCCCAGACGAAACCGGCGAGCTCACGGGCCACGGCAGTCACCGAGACCGCTATCGCCAGCATCCGCGTTGCCATCCGTCGGTTCCCCCACCGTCGCGCCAAGCGCCGGATCTCGCCCGCACTCGCTACCTCCGTCCGGATCTCCAGCGCCCGCCTCGTCCACCTATCCCTCACAGGCCAGAAGAATCACTATCTCCGCCCGAACGGAAATCGCACCAGAGGCAGCTCATCCGCTCGGCGGTATGAGTTGGCGGAACGACCGTGATTCAGGTATCGTCCACGCCGGTATCGTGCAGGGGCATTGTCACGTCGTTTAGCTCTGGCCGAAACGAGATGGTCAGTCGAAGCTGGCGGGATGCCATCCGAGCCCACCACCTACTCCGGCTACCGCTTTCCGGCCGAGGTCATCCACCATGCCACTTGGCTCTACCATGTGTTCAGTCTGAGCCTGCGCGACATCGAGCTGATCCTGGCCGAGCGGGGCGTGGTGGTGAGCCACGAGAGCATCCGCCGATGGTGCCTCCGCTTCGGCACGGACTTCGCGGCCAAGCTGCGCAAGCGGCGGCCGAAGCCGGGTGATATGTGGCACATGGATGAAGTGTACCTGAGGATCAACGGCGAGCTCTTCTATCTCTGGCGTGCCGTGGACCAGCACGGTGTCGTGCTCAACATCCTCGTGCAGGAGCGCCGCAATGCCGCAGCCGCCAAGCGCTTCTTCAAGTGCCTGCTGGCCGGCCTCAAGTACGAGCCGCGGCGCATTGTGACCGATGGACTCCGCAGCTACGGCGTCGCGCAGCGGGAGGTCTTGCCCGGTGTGCGGCATCGGACCAGTCGGTGCCTGATCAACCGTGCCGAGAATTCCCACAAGCCGACGCGACGTCGAGAGCGCCAGATGCAGCGTTTCAAGTCACCCAGGCAGGCAAAGCGGTTCCTCTCCGCACACGCGATGATCTATGGCCACTTCCGTCCGCAGCGGCACTTGATGACCGCCGATCAGTACCGCCATTCGCGCAACAAGGCCTTACGGATCTGGCGGCAGGAGACGTGTGTGTAAGTGCCGGCGTGAGATCACGCAGGCCGCATTGTGCGGTCAAGCTCGCTTGGTCATCAAACAATGTGACAATGCCACGAGAAGACCGCAAGGAACTACCTCGCCGTCGTCGCCATCGCCGCCACTGTCCTGTGGCCCAGGTAAGTGTCCACAAAACCTAGAGCGCCAGATCTATTCGACGCGAATATTACTCTCGCGAATGATCGGCGTCCATTTCATGCGTTCCGCCACAAGCGCCTCGATCATCTGATCCGGCGTGCTCCAGCGCGGCTCAAGCCCGTTGCGGTTGAGCACGGCCGCGACCTCGGTGTCGTCCAGCGCCATGCGCATCGCGGCATTGAGACGGGCGATGACGGAGTCCGGAGTGCCGCGCGGTGCCATCACCACATACCAGGACGGTACGTCGAAGCCCGGCAGGCCGGATTCCGCGACGGTCGGAATGTCCGGCATCAGACGCGAGCGCTCGAGATGTGGTATGGCCAAGGCACGCAACTTCCCTTCGCGTACCTGCGGAAGCACCGACGCGGCAGTGGCGAACGAGAAATCGATTCGGCCGCTCAGCAGATCGGTTACTACGAGCCCACCGCCGCGGTAGTGCACTGCGGTGGTCTGGGTTCCCGCAGTGCGGTCGAACAGCAGCCCCGCAAGATGCGGCCCACCGGCTATGCCGCTGGTGCCGTAGGATAGGAGTCCGGGCGCGGCCTTTGCAGCTGAAACCAGTTCGCCCACATTGCGCCAGGGACGGTCGGGCGGCACAACCAGTATGTTGAACAGGTCGACTGCCACCGAGACTGGCACCAGTTCCTGCGCCGGGTCGACCGGTAAGCGGATCACCATCGGGCTTACCACCAGGGCACCGAGCGTCGCGAGCAGCAGCGTGTATCCGTCGGCAGGGCTGCGAGCCACCACCTCGGTCGCGATATTGCTGCCCGCGCCGGGGCGGTTCTCGACGATGACGGGCTGGCCCAGCGCCTCACCCATCTTGGGCGCTATGGCGCGGGCCGAAATGTCGGTCGCGCCGCCTGGCGTGAAGCCAACGATCAGTCGCAGCGGACGGGACGGAAAGCCTTCCTGCCCAAGGGCGGCGGATGCGAACGGAAGAGCAGTGACCCCAAGCAGGGTACGGCGGCGGAAGGCACTCGTAATCATGGCGTTTCGTCCCTGGTAGAGACCGTTAACAACTTATCGCATGAAGCGCGCGAACGGAATGACCGCTACGTTGCCGACATTCGGACGGATCTACAACGAGTTCAGCAACGCAAAGATATTGCTCACAATCGTCACCTCAAGGAGTGATGGGTTCACGCCGGCTTCGGCCGGGGCCGGGGGGAAGATCACGATTGGAAGGGTGTCCCGACGGGCCTTGTCAGACTGGCGGGTCCGTAGGTCCGTGGCAGCCTGCATTGCATGACCTCTCCGAGCCCTTATCGAGGCTTCCGCTACCCGGTCGAGGTCATCCAGCATGCAGTGTGGTTGTACCACTGCTTCAGCCTCAGCCTACGGGACGTCGAGCAGATCCTTGCCGCACGCGGGGTCGCGGTCAGTTACGAAACCGCCGCGGGTTGGGCCTGCGCTTCGGCCGGCTGTCCGCGAACGAGCTGAAGCGGCGTCGACCAAGGCCGGGCGACAACTGGTTCATGGACGAGGTGTTCATCCGCATTCGCCGCAGGCAGCACCCTCTCTGGCGTGCGGTGGACCAGGACGGTCACGTGCTCGACATCCTGGTCCAGAGCCGACGCAACGCCACGGCAGCCAAACGGTTCTTCCGCAAGCTTCTGAAGGGGCTGCAGTACGTGGCCCGCGTGATCGTAACCGACAAGCTGCGCAGCTATGCTGTGGCGAAGCGCGAGATCCTGCCGAGCGTGGAGCATCGGCAGAGCCGCTATCTCAACAACCGGGCCGAGGTGTCACACCAGCCGACACGACGACGTGAGCCGCAGATGCAGCGGTTCAAGTCACCGCGCCACGCCCAGCGGTTCCTCTCCACCCACAGCCGGATCCACAACCACTCTCAACTGCGTCGTCACCGCCTGACTGCCGACCAACACCGTGAAGTCCGCAACGCGGCGTCCAGCGCCCGGCGCGATGTGACCGGATCTGCACCAACCGTGTGAGGGCTGCGCCAGCTCGGGTGCTCCTTCTCCTACGTCGCCAACCTGACAACACCCCCGCGACGATCTCGGGCTGGCGCACAGGTCTCACTAGGGCCAGCTGACAGGCAAAGGGGGCAGGCTTTGCAGCCTGCCCCTCAACATTTTCGGTGCCGCGCGATGGTCAGTAGTCCATGTCGCCCATCCCGCCACCCATTGCACCCATCCCGCCGCCCGCAGGGCCACCAGCCGACGCCTTCGCTGGACGTTCGGCTACCATGGCTTCCGTGGTGATCAGCAGTGCCGCAACAGATGCAGCGCCCTGCAGGGCGGTGCGCACGACCTTGGTCGGGTCGATGATGCCGGCCGCCACGAGGTCCTTGTACTCGTCGGTCTGGGCGTCATAGCCGTACTCATAGGTGCCGTCCCGCAGAACCTCACCGGCAATGACGGCGCCGTCCTTGCCGGCGTTCTCGGCAATCTGCTTGCACGGCACCTGGATCGCGCGGCGCACGATCTCGATGCCGACCTGCTGGTCGTTGTTGTCGCCCTTCAGATGGCCGAGGTTCTGGCTGGCACGCAGCAGCGCGATGCCACCACCGGGAACGATGCCTTCCTCGACCGCGGCGCGGGTCGCGTGCAGCGCGTCGTCGACGCGGTCCTTGCGCTCCTTCACCTCGACCTCGGTG
>JBHTFH010000170.1:0-4270 GCA_042666135.1 Roseomonas sp. GCM10028921 | reverse complement strand
GCATGATCCCCCTCACCCTCATCGAGGTCCAGTCCGGCGCATACCTCGGCGAGGACGACATCGTCCGCTTCGAGGATACCTACGGGAGAACGTGAGGCGGCCCCCTCGCCGGCTGCCCACGCTGTTGTTTACCGCGATCCCGGGATTTTTTCTTGAGGCGGGCGGCCCGGTCAGCGCATGAGAGGCACCGGGCCGCGACGTTCCCATGGCCCGAACGTCCGAGCAAGTCTTCGAAAGGTAGCGCAAGGTTGGAAACCTAGGGCAGCCGGATGAGCTTCGTCCTGCCGGGATACGCTGCGTCGCCGAATCACCAGAACTGAAAGCCTCTTCGAACGAAGACGCCGGGTTCATGTTGCTCGCCTGTGTTCCTGCCTCGTGCCGCCCTATTCCCGCAGTATTCGGGAGCTAATAGGGCGAATCGGACAGGATCGCGGCGGGGGAAGTTCGCTTCTCTCGCAAGACAGGAACGCATCATTCAACCGACGGTTGTCATCTTGATGCTCTTTTTGTGTCATTTCATGTTCTCGCTTCGCGAGACGCGGCTCAGCATTACGTGATTTTAGAACCGATTGCTTAATCGCTGAGGAGTGTGAAGATATGTACACAAGAGTTCAGGTGAGGCTCGTCGTTCTGTGGGATCTGTGGGCAGGGAGGCCGCCGATCTGCAGCTAAGGAGGATCTTGGCGAATGATTGATACGAGTCTGGCCGCTCGCGTCGCCGGAGCAGACGGGGAGGGCGCGTTTCGGCCGGTGCGCGTAATCGACCTCGACGTTGGGCAGCGTGGATGGCAGCTCGCTTCGAAGCGGTGCCTCGACATTGTCGTCGCGGCGACGATGCTCGTCATCCTGCTTCCACTCATGCTGACCATTGCGCTGATCGTCCGGTCGGATGGCGGGAATGCGATCTTCGGCCACCTGCGGGTCGGGCGGGGCGGTCGGACGTTCCGCTGCCTTAAGTTCCGCAGCATGGTTCCGAATGCCGAGCAGGCGCTCGCGACCCTGCTCGCAACGGATCCGGTGGCGGCCGATCTCTGGAACCGGACCCGCAAGCTGCCGAAGGACCCGCGCGTGACGCCGATCGGACGGTTCCTACGCGCCACCAGTCTCGATGAGCTGCCCCAGCTAATCAATGTACTGCGTGGCGACATGAGCCTGGTCGGGCCTCGGCCGGTAGTGCAGGCCGAGCTCATTGAGCAGTACGGGCCCGCGGCCTCGGCCTATCTCGCTGTCCGGCCTGGCGTGACAGGCCTGTGGCAGGTGAGCGGGCGCAGCGACACTAGCTATAACGAGCGCGTCGCGCTCGATGCGCGCTACGTCCAGAGCTTCTCCCTCTGGGGTGATATCAAGATCCTGGCCAAGACTGTACCGGCAGTTCTGATGAGGCGTGGGGCTGTTTGAAGGCGGGGGTCGGCGCGGCTATTCGGGTGCGCCACCCCTTACGGGGCCCGACAGAGTCGCATCCTTTGTCAAGTGAAGCAGGGTTCGGCCAAGCCGGAAGCCTCCGATCCGCACCGTCACTTGATGTCACAATCTAGTTATGATCTCCTACCTTGGCGGTCGGACGTTAACTCCATCGAGGCGAGGTTAACGATCCTGAAACAAGGTGCTGGACGATGGTTGGACTGGTCCGTTCGACGACCATGCGGCCTTGGTGGCCCGGTTCTTACGGGAGCGTCGAACATGGCCATATGGATAAGGACCGCGCCGCCACGATCGAGAGAGGCAGGGGTCCCGCTTTCGGCATCGTGGTGGGCCTGATTCTCTCCATCCCGTTCTGGCTCGCGATGGGCGTCATCCTTTTCTGACGAGAGGCGACGTAGCTCTTCCCCGAGGCGCCGCGTCCTTCGCTCAGCCGATCCGGCCGATTTTCCGGTACGGAACTAAATCGCTTTCCAGCAAGATCCCGTCCGGGCACCCGAAAACCGGCCGCCCCGCGTGCCAGCGCGCATAGCGCAGGCCCTCCCCTCCCCGGCGTGTCCAATTCCACACGCCGGCAATCCGATGCTGCGTCAATCTCGTGGGGAGGCTAGTCGGTCGGATAGCCGTCTCATACGATGGACGAATGAACGCCCAGTCGTCACTCGCATCCCTGGTCCGGCATCGTCCCATGAACCCCAGCTCGCACCGGGCCCTTGCGGCCACCTCCCTGGCCAGCACGCTCGCGCTGCTGCTGCCCGTCTCGGCCGAGGCGCAGACGACCTTCAGGGCTGAGGACACGGCCCGCGGCGTCACGGTCCTCACCCGGCAGCGGCCGGAATTCGATCCGCTGGGCGTCAGACTGCCCGGCTTCCGGCTGGACGCGTCCGTGGACGCCGGCGTCGGATATGACGACAACCTTGTGCCCGGCCAGGGGGAGAAGCGCACGGGCGCCTTCGCCCAGCAGCAACTCGCCGTCAGCGGCGCGACCACCTGGTCCCGGCATGCGCTCGGCGTCACGGCCAGCCAGGCAACGCGGCAGTACTTCCAGGACAGCGGCCTGAACTGGCTCGACTACAGCGCCGGCGCTTTCGGGCGCTACGACATCGGCCGCGCATCATCGCTGCAGTTCCGCTACGACCACATCCGTAGCCACTACGAAACCGACAACTTCGAAGTCCAGCAGGAAGGGTCGCGCGTCCCGATTCCCTTCGACACCGACATCTTCCAGGTCGGCGGCACGGCGGCCTTCAACCGGGTCCGCCTGGGCACCACGGTCGACTACCGGCTGCAGCGTTATCAGGACGTACAGGTCAGAAACGTCCGCGACATTACCTCCGTCAACGATCACGATATCCTCCTCGGCGAGTTCACGGCGGACTACGCCTTCGTGCCCGGCCGCTATGTCCTCGCCCTCGTCCGGCTGCAGGACATCACCTACCGAGAGGCCTCCCAGAGCGGCCGCGACTCCTTCACCTGGGAGGCCCAGGGCGGCCTGCAGTACGATCTCACGGGACTCTGGCAGGGGCGGTTCGTAGCGGGCTACCGCAACCGGAACTACGAGCAGCCCGGGCTGAAATCCCTCTCGGGCGCGGCCTTCGAGGGGCAGATCACCTATGTCCCCACACAGCTCACCACCTTCTCGTTGGGCCTGTCGCGCACGATCGAGGAGTCGATTCGCGAATCGAGCGTGAGCTTCACCCGCACCGCTGCACGCCTGACGGTCGATCACGAACTGCTCCGCAATGTCATCGTCAGCGGCGAGATCCGGGCCGAGCGGCGGCAATACCCCCGCGGTGTCGGCACCGTCTCCGACGGCATCGCCCTCGTCCAGGCACGCTGGTCGTTGAACCGTAACATCGCGCTGATCGGCCTGTACCAGCACACCGAGCGCCTGGAGGCGCCGAACGGCGTCAGCGAGTACGGCCGCAACCAGGTGCAGCTCCGCCTCCGCTTCTCCCTCTAAGGGTTACAAGGTCGGCCAACCCAGCGCCGGCCGGGCCAGGACGCGCGCAAGTAGTCGGCCTTGAACAACCAGCAACGCTTGATCTTGGGCGGGAAAGCTCAGGATCTGGGGTGCTCGAATTGCAGGGTCTGGTTGGAATGAGGCGCTATTCCTGCGATTCTGCCGGCCATGAAGCACCGTTCCCGCCCGGCTGAGCAGGACGACCTGCTCCGCCCGCGCCTGATCGACATGATCAATGGACGGCATGAGCTGGTCCGGCTGGCGGCCCTGATCGACTGGGGCTGGTTCGAGCGGGAATGGGCCGGCTTCTTCCCCACTGGCGAGGGCCGGCCCGCCACCCATCCGCGGCTAGTCGCCGGGCTGATGTACCTCCAGCACGCCTACGGGCTCTCCGACAAGGCGGTGCTCGCCCGCTGGGTGGAGAACCCGTACCTCCAGCACTTCACCGGCGAGACCGTCTTCCAGCACCGTGCCCCCTTCACCCGTCCTCGCTGAACAGCTGGCGCGGCCGCATCGGGGAGGAGGGCGTGGAGTGGCTGCTGACCAAGACGATCGAGGCAGGTAGGGCCTTGGGTGCCGTGACGCCGCGCAGCCCCTCCGAGATCGCGGTGGACACGACGGTGATGGAGAAGGCCATCGCCCATCCCCGGCAGTTCCGCCGCATGCGCAAGGCGCTACGCACGCTGAAGGGCTACACGGGCCGCGTCCTGCGCGACATCGACCGCAAGCTCGGTGCCGTCGCCGAAGGAGGGCTGCGGACGCGGATCGAGCAACGCATGGCCCTTATCATGTGTCCGGTTGTGAGACCTCCTTTGCGCGTTCCGCGATGAGGCGGGCCTGGGCGATATCGTCTGGGCCGGCACGCCCTTCAGGCGTTTCGGGTTTGGG
>JBHTFH010000169.1:0-4315 GCA_042666135.1 Roseomonas sp. GCM10028921 | reverse complement strand
AGGCCAGCATTTCCTCGACCATCCGCAAGCTGAGCGGGAAGCGGAAGTAAAGCCACACCGCTTGGCTGATGATCTCGGCCGGGAAGCGATACCCGGCAAAGCTGGGGCAGGCGGCGGCGGTAGTCATCCCAGCCGACTACCCGGTGGTGGGCCGCTCGGGCAAGCTGGTGCTCGGCCAACTTGACGGTGCCATCATGCACCCCATCTGCGGATATTGTCCGCTTGCGGGGCGTCTCATTCAACCGTGGGGCGGAGGAGAGTTGCCCAAATAAGAACACGGTTCGATCACAACGGTGCCTCCTATTCATGGCCCTTTCCTGACTAGAGGGAGCAAAAGCCCATGTACGAAGAGCCATCCTTTATCTTTCTGGACCCCACCTACGCCGAGACGGAGGTTTGGATCGACTTCGGCCCGGCTTTCGCGGAGCCGGTCTACTATGTCGAGCCTGCCTATGTGGAGCCGATCTACTACGTTGAGCCGGCGTTCGTAGAGCCGGTCTACTACGTCGAGCCGGTCTACGTGGAGCCCGTCTACTACGTGGAGCCTGCCTACATAGAGCCGGTCTATTACGACCAGCCGGTCTATGTGGAGCCCGTCTACTACTTGGAGCCCGCCTACGGGCAAAGCGAGATCTGGCTCATCTGAGAACCGGGTGCGCGCTGTCCGGCAGCGTCAACTTGCCGACCTCAAGTCAACAAGGCTGACTGATCTGCGGTAGGACCAAAGGTGATCAGGTCCGCGCGGCGGCTGCGGGTCGCGTCGGTCAGGCGGCGGTCAAGTTGTTCCCAACTTTACTGACGATCAGCATGGGGCCAATTGCCGCAGTGTCTTTCTCCGCGGAGTGGGCAGCAATGATGGCTGGCACGTCCTGCACTGGGCGGGGTTTGCTGAACAGGTAGCCCTGCAGTTCGTCGCAGCCCTCGGCCCGCAGAATACCGCGCTGCTCTACGGTCTCCACCCCTTCGGCAAGCACGTTCATGTCCAGCGCCTTGCCCAGCCCGACAACCGCACGGACGATCTCGATGCTGCCCTTCTCCCCACCCAGGTTGCGCACGAAGCTCTGGTCAATCTTAATCTTGTCGAACGGGAACCGGCGCAGGTAGCTCAGGCTGGAGTAGCCGGTGCCGAAGTCGTCCATGGAGACGCGTACGCCCAGATCGTGCAGCCGGTGCAGCATGCCCAGGGTGGCGTCGTTGTCCTGCAGCAACACGGATTCCGTGATCTCGAGCTCAAGCCGGCTAGCCGACAGCCCGGCCGACGTCAGGGCCTGCTCGACCTCCTGCACCAGATGGCCGTTGATGAACTGCACCGGCGAAAGGTTGACTGCGATCTTGACGTGCTCTGGCCAGCCTGCCGCATCGGCGCAGGCTCTGCGCAGTACCCAGGCGCCCATGGCCCGGATTAGCCCGATCTCCTCGGCCAGCGGGATGAACTCGGCCGGAGAAACCATCCCGCGCTCGGGGTGGCGCCAGCGCAGCAGCGCCTCGAAGCCGGTCAACATCCCCGTGCGCGCATCGATCAGCGGCTGGTAGTGGACGTCGAATTGCTCCTCCGCGACTGCGCGGCGCAGGTCTAGCTCCGACTGGCGCCGTTGCTGGATCTCGGTATCCATCCCTGGCTCGAACAGGCGCCACGTGCCCCGGCCGGCAGCCTTCGCGCGATAGAGGGCAATGTCGGCGTTGCGCAGCAGCTCGTCGGCCGTGGTCCTCGCCTCATCCGCCAGCACGACGCCGATGCTGGTGCCGATTTCGGCCCACTGGCCCTGGAGATCGAACGGCGCCCGCAGCACGTCCACGAGCCGCTCCGCCAGCACCGTCGCGCTGTGTGGCTGCTCCGCGTCCACTTGCACGATCGCGAACTCGTCGCCGCCGAGGCGGACCACGAGGTCCGTCTCGCGCGTGCTGTCGCGCAGCCGCCGGGCAACGGCGCGCAGCAACTCGTCACCGGCGGGGTGGCCAAGAGTGTCGTTCACGCCCTTGAAGCCGTCCAAGTCGAGGCACAGCACGGCCAGGTGGGCACCGTGGCGCACGCGCGGCAGCACGCGCTCCATGTGCTCGCGGAACAGCACGCGGTTGGGCAGGCCGGTGAGCGCGTCGTGTCGCGCCATGTGCGACAGCCGCTCGCCGGACCGCTTGCGCTCTGTGACGTCCTCAAAGGTGGCGACCCAACCTCCGCCCGCGACGGTCTGGCGCGATACCTGGATCACGCGCCCGTCCGCCAAGTCATGCGTGCCACCATCCTGGTCGTCGTGCCGAAGCGGGTCGGGCGGCACGAACATCCGGCCCACACCATGATCCGGCAGCAGCTCGGACGCGGCCGCGCCCGCGGCGGGCGCACCGAACATCGTGGCGAACCGCCTGTTGTGCACGATCAGGCGGTGCTCGGAGTCGAACAGGCACAACCCTTGTGTCATGTTGTCCAGCGCGGCCTGAAAGCGGGCACTCTCCATGGACAGCTTCAGCAAGGTCCGATCCAGCACGCGCAAGGGCAGCAGGCGCACCGTGAGCCAAGCGAGCAGGCCCAGCACGCAGCTGACTACCGCCACGAGGCCCGTGCTGACCAGCAGCGGGCGCTGGCTTGTCTCCGCCTCCAGCCAGGCAACGGTTTCGCCCCGGACCACGACGGGCATCCTGACCGTTTGGATGGGGGTCGCGAGGTTGCCAGCCTCCTGCAGGACTACCTTGCCAGTTAGATCGGTGATGCGCTGGCGCACCCACTCCCCCCGCTCTTCGGGCAACTCAATGATCTCGGCCAGGCGCACCTGCTGGTACTGCCACAGGCGCTCGTAGTTGAAGATGTATTTGGCGGCGCGGCCAGCGCTCAGCGTAGCCTTGAAGGCGAGTGTCTCAGCGGCGTCGGATGAACGGACCGCGTAGTACCCCGCCGGGACGGCGAGCGCCGTAACCAGGGCGACGAGCAGGCCGATGCCGCTGACGAGATTGCGGATGTGCGGCAGGCGCATGGACGGTCGCTACTCGACGCCAGGGAAGCAACCGGCCTCCCTTAGCGCTCGAACGCCCTCGTCGCTCCGCAGGAACTGCACGAAGCGCACGGCCGCCGGGCTCGACTGCTGCGGGTGGACGACGTGGAATATCTTAGTGTGGCGGTAGGCCCCGCTCTCGAACGCCTCGATCGATGGAGCGACGCCGCCGATCGGGATTAGGCGCAGGTTGCGCTCCTCCATGACGACCTGGGTGTAGGTCGTGCCGATGAGCGACCCCCTCAGACGCTCGGCCGCGTCGGCGTTGTCCTGGTCGGTGGCCGCGATGGGCAGGTCAGATCTTTGGCGCGCCTGGTTGAGCGCCGCGGCCATGCCGGGGAACAGCGACGCGAGCACCTGGTTGTCGCTCTCCGCACGTGGACGCAGGACCAATCTGATCGGTGATCCGTCCGGCCAGCTGGCCTTCTCTGCGGCGTAGGCGCCGACGACCTCCTGCTCGGTCAGGGCAGGCGGCGCGCCGTGCGAGGTGGCGAGCACGTAGGGGGTGCGCAGCGCGGCGGCCTGCACCAGTCCGCGTCCCTGTTCGGCGGCAGACAGGGGGCGGCCGGAGACGGCGAGGTCCAGCACGCCGTCCGCCGTGGCGGCGATGCCCCCGCTGCTCCCCAGGCTCGGGATCACCTCGACGGTGATGCCGGTCTGCCGCGTGAACGGCTTGCCCAAATGCGCCAGCAGCGCCGTGGCCCCACCCGTCCCGCCGACGCGGAGCACGTCAGCCGCTGCGGCCGGCGAAGTCCACAGGGACAGCAGGACGGCGATGCCGGCCGACAGAACCGAGAGATGGTTGCGCACTGTCGTGGCTCCCCCAGAGATGCTTTGTCGGGCATTATCCGGTGGCGACCCTAAGCAGTATTTAATTCCAGCCGCCCTGATGAATGATCGCAGGGGTGGACAATAGCTCTAACCAGTCACCTCTTTCGAATGCCGCCGTGCGCCCGATCCAGTCGCTGTCGGAGGGTATTCCTCAGCCGCATAGCGGAGATCCGGCATCCGATCGCGGGTCGCTTGGCGAGAGCGCGGACGTCGCTTTTCTTCACTCATTTGCAATTATACGCAGACTATCTGCCGCTGCGAATTGATGGGTGAACGGCATTGTCGCGTTGTTTGGTGCCCAGGCGAGTTTGATCGCACAGCGGAGCTTGCGTGACCTTACGCCGTCATCTGGGCACATGTCTCCTGCCGCCAGACCCGAAAGGCGTAAGCGAGCTTACGCCGGTACTGATCGGCGGCCATCAGGTGCCGCCGCGGACGGAAGTGGCCATAGATCATCGCGTGCGCCGACAGAAACCGCTGGGCTTGCCCGGACAACTCGAACC
>JBHTFH010000168.1:0-4321 GCA_042666135.1 Roseomonas sp. GCM10028921 | reverse complement strand
AGCGGTGGTGGAACTCCTCGAGCGTCATGCGGTCGGGAGCAGGCATCGTTACGGTGGACTGCATATTGTTTGCGCCTGCATCAACTAGATAGTTCCGTTGCCACATACCAGAAGCCTGCCAGGGCGCTGAATGAAAACAGCGCGCGGAAGGCGAATGGCCATGCCCTGGACCGAGACGACGGTTATGCGCCTAATGGGGTGAGCGGGGGCGGATTGCGTACGCAGCGCCCGCCGGGGAAGGAGACGGGAGCGATGCGCAACCCGGGTATCTGGGCCGTGGTGATCGCCGCGGCGGTCGCGGCCTCTATGGCCATGGGCATCCGCCAGACTCTCGGCCTCTTTCTCCTGCCCTTGGCGGCGGAAACGGGCATCTCCGTCGTCACGCTCGGCCTCGCCGTGGCGCTGCACAACCTGACCTGGGGGATTGTCCAGCCCGTGACTGGGGCGCTCGGCGACCGCTTCGGGGCCGGGCGGGTGGCCGCCCTGGGCGGGCTGGTCTATGCTGCCGGGCTCGGCCTCGTGGCGGTGCATCCCTCCGCCGTCACGGCCCTCCTCGGCATCGGGATTATGACGGGGATCGGCGTTGGATGCGCCGGGACCGGCAGCGTCATCGCGGCGGTCGGGCGCGCCGCCCCGCCCGAGCGGCGGGCCAGCATGCTCGGCATCGCGGCGGCGGGCGGCTCGGTCGGGCAGGCCTTGCTGGTGCCCTACGCGCAGGTGGGCATGGGCCTGTTCGGCGCGCTCGCAGCCCTGGGCGCGATGGCGGCGATGGCGCTGCTGATCGTGCCGGCCGCGCGTGCCATGGAATGGTCGCCCCGCGACGCCCTGGCGCCGCGCCGCTCCCTGTCCGAACTGCCCGGCCTCGCCCGGACCGCGCTGCAGGAGCGCGACTTCGCCCTGCTGACGCTGGGCTTCTTCGCCTGCGGCTTTCAGCTCGCCTTCCTGACCACCCACCTGCCGGCCCACCTGGCCCTGTGCAGCATGCCGCCCTGGCTTGGCGCCACCTCCCTCATGCTGGTCGGCCTGTTCAACATCCCGGGCTCCTGGCTCTGCGGGAAGCTGGGCGGCGTCATCCGGCCGGAGGTGGCGCTGGGCGGGATCTACCTCGTCCGCAGCCTTGCGATCGCCCTCTTCGCGGTCCTGCCGGTGACGGAATGGGGCACGCTGCTTTTTGCCGCGGTTCTCGGCTCCATCTGGCTCGGCTCGGTGCCGCTGACGGCGGCCGCCATCTCGCGGCGCTTCGGGGTTGCGGATCTCGGGGCGCTCTACGGCGTCTGCTTCTTCAGCCACCAGATCGGCGGCTTTCTCGGCGCGGGCGCCGCGGCGATCCTTGTGGAGAGGACGGGCAGCTACGCGGCCTTCTGGCCGGTGATGATCCTGGTCGGGCTGGGCGCGGTCGCCGCCAACTGGACGACACGTGGACCGATCCGGGCGACCGCGGCCGCATAGGTGTCCTCGAAACAGGCGGGTCAGGTAGATCGCCCCGACCGCGCCTTCAAGCCGCAGTTCAGAGTGCATGTGCCCGCTGAGCGGCTCAGGCAAGGCAAGATGCCGCTGGGAGGGCGAGGCGCGGGCTCGCATCCGGACTCACACGGTGATTGCACGGCCCCTAAGATCTCTGAAGCCGCCATAAATGCACCAGCGAGTGATCTCTAGGCAGGATCTGTCCTGTCGCTGACACTCGGGCAGCAGACTAGGAGGCGACATGAGCGATACCGATCTCGACAGCCAGGCATGGCGCATGACGCCCAGCGCCTATCTGGCAGGGCGTCTCGTCGAGCACGCCATGCCGGATCGGCCTCGTTCCCTCTACCTGACGATGCGGGATGGCTGCCGCATCGCGGTGGATGTCTGGCTGCCCGAGGGGGCGGCCGATCGCGTTCCCGCCATTCTCATTCTCACCCCCTATTACCGCCGCTTTGCCACGCTCGAGGGCAGCGAAACCGACCCCATCCCGAATGCCGGCAAGTTCGTGCGCCACCTCGTACCGCGCGGCTACGCCGTGGTGGTGGTGGATGTGCGCGGCACGGGCGCGAGCTTCGGCACGCGCGACAGCTTTCGCTCGCCCAAGGAGCGCGAGGACAGCCGGGAGATCGCGGACTGGGTGGTCGCCCAGCCCTGGTCCGACGGTCGGATCGGCGCAACGGGCATCTCCTATCCCGGTGCGGCGTCCGATTTCCTCGCGAGCACCGGGCATCCGGCGGTGAGAGCCATCGCGCCCCTCTTTGCTGTGTGGGATACTTGGCAGGACCATTATTATCCCGGTGGCGTGTTCCTGAACCGCCTCTCGCGCTCCTACGACGACCTGATGATCGCCATGGACCACGACCGTCGCGATCTCCTGAAGAACATCGCCTACTACGCTCATCCGGCCCTCCGGGGCCCCGCGCCCGTCGACGAGGATCCTGGCGGTGCGCTGGTTGCGGAGGCCGTGCGGGAGCACCTGGGCAGCTTCCACATGCCCGACTTCATCACGGAGTTCCGCTTCCGCGAGGAAGCCCTGCCCTACGATGCCGGCTTCAGCTCGGCCTCTTTCAGCCCCTATGGATATCGCGAGTGGATCCGGGAGGATGTCGCGGTTTTTGCCTGCTCAGGCTGGATGGACGGCGCGGGATTCAGCAACGCGGCGATCGCGCGCTTCCTGACGCTGAAGGACAACCCCGTCCACCTGCTGCTCGGACCCTGGGACCATGGAGCCCGCAGCAATGTCTCGCCATGGCGCGATGCCTCGGCGCCGCAGTTCCCTCTCCTGGGCGCGCTGCTCCGCTTCTTCGATCACTACCTGATGGGCCTCGCGACAGGTCTCGAGGCCGAGGCGCCGATCCACTACTTCTCCATCCACGACGAGTGCTGGCAAGAAGCGCGATCCTGGCCGCCGATCGAGCAGTCCTCCCGCCTGCACCTTACCGCGGGCGGGCTGGCACAGCGGCCCGGGACTGCGGAGCGAACCACCTTTCAAGTGGACTTCACCGCAGGCAGCGGCTCCGACACGCGCTACGAGAGGCTGGCCGCTATCGACACCACCACCTACTACGCCGATTGGGGAGAGAGGGTGGCCCGGCTGACCTCGTGGACCTCCGGGCCGCTGGAGGCCGATACGGAGCTGACGGGTCACGGCGTTGCCGACCTCTGGATCGAATCCAGCGAACCCGACGTCTCCCTCTTTGCCTACCTGTCCGAGGTCGAGGCAGACGGTGCGGTGCGCTACGTCACCGAGGGCGTGCTTCGAGTCCTCCATCGCAAGGAATGCGCCCATCCCGCATCCTACCGGGCGACCTGGCCGTCCCGCAGCTTCGCGCGCGCCGATGCCGCACCGCTCGTCCCGGGGCTGGCAGCACGCCTGCGCATCCCGTTGCTGCCGACCTCCTGGGTGTTCAAGGCAGGCAGCCGCATCCGTTTCTCGATCGCGGGCGCGGACGCCGATCACTGTGCCCAGGTGCCGCACGGGCGACCGCCCGTCCTCTCCGTCCTGCACGGCGGCGAGCGGGCATCGGCGCTGGATCTGCCCCTGCGCCATTCTCCCCGATCCACCCCTGAAGGAACGACGCCATGACGATCGGCCGCCGCATCCTGGCCATGGCCGCCCTGGCCGCCGGCACAGGACCCATTGCCCGCTCGACACGAGCGCAGGGAAGCTTCCCGACGCAGCCCATACGTCTCATCGTCTCGCAGGCTGCGGGCTCCAATACCGACGTGGTGGCACGACTGATGGCCGAGCCCATGGCTCGCAGGCTGGGCCAGCCCGTTGTGGTGGAGAACCGCGCCGGCGCGAACGGCGTGATTGCGACGACCCTCATCAAGCAGCAGCGGCCGGACGGGCACACGATCGCGCTGGTCGGCGTCTCGCTGCTCACCTTCAACCCCTATCTTTACAGCAACCTTCCCTACGATTCGGCGCGCGACTTCACCTATGTCGCGCCCGTGTCGGACACCCCCTTCGTCCTCGTCGTCGGGCCCAGGAGCGGCATGGGGTCGCTCGCGGATCTCGTCGCGCGCGCCAGGGTGCAGCCGGGGCGGCTCACCTTCTCCAGCGCGGGGATCGGCAACTCCACCCACCTCGCAACGGAGATGCTGGCGGACCGGACAGGGATCCAGCTCACGCATGTTCCCTATTCCGGGACGTCGCAGGCCCTGACAGCGGTGATGACGGGCGAGGTGGACCTCATGATCAGCGTGCTCGGCAACGCCCTGCCGCAGATCCGCGACCGCACGCTCGTCCCGCTCGCAACCGTAGCCGCCGCGCGCTCGCCCGATCTGCCGGAACTACCCACGCTCATCGAGGCCGGTGTGGACGCACCAGTCATGCCCGGATGGCTTGCCC
>JBHTFH010000167.1:1651-4420 GCA_042666135.1 Roseomonas sp. GCM10028921 | reverse complement strand
TACACAGCCCCTTCCTGGCGCCACTGCCAAGCTGCAGTAAAGGTTCATAGGGTCTTTCCGTCTGACCACGGGTACCCCGCATCTTCACGGGGAATTCAATTTCGCTGAGCCCATGCTGGAGACAGTGGGGAGGTCGTTACGCCATTCGTGCAGGTCGGAACTTACCCGACAAGGAATTTCGCTACCTTAGGACCGTTATAGTTACGGCCGCCGTTTACCGGGGCTTCAGTTCGAGGCTCTCACCTCTCCCTTTAACCTTCCGGCACCGGGCAGGCGTCAGACCCTATACGTCATCTCTCGATTTCGCAGAGCCCTGTGTTTTTACTAAACAGTCGCCACCCCCTGGTCTGTGCCACCCCACAACACTTGCGTGCCATGGGGTCTCGCTTATCCCGAAGTTACGCGAGCAATTTGCCTAGTTCCTTCAGCATGGTTCTCTCAAGCGCCTCGGTATACTCAACCAGTCCACCTGTGTCGGTTTCGGGTACGGTCCATGATCCCAGTGCTATTTCCCGGACCACTCCACCTGCCAGCCCAATCCGATAAGGGCTGACCGCGCTTCATGGTCGTCACATCTGGGGGGCCAGGGAATATTCACCCTGTTTCCATCGGCTACGGCTGTCGCCCTCGCCTTAGGGGCCGGCTCACCCTGCGCGGATTGGCCTTGCGCAGGAACCCTTGGACTTTCGGCGAGAGGGGTTCTCACCCTCTTTGTCGCTACTCATGTCCGCATTCGCACTTCCGATACCTCCAGGAGCCCTCACGGGTCTCCCTTCGCAGGCCTACGGAACGCTCCGCTACCGCGTGCATTGCTGCACACCCACGTCTTCGGCTCGTGGCTTGAGCCCCGTTACATTTTCGCCGCAGAACAGCTATTAGACCAGTGAGCTATTACGCTTTCTTTAAAGGATGGCTGCTTCTAAGCCAACCTCCTGGTTGTTTTGGCCGTCCCACATGCTTTCCCACTTAGCCACGAATTAGGGGCCTTAGACGGTGGTCTGGGCTGTTTCCCTCTCGACAATGGACCTTAGCACCCACTGTCTGTCTGCCAGGCTACACTCACCGGCATTCGGAGTTCGGTAGGGTTTGGTAGGGCTTTGGGCCCCCCTAGCCCTTCCGGTGCTCTACCTCCGGCGGTGACCACCTGACGATCTACCTCAATAGATTTCGCGGAGAACCAGCTATTTCCGAGTTTGATTGGCCTTTCACCCCTAGCCACAGCTCATCCCCGACTTTTTCAACAGGCGTGGGTTCGGCCCTCCAGTGGGTGTTACCCCACCTTCAGCCTGGCCATGGCTAGATCACTCGGTTTCGGGTCTCATGCCGGCAACTCAAGCGCCCTTGTCAGACTCGCTTTCGCTGCGCCTACACCTCACGGCTTAAGCTTGCTGCCAACACGAACTCGCGGACCCATTATACAAAAGGTACGCCGTCACCCCACAGCGGGGGCTCCGACTGCTTGTAAGCGCTCGGTTTCAGGTCTCTTTCACTCCCCTTGTCGGGGTGCTTTTCACCTTTCCCTCACGGTACTTGTGCACTATCGGTCGCCAAGGAGTATTTAGGCTTGGAGGGTGGTCCCCCCATGTTCAGACAGGGTTTCACGTGCCCCGCCTTACTCAAGGATCCTGCTGAGCACTACGCCTACGGGACTATCACCCGCTGCGGTGGACCTTTCCAGATCCTTCGGCTTCTCCCAACAAAACCACTGGCCTGCTCCCCTTTCGCTCGCCACTACTCGGGGAATCTCTGTTGATGTCTTTTCCTCCAGGTACTGAGATGTTTCAGTTCCCCGGGTTCGCCTCCACACCCTATGTATTCAGATGCAGATCTCCATAAAGGAGGGGTTTCCCCATTCGGACATCCGCGGATCAACGATCGCTCGCATCTCCCCGCGGCTTTTCGCAGCGTGCCACGTCCTTCATCGCCTCTTGGCGCCAAGGCATCCACCGAACGCCCTTCTTTCACTCATCTTCCCTACCGCCCGCACGCAGGACCAACACGACCCAGAACCTTCGCCCCAGATCATCACCAGCACCCGCGCGTCCAACCGGACGGCAGCAACACCGAGAACAACTCTCTCAAACCCCGGCACGCCACCAATACACACAACATACCCTCAGGCATGCCAGCGCATCAGCAACCACCAGGGCTACTCAACACACCATTCCGATTCACCTGTCAAAGATCACGAGAAACCACCACGCCAGGAATACCTGGATGGCGACCTGCTTCCCGAAGACGACGCAGCACCGACAGGAGCGAGAAACCTCGCTCAACCACCGCGCCGCAACCCTTGGCCCGCCGTGTGCGGCTTGGAGACGGTCGGTATCGAACCGACGACCCCCTGCTTGCAAAGCAGGCGCTCTCCCACTGAGCTACGCCCCCACAAGCCATCCACACAGAACAGGCAAACCCTGCCGATCGCGCCCACCCGGACCCTTGGTGGGCCAGGGAGGACTTGAACCTCCGACCCCACGCTTATCAAGCGTGTGCTCTAACCAACTGAGCTACTGGCCCTCAGACCCGAGGGCCGGAGTACGCGACCCGAAATACAGGAAGGATGCGCGGCCAGCGCCGCGACGCAGCTTGCCGCGCCGGCACGAGGCCGCAATCCCAACCAACCACGAGACAAAATCGCGGGCATGAGCGAGTGAACCCAATCGGGTCCAAGTATCATCAGGATCATGTGCAGCCGAGGGCCGAGACCCTCACCCCACACATATTCCTTGAAAGGAGGTGATCCAGCCGCAGGTTCCCCTACGGCTACCT
>JBHTFH010000166.1:0-4469 GCA_042666135.1 Roseomonas sp. GCM10028921 | reverse complement strand
CGCCGAGCCGAAGCCCTTCACCTGGACCAAGTCCGCCGACGACATCCTCGCCAGCGTCGGTCGCTTCTGCCAGAGAACTTCTAACTCAGACCACTAGATGGCCTCGTCTTCCTCGTCCGCCGGGCCACCGAACAGCGTGGCTTCTTACGCGTCGGTCGCCTGCCGGATCAGGACGAAGTGACGTCCATTCGAGCCGACCAGCTTCTCGGCTGCCAGGCTGCCGGGGCCGTTGTAGGCGCTGGTGGCAAGCACAGTCACCCGCTCCGGCAGGAAGTCCAGCACGCCTTCCAGCAGGGACTTGGACTCCTCGTCGATTCCTAAGCTGTCATCGAAGACAAAGTACTCGCCGGCGACGAAGTCCTCGTGCTGCTCCTGTTCGGGAGTGCTGCGGACCTGGGCAGGCTGATCGGCCGGGTTATTCATTTTCGGTTTGCGTTTCCAGGGTCTGTGCGGGTCTGAGGCCTGCGGGGCGGCACTCTTAACGGCTTGGCCCGGCCGGGGCTGTGCCCTGCGCGCGTCGGGCAAACTCCACAGTCTGGAAGTAGCCGACCGACACCTCCGGTAGACTGGCGATGGTTGCCATGAAGACGGCAAGCTGACCGGCATCAGCCGTGTTGTTCAGGAGCTCAGGCTGGCCATTAGTAATGAAGGCGTACGGGTACAGCTCGCGTCCGTCCTGCCGGAAGACAAAAGCTATGCTGGGCGCGCCGGTAGGTTTCACCTCGATGGCATAGCACCTCATGTTGGGGCATCGCCTTTCGGACAGGGCCACGTGCTCGTGCCGTGGGTTGCCTAGGACAAGGGCGGTCTGCTGGCGCAGCGTCAGGTAGGGCGCATACCCAGCTGGATAGGCGCTCAGCATGATGGTGCTATCCAGGGTTCCTTCGGGAACACCCCACGTCGGCGACCGGGCGGTAACGGCAGGGACGCGCTGCTCGGCGGCCGAGCGGATCTCGGCCACCTTTTCTTCGGAGACGATAACTTCCACGGTGGCGCGCTTGCGCTCGATCATCCCCCCATCAGGGTCTCCGACTGCATGTCGCGCCGCTGCTGGTCGGCCAAGCTGGTTAGTTGGTCATGCGTGACCCCTCTGAGGTCCGTACGCCGCCGGTGAACCCGCCGCCAGTTGTTGTTGCGGAGGAACTCCGTGAGGGGTCGAAGGGACGAGGCCTCAAGTGGAAGAGCATTCACGTAAGCCGTAAGGGTCTCCTCACTTTCGAAGATCGCCGGATCCCAGCCGCCGGCTGCGTCCGCGGCGGCGAGCCTTTGATGGGTTGCAGCTTCTTGAGCCGACCGGGCTTCTGCTGCGCGGGCGGCGTATGCCTCGTTCTCCGCCCGGCGGCGTCTTTCGAGGTCGGCGAGCATCTCGGCGCCACGAGCTTGGCTCGCCTGGTTTTCCCGCGCGTAGGCTTCTCGCGTTGCTTGGGTGCGGGCGGCGTTGGCTGCCGCGGCAGATGCTTGGTTCCGGCGAAGCGTCACGCCCTGTTGGGCCCTGCTGATCTGCCCTTGGATGCTGCGGATCTGGCCGTCCAGCACGCGCCGCTCGAGCGCGAACTGCTCAAAGCGGGCGAGCAGAGAGGTGAAGAGGGCATCCGTCCAGCTGTCCGCCGGTAGGCCGAAGGGAGTGCTTCCAGGGGTCCATTGCTGTCGGCGGACTATGTCGAGGGAGACCTGCTCGCAGGTCATCTGGGAGAAGTCGGGAGCCACTGCCTGGGCGGTTGCCAGGGGGCTATTCAAGAGCAGAGCGCTGGCGAAACCAGGCAGGTACGCGTGCCAGCTCAACTTCGCCACTGCGTCTTCTCCCGATCACGACTTTGGTCGGATGATGGTTTGTCTGAGAAGATGACCGCAAGCGCACGATCCCGAGAGAGGGGGCAATCTCGGCTGGCCGTCGCCCGGGCATAGGGCGGCGGTCCGGCCGAGGGGAAAAAAGGTTGGCGACCCGGGCGCGGCCTGCAGGCGCGCCCGAAGCGGCGACACGAAGGCAAGCGGGCGGGCTTCGCCGCCCGTTGCCTGACGCCTCCTGGGAAGCGCGCGGCTAGATGTCCAGTCGCGAATAGATGCCGCCTTGGCGACGCACCCCTCCTGAGCGAGTGCGAAGAAGAAGTCGGCCAGGGGGCCAGTCGCCTCGGCGAAGCCCTCTGCGAGCACGTCGCCAAGGCCCGGCGCCGGTACTGGAAGCTCGTGCTGACTTGCCTCCCCGAAGACGCGCGCCGCGCCGGAGCCGATCGCCTCACAACATGACGGTCGCAGTTGGGCGGAAAGCAGACTTTGAAGCGCCGCTCCCGCCAGTTCCAGCATAGTCAGCAGCGGCCAACCACGGCCCAGGCCGTCGCGGTAAAGGAACGCGGACCGTCTGCATCGCCGAGAAGGTAGGCGGCCCGGACTTTCGCCTGCAGGTCAGCCTGCAGAGGCGGCGGCAAGCTGCGTAGAAAGGCCCCGAACATGGCGCTTTGCGAGCTCGGCTCCCAGTAATCGGCGAAATCCGCGAACTCCATCCGGATCGCCAGGGAAGTCTCCCGAATTTCCCGGAATCCGGCCTGCCGCCAGAGCTCGCCGAGATGCCCGGGCAGGACCCCAGGGCCGCGCATGATCCGGGTGCGCCATGCATCTCCGGCCGGGTTGAGGGCCGCCGCCGTGTCGGCCAGCAGCCGCAGCTGCGGCATGCCGCCGCGGAAATCCCAGGTGGTCGCCGCAACGAGGCCCCCGGGCCGGGTTACCCGGCGCATCTCCCGCAGCGCCGCTCCGGCATCGGGCAGGAACATCAGAACGAGGCTGGACAGGACCTGGTCGAAGCGCCCGTTTGGAAAAGGCAGGGCGCAAGCGTCGCCGTGCTCGAACCCCACGCGTCCGGGGGCCGGGTTCGCCGCACACGCGTGCGCCAGCAGCGGGGCCGCGATATCGCAACCCGTGATGCGGGCCGCCGGGTGCCGTGCCGCCAGGGCGAAGGTCAGGCTGCCAGTGCCGCAGCCCAGGTCCAGGATCTCCGCCCCGTCCGGCAGCGCCTCGTTACCAACGAAGTCGAGCAGCAGCGGGGCCAGCCGCCGGCTCCAGCGCCCCATGTTGCGCTCGTAAACCTCGGCGCCGGCGGCGCCGAAGGCAGGGGGCGTTGCGGTCGCCTCAGCCATGAACGGCCCTCCTTGCCTGGCTCAGTCGGCGGTGATGCCGGCCTCGCGGATGACACGGCTCCACTTCGTTCGTTCCTGCGCCAACCGGGCAGCGAAGGCTTCGCTGCCGCGGAACGCCGGCATCAGCCCCTGCTCCGTGTAGAAGCGGTCCAGTTCGCCCGCGCGCAGGGCGTCCGCGACTGTGGCTTCAAGCCGCGCGACGGCAGCGGGCGGCGTTGCCGCGGCGACGTAGAGGCCGACGATGCCGGCCACCTCGAAGCCGGCGGGACCGCCCGCCTCCGCCACTGTCGGCAGGGCCGGGAGGGACGGGGCACGACTTGCCGCAGTGACGGCAAGCGCCCGCAGGCGCCCCGCCTCCACGGAACCCTTCAGCACGATGTAGGGCGCAATCATCAGCTGGATGCGGCCGCCCAGCAGGTCCTGCAAGGCCGGTCCGGAGCCGCGATAGGGCACGTGCAGGATGTCGAGCCCCATCTCCCGCTTCAGCAATTCCAGCGCCAAGTGGCTCGGGTCGCCGTTCCCTGCCGATCCCATGACGAGCCGGCCCGGCTGCGCCCGGGCCAGGGCGACGAGCCCGGCGAAGTCCGTGACGGGCAGGTCCGACCGCACGGTGACGGTCAGCACGGGCTGCACGATGCTCGCCACCGGCCGCAGGTCGCGCGCCGGGTCGACGGACAGGTCGCTGCGCAGCAGCGGCGTGATCACGGTCTGCCCGGAGGTGCCCATCAGCACCGTGCGGCCGTCCGGCGCCGCATGCGCCGCGGCCTCCGTCGCCAGCGCGCCGTTCGCGCCGGGGCGGTTCTCAACGACCACGGGCTGGCCGAGCCGCTCGGACAGCTTCTGCGCCAGGGGGCGTGCCATGAGGTCGAGCGCGCTGCCGGCAGTGAAGCCGACGAGGAGACGGACCGGGCTGCCGGGCGAGGGCCCCTGCTGGCCGGCGGCCGGGAAACCAGTCAGCGACAGGATGATCACGACCCACGCCGCGTAATGCATGTGCCGCATGCTCGTTTCCTCCCGGGCCGGTTGGCCTTCGGGCGAGGTTAGGGCGACAATATGATCCCAGAAAATGGAATTGAGCCGACAGGTGGCATATGGCCCGCTGTCGCTTTACCCCCTCTTCGCGGGCAACACGTCTATAGGTCCGCTTGGGGTCGAACCCGGCGGAAGCCGCTCGCTTCCGTGCACTCCGTTCGGCCACCGGTTCCTGAAAAGTTCGCGCTTCGCGTTGTCTATCTGACAACCGACGCCCTGCCCTCTATTACCCCCGAGGGGGGTGGGGAGCAGCCCTAAGCGAGGCCGTTACCCCCCGCCGAGCAGCGGCCGACAGGAGCATGTCAGGGA
>JBHTFH010000165.1:0-4477 GCA_042666135.1 Roseomonas sp. GCM10028921 | reverse complement strand
GCCAAGTGCCGCCACGCTCCCCTCCCGCCTCGGCAGGGTCAGGCTCAGCCAGCGCCGTGCTCCACTAACATTCCGCCCGGACCACCTCGTGGGGGCTGGTTCCAGGCGTGGCAGCATGCGTCGACGATGGCGCCGTTGCTGTTGAGCAGGTGATGCGAGAGGAAGCGCTCGCGCAAGTGGAGCCAGACACGCTCCACCGGGTTGAGTTCCGGCGCATAGGGTGGAAGCGGAATCAGGGTGACGTTCTCGGGCACGCGGAGTTGGCGCGAACCATGCCAGCCGGCTTGGTCGGCCCGCCTCGAACTGGGGATGATGCGCGACGACCCGTTCGAGGGTGTGGACATTCCCTCGCCCCCGCGCCGCGACGCGGTCTGGTCGCCGGAGGAGGACCGCATTCTCCTCGAGCATGCACCACCTCTCATCCGCCGTGCCTTCACCCTCGCGGCCTACACCGCCCAGCGGCCGGCGGACTGCCTCCACATGACCTACGACTGCATCGGGCAAACGGTGGAACACGGGAGCCGAACGGTCCTCTGGGTCATGCTGCGGCAGCGGAAGACGAAGCAGCCGGTCTGGGTGCCGCTTCACCCGGCCCTGAGGGCGGAGATCGCTACCCGCCTGCACGGCAAGAGCAACCTCATCGCGCCCTCGCCGACGGGTAGGGTTTGGGACCTGCACAACTTCGCCCGGGCCTTCCGCTCCGCCCGGATCGAGGCGGGCTTGCCGGACAGCCTGCAGTTCCGGGACCTCCGCCGGACGGCGATGGTCCTCCTCGCCGAGGCCGGAGCCACCGTGCCCCAGATCGCGGCCATCTCGGGCCATTCGATCGAGCAGACGCAGAAGATCCTGGAGCACTACCTGCCGCGGAACCGTCAGATGGCGCTCGGCGCCATGGACCTGCTCGTAGAGCGGAGCGGCTCTATCCGCCGCGGCTTCGTGCTGCTGCAGGGTGGGCAGGCCCATGGAGAAGGGGCGCCCACGGCCACCGGGACTGACGGCGCGACTAAGCTGTAAAACAGCCTGTAAAAAACGCTGTAAAAAAACGCGAGGCCGGACGGATCGCCCGCTCTCGTAAGTCCCTGAATATCAGATGGAAAATGATGGTCGGAGCGGCGGGATTCGAACCCACGACCCCCAGTCCCCCAGACCGATCGTCACCATTGAGAATCAATTGCTTGGCAGCAAAGATGTAAACGGACGCCCCCAGGTGTTTGCAGCGGCGCCGAAAAGCCGCAAACAGGATGAGTACGTCCGTTCGCTCTTCCAACTACACCCCTCAGCGCCCCTCCCCCCCGCTCGCCTGCGGCGAGCAGCACGACGGGACTGCGTTGCACGGAACAGCTTGGAGGCGCAGTCGGTCAGCGGCGGATCCGAGATCACGCGAGCCGAACATACTCCGGCCGTCCGAGCTCGAGCATGCGGTTCAGCGCACCAACAGCGATGGCCACTTCTGTCGCGCGGCGTGCGTCTGTGCGCGATCGCAGTGCGCCTCCAATGACCCGCTTGAAGCGCGCGATGTCTGCCTCAATCAGGGCGCGCCAGTTGTAGCCTGAAGCCTTCTGCCAGCCCATGCGGCCACGCTCGGCGATCGTCCTGAGGTGCTGGTCGCGCTGGGTTGGTGCCGCTTCGGCCGTCGCACTGGGCACGGCGCTGGACCGGGGTGGCACGATCACGGCCGCCTCAAGGTGCCGTGCGGCGACCTCGCTGTAGACACCATCCTGGTCGTAGGCGCCATCGGCGGTGAACGAGGCAATCGGGTCCGCGATCTGGTGGAGTCGGGACGACTCCTGACCGGGCGCGTCATCCTCCTCGCCGATTACCACTGTGGCGTCCCGCGCCTGGGCGAGCTGCTGTCCCGCTTTGGTGCTCGGCCGGGGTGTGGCGAGCGGCCAGACAGGGTGGATGCGTGCGACCGCCGTGGGGGTCGGCGGGTTCTCCTGGTCGGCCCCGGAGCGGGGACGTGACCGCGCTGGCCGGACCGTGATCCCCGCCGGGCGCCGCCGGACTTTCCCGGCCGGGAAGGTTCCATATATGTTCAGGCTGTTCCGGGGCAGCCGAACCGCTGGTGCGGCCGCGCATTCTCTGCAAAGACGGATTCCGTTCGGTGCGGGGCCGACGTAATGTGCCGCGGGAGGGCATCAGCAGATCGATCATGGCGCAGGCCGTGCAGATCAACCCCAGGCTACTGGCCTGGGCCCGAGAGACCGCCGGGCTGTCCCCTGAGGAGGCCGCGGCGAAGCTCGGCCTAAAGGCAACTACCAAGATCACCGCCGCCGAGAAACTGCTCGAGGCCGAAAGAGGCGAGCGTCCGGTTAGCCAAACCCTGCTGGAGAAGGCGGCCGAGGCCTACCGCCGCCCTCTGGTGACCTTCTACCTGCCGAAGCCACCAGCGCGCGCCGACCGTGGCGAGGATTTCCGTACCGTGGCGGGCGCGGCGTCCCCTCGAGAAGACGCCATGCTCGACGCACTCATCCGCGACGTCCGCGCCCGCCAGCAGCTGCTGCGCGAGGCGCTGCTCGACGACGAGGACACCCGGGCACTTCCCTTCGTCGCGTCCAGCCGCATCGGCGAGGGCGCCAAGGCCGTGGCCGCCAAGATCCGCGAGACCCTCGGCGTCACTACGGCGGCGCAGATGAAAGCGAGGGACACCGGCACGCTGTTCACCCTGCTGCGCACGGCCGCGGAGCAGGCGGGGATCTACGTGCTCCTCCTCGGCGATCTCGGCTCCTACCACTCCGACGTCAGCGAGGAGATCTTCCGCGGATTCGCGCTCGCCGACGACATCGCGCCCTTCGTTGTCATTAACGACAACGACGCCGCGGCTGCGCGCTCCTTCACCCTGCTGCACGAGTTGGCCCACATTTGGATCGGCGCCAGCGGGGTGTCCGGCCCGCTGCGGGGCACGCCTGCCCATGCAGTCGAGCGCTTCTGCAACGAGGTGGCGGGCGAGTTCCTGCTGCCGCCCGAGGCGCTTGAGAAGGTGGCCGCGGCAAAGGCCATCGACTTCAATCTTGACGTCGCGCTGTCCTTGACGGACGACATCGCCCGGACCTGGAACATTTCCCAGGGCGTGGTGACGCTCCGCTTCCTGCTGAACGGATGGATTACCGACCAGGTGGCTACGGAGATGTTCCGCACCTTCGCCGACCGTTGGCGGGCGGAGCGGCAGCGCAGGCGGGAGACCCGGGGGCCAGACGACCGTGGCCCGCCTCCCAACGTCGTCCGACGGACCCGACTCGGCTCCGGTCTGCTCGACACGGTCCGACGCGCGCTGCAGGGCGACGTCCTGACGCACACCAAGGCGGCGCGCATCCTCGGCGTGGCCCCGGCCGCGGTCGACCAGCTCCTGAGGGAGCGCCAGCGCGCCGCATGACGCTCTACCTGCTGGATGCGAACGTCCCCATTCGGGCGCATGGGGACTACTACGCCATCGACCGCATCGCTCCGTTCTGGAAATGGCTTCTGGCCCAAGCGGAGGCGAGCCGCGTCAAGATGCCGCGCCAGATCTACGACGAGGTTGCCAAGTCGCCCGACCTCCTTGGCCAATGGCTCCGGCGCTCCGACGCCCGCAAGGCGATCATCCTGGCCGAGACGACCAACATGGCCACTGTGCAGACGGTCATCTCGCAGGGCTACGCACCGGACTTGAACGACATCGAGCTGCTGTCGCTCACCCGCGATCCGTTCTTGGTCGCGGCCGCGCTTGGCGGACCCGACCGGGTCGTGGTGACGCGCGAGGTCTCAAAGCCCGGAAAGAAGCGCGCCAACCGGAAAGTGCCCGATGTCTGCGCGACGATGGGCGTCGAGTGCATCAACGACTATGAGCTCTGGCGGCGGCTGGACTTCCGTATCTCATAGGCCTTTGGGCAGTTCTGGGGCGCCGTACGATCCTCTGCGGGTGCGCAGCTTGGCCCCGACCGATTTCATCGCCTCAAAGACCGCATGGAAGTGGTCGTCGACCGCCAGTTCGGCGCGGTAGAACGCCAGGACATCGGGATGGACCTCGCGGTGAACCAAGGGCACCGTCAAGTTGGCTGAGCACCAGCTTGCCTGAGCAGCTCACCCCCGGGTAGGCGGCTGAGATGACTACCCCCGCCGCCTACCCCAGCTTCGCCGGGTATCGCTTCCCGGCCGAGATCATCAGCCAGGCGGTGTGGCTCTACTTCCGCTTCCCGCTCAGCTTGAGGATGGTCGAGGAGATACTCGCAGCACGCGGTGTCATCGTCAGTCATGAGACTGTGCGGCAATGGGCAGTCAAGTTCGGCCAGGAGTTCGCCAACCGGATCCGGCGAAGACTGCCGCAAGCTGGCGATAAGTGGCACCTCGATGAGGTCGTCATCAAGATTGCCGGTGTGCTGCACTGGCTCTCGCGTGCGGTCTATCAGACCGGGATGGTGCTCGACGTGCTGGTGCAGAGCCGGCGCGACAAGCGGGCCGCCAAGCGCCTGCTGCGAGAGCTGCTGAAGCGGCAATGCCG
>JBHTFH010000164.1:0-4539 GCA_042666135.1 Roseomonas sp. GCM10028921 | reverse complement strand
ACCCGAAACGCCTGAAGGGCGTGCCGGCCCAGACGATATCGCCCAGGCCCGCCTCATCGCGGAACGCGCAAAGGAGGTCTCACAACCGGACAGCTAGTAGGTACCGAGAGAGTTCAGCAACTGTCGTGATCCGGAGTTCCACCGCGAATCACCGTGACGCTTCCTGCCAGTCCGCGCCGAACGCCGTTAAGCCACACGCCGCCGTCTTGCCATGCCAAGGTTTGTACCTGTTTGGGGAGGCTCCGCAAGCTCGCAACGGAATCCTTGAACGGGAAGGGCCGGCCGTAACTAGCTGGTTCCCTTCCGTCATGGTCTGCGCTTAATCTCCTGGCCAGAGCCGGTGCCACAGCCGGCCACGACGTCCAGAGGGAGACACCGATGTTTCGCAGAGCCCTGCTCGGCGGCGTGCTCGCCACGCCGGCCATCCTCGCCATCCCCGTTCGCGCCCAGGGCGCGATCACGCTGAACGGCGCATCCCAGTTCGGCGACGAGCACCCCTATACCAAGGCGCTGGTCCGCTTCGAGGAGTTGGTGAAGCAGTACTACGGCAAGCCGATCAGTTTCGTGCTGCACAAGAACAGCAGCCTCGGCCTGGAAAAGCAGTATTTCGAATACATGGCCCAGGGCCGCGCGGTGGACTACGCCATCGTCTCCCCGGCGCATATGTCCACCTTCTCCAAGGCGGCGCCCTTCGTCGACGCGCCCTTCATCTTTCGCGACATCGCCCATTGGAACGCGGTGCTCGACCAGGACATGTTCAAGCCGGTGGCCGACGAGGTCGAGCGCCGCGCCAAGGTGGCGATGATCGGCTATGGCGGCGGCGGCGTGCGCAACATCTTCTTCAACAAAAAGGTGTCCAACCTGGCCGAGCTGAAGGGCCTCAAGGTCCGGGTCCAAGGCGCGCCGATCTGGTCCCGGACCTTCGCCGCCATCGGCATGTCGCCCACCGTCATTGCCTACAACGAGATCTACAACGCCATCCAGAACAACGTCATCGACGGCGGCGAGAACGAGGCGGCCGGCGTCGAGCAGATGCGCTTCTTCGAGGTGGCGCCGCAGCTTTCGATGACCCAGCACGCCATCACCATTCGCCCGCTCTGCGTCGCGACCCAAACGCTAGCCAAGCTGCCGAACGACCTCCAGGCGGCGATCCGCCGCGCCGGCAAGGAAGCGGCCAGCTTCCACCGCGAGGCCGAATCCAGCGCCGACGGCCAGATCATCGAGGCGCTGTCGAAGTCCGGCAAGCTGCACAAGGTGGAGTTCACCCAGCGGACTGAGATGAAGCGGCTGGTGGACCCGGTGATGGCCGCTTATGCCCGCGAGATCGAGGCGGACGGCATCCTCAACCGCATCAACGCGCTGACCGCGTAGCGGCCAACCGGGCGCCATGTCCGCATCGCGGCACCCGCCTCATCACAGTCAGGACTTCTCATGACCCCTACTACGCCCGGGGCGCCGGCCGTGCTGCGCCGCATCAACTTCCTGCTCGGCCGCGGGATCTCCTTCCTGCTGATCGTCAGCGTCGCCATTATCATCGTCCCGGTGACGCTGCAGATCGTCTCCCGCTATTCCAGCTTCATCCCGGCCTATATCTGGACCGAGGAACTAGCCCGCTTCTGCCTGGTCTATGCCGTCATGCTCGGTGCCATGCTCGCGGTGCGGGAGGGCACGCATTTCGTCGTCGACGTCTTCCCCCGGTTGTCCCCCCGGGGCGAGGCGAAGCTTGAACTGCTCTCCGGCGTCTTCGTGCTGGTCTTCGCCTTCGTCTTCCTGTGGTGGGGGTGGGAGTTCACCGAATTCGCCATTTACCGGATCAGCGAATTGGCCGAGTTGCCACTCTGGACGATCCACATGGCTTGGCCGATCGCCGGCGCGGTCTGGCTGCTGTTTCAGAGCGAACGCATGCTCGATGCAGTTGCCGTTCTCCGGGATCTTGCGTGATGGGTGGCAATGCCCTCAGCGCCGGCACCGCCGCGCAGATCCTGTTCGGGATCTTCTTTCTGCTGCTGGTGCTGCGCGTGCCGGTCGCCGTCTCGCTCGGCCTCGCCTGCCTGCCAATCCTGCTGATCGAGCCGCGCCTGTCGCCCATGATGCTCGCGCAGGAGACCTTCAACGCCTACAACTCCTTCATCTTGCTGGCGGTGCCGTTCTTCCTACTGACCGCCAACCTGATGAACATCGGCGGTATCACCGACCGGCTGATGAATTTCTCCCGCTCCCTGGTCGGGCATTTTCCGGGTGGCCTCGCCCAGATCAACGTCGTGCTGTCCTTCTTCTTCGCCGGCATCTCGGGCAGCAGCACGGCGGACGCAGCCAGCCAGTCCAAGATCTTCATCGAGGCGCAGCGGAAGGAAGGCTACGACGACAGTTTCTCGGTCGCCATCACCGCCGTCTCCGCCGTGCTCGCGGTCATCATCCCGCCCTCCATCCTGATGATCGTCTGGGGCGGCGTGCTGACCGTCTCGATCGGCGCCCTGTTCCTGGCCGGCGTCATCCCTGGGGCGTTGATCGCGCTGGTGCAGATGGGCACCGTGCATGCCTATGCGAAGGCGCGCGGCTATCCCACCTATCCGCGGGCGACGCTGGCCGAGATCTTCGGCAGCTTCCTCGTCTCCATCCCGGCCCTGATGACGCCGCTGATCATCATAGGTGGCAAGATCTTCGGCTGGTTCACCGCGACAGAGAGCGCCTGCATCGCGGTGCTCTATGCCGGCTTCCTGTCCTTCATCGTCTACCGCGAGATGGACTGGAAGGGGTTGGTCGCGGCGCTCGGCGATACCGGGCGGCTGGCCGGCGTCACCCTGTTCTGCGTCGGCACCGCCTCCGCTTTCGGCTGGCTGCTGGCCTTCTACCAGATCCCGGAATTCCTGCTGGCCGGGGTCAAGTCCTGGGGCATGGGGCCGATCGGCGTCGGCTTCTTCATCGCCGGCGTATTCCTGGTGGTCGGCTGCTTCCTGGATGCCATCCCAGCCATCATCATCGTCGGCGCCATCCTGCAGCCGCTGACCGTCGGCGTCGACATGGACCAGGTGCATTTCGCGATGATCGGCATCGTCTCCCTCGCCTTCGGGCTGGTGACGCCGCCTTACGGGCTGTGCCTAATGATCGCCTGTTCGGTGGCCGGCCTGCGGATCGGCGATGCGCTGAAGGACACCATGATCATGCTGGCGCCGATGTTCGGCGTGCTGGTGCTCATCATCGTCTTCCCCAACATCGTGCTCTTCCTGCCGAACCTGGTCTCCCCCGAATTCCTGCGCTGAGTGACCTCGGTGCATGGATCGGATCTGAGTCACCCTGTTGCATGGCTCGCGGGTGTGGGCGGACTGCGCCCTACCCGCCGTGTTGCAGGGGCCGCCGCGGTAGACGCACTGGTCCCTACCCGCATTCGGGATCACGCGATGCCGACGTAGTCTGGCCGTCCGAGCTGGAGCATGTGGTTCAGCACGTTGGCAGCGATGGCTACCTCAGTCGCTTGCCGCCCATCTGTTTGCGAGCGTAGCCCGTCACCGATAACGCGCTTCCATCGCGAGACATCGGCCTCCACCAGAGCACGCCAATTATAGCCCGAGGCCCTCTGCCATCCCATGCGGCCGCGCTCGGCGATACATCGGAGATGCGCGTCCCGCTGCGTCGGCGCGGACAGCGCGGCTTCACTTGGCACAGCACTCGCGCGTGGTGGTACGATCACGGCCGCACCGGGATAGTGCTCGGCGACCGTGCCGTAGACATCGTTCCGGTCGTAGGCGCCGTCGCCGGTGAGAGACGTCACGGAACCATCGACCCGATCGAGCAAGGGGCCGACCTGCGAGCCGTCATCGGCCTCCCTGCTGGTCAGCACCGAGGCGGCGATCCCGCCCGTGTCGGCGTCGGTGGCGAGGTGGAGCATCTTCCAGGCCCGACGCCGCTTGCTGCCATGCTTCTCTTCCAACCACGCGCCGGGACCGCACAGCCGCAGCCCTGTGCTGTCCACCAGCAGATGCACTGGCCCGCTGCCCGCCTTCGGCCGCAGCACCTCCAACGTCTCGGCCCGGCGGCTCAGCGTGGAGTGGTCCGGCACAGCCAAATCGAGGCCGAGTAGCTCCAGGATGGAACTAATCAAGCCCTCGGTCTGGCGAAGTGCCAAGCGGAACACGGCGCGCAGCGTCAGGGCGGTCGCGATCGCCAGATCCGAGTACTTCGCCTGACCGCCCCGGCCGGTGCGCGCCTCGGCCCGCCAGCCCTCGATCGCCTCGGCCGTGAACCACACGGTGAGGCTGCCCCGGGCGCGCAGGCTAGCATCGTACTCAGCCGAGTTGGTCACCTTCTGGCGCTGCTTGGGGATGCGGTGCCGGCAGCCAGCGTTGGCCTTGAAAGGCATGGCGGGCGTCCCTCCTGATCCGAGGGATCGCCCCCATGCCAGCCTACTTCAAAGCGCCCGGCTGGACGACCCGTGCAACAAGATCGGTCTGGACCGGTTGCCCGGTCAGGGCGCGACCTACAAGTCTCGCCAATGAGCCTGCACCCGACGCCCATAGGCGAGATCCCGACCGAGACGGCACG
>JBHTFH010000163.1:0-4543 GCA_042666135.1 Roseomonas sp. GCM10028921 | reverse complement strand
CCATGGTCATGCGGTAACCAACCCGCGCATCAGAGCTGGATCAACCGTCGCTCGTCATCGTCTGGAGCAGTGCTCCAGACCCTCACCCAAACGCCTCCACATCGAGAACAACGCCTGCACGGCGAACGATGATGCGCGCCTACCCCTGGAAACGACGGACATCAGAGCTGTCCGGTTGTGAGACCTCCTTAGCGTCCTCAGCGATGAGGCGTGCGCGGGCGATGTCCTCTGGCCCGGCACGACCCTCGAGCATTTCTGCTTTGGGGCGGGCTAGCCTTCGTCGTGCTCGGAGGCGTTCCTTGACAACCTGGTTGGTCCGCGGAATCGGTCTGGGCATCGCGCGCCGCTTCCTGAGCCACGGTGCCCAAGTGGTCATCAGCGGGATCGATCCCGCCGAGACCGAGGCGGCCGTCCAAGAGCTGGCGAAGGAGAAAGGGGAAGACCGTGTCGCGCGCTTGGCCGGGGATGTCGGCCAACCTGAGATGGTGGGCAACCTCGTTACCCTGGCGTTCGAGCACTTCGGGCGACTGGACGCCGTGGTCTGCAACGCAGGCATCGACATCATCAAGCCCGCGGTGGGCTACGGCCCGGGCGAGTAGAACTGCATCCTGGCCGTCAACCTGCGCGGTGCTTTCCTCCCGGCACAAGCCGCCGCGCGGGCCTGGATCAAGCGCGGGCAGCGGGGCGGCTCCGTTACCATGACCTCCTCCATGGCGGAGAAGGCAGGCATCGCGGGCCTCGCTCCCTACGGAGCCAGCAAGGGCGGCATCGACCAGCTGGTGCGCACGCTGGCGGTGGAGTGGGCCCAGCACGGAATCCGAGTGGACGCGGTCGCCCCCGGCTACGTGGAGAACGTCATGGCCGGGGTGGAAATCCACTCCGACCCCGCGGCCGAGGCGCGGATCCGCACCCTCACGCCCCTGGGGAGGCGCGGCTCGATTGACGAGATCGCCGCTCCGTTCGCCTTCCTCGCCTCGCCAGCGGCCTCCTACGTAACAGGGGCAGTACTCGCCGTGGATGGCGCTTACAGTGCTCAGTGAACTCACCGCGCCATGTTCGCCGCCGACCAACAGCGGCTGCTCGCTGATGAACAGCAGCCTGAGCAGGAGCACGGTGGATGCTGAGCTCCGATTACCGAGCTCTTACGAACTTGAAGTTGTCCAGGAACAGAACCTTCCGATCCATCTCCCGCAGACTGCACAGGCCAAGCATCCCGAGATCAGCTCGCAGCTGTGCACGGAGCAGTTCGATCGCGTGGTCCACCCCGGCCTCGCCCCCCAGCGCCGCGGCATAATTGAAAGGGCGGCCGATGAAGACGAAGCGGGCGCCGAGCCCCAGTGCCTTCAGAATATCCGTGCCGCGCCGGAAGCCGCTGTCGATCATCACGTCCACACCGCCCGCCACCTGCAACGCGGCCGGAAGAGCGCGCATCGGGGACAGTGCGCCATCGAGCTGCCGCCCGCCATGGTTGGAGAGGATCACGCCATCCGCGCCCAGTTCACGCGCGATGGCGACGTCGCGCGGGTGCAGCAAACCCTTGATCACGAGACGCCCTTGCCATTGCGAGCGCACGAAGCGGACGATATTCCAATCAAGAAACTCGCGCCCAGAGAAGTCGCGCACGGCCTGTCGCGACAGCAGCGGTGCGCCACGCATCGGCCCGGCATTCTCGAAATGGGGCGTTCCGTGCCGCAGAAAGGTCCGGAGAAAGGTGCTGAGTGACCATGTGGGATGCGTAAGGCCGTTCCAGAGCAGCGCCAGGTCCGGACGGATCGGCGTTCGATAGCCGTTCCGCAAATTGTTCTCCCGGCTCGGCACCACAGCGCTGTCCGCCGTGATGACGAAGGTTTCGATCCCCGCCTTTGCGACACGCGTGACAAGGGCCGCAGTTTCGTCCCGGTCTCCCGAGAGATAGGCTTGGTACCAGACGTTAGGCGCGACGCTCGCGATCTCCTCCAAACGGATCAGGGAGGCGGCGCTGATAACCATGGGGATGCCGGCTCGGTACGCAGAAGCGGCGAGGGCCAGGTCGCCGCGGTAACCCGTGAGCGCGCTCACACCCATCGGGGCGATACCGAAGGGCAAGGCGTAGCGCTGGCCCATCACCTCGCAGTCGAGGCTCCGGCCCGAGACGTCCACCAGCATGCGTGGCAAGAACTGGATCTCGTCGAATACGCGCCGGTTATCGGTCAGGGAGGAGTTGGTCTCCGCCGCGCCCGCGACATAGCCGAAGATCGGCCGCGGCAGCAGCCGCCGGGCCGCTGGCTCTAGGTCTTCCAGGGCGAAGATGCGCCGCAGGCGCCGCGGCTTGCCCTGGTTCACCGGGGCAATGCGCGGGGTGGAGGGGGCTGCGACCTCAGAAGCGGGAAGGGATTGTCTCATCGTATTCGTCTGACCTGAGATGTCGGGGGTGGCGTACGGCAGCAGCGCGTTATCCCTTGGCAGCCGGCGCGGGCGCCACGGCAGGCACTGCCCGCCCGGAAAGGCCCATTCCGCGGATCTCGATGCTGAAGCGCTGCGCCGAGTTGTGGAGATGCATCGCCATTGCCGTCCGTGCGGCCTCGGCGTCGCCGGCAGCGATGGCATCGTGAATGCGATGGTGCTCCGCGAGCAGCACCTCGGCCTCCGGCTTGCGGTAATCCGCCGCGCCGCTGTTGGCCTCACGGATCAGGCCGGAAAGCTCCTTCGCAAGGAGCATGACCAGCCCCCTGTAGTGCTCATTCCTGGTAGCCGCGGCGATGGCGGCGTGAAACCGCAGATCGGCCGCCGGGCGGGTTTGCGGCTGCTCCATGGCGACCAGGGCCTTGCCGAGCACGTGCAGGTCTGCCTCGCTCCGATGGATTGCGGCTAGCCCGGCGGATGCGACCTCCAGGCCCGAGCGAAGTTCATAAACGGAACGCAGGTGCCGCTCGCGCTCAGACGCGCGCGTCAAGCGGAAGACAGGCTCCTCCTGCTTGCGTGCGACATAGATACCCGACCCCTGTCGGGTCTCCAGCATCCCCTCCGTACGCAGCGCGACCACTGCTTCCCGCAGCACGGTACGGCTGACGCCGAAGCGCTCCGCCAGAGCGGCCTCGGTCGCGAGCTTCTCGCCGACAGCATGCTTGTCGCGAATCTCGTGGCGCAACCGCTCGGCGACGGTGATGACCAAATTGGGTGGCCGCTGAAGGTGATCGGGCTTGACCATATTGAGCAGGTTATCATACCAATCTGTGACATCAACCTCATCTGGGCTGCCCGGTGCGTCGCGACCGAGAGCCCTGTTGCTCACGCTGCACGCGCACCCCTCCCTGCCACGAACGGCTAGCGGACGTGGCGCGGGAACGGCCGATCTGCGGAGGAACAGTTCCATGCCCATCACCCGACGCGCTGCCCTGGCCGGGCTGGCTGGTGCCACGACGGCCCGGAGTGCCTCCGCTCAGCCCGCCTATCCAACCCGCTCGCTACGGCTCATCGTCCCCTATGCCGCCGGTGGGCAATCCGATGTCGTCGCACGCATCCTGGGGGAAGGGTTGGGACGTGTGCTCGGGCAGAGCGCGGTCGTAGAGAACCGGACCGGCGCGGGCGGCATCATCGGTACCGAGGCCGGCGCCCGCGCTGAGGCCGACGGCTACAGCCTGATGGTAGGCACGATTGCGACCCACGCCATTATTCCTGTCCTGCAACCGAAGGTTCCCTACGACCACGTTCGGGACTTCGCACCCGTGGCCTTGCTGATCCGCCAGCCCTTGGTGCTGGCCGTCACGCCCTCGCTGCCGGTGCATAGCCTCGACGAGTTCTTGGCCTATGCGAAGGCGGGCCGTGGTCCGTTGAGCTTCGGCTCATCGGGCATCGGTACCTCGCTTCACCTCGCCGGTGAGATGTTCAAGCTCCGCACGGGCGCCGAAACCATGGAGCACGTGCCCTACCGCGGCTCCGGCCCGATGATGAACGACCTCATCGCAGGGCAGATCCACCTGACCTTCGACGCCCCACTTACCACGCTGCCCTTCATCCAAAACGGGCAAGTGCGTGGGATCGCGGTTACCAGCCCGACACGGCTTGGCGCTGCCCCAGACCTACCCGCCGTGGCGGAACGGCTTCCAGGCTTTGACGTGCAGAGCTGGACGGCGCTCTTCGCGCCTGCCCGCACACCTCAGCCCGTGCTGGACCGGTTGAACGCCGCCGTCCAGGAGGTCTGGAGCCAGCCGGACGTGCAGACTCGCCTACGGGATCTGGGCGCGGAGCCGGCGGCGGGCACGGCAGCCGATCTCGGGCGCTTCGTTGACAGCGAGACGCAGAAGTGGCGGGAGGTTGTCCGCGCGGCCAACGTGCGGCCATAGGGTTTCGACCCGATCCGCCAGGGCCACGTTCGTTCGCCGCCCCGATACCCAGACCCTCGTAGGACCTAGGCAGTACCTCCTCTCCTTATCGGAAGCCGTCTTTCCATGAGTGCGCACGAGTCCACTCCGAGATCAGCTCTCGCTCCTTCTGAGCCATCGCCGCATAAACCCGCATGCTGAGGTCATCCGCCCCGGGCATGTCGGCCGCTCGGATCGAGATC
>JBHTFH010000162.1:0-4628 GCA_042666135.1 Roseomonas sp. GCM10028921 | reverse complement strand
TCTCGCCTATGGGCGTCGGGTGCAGGCTCATTGGCGAGACTTGTAGGTCGCGCCCTGACCGGGCAACCGGTCCAGACCTCCAAAACTCCGCCCCGTTTTGATGACCCTATATCGCCCCCCAGACGATGCGCCTTCAGGTGGTATCGCTTCCGAATTAACCGACAGTATCAGGTGTTCCTGCGCATCAACGGTGTGCTGCATTATCTCTGGTGAGCGGTGGACCAGCACGGCGTGGTGCTGGACATCCCCGTTCAGGATTGGCGGAATGGGAGTGCCGCCAAGCGGTCCTTCAAGCGCCTGCCCGCGGGCCTCAAGTACAAGCCACGCCGGCTAGTCACTGACGGGCTGAAGAGCTACGGCGAGGCCCAACGCGAACTCCTGTCCGAGGTCCGGCACCGGAGCAGCCGTTATCTGAGGATGCCTTCGACAGGACATTTCCGATGAACAACCGGGCCGTGGATTCTACAGGCCCACCCGACGGCGAGAGCGGCAAACGCAGTGCTTCAAGTCGCCCGGGCAAGCCCAGCAGTTCCTCTCGGCGCACAGCATGATTTGTGGCCATTTCCGCCCGCGCTGCCACCTGCTGACGGCCGGCGAGTACCGACGCGCGCTGACCATGGCGTTTCGGATGTGGCGACAGGAAACCTGCACCCAAGCGGCCCCCTGATTCTGCCCCACCCCCAGTCACGCGGCCGAACTCGCCTTCTCGTCAAACAACTCGCCAATGCCGGCCGTCGCCGTCGGCGCGCTGAACCGCATGCTCGAGCTTGGACGCCCGGGGTTTGTCCGTGTCGCATGACTGCGGACCCGCGGACGGCGCCTCTGCGCCTCCGAGTTGGTCCGTGCAACGCAGGCATGGACAGATCCGGAAACCCGCTGGTACTCCTGGTTTGACGTTAAACAAGAGAGTTTGGCAGCCTAAGACGGCTGTTGGCCACAGGAAACGACAGGATACCAAACGAATGTTCCTGACCCGACGCACCTGCGGCGCCGTGACCCTTGGCTCCCTGGCCGGTGCCTTGCCGCATCCAGCCTCTGCGCAGGAGAGCTATCCCAGCCGTTCCGTGACCATCACCGTGCCCTTCCCGGCAGGTGGCTCGACGGATACCGTTGCGCGCCTCCTGGCGGCACGACTGGGAACCGATACGGGGCAGCCCTTCGTCGTCGACAACCGTGGCGGAGCGAACGGAACGGTGGGTTCGGCCCTTGTCGCCCGCGCGCGGCCGGAGGGCTACAACCTGCTCTTCACGCCTAACAGCTCCTACGCCATGGGCGCGCATCTCTACCCGCTGACCTACGACAACGAGCGCGCCTTCGTCGGTGTCGGCCTCGTGGCCTCCATGCCGATTTTCATGGTTGTGCCGAAGAACCTGCCGGCCCGAACCCTCCAGGAGTTCATCGAAGTCGCCAAGCGCCCATCCCAGAAGCTGTTCTACGCGAATTCGGGCGTCGGCAGCTCAACCCACTTGGCCACGGAAATGTTCTTCCAGCAGGCGGGCATCGAAATGCCGGACGTCGTGTATCGCGGTGGCGGCCCCGCCCTGCAGGGCGTGCTGCAGGGGGAGGCGCAGATGGTGTTCCAGGCCGCGTCGGGCGTCATCCCCTTCCTGCAATCGGGCGATGTCCGCGCCCTGGCGGTCACGACGAAGCAGCGCAGCGATCTCGCTCCCGACGTGCCGACCTTCGCCGAGGCAGGCTTCCCGGACTACGAGGTGGTGGAGCACATTGCCCTCTTCGCCCCTGCTGGTACGCCAGCGCCCGTGGTTCGCCGCATCAACGCCGCTGTCGCCTCGGCGATGAATCATCCCGAGATCGTCGAGCGTCTCCGGACCCTGGCCGTCACTCCCACGGTCGGCACGCCCGAGGAGTTTCCGGTCTACTTCGCCGCGGAGAACGCCAAGTGGCGCGAAGTTATCCGCAGCCGTAACATCCGAATCCAGTGAGGGCTCGGCTTCCCTGCCGCCCGCTCCGGCGTACCAGGGGCTGACCGCGTGCAGGCTGGCCCCACCCTCGTCGATGTCGCGCGCCGGGCGGGCGTGTCGATCGCCACCGTCTCCAACCTCCTGAACGGGCGGGCATCACGCATGCGGGCCGAGACACGCCTGAGGGTGGAAGGGGCGATCGTCGCCCTGGGCTATCAGCCCAACCGGGCCGCGCGCCTGCTCCGCACCGGCCAGGCCCAGATGATCGGGCTCCTGGTGCCCTCCATCTCCAACGGCAGCTACGCCGCGCTGGCGCGCGAGATCGAGATCGCCGCGCGGGAGGCCCACGACCACCGCCTGATCGTCTCCTACACTTATCGCAATCCGGAGCTTGAGCGGTCCCTTCTCGACGACCTGCTCTCGCACGGCGTCCGGGGCGCTATCGTGGTCTCCGCCTCCGGCCTGCAGGACGCGGCGGGGCTGGCCGGGCGGGGGCTGGTGGCCGTCGGGTATGACAACCATGCCGAGGCCGGCATGCCGCTGGTGATTGACCATGTCTCGGTCGATCACGCCGCAGCCGCCGCGCTGGCAGTCGAGCATCTGACGGCGAATGGGCACCGTTCCCTCGCCTTTCTGTCTCCCGCTGGGCGAACACTAAGCCGCGCCGCTAAGATCCAGGGCTTACAGGAGGCCGCACGGCGCGCCGGGGCGCGCGCGGCGGTACTGGAAGGGCAGGGCTCATCCGCGTTCGGTGACAACGAGCTGGCAGAGATCGGCGAGGCATTGGCGGCCTGGGTCGTGGCGCATCCCGATCACCCGACAGGGCTCGTGACGGTGAACGATATGGTGGCGATCGGCCTGCTCGCCGGTCTGCAGAAGGCCCGCCTGTGCTGCCCAGAGGAGTTTTCGGTGATTGGAATGGATGCCTTACCGCTGACGGCCTACACCTCGCCAGCACTCACCTCGGTCAGCTCTCCCCTAAAGGAGATGGCCAGGCTGATGGTGGAGCGCATCGCGCAGCGGACGGCCGATCCCGCCTTATCGGCGGGGGAATTCGTGTTGAGTCCTAGCCTCGTCGTCCGGGCATCCGTGACGCGGGCACCGATGCCGAAGGGGGAGCGTCCTTGAGGATCCTGCTGACCCGCGCTGCTCCTGACCGGGACCGGTATTACGGCGAGGATGCGCTGGCATCGCTGCACGCCCTCGGCGAGGGTCGCCTCAATGAGACCGGACGGCCTCTCGACACGGCGCGCATGGTGGAACTGGCGCAAGGCTGCGCCCTCATCGTCTCCGACCGTCAGGCGGCAGGCGAGGCGGCGCTCTTCGAGGCGCTGCCCGACCTCGCGGCCTTGCTGCGCGTGGCGGTCGAAATCAGCGATGTGGCAGTGGATGCGTCCAGCCGGCAGGGCGTGCTGATATGCCGCGCCTCGCCGGGCTTTGTGAATTCGGTAGCGGAGCTGGCGATCGGCTTCCTCGTCGATCTCGCGCGCGGCATCAGCCGGTCCGTCGGGGATCACCGGCGCGGCGCGGCGCCGCCGATCCGAATGAGGGCGCAGCTCTCCGGCAGCACGCTCGGGATCATCGGCTAAGGCACGATCGGCCGACGCGTCGCGGCGCTCGCGCGGGCGATCGGCGTACGGGTGCTGGTAACCGATCCGCGGCCGGCCCTGGACGACGCGGAGCAGGTGCCGCTGCGAGACCTGCTCCGCCGGTCCCGCTTCGTGCTCTGCCTAGCGGCCGCGATGCCGGAGACGGAGCGGATGATGGACCGGGCCGCCTTCGCGGCCATGGCGCCGAGAGGCTTCTTCCTCAATCTCTCGCGCGGCGAACTGGTGGACGACGAGGCGCTGGAGCAGGCCCTGCAGAGCGGCCAATTGGCCGGGGCGGCGCTCGACGTCGGCCAAGCGCCGGACCAGATGCCCGCCCCCGCTCTGGCACGGCACCCCAGGGTGATCGCCACGCCCCATATCGTCGGGCTGACCCCCCGAAGCGGCCCATCACCAAGCATTCGATACAGTGCGGCAGGTGGAGGCGCTGACCGCCGGCCGCGTGCCAGAGGGCGCCGTGAACCCGGACTCCGCCCGGCGCCTGCGCCTTGTGGGGGCAGCTTGATGCGCGTCCCGCCAGGTGCCTGCGACACCCATGTTCACGTCTTCGACCGGAGCCGACCGCCCCCTCCGGCCTGACGCCGGCGGAGACTACCGCTGGCGCCCCGAGTTCGGTGGGCTGAAGCTGGACCAAAGCAAGCGGCTGAGGGGTTCGAGGCACCGCCTCGGACGAGCGTGGGAATGCGCGGCTGCGCAAGGCAGTCTCGGACCTGACCTTGGACAAGGTGATCCTGAAGGAAGCGGCTTCGGGAAAATACTGAGCCCCGCCCGTCGTCGCGCGGCGGTCAGGCATGTGAGGGAACAGCTCGGCGTGTCCGACCGGAGAGCCTGCGCGGTGCTGGGGCAGCACCGCTCGACGCAGCGCAAGGTGCCCTGCGCAGCGGACGAAGACGCGGCGCTCACCGAGGGCATCATCGACCTGGCCCCGGGCTACGAAACTCCTCAAAATGGCAAGCGTCCCTTCTCAACTCATCAGGCACGCTTCTCAAAGGTTTGTCGTGCCTAGGGCGTCTCTGCAAAGGCTAGAGCCATAGTAGCAGCATGGCGACGTGGACCATGGCGAGGTAGTTGGCGGCGCGCTTCTCGTAGCGGGTGGCGA
>JBHTFH010000161.1:0-4719 GCA_042666135.1 Roseomonas sp. GCM10028921 | reverse complement strand
CCAGCGGGCGCGCTCAAACCACGCCCGCGCCGTCTCCTCGTCGGGGAAGCGGTGGTGGAACTCCTCGAGCGTCATGCGGTCGGGAGCAGGCATCGTTGCGGTGGACTGCATACTGTTTGCGCCTGCATCAATTAGATGGTTCCGGCCTAGTTTACCCAGCAAGCGGGCACCGGTCCCGCGATCAGCCACCAGGGTAACCCGGCCCTGGTCCAGAGCGAAAATACACCTCGTCGGGCCCAGAAGGTCGGCAGACCAGCAGACCAGCATCGGCTCGTGACAGGTTTCTTCCAACCGGATCGATGCCACAGCCCATAGCCTCCATGCCTATGGGTGAACCCTACGATGTGCTCCCAGCCAGCGTGGAACGCCAACGACGCGCGCCGCCCGATGACAGGTGCCCAGGTGCTTGTTCCACGCCTGACATGCCGAGGCACCTTCCCTGCCCTACGTGCAAAATCCGCGCTTTTGCTGCCGTGCAGGATTGTCACACCCGCGATCCCATTCACGTTCCCGTGATCGTGCCTGTGCGAATGGCCTATGCCGCAGGACAACTCACGGTTAGGTGAGCGCCTCAGCAAACAACCGGATCTCCTGCATGTTCGCCTTCATCTTCGGCACCGCCGCCCTCGTCGTCGTCAGCCTACTCGTCAAGACCGCCGTCAGCAACGAGCGGTGGGACCGACTTCCCCGCGAGCGCTTCGGCCACTGAGCACCAACACAGCGCGTCCCAGTCCCGGTGCCGCGCTAGGCGCCGCCATCGGGGCAGAGCAGGCGGGCCGCCGCTGGCGGGCTCGCGGCGCCCTGTGGTGGAGCTGACGCCAGGGCACCTCCCGCGCTCAGCCCCCGCGCTCAGCCCGATGCGCCCCGCCGACTGGCGCGCCGGGACCTGTCCCTCTCCCCTTCCATCGTCCTTTTCCCGATCAGACAAGATGTCGCCCGCCCTACCCACCCCCTGCCCTCTCCAGCACGCGACCGCCGAGGCGCTACGCTGCCTCTCCCAGGTCATCAGCGCCGAGGCTGCCGGCTCCCGCCGCTGGACCCGGCTCGTCCAGGCCCTGGCCGCCGTCGAGAGCATCGAGGACATGCTCGACCCACGGTCGGAGGAGCCCTCTCCCGTGATCCCTGTCCGGAGCCCCCTCTCCCCGGTGCTGCGCCCCGAGCGCCTGTCCCTCGTCTACTCGCTGGCGGGCAGCCGGATGCCGCCCGAGAGGATGCCTCGCCCGCGCGCGGCGGCGAACGAATGAGCGGCTGGATCCAGGATCGCCCGACGCCTCCCGGCCCTTCCCAGGCGAGGCCGGCCAAGCCTGCCCCTCGCCGCCTCTCCGGCCCCCGAGGCCGGGCGGCGGCTGGCTCCCCGGTCGTGCCCCCGGTCCCGCTGCCGGGCAGCGACCGCGAGATCATCGTCGAGCGCCGCGGCCATGGCAGCAGGGCGTGGTGGTGGCGGGTGAAGGCCGATGAGGTCGTGATCGCGACCGCCCCCTGCGGCTACCGCGGTGCCCAGGAGGCCTATGAGGCGGCCGAGAGCTATCTCGGCCTGCGCCGGGGGCCTCCTTAGCGCTCTCTTTACCCGGCTCCGTTATTCTGGGCGCGCACCCCGGATCCGGTTCGGAGGGCGGGAAGGATGCCCGCGTCTGGGCGGCCCACCGGTGATCGAGCCCCCGCGCCATGCTCGGTGCAGTTCTGGACAACGAGGTGCTACGAGCGGCGTTCCTGCTGACTGCGGCAGGGCTCGGGGCTCTCTCATGCGTCGCCCTGATCCTCCTGACGCGAGCGGCCCCTGGCGCCTCGCCTCAGCCCGGCGACGAAGCCCCGATGCATCTCCCCCCGACCCTCTCGGCCGAGACCCTGCGCGCCGTGTTCCGGACGAGCCTCTCGGTCGGACTCGAGGGGCTGCGGACGAGCGGCATGCGCCGCATGGTGCTCGCCGAGAACGGGAGACGGCTGATGGCCATGGTCGAGGCGCAGGAACTCCCTCCCGGGCGGGCGGGAGAGGCCGAGGCGCAGCGCGCCTTCATCGCCGCCCAGCTGCGCGCCGTCATCGACGAGCTGGAGGGCGAGATCCAGGACGACTGAGTGGCCCCGTGGCCGATCGGACCAGGGCTGGCCCGCCCTGCCCGGCTCGGCAGGGCAGCCCTCTCAGGCGCGCGCCTCACCGAGCGCTGCCGGGCGGCGCGCCGGCACGGAGGCTGGCGCACGAACGGGCATGAGGCTCGCCTCGATCAGGAGGGCTGCGTGGCGGAGCACGGCGGCGCTGCGGGTGTCGCCCTGCTCGCCGGCGTACTCCGAGAGGCACTGCACGGTGGCCAGGACGGAGCGGAGCTCGCGCGGGAAGGAGGTGGCGTTGCTGGAGGAGAGGGCCATCTTGGCGGTTCTCGCAGGGCTTGGTGTGACCCCGGTGTTCCACCTCGCGGCACCCCCCACAAGGCCCGATTCGGCGCCGTCCCGCAGGGTAGAGGAGCCGTTCCTCACATGTGAGATGAGGAGCCCTCCCTAGGCGAGCACCGCGCCTCATTCCCCTCCCCTCGCCCCGCTGCCCACCTCCTCACACCGGGCACGCTTCATTACACGCATGTCCAGCGCGCAGAGCCGCGCGGCGAGGGAGCCTTGCGGGACTCGGGAACGGCTCGGGTGAGCACCGGATCTCCGTGGTAGGAGCCGGCGGGACGACGCATCGACCAGCGCCGAGATGTGTTGATCAGCCGCCAGTGCTCGGGGGTCGCCCAACCTCATTCACAACCTGTGAAGGACTGGGGAGGCATACCGGCATCTCCTCCAAAAAGGTGGGTACGAGATGACCGTGTTCTACATGTGCGTGGGGGTCCTTGGTCTATGCGGTTGCGTCGCTGCATACGCCTGGTGGGCCATCCAGCCGGACAACGCCGCTGACATGGACAACTGGGACCACGTCTGAGTTCGATTCCGGCCGTTCGAGCCGGTAGGACGCGGCGGACCGAGGTTCCTGGGAAGGTAGCCGCGTTCCCGCCAGGATAACTCCGTCGCGGCAAGCGTGGAGGTGTGACCCGGCATGCACTGCCCGGGCCAGCTCTCCATCTCAGGGGCGAGTGCCACCCCGGAGCGAGTGCTCGCCCAGATATCGGCTCACGCAGCTCTAGACTGCCCGCTCGACGACGTGGAAGCGCTCTCCGGTGTTGGAGGGGCTGGCACCCGGCTTTGACCAGCTGATGGTCCGCACGGCCGCGGGCTTTCCGGCCCACTGGTCCAGAACCTGGATCCCGTGCTCGTCCTGGCCGAGATAGATCGCGGCGTGGCTGCTGCCGTCCTGCGCGTTCGCGTACCCGCCTGCGCCGTTGAAGGTGGCGATGACCGTGCCGGGCTGGAGGTCACTGTTGCCGCGCACGGCACTGCCGCGGATCCAGCCGCTGGTTGTCCCCACCTCGGGCCTGGCGGCCTGGACAAGGGCGACGCACTGCCCGGACCCCACCGACTGGCCGTGGAACTTGTCGTACTCTTGGGCCACGAACCCCTTCGAGGCACGATCCTTGCCTGCCGGGGCTTGGGCCGTCTTGGGCGTGCTCGGGAACACAGGGAGTTCAGTTGCAGACACACCCCCCGAGGTGCTGCCGAACTCCTCCTGCAGATTCAGGAGAGACTGCGTCGCGAGAACCTGGAGCTGCACCGTCACGCCCGCGGCGGCGGACGGCAGGGTCGGCACGACGAACTCCGCCCGGCGCGAGAGCAGCGCACGGCCAGCTTCGGTGGGCAGGCCGCCAAGGGCAGGGCTGACGTTCATGGCACAGGACCCGACTGGTTGCGATCCGGGCAGGAGCTTGCCACGCGAGTGCTTAGCCGACCCTGAATCCGGCCCTGTTCAGCGCTGATGCGAGGCCGGGGCGCCCCATAGCCCAGGCTCTCGCGTCAGGGCGGCTGGCTCGCCCCGTTGTGAAAGAGGTTCATCCCGCGGTCAGCGCCCTGTTAACCCCCGTTCGGCATGTTGGAACGCGCACCCGAGAGGGGCATGACCGTCCAGGAAGGCGCTGTTGGGAAGCAAACAAGCTTCATGTTCGCGTCGCACCCTGCGGTAACTCCGAACCCGTCTCAGTTCCTGGCCTGGAACGATCTTCCGGCCGAGCTCCAGCTCCATCTCGCGCGCGCCGCCCTTCACCGGGCCGCCCAGGTCCTGGCCGAGCACGCCTGCCTGCTGGCCGAGGAGGTAGAGGCCGGTCACCTCGACGACGATGGCGGGCCTGCCGCGCTCCGCCTCTTTGCCCAGGTGGTGCGCCAGACCCAGGGTGTGGACTTCGTCACGGTCGGAAACGCCTGAGGCAGAGAGGGGTCGAGCCGGGCCCGAGAGCCGCTCAGGCGGCGCCCTTGGCAGGTGGCCAGCGTGGTCCCGAGGGCGCCGACCAGAGACTAGGCCGGGCAGGAACACGCAACCGGAAGTTGCAGACTCTTCCAAGAAAAGGGTCCACACCTGTGCGCGCTAGGCCCAGTCGGAAGCTGGCAGGTCGGGCCAGCAGGCCTGAAATGGCCTCATCCAGCAGCCTACTGGCGTGACGGAGAGTTTGTCCCATTATCGAGACACCACGTCCAGATTAAGATTTACAATTGCAGGTTGCATTGAGCTGCGCTAAAGGTTGGTCACGGATTCGGGAGCAAACCCCATGCGCATCCTGCTGGTCGAAGACGACCTCACCACGGCTCGCGGCGTCACCCTCATGCTCAAGACCCAGGGTATGATCGTGGATGCGGCCGATACCG
>JBHTFH010000160.1:0-4747 GCA_042666135.1 Roseomonas sp. GCM10028921 | reverse complement strand
CATGGCTATGGTCGTGCTGCTGTTGCTGAGCCTGGGCGAGTGCGGGGCCGAGTGCGAGACCGAGGGCGAGCGCCCAGCGGCCGAAGGCCAAGTTTGATGGCATGGGTTCCTCCCCGCCGGGGAGCCGCGTGAACCGAGGTACCCGGCGCACGCATGTTACGCTTCGGCTATGTACCCCGGAAGCGCCGAATACGGCCTCCCCGTGCCGGCGTGGAGCTTGGCAACGGGCCTGAACGCCGCTGCCACTGCGCGAACCCACGCTGACTGAGGACAGAGGCCAGCAAAGGGCTGCTTGAGGTCACTGTCGGAAATTAGCCACTAGGCTGCAGGGGCGGAGACAGTCCGAGAAGCCCGGAACTATTGCAGAGGCTGTTATCGAGCCCATCCCAGAAGAGGAGCGCGATCGCCCCAGTCAGGGCCGCCCTCTCCCGCACATCCACTCTTCTGGTGTCCGACAATGAGGTATCATCGGACACCAGAGCTCCGGCTAGGATCCCCCACCATGGGTCGGCCCGATCCCCCAGCCCGCGTCCCTGTCAGCGCCGCCTGGTTGGCTGAGCAGGAGCGAAAGCAGGCCGCCTATGCCGCAGCCCGGCGGGCGCGGGCCGCGCGCTGGGAGAAGGACCAGCCAAACGAGCCGGAGATGGAGGCACCACCGCCGCCTCCCCCTGCACCGCGCCCGGATGAGACGCCCTCACCCTCTCCGGAGCGGCGTCAGCGCGGCCCCGTGCATGATCCGCGGCAAGGCCGCCTCGATTTCTGACGATGGAGAGCTCCACCATGGGCGAGCTGGCCTCTGCCGCTGCTGTCGGTGCTCTGGCCCCTGATCTTCGCTCTCGGCCGAGGCGCTGGACTACGCGCGAGAGGTGACCTCGGTGGACACGCGGCGCGCTTACCGGGCGGCCTGGGCAGACTTCACCGCCTGGTACGAGGCAAACGGGCGCGAGGCTCTCCCCGCCGCGCCAGAGACGGTGGGCACCTACCTCGCGGCGCGCGCGTCCTCGTTGAGGGCCGCCACCCTTGCGCTGCGCCTTGTCGCGATCGGCCAGGCGCACCGGCTGGCCGGGCACCGCATGGACGCCGGCCATCCCGCGATCCGGAAGACGCTGCAGGGCATCCGCGCCGTCCACGGCTCGGCGCCGCGGAAGAAGGATGCGGCAGTGGCCGCCGTGATCCGCGACATGGCCGACGTGCTGGCGAAGCGACCGGGCCTGCGCGCCGTGCGGGACCGGGCTTTGTTGCTGGTGGGCTTCGCCGCGGCGCTGCGCCGGTCGGAGCTGGTGGCGCTTGACGTGGCGGATCTGGCCTTTGTCCCCGAGGGGTTGGTCCTGACAATCAGGCGCGCCAAGACGGACGGGGAGGGGCGTGGTGTTGAGATCGGCATCCCCTTCGGCAGCTCGGAGCGCACCTGCCCGGTACAGGCGCTGCGCGCTTGGCTGGACAGGGCCGGCATCCAGGAGGGCGCCGTCTTCCGGAGCGTGAACCGGCACGATCGCTTGGGCGCCGCGCGCCTGTCCGATCGCGACGTGGCCCGGGTGGTAAAGGCCTGCGTCGAGGCGGCGGGCTACGATGCGACCGCCTTCGCCGGCCACTCGCTCCGCAGCGGCTTTATCACCACCGCGGCGCGCGCCGGCGTGCCGGAAGCCCACATCCAGAACCAGAGCCGGCACAAGTCGCTACCCGTGCTGCGCGGCTACATCCGGCGGGGCAGCCTGTTCGTGGACAATGCGGCGGCGCGGGTGGGGTTATGACTACTCGGCCGTGAAAGGCCTGGCCCACCCTTATTGCGGCCATCCTTTGAGCCGTTCCACCGGTTCGTGGGAGAGCCGGAGGCGATCGGTTCGATCCCTCGGTTCCATGTAGCTCGCAGCCAGATCACTCACCTCGGCGCGGGCAAGGCGGTCCAGGGCGTTGCGGACGATCCTGCGCTCAACAAAATTCGGCTTCCACTCGCCCACGTTTGTCTCGAAGCGCAGGCCAGACGCGTCAGCCAGGCCCGTGTAGATCGAAAGGCCCGACGGTCCATGCTTGGCGCGATATCGCTCGCGCTCGAAAGTCCAGGTGCCAGGCTCTTCACGGAGACTCTTGGCTATTCGATGGGCGAGCGGGAACAGCCGGTGGTGGAAGGGGCGGAGCAGGAAGGCCGTGATACGATCGAAGTTGAACACCGCCGCCATGATGGCCGCCCAGAGGACGATGAAGGCGAAGAGAACGGCTCCGACCAGTAAGTCATTCATCCGCATCTCACGGAGCCCATCGGTCACGATGCGCCGCGGCTCGTATTTGAGGCCGGCCAGCAAGCGTCTGAAGAAGCGTTTGGCGGCCCGGCATTGCGGCGCTCCTGCACGAGGATGTCGAGCACCACGCCGTGCTGATCCACCGCACGCCAGAGATGGAAGAGCTCGCCACCGATCCTCAGGTACACTTCATCCATGTGCCAGACGTCACCCGGCTTCGGCCGCCGCTTGCCCAGCTTGGCCGCGAAGTCCGTGCCGAAGCGGAGGCACCAGCGACGGATGCTCTCGTGGGTCACCACCACGCCCCGCTCGGCCAGGATCAGCTCGATGTCGCGCAGGCTCAGGCTGAACACATGGTAGAGCCAAGTGGCATGGTGGATGACCTCAGCTGGGAACCGGTATCCGGGGTAGGTGGTAGGCTGGCTCGACATCCGGTCAGCCTGGCCCAGCCACCTCGTTCCGGCCAGAGCTCAACGACGTGACGGTGCCGGTCCCAGTTGTAGTGGTGAACCCACTCGGCAAGCTGATTACCGGCCCCAGGTGCCCGGGCATCCACTGTCGCCCAGAACTCGCCGCGCGACAGAGATAGCCATTGCTGTCGGCGCACTGAACCACATGCTCGAGCTCGGACGCCCGGAGTATGTCCGGCTCGCGAGACCACAGACACGCCGATGGTGCTCCTCTGGCTTCAAGCTGGTCCATGCAACGCAGTCGTTCGGAGCCAGCATGCCAGCTCGGCCTCACAATTCTGCATATATCGAAAAAATGAGAAATTCGCGCAGAGTTGTAACGTTATCCGTGCAGTGCGCCGTCTGGGATGGCCATGGTGGCCTTCAGAGAGCGACTGAGAGGGTTCGATGGCATCCGAACTGCACATTGGGATCGTTGTGGATGGTCAGAAGCACATTCAGTTCAGAGGAGATCGTGACAGACTGTCCGCCTTTGGCGATGCCTTCATGGACCGACCAGGTGAGCCGGTCGCTAAACTCCAAAGGCTGTGTGATCGCGTGAGATCGGTGGCGAACAGCCGTGTCATACGTGGTGGTAGCCGCGATGAACTGATGTACGAGTTTGCGGCCGCTGCCCTGTATGTTTTCGGTACTCTCAACCAGCACCCCCAGGCGGCTGGTGTGGCATTCGAGGTCGCGGCTGACCGGGTTGATGCCAGGCCGTTGTGCGCTGACACGGTGCGGGTAATTAGCCCCTGACTGCGCCTCCGCGCCGTTGGGAACCTCACAGGGCATTCCCTGCCGGAAGAACGGTTTCTGCCCGTTGACACCCTGGACCTGCCCGCCGGCGTTCGTCCAAGCGCGCATTCCCCCGCCTGTCGCACCTGAACCGCCCGGCGCTCATGGCCAGGGAGCCAGCAACCTGGACCACCCACTGCCGTTCTGCCGCCGTCCGGATTGATCGGATAGATCCGCCGCCCCGCCGGACCCCCTGCCGGTGGGGCGGCTTGCGTTTGGGCCGAGCAGGCCTACCCCGTCCGCATCATGCGCCAGACAATCGGCCGGAGGTGGTCGAAGATCGCGTGGTAGGTGGCCGGCTGCGCTGCTCCAGGCGGGAGGTCCGAGGTCCTGTTGGAACCAGCACCCGCCCAGCTAGTCGGGCAGAACAGGACCTATCCCAGCCGCTCCGAGGTCAGCCGCCCGAACGCATCCGTCACGGCCCGAAATGCGTCCGCGCTGCCCCCGGCGTCCGGATGCGCATCCTTAGCGGCGCGGCAGTAGGCTCTTCGCAGCTCAAGCCTCGACGACGGCATCTGATCTAGGCCGAGGACCGCCAGGTCTCTGTCCGGCCGTGCGGATGCCTGGGGGAGCCACATTGCGCCAGCTGCCAACAGCACCCAAGCAGTGCCCATACTTTCCGCTGTAAGCGCCAGAAGGTCGGCGTTCAAGCGCATCAGGATGAAGCAGGCGTTGAACATGGTTCCACCGAAACGTTTGGGGACCAGTTCGGTATCTGAGCTGCGACGTCTCGGCGGTCACTCACATATGCATGTGGCCGCCAGATCACATCCTTCGCGCAGGAGTAGAAGAACAGAAATACCCAGGCCCCACGAGGGAGCGTTCGAGGGCGGGCACAAGTGCCGCCCCTCTCACGCTCCCCCTCGTGGGGCCTGAGTTGACTTGGCGGCGCTCAGCGGAGAGCCCGCATGTCACACATTGAGAACGCCGCAACCAGCGGCGATGACAACAACGGGGCGAGGGGCACTCGGCCGGTCGCGCCCAGCAACGAGGCCGCGGCCGGGACGCCTGCCCCGGGCGAGGCAGCCGGTACGACGCCGCCCGCCACGGCCGTGGGGGAGCGCTGGCGCGATCCCCTCGTGGTCGTCGGCGCCTCCTGGCTGCGAGGCTTCACGCCGCGGCCCGACGGCCGCGGGCACGGAGGCGAGACGCCCGCGGCCCCGGAAGACGCGCAGCCCGGGCGCAGCTACGTCGCCCGCCTGCGCCGGGAACGCGGTCGCGGCCCGGACCGGGTGGTCCGCCTCGCCCATCCCGATCTGCGGA
>JBHTFH010000159.1:0-4765 GCA_042666135.1 Roseomonas sp. GCM10028921 | reverse complement strand
GACCACGCAAACGCTGGACAGCTCAAGCGAGACGTCAACGCCGACGAAGTGCCCCATAGCCGTGACCTCCAGTCCGGGGCCGGACCATCCGACCCCTTGGGCCATGAGGGTTGCGCAGGATCACTCAAGATCGCCACCACCCTGGAACGGCCCAATACGGTATCTGTTTGCCTCCGGCGACGACGGGGGTGCCCGCTGGGCGGCCGTCGCCTCCCTCGTGGAAACGTGCAAGCTCAACGGCGTCGATCCGCAGCGCTACCTCACCGACCTGCTGACCCGCCTCGTCGAGGGCTGGCCCAACAGCCGCATCGACGAACTCATGCCCTGGTGCTGGGCCGCCGCCGAAGCGGGCTGACCCTTAGGTCAAACCGCCAAGGGTCTGTTGGCCTCGCTTACGATCCGGCATCGGCCCGCCCGGCCCAGGTCGCCTGGGCGGCTCCGTCCGGGTCGGCAGGCGATGCCGGAGGATCGTGGCCCGGGCTGCCCGCCAGACCCGGCATACCCGGGCCAGGCCATAGGGCCTGCCGCTGCTGGCCGAGGCGGTCAGGCTCATGGCCGTGACCTCCGCAGGGCCAAAGGGCGGCCACCCTCAAGGGCCGCGACCTTGGCCTCCAGCAGCTCGCGCTCGAGCAGCATCTCGCCCAGCCGCGCCTTGAGCTGCTCGCTCTCCAGCGCCTCGCCGTCACTGGGCCGCGTCGCCAGGCTCGCCTCACCAGCAGCCAGGAAGGCGTCGCGCCAGCCGCTCAGGGTCGCCGCCGTGACCCCCAGCGCCCGCGAGACCGTCTCCAGGTCCTCGCCCCGGAGCAGCCGCAGCACCGCGTCACGCTTGCGCTGCCGTTACATCCGGCCACCCCGCCCAGGAGCGGCCGCGTCCATCGTCTCTGTCGTCATCGTGCACCCCATCTGCGGATATCGTCCGCTTGCGGGATGTCTCATTCAACCGTGGGGCGGAGGAACCTTGATGCCCGGACGGACCATCCGGACCCGCTCGACAACTCCAAACCCATTCAGCGGCTCGCCTAGTTTGGTAGCGATGCTTCAGGCGCTTCTCATGCCTGCGCTCTCAGACGAAGCGATTGCGCAGTTGCACATCTCTGGCTCGCCACCGGCGGACAGGCTGTGCTGACCCGGCTCTTGCCAAGGCAGGATTTTGGTAACCTTGCCGCTCTGCGGGCTGCCCTATGGAACGCCATCACCTATGCCATGAACTCAACAGTCTGGCGCCTGCGATAGGCCTGCGCGAAAGCGCGGCGGGCGAGCGTTCCACCCGGTCGCGAACCACGCAGCTAAGATCACTCTGGCAGACCGCCTCCGCGCAATCCTGCGATCATGACATGGTGGAACGCGGGATCGGCGAACTCGCCCATGATCCGGGACGCGAAGACACGCGCCCCATTAGGGCACATACGCATGTAGTATTCCCCGGCATGCATCGCCTCTTCCATCCGGCCTAAGGTATGCAGGGCGACAACGACCACACGATGCCCGGTGGCACGCATCGGCATCTCAGCCACTGCCCTGCGGCCGAATGCAAGAGCCTCCTTATAGCGCCCCGTCATGATGTAGGCGTAGCCCAGGCCGGACAGAAAGTAGGAGATCTCCGGGTCAAGGGGGCTGAGGCGCATGGCGCGCTGGAACAGGCTTATGGCCCTGTCCGGCTGTGCGACGTAGAGCAAGGTCCAGCCGGCGCCGCCGTTGGTCTGTGCTGAATTGGGGTTGAGCGAGAGGGCGCGCTCGATCGCTGCTACGCCGTGCTCCCGGTCGTGTGCCAGCCAGGATACTGCCTGACCTGCTAGGCGGAGTGTCGTCGCATCGTCCTTCGCGTCGGACAGCGCCTCGCGGGCAAGCTTGGCGCCCTCCTCCCGCTCGTCGGGCATGATCCATCCCTGAACCTCGCGCATGATCATCGTGTAGGCGGCGAATGCTTTGGCCAGGGCAAATGAGGGGTCAAGCCGGATTGCTTCGCGCAGCAGGTTCAGCGCAGCATCGCTGCCCTCGCGTGTTTGCGCGTAATGGTGCGGCAGTGCTCGAAGATAGAGGTCGTAAGCACCCAGGCTGTCGGTCGGTTTTTGCCTTACCCGTTGGACCTCGGCTTGGTTCAGGCTCGGCTCGAGTGCACCTGCCACGGTCTCCGTCAGGCGATCCTGTAAGTCAAAGACGTCCCCCAGCACGCTATCGAAGTGCTCGGCCCAGATGTAAACGCCTGTTTCCGCTTCGACGAGCTGACAGGCGATTCTGACCCGCTCACCAGCCCTGCGAACGGTACCTTCCAGGACATAGCGAACCCCGAGTTCCCGGCCTATTTGCCGCACGTCGACCGCCTTGCCTTTGTAGGTGAAGGCTGAGTTGCGCGCGATCACGAAGAGCCAGTGCACCCGTGTGAGGGCAGAAGTCAGTTCCGCTGTCATGCCGTCCGCGAAGTAATCCTGCTCCGGGTCACCGCTTAAGTTGTCGAAGGGAAGAACAACGATGGAGGGACGCTCTGGCAGGGGCAGGCTGGGCGGTCCCGACATATGCTCCGAGGCCATGCCAGGGACGCCGGCGGCGATATCTCTCGACAGCCGAGCAGAGGCCGCATCACCGCGTGTCACCTGCTCCGCGAAGAGGTAGCCTCGCCCGGGCACCGTCTTTAAAATCCGCTGGCCATCGGCCCCGAACGCTCGCCGGATGTCAGCGATGCAATGAGTGATGCTGTCGTCCGTGACGATGGCTTCTGGCCACATCGCCTCCATGAGCTCGCTTCGGGATACCAGTCGTCCGGCGTTTTCCGCCATGAACCGTAGGGTTTCAAACGACTTTCGACGGAGCGCGAGTTCAAGACCGTCTCGCCCGCGAAGGCATCCGCGGGTTAAGTCCAGGCAGAAGCCATCAAACAAATAGGCTGATGGCCGTTGGTCGGGCATAGCGCAGCCCTCCCCAGCAGAGATCCTGGCCTGATGGACCAGTGACATCGGTGGAACCAGGGTCGGTTTTTCACCAAAGTTTCGTGAACTTTTCGGGCAGCTTTCGGGACCATAATGCTACCCTCAGGCTATCAAACAATCACCCGACGGCGAGAACGCTGCCGGGCCGACCCGGGGGAGCCAGCCACCCGGTAAAGGAGGCCAGGACTGCTCGTCGTAGCTGATGGTCTTCGTGCAGGCACAAATTTGCTGGCAAGGCTCTAACGTAACTAGCCGAAACGACCCTGCGCAAAAGAACGTCAGTGTGCAGGCCGAGTTTCTTCATCCTCGCTGCCTCGATCACGGACTCCACCGCAGCGCCAGTGAAACCACGTTGCAAATCCCCCCGTCCACTGTGACCAGCGTGGCTAAGTGGGCCATCCCCTCAACCCCGGGCACCCGAGCCGTCCGGCTCACCCGACAACATCTGAACCGAGAAACACTATGCGCAAGATCCTCGCCGCTGCCTTGGTCAGCAGCTTGATCGCCGGCGGTGCCCCCGCCTTCGCCGAAGGTGACTATCTTGTAAGCGGCCGCACCGCGTTGCCTAGCTGGACTCAGCCTGCTGGGTACACCTCCAGCAATGAGACCGGTCGAGAGCGCCGCCAGATCTCTGGTGGTGACGATCAGTACGTTGTCGGGGCCACAGCGTCGGCCGCCTGGACCCGGCAGGATGATCGCGTGATGCTCGCTGGAGCGTCCTCGCCCACCGCCGGGAACTTCCTTCTCTCGGGCCAGAGCGAGTAAATTTCTGATTTTCGGGAACCTGGCTGCGCTAAGGCGCAGCCGGGTCCTCCGATGAGCGCTGCCGCTCAACTCGCGGCCAGGACTGGGCGGCTCTGGGTCTGGTACTCATCGGCCCGTGCCGGGTCGAACTTCCGAGCAGGAGTAGACGGTGCAGACATCAAAGTAGGTTCCTCCTAGATCTATCACGCATCTGCTCTCCAGCACAGAAGCAAGGCCGTCCGCGTTGACGGAGCGCTTCGGGCCGCCAGTGTTGAGGCGAGACCTGCTGCCGTATGTCTGCTTCTCCGCGCCCTGACCCAGGAGCAGAAAGGCCGTTATCGGCGATGATTCTGCCGTGAATTATTACCCGATGTCGCGATCATACCGGTCCGCCTAGAAGCTGACCCGCATTTATAGCCCGACTTCCTGCCTGCACTGCCTTCCGACAAACTGAGGGGGTCAGCTCCAATGCGGGGCGGTATCAGACCTGAGGTGGTCTTCTCACAACGAGCCGCCGATCCCTCAACCGGGTGCCAAGCGTATGGGGTCGAAACATCGGGGTCCGGCAGCTTCGTACCCATTGTGAGCCTTGCGGGGCTCTACGCTCCGTCTACTCATGCGGGCGCCGGACAACTGCACCACTTCCTTCCACATTGGGCGCTCACAATCCGTGCTCTCCCGCGCACCAGCTGGCGTGTTCGCCAGCGTCTGCCCACCTGCCACGAGGAAGCGCTGCCGGACCGCGGGATCGGCGTCCACGTTCTGAACGGCGGCGGAGAGCCGATCCTGCACTGCCACAGGTAGCCCTGCTGGGCCGATCAGCGCGGACTAGACGGTGACCACAAAATCCGGCACCCCGGCGATCCGAGCCTTTCGCGAGACCTGCCCTGGCGTGACCTTGACGATGGAGGAGTTCCTAAGAGGCGGTTTCCACTACTACCCTGAGTTGAGGAGCCCTGTTCTGAGGGTCTGCTGACTGCCTCCCAATCCTTGCGGCTTCGGCATGGAGGGGGAGGTGGACAGAAGGATCCTGGGACTGATCGCGACGGCCATCGAGTGCTGCGAAGGACGCCGTTCCGGCGGTCGCGGCCACCCAC
>JBHTFH010000158.1:0-4796 GCA_042666135.1 Roseomonas sp. GCM10028921 | reverse complement strand
CACCGCCGCCCGGCGCGGACAGCGCGCCGTACTTGGCCGCGTTGGAGGCGAGCTCGTGGAAGGCGAGGCTGAGCTTCACCACCGCGGCGGAGGCCAGTCTCACCGGTGAGCCTTCGAGAACCACCCGACCGGGCGGCCCCTCATAGGGCGCCAGGGCACGCTCGAGCACCTTGGCCAGCGGCGCCCCGTCCCTGCCACCCTGGGCCAGCATCTCGTGCGAGCGTGCCAGGGCCCGGAGGCGGCTCGTAAAAGCGACCTTGAAGGCCTCGGGTGTCTCGGCGTGCCGCAGCGTCTGCACTGCAACGGCCTGGGCCAGGGTGAGCGTGTTCCTGACACGATGGAGCAGCTCGGCCTCGACGAGGGCACGGCGCTCCACCTCCGCCCGGCTCTCGGTGCCGTCGCGCAGGATGTTCAGGAAGCCCTTGGGCCGGCCACCGCCATCGAGCAGCGGAGACATCACGCCACTGGCCCAGAAGCGCGAGCCGTCCTTCCGCAGGTGCCACCGTTCGTTGCTGGCGCGGCCCTGATCCAAGGCCTGCCATAGCTCGGAACGGAAGGCGCCCCCCACGCGGTCCTCGGGCATGAAGAAGAGCTCCCCCGAACGGCCCAGGATCTCCTCTTCCGCGTAGCCGAGCAGTCGACGGGCACCCGCACTCCAGCTCGTGACCCGGCCCTCGGTACCGAGCGTGATGATGGCGTAGTCGGTCGCGCTCTCCAGAAGCTGCCGGGACCGCGCCGCCTCCGCCCGCAGCGCCATGTTCTCCACTTCGAGCGCAGCCATGCGCACCGCGTCGGCCCCGTGGGGGACCGGGTCGGCCACTCTGGTCTCAGCGCCGGAGGGGAGCAGAGTGAGCATCGCTTCGCAGCCTGTAACGCGAGGCGTTCCCCTGGCTGTCCGAAATCGCACATCGGGGCCGGATATGATCAGCTCGTTGGCGTGCCGAGCAGGCGCTCGAACCGGCAACGGACGGCGCCGTAGCACTCGCAGGCAGTCGCCTCTAGCCTGGGACGGTGGGTGATCGTGATCTGCCCCGGGCTGTAGCGGATGAGGCCTGCTTGCTGGAAGATCCGCGCCACGACGCTGACGCCGGGGCGGTGGACGCAGAGCATCGTTGCGAGGAAATCCTGGGTCATCGGGAACTCGTCGCCCTCGGCGCGGTGGTGCGCCATCAGCAACCAGCGCGCCAGGCGCTGTTCCAGCACGTGGCGCCCGTTGCAGGCCGCCGTCTGGGTCACCTGCTCGTGGTGGGCCAGGGCGTAGCGAGCAGGAGGGGGCGCAGGACCGGGATGCGGTCTAGTTCCTCCAGGAGGACGTCCGCGCTCAGCCGCAGAGCCGTGCCGCCACACTGGACTATGGCGTCGACCGAACTGGTATCCGCGCCGAGAGCCAGGGGCAGGCCGACCATGCCCTCCCGCCCGCTGATGCCCACCTCGGCCGCGCCACCGTCCACCAGAAGGGCCATCATCGACACCCAGCCATTCTCGGGGAAGAGGACTGCCATGATGGGCTCCTCAGGCACCTGAAAGGACGTGGCGGAGGGTGAGTTCGACGGGCTCCAGCCGCGGCCAGAGCCGGGCGAGGTCGTCCGGCGGCAGAGCGGCCAGCAGACGGTTGCGCGTGACCGGTCTCGCACCGGGGTGGGGCAGATGCAGGAATCCGTTGGTAGACCCAGAAGCTTCCGCTGCGACTGGAGGCTGTCTACGGCAGGATGACGGGTCCGGCTCGGGAGCTGCTTCGGTGGGCTGGTCCGACTTCACCACCCAAATGCGAGTCCGGCGCGGCTTATACGGCCGTCCGCCTGGGCGCCTGTTGCCCCAGCTTGTTTTGCTATAAGTAGCCGCTCAGCGGGTATGCAGCAGGAGGATGAGCGTTGTCTGTTCTGCGGCGGCATAACGTGAAGGTGAGCGGCTTCGGCCCAAAGGCGATGGTCTTCGCCCACGGCTTCGGTTGTGACCAGAACATGTGGCGTTTCGTCGCGCCAGCATTCGCCGATTGCTACAGAACCGTGCTGTTCGACCATGTGGGCGCAGGCGGGTCCGATATTTCGGCATATGATCCGGAAAAGTATGCCTCGTTGGATGGATACGCCGAGGATGTGGTCGAGCTCTGCCGGGAACTGGAGATCCAGGGCGGCGTGTTCGTGGGTCACTCCGTGAGTGCCATGATCGGGGTGCTGGCCGCTAGAAAGGCTGCCGATCTCTTCGACAGGCTCGTCCTTGTTGGCCCCTCTCCCCGATATGTCGATGAGGGAGACTATGTCGGCGGTTTTAGCGAGGGGCAGATTCACGAGCTTCTGGAGTTCTTGGACAGCAACCATATGGGTTGGTCGCACGCCATGGCGCCGGTCATCATGGGCAATCCGGACCGCCCCGAGCTGGGCGAGGAACTGACGAACAGCTTCTGTCGCACGGATCCGGAGATCGCAAAGCGCTTCGCCCGGGCCACCTTCCTCTCCGACAACCGCGCGGATCTGGCCGAGGTGAGGGCCCGCTCACTCATTCTCCAGTGCTCGGAGGACGTGATCGCGCCACCCTGCGTTGGAGAGTACGTGCACCGCGCCATTCCCGGCAGTGAGTTCGTGCTCCTCGAGGCCACCGGGCACTGCCCGAACCTGAGCGCCCCCGAGGAGACCATCGCCGCCATGAGAGCCTTCCTCTGAGACCTGCACCTTGGAAGAAGACATCCCCAGTTCCAAGTCGCAGGACGCTGAGGACCTTGAGGACCTCTTCGAGAACGCCCCGTGCGGCTACCTCTCTGCCGACCCTGCGGGCCGGATTATCAAGACCAATCAGACCTTCATTGCGTGGACGGGATATAGGCGCGACCAGCTCGTCGGGCGTCGCTTTCAGGATCTCCTGAATATCGCGGGGAAGATCTACTACGAGACCCACTTCGCGCCCCTGCTGCGGATGCAGGGCTTCTTCAATGAGGTCGCACTCGATCTCGTCTGTGCCAGCCGCTCACGCCTGCCCGTGCTGGTCAACGCGGTCGAGCGTCGCGATAGCGCCGGGCGGGTGCGGTTCATCCGAGTCACGATTTTCAATGCCTCTGACCGCAGGCGGTACGAGCAGGAGCTCCTGGAGGCGCGCAGGGCCACCGAAAAGGCTAACGCAGATCTGCGCGAGCTTAACCTCACGCTGGAGACGCGGATCGAGGAAGCCGTCCAGGAGCGGATGAAGGCCGAGGAGGCACTGCGCCAGGCCCAGAAGATGGAGGCCGTGGGCCAGCTCACGGGCGGCATCGCGCACGACTTCAACAACCTGCTGTCTGGGATCACCGGTAGCCTCGAACTGTTGCGGACGCGGGTGGCGCAGGGGAGGACCGGCGAGCTGGAGCGCTACATCGTCGCGGCCCAGGGAGCGTCAAAGCGGGCTGCGACGCTGACGCACCGGCTCCTCGCCTTCTCGCGTCGGCAGGCGCTCGATCCCAAGCCCACGGACATCAACCGGCTGGTCGCAGGTATGGAGGATCTAATCCGCCGTACCATGGGACCGGCCGTGGTGGTGGAGGTGGTGGCAGCAGGCGGGCTCTGGACCACTCTGGTCGACACGAACCAGTTTGAGAACGCGCTGCTGAACTTGTGCATCAATGCCCGGGACGCCATGCCCAATGGCGGAAAGCTGACGGTCGAGACGGGCAACCGCTGGCTCGACCAGCAGGCTGCGCAGGACCGTGACCTGCCTCCTGGCCAGTACGCCTCGCTCTGCGTCAGCGATACCGGAACCGGCATGCCGCCCGAGGTGATTGAACGCGCCTTTGACCCTTTCTTCACAACCAAGCCCATCGGCCAGGGCACAGGCCTCGGCCTCTCCATGATTTACGGGTTTGTTCGCCAGTCAAGCGGGCAGGTCCGCATCTATTCCGAACTGGGCCAGGGCACGACCATGTGCCTTTACCTGCCGCGGCACCTCGGCGAGGCGGAAGCCGCGGAAGTCACGGAGGCCGCCAAGCGGACCGAAGCGTCACGAGCCGAGCAGGGCGAGACCGTGCTGGTGGTCGATGACGAGCCGACCGTGCGGATGCTGGTCACCGAGGTGTTGGAGGAACTGGGCTACACAGCCATTGAGGCCACAGCCGGTCCGGCCGGACTGGAAGTATTGCAGTCCAGCGCACGGATCGACCTCCTGGTGACCGATATCGGCCTGCCCGGGGGCATGAACGGGCGTCAGTTGGCCGAGGCGGGACGGGGGGTGCGGCCAGGTCTGAAGGTGCTGTTCATCACGGGCTACGCGGAGAACGCCGTCATCAGCCACGGCCATCTGGAGCCCGGCATGCACATGCTGACAAAGCCATTCGCCTTGGACACGCTAGCTAGCCGGATTAAGGGGCTCATCACAGGAAACTGAAACGGTCTGGATGTCCGGATCACACCGGTCGCCGTAGTCTGACGGTCGCAATCCTTGCATCAGCAATATCTGCTTCCGCATCCCGACGCGAGACTCACCAACGTCTGCGGCGGGCGCTGAGCCGTCATGCCCGGGTTAGGCCGAAAGCAGAAGATCCGCATTCAGGACGGGCGCAGCGAGAAGCCGGAGCTATGGCCGAACCTGGATGATGGCAGTGTGAGAGGGGCGGCGTATCGAGGTGGGTGACAAGCCTGCCTGAACCTCCCGAAGGAGCGATACGCCATGACGAACAATACCACTGTGGTTCCACTTCTGTGGTTTCGCTTCGTCAGCCGGAGACGGTGGAGGACCCGCTGACGGCGGTGCTGAGGAGCGGGGCCCGTCGGCTGCTGGCGCAAGCCATAGAGGCAGAGGCGGAGGCCTTCCTGGCCGAGATGAAGGGGCAGCGG
>JBHTFH010000157.1:0-4910 GCA_042666135.1 Roseomonas sp. GCM10028921 | reverse complement strand
TGCGGCAGTACTTCCCGAAGGGCACGGATCTGAGCGTTCACAGCGCTGATGACCTCGCGGCAGTGGCCGCGGCCCTCAACAGCAGGCCGCGCAAGACGCTCGGATGGAAAACGCCCGCCGAGGCGCTCGACGCAGCGCTGAAATCGGTTCAGGGTAGCGTTGCAACGATCAGTTGAAGCCAAGTTGCGATCCCTTATCGCTATGGTGCGTCAGGCCACCCTTCACGGTACGCCGGTCTTGGATGGCCTGCTCCAGTGTGTCGAGGACGAACCCCGCATGAGCCGTTCGCGACACCCGCCAACCGACGGTGAGGCATGGCCGCCACTGGTTCGAGGTCATGCCGAACGCGGGCGAAGACGTCGATGACGAAAGCGGCATAGACGAACCCCTGCCAGGTCGCGACATTGGTGAAATCAGACACCCACAGCACGTTCGGCGCCGGTGCCCGGAACTGCCGGTTCACCAGGTCGGCAGGACACGGGGTCGCCGGGTTCGAGACGGTGGTCCGCGTCTCCCTCCCGCGCACGACGCCGCGTAGCCCCATGCTCCGCATCAGCTGCTCCACCGTGCAGCGGGCCACCGCGATGCCCTCGCGCCCGAGCTGCCGCCAGACTTTCCGGGCGCCATAGACCCCGAAGTTGGCCGCATGCACCCGGCGGATCTGCTCCATGAGCGTGAGGTCCTGTCGGGTGCGAGGCGAGGCCTTGGCCGGGTCAGCGCCCCGGGCAACATGGGCGTGGTAGGTCGAGGGGGCGATCGGCAGCACCCTGCAGATCGGCTCGACACCGTAGACCTCGCGATGATCGTCGATGAAGGCGATCATGACTTCGAGCGGCGATCGAGCTCCGCCACCGCGAAATAGGCCGACGCCTTGCGCAGGATTTCATCCGCTTGGCGCAGTTCGCGGACCTCGCGTTCCAAAGCCTTGATCCGCTCCCCCTCCGAGCTGGTCGGGCCCACCCGCAGGCCCTGGCCGCGCTCGGCCTGCCTTACCCAGCCGCGCAGCGTCTCCGTCGTGCAGCCGATCTTAGGCGCGATCGAGCCGGTTGGACGCACTGCGTCCAACGCCAAAGGATCGCCGCCCATAGCGAGGCCTGGTCGCCTCCATGGTCCAGCACCATCCGGACCGCCCGCTGCCGAACCTTGGGCGATTACCGGTTCGAGGTCTTCTTCGTCATGGCTCCATCCTCTCAAGACTTGGAGCCTCCAGGGAACCCGGGGCGGTTCAGGAGCAGGCCCGGACAGCTTCTGGAGCGAGGAGTTCGGCGCTCCCGACGGGCTGACGGAAGAGGAGATCGCCGCTCACCCGCCAGGCGCGCGTCATGATCACACGCCCCTGTGGCCGGCTTCGCCTGGGGGAAGGAGAGGAGCCACCGCGTATCGGCTGCTCCGCGCCCAAACAGGCCTCAATTCGGCGTATCGAGGCTGCTCCGAAGCGGACACGGGTGAGTATGGCAGTGCCTTACACGTGACGCGACACGGGTGGGACCGACGGCGCTACAGTCGGACCCAGTCTGTACTCGGCCATAGCTATCCAGTTGCCGTGTCTATGGCGCGTTAGCATTCAACGACGTTAACAGCGAGACCTCCGAGCGAGGTTTCCTTGTACTTGTGAGACATGTCCCGTCCGGTCTGGCGCATCGTCGCGACCGCTTGGTCGAGGCTGACGCGGTGCGTCCCGTCGCCATGCAGGGCGAGGCGGGAGGCATTGATCGCTTTCACCGCGGCGAGCGCGTTCCGCTCGATGCAGGGTACCTGGACGAGCCCGGCGACCGGATCACAGGTAAGGCCGAGATTGTGCTCGAGCCCGATCTCGGCGGCGTTCTCCACCTGCGCGTTCGTGCCCCCGAGCGCCGCCGCTAGGCCCGCTGCCGCCATTGCGCAGGCGGATCCGACCTCACCTTGGCAGCCCATCTCGGCACCGGAGATGGAGGCGTTGCGCTTGATGATCGCGCCAACCGCAGAGGCCGCGAGAAGGAAGGTCTCGATACCGGCCGGGGAAGCGCTCGGGACGAAGCGGTCGTAATAGTGCAGCACCGCCGGGATGATCCCCGCGGCCCCATTCGTCGGCGCCGTCACCACGCGCCCGCCCGCCGCATTCTCCTCGTTCACGGCCAGCGCCCAGAGGTTGACCCAGTCCATCGCGCCAAGCGGGTCCAGCTCGTTCGCGCTGGCCCGCGCCTCAAGGCGCCGCAGGAGGGCCGGAGCCCGGCGGCGCACACGGAGTCCCCCGGGCAACTCGCCCTCGGCGGCGAGCCCGCGCACGACGCAGGCGCGCATCGCGGACCAGATGGAGGCAAGGCCCTCGCAAAGGTCGCGCCCGGGATGCGCCGCGGCCTCGTTCAGGCGCACGAGCTCCGCAATCGAGAGGCCGGCCCCGGCCGCCCCGCGCAGGAGCTCCCCCGCATTCGCGAAGGGAAGAGGAACGGGCGCCGGGTCAGCGCCGGGACCGTTGAGCGGATGTCCTCCCTCGTCCAGCACGAAGCCGCCGCCGACGGAGTAGTAGACGCGCTCGAGCATCCCGCCCCCACCCCTGGCCGAGAACGACAGGCCATTCATGTGGAGGGGCAGCGTCTCGCGCGGATGGAAGAGGATGCCGAGAGTGGGGTCGAACGGCACCTCCTGCCCGGACGGCAAGGTCAGGCGCCGCCGCGCGCGGATCCGGGCCACCGTCACCGCGGCATCGTCCGGATCGATCTCGTCCGGGCGCGCGCCGGCAAGGCCGAGGAGGACAGCCGTATCGGTCGCGTGGCCCCGGCCGGTCAGGGCGAGGGAGCCGTACAGATGTGCCTCAATCTGCTCGACGCCCGGGGGCAGCAGGACGGCGAAATGCGCTGCGGCGACCATCGGGCCCATGGTGTGGGAACTCGATGGCCCGATGCCGATGCGGAACAGGTCGAGAGGACCGACCCACGCGACGGCGCCGGTGGAATCGTTGCCTGTCATCCCGTTCCTGCTCCCCTTCGGATCCTTGCCGGTTCGTGCTGCCGGCGTGGCGAGAGAGAGACGCATGTCGCCTCCGCTGGCAAGCGGCCGCAGGCGGCGGCCTGTCAGGTGGCCTCCTCGCAGGCCGGATTCAGGATCCGTGCCGCCGCTTCCACGGCCCTCGACACCGCCTCGTCTCCGATCCGGGCATGCACGACGAACCGAAGCGTCGCACCGTCGAGCGCCAGCACCTCCATTCCAAGGTCACCGGGATTGGCCGCCCCCCCGAGATCGACGAGCGAATGCGTAGCGACGGAAGCATTCCTGATTTCGGCCCGATGGAGGGCACCGGCAAGTTGGCCAGCCAAGAGCTTGCACGAGCGGTCCACCGCCGGGTAGTCGGGTGGGATGACCGCATCCGCCTGCCCCAGCTTCGCTGGGTATCGTTTCCCGGCCGAGATCATCAGCCCAGCGGTGTGGTTTTACTTCCGCTTCCCGCTCAGCTTGCGGATGGTCGAGGAAATGCGGGCCTTCCGCGGCATCGTGGTCAGCCACGAGACACTGCGGCAATAGGGCCGCAAGTTCGGCCAGGCTTTCGTCAACCAGGTCCGGCGCCGGCTGCCCCGGGCGGGTGACAAGTGGCACCTGGATGAGGTCGTCCTCAAGATCAACGGTGTGACGCACTGGCTATGGCGCGCCGTCGACCAGGGCGGGATGGTGCTCGACGTGCTGGTGCAGAGCAGACGGGACGAGCAAGCTGCCAAGCGGCTTTTTCGAAAGCTGCTGAAGCGGCAGACGCGGCCACCCCGGGTCATGATCACCGACAAGCTGGCAAGCTATGGTGCCGCGAAGAAGGAGGTGATGCCCTCCGTCGAGCACCGCCAGCCCAGGGGGCTGAACAACCGTGCGGAGAACTCGCACCAGCCGACGCGAAGACGAGAACGACAGATGAAGCGGTTCAGGTTCGCCGGCCAGGCGCAGCGCTCCCAGTTCGCCCATGACGGCATCAACAACCTTTTTCATCTTCGCCGCAACCACGTCACCGCCAGCGAGTACCGCGCCGCATGGGGGCGCGCATTCGAGGTGTGGTCCGGCATCAGCAGGGTCGCCGCGCGGGCTTGATCGCCCTTGATCCCGCTGCCGATCAGCCAGCCTCATCGCCTAGAGGCCAGCAAGTTGACTGTGAGGTTGTTAGCATCGTCTGGCAGGTCTGACCCTCAAGTTGAGTGACCTCGTGTCATCGCACCGACGTGTCGGCCTGCCAGGCGACCCCGACGATCGGCGGGAGAGTGACCTCATAGGAGCCTGAGGCCGTCCATCCCGTCACAGTCCTGTCCGCCCGCTGGATCGCCGGGACAGTGCACCCAGGGAGAGCAGGTGGCATGAGTGAAGCCGGGCCCACCGACATCATCGTCGGTATCGACACCCACAAGCACACCCACGCCGCCGTGGCCATCACGCGGCTTGGTGCCCGCCTCGGGGAGCTGACGATCCGGGTTGGGTCCGACGGTTACCGCGAGCTCGAAGCCTGGGCCCGATCGCTCGGGCCTGTCCGCACCTTCGGCGTCGAGGGCACGGGTTCCTATGGCGCCGGCTTGGCGCGCTTTCTTCGCCAGGCGGGCCATGCCGTCCACGAGGTCAGCCGTCCCGACCGCGGGCAGCGTCGCCGACATGGCAAGACGGACCACCTCGACGCCGAGGCTGCCGCTCGTGCCGTGCTCAGCGGGCAGGCAACAGCCCTGCCCAAGTCCGGCGCGAGTGAGGTCGAGATGATCCGGCATCTCAAGATCGCCCGCGATACGGCGGTGAAGGCGCGGACCCAAGCCATGCTGGCGCTCAAGGCCATCATCGTCGGTGCCCCCGCAGCCCTACGCGAGCGGCTCGACACGATCCGCAGCACAATGGCGCCCTTCCGGCATCTGGCCTCCCTACGGCCAGGACCGCTGACCACGACCACCGCCTCGGCCAAGGCCAGCCTGCGTGCC
>JBHTFH010000156.1:0-4932 GCA_042666135.1 Roseomonas sp. GCM10028921 | reverse complement strand
GAGCAAGCGAGAGATCATCCGCTGCCTCAAGCGATTCGTGGCACGGGAAATCTTCGGCTATCTCTGCCGCACGCCCAGAGCCACCAACCCAGCACAAGTCCCTGCTTGACCTCTATAGGAGCATCAATGCCCCCGGAAGACCGCAGCGCGGGCACGCCGGTGCTGTGCCGCGATTATCACATGCTGTCGTGAGCAGAAGCGACCGTAGATCGTGCTGTGCGCCGACAGAAACCGCTGGGCCTGCCTCCGCGACTTGATGCTGTGGACAGCGCCTGCCCCGCGTTCTTACGCTTTCAGGAAGCGCTCGAAGGCTCTCAGGGCCGGCTCCGAAACATGGTGCTCGATGCCCTCGGCATCCGTCTCGGCCACGTCGCGCGGCACGCCGATGGCGACGAGCACGTCCACGACTAGCCGGTGCCGGGTGCGGACCTTCTCGGCCAGGGCGTGTCCTTCCTCGGTTAAGAAGACGCCGCGATAGGGCTTACTGTGGGCCAGCCCGGCGGCCTTCAGCCGGCCGATGGTGTTGATGGCGGTGGCGTGGCTGACGCCAAGGCGGCGGGCGATGTCGGTGGCACGCGCCTCACCGGCCGTGACCAGCAGGTCGTCGATCAGCTCGACGTAATCTTCCAGCACCACACTGGCCCGTGCGGTGCGGGCGCGGGCGTGGCGGGCAGCTTGGGAGGGCTCGTCCGGCAGCGCGGGCTGGGCCTCCGGGGGCCCGCTGCGGAGGGGGAGGGTCACCATCTCAAGGTTAGCCGATCCAACGCCCCATGGCAAACACCCGCGCATTATGTAGCATGCACTACATCGTGTTGACTATGCTTGAAGTAGAAGCCTGCAGGTTACCATATAGGCTGGGCTGCACCACGAGCTGACCGACCGGAGACGCCATGACGCTGCCCCGCCGCCCGTTCCTCGCCGCCCTTCTCCTCGCGGGCACGACGGCCGCCCCGGCTCTGGCCCAAAGCGGTGCGCCGGGCGCGCCGAAGCGCGTGGTGGCCACCTTCACCGTATTGGCGGACATGGCCCGCAACGTGGCCGGGGACGGCGCGGTGGTCGAGAGCTTGACCCGCCCTGGCGCCGAGATCCACGACTACGAACCGACACCGCAGGACGTGGTGCGGGCCGGGGTCGCGGATCTCGTGCTGTGGAACGGCATGGGGCTGGAGCGTTGGTTCGAGCGCTTCTTCACACGCGTGCGCGGCGTCCGGCAGGCGGTGCTGACGGAGGGTGTGGCACCCATCGGCATCAGCGAGGGACCGTATAACGGCCAGCCAAACCCCCATGCCTGGATGTCGCCCACCCTCGCGCTGGTCTATGTGGAGAACATCCGCAAGGCGCTTGCGGAGCTTGATCCGGCCCGCGCCGACCTCTTCGCCGCCAATGCCCGCGCCTATTCGGACCGCATCCGCGCCGTGGACGCCCGGTTGCGGGAGCGTCTGGCGGCCATTCCCGCAGGACGGCGCGTGCTGGCGACCTGCGAAAGCGCTTTCAGCTATCTCACCCAGGCCTACGGGCTGCGCGAGGCCTATCTCTGGCCCATTAACGCGGAGGAGGAGGGCACGCCGCGCCAGGTGCGCGCCCTGATCGACACGCTGCGCCGCACCAAGCCTGCAGCCGTCTTCTGCGAGAGCACGGTGAACGACCGCCCCATGCGCCAAGTGGCGCGCGAGGCCGGGGTGGAGTTCGGCGGCGTGCTGCACGTGGACAGCCTGACGTCCGAGGACGGCCCCGCCCCGACCTACCTGCGCCTGCTGGAGACCAACGCGGAGACTATCCTGCGCGCCTTCGGGGCCGCGCGCTGATGGCCTCTCCCGCGCCGGAACTGGCGGTGGCGCGCGTGTCCGTCACCTATCCCAACGGCCACACTGCCCTGCAGGACGCCAGCTTCCGTCTACCGCCCGGCACGGTCTGCGGGCTGGCGGGGGTGAACGGCGCGGGCAAGTCCACCCTGTTCAAGGCGATCATGGGGCTGGTGCGCCCCAGCGCCGGCGCGGTGACCATCGGCGGGGAGCCGGTGGAGGCCGCGCTGCGCGCCAACCGCGTGGCCTACGTGCCGCAGAGCGAGGAGGTGGACTGGACCTTTCCCGTCTCCGTGTGGGACGTGCTGATGATGGGCCGGTACGGGCACATGAACATCCTCCGCATCCCGCGCGCCGCCGACCGCGCGGCGGTGGCGGAGGCGCTGGGCCGCGTGGGCATGGCCGATCTCGCGGAACGCCAGATCGGCGAACTCTCCGGCGGGCAGCGCAAGCGCGTCTTCCTTGCCCGTGCCATGGCGCAGGGGGCGGGAATCCTGCTACTGGACGAGCCATTCACCGGTGTGGACGCGACGACGGAAGCGGCCATCGTCGCCCTGCTGCGCGGCTTTCGGGATGAGGGGCGGATCGTCCTCGTCTCCACCCACGACCTCGCCGCCATCCCGACCTTCTGCGACCGCGTGGTGATGGTGAACCGCACCGTACTAGCCGCGGGGCCGACGGAGGAGATTTTCACGGAGGAGAACCTGCGCCGCGCCTTCGGCGACGCGCTGCGTAGCGGCATCGCGGCCGCCATCCGGCGGCCGGTGGAGCAGCCCGCCTGATGAGCGAGGAGCTGCTCGTCCCCTTTCTCTACGACTACATGCTGCGCGCCATGGGGATCAGCGCCATGGTGGGCGCCCTGGCGGGGCTTCTCTCCTGCTACGTCGTGCTCAAGGGCTGGTCCCTGATGGGGGATGCGCTGAGCCACGCGGTGGTGCCCGGTGTGGTGCTAGCTTGGCTGGGCGGCATTCCCTTTGCCGTCGGCGCCTTCGCCTCCGGCCTGCTGGCCGCGGCAGCCATGGCCGGACTTCGCGGGCGCACGCCGCTGCGGGAGGACGCAGTGATCGGCGTGGTCTTCACTGCCTTCTTCGGCACCGGCCTGTTCCTCCTATCGCTCTTTCCCTCCAACGTCCGGCTGCAGACCATCATCTTCGGCAACGTCCTGGGCATCGCCGATGCCGACATCCTCCAGATGGCGGTCATCGCCGGGGCGGTGCTGGTCGTGCTGGCGGTGAAGGGGAGAGACCTGATGCTCTCCCTCTTTGATCCCACGCAGCTCGCGGCCATCGGCGGCAGTCCGGTGGCCATGCGCCTGCTGCTGCTAACCCTGCTGGCCGCCACCGCCGTGGCGGGTCTGCAGGCGGTGGGCGCGGTGCTGGTCATCGGGATGCTCGTTACCCCCGGCGCCACCGCCTACCTTCTGACCGACCGTTTCGGCCGCATGGCCGCAATCGCCGCTGCCATCGGCACCGCCACGGGCTTCGTCGGCGCCTATGCCAGCTACTTCCTGGACGGCTCCACCGGGGGTGTCATCGTCGTCTCCCAGGCCCTCGTCTTCCTCGCCGCCCTGGTGCTCGCGCCGCGCCACGGCGTGCTGGCCACGCGCCGCGCCGCCCGGCGGGAGATGGCGGCATGACCGCGCTGATCGAGCCCTGGACCCATGGCTTCATGCAGCAGGCATTGCTGGTGGGGCTTGTGGTGGCGGTGCTCTCCGCTACCCTGTCCTGCTACGTCGTGCTGAAGGGCTGGTCGCTGATGGGCGACGCGGTCAGCCATGCGATCCTGCCGGGCGTGGTCGGCGCCTGGCTGCTGGGCCTGCCCCTCGTCCTCGGTGCCTTCACGGCGGGGCTGGCCTGCGCCCTCGCCGCCGGCTCCGTCCGCGCCGTCAGCCGGGTGAAGGAGGACGCGGCCATGGGCGTGGTCTTCAGCGGCATGTTCGCCGCCGGCCTCGTCATGCTCAGCCAAGTGCGGTCGGACGTGCATCTCTCCCACGTCCTCTTCGGCAGCATCCTCGGCATCGAGACTGAGGACCTGTGGCAGACCCTCGCCATCGCTGGCACCGCCCTTGCCATCCTCGCTGTGCGGGGCCGTGACCTCCTCCTCTTCTGCTTCGATCCCGCCCAGGCCCGCGTGACCGGCCTGAACACAGATCGCCTGCGCCTCCTCCTCCTCGTCGTGCTCGCCGCCAGCATCGTCGCGGCGGTCCAGGCCGTGGGCGTGATCCTGGTCGTCGCCCTTCTCATCACCCCCGGTGCTATCGGCCTGCTCATGGCCGCGCGTTTCGGGCGCATGGTGGCCTTCGCCGTGGGCAGCGCCTGCCTCGCGGTCGTAGCCGGCATCCAGATCAGCTTCATGCTCAACGCCTCGACCGCGGGCTCCATCGTGGTGGTGCTATCCGGCCTCTTCGTCCTGGCCCTGCTCGCCTCCCCGCGCCACGGGCTGCTGCGGGGCTGATCCCTCGCCGCCCTCTCCGGCCCTCACTCGCGCGCGGTGCTCTGCCCCGGTCGGCTCCTACGACGGCACAGTCAACTTGGCCGGTCGCCAGCTTGCCCGATGGGATCACCCCCGGGTAGTTGGGTGAGATGGCCGCTCCCGCCCGCCCTAGCTTTGCCGGGTATCGCTTCCCGCCCGAGATTATCAGCCAGGCGGTGTGGCTTTACTTCCGCTTCCCGCTCAGCTTGCGGATGGTGGAGGAAATGCTGGCCTTCCGCGGCATCGTGGTCAGCCACGAGACACTGCGGCAATGGGGCCGCAAGTTCGGCCAGTTCTTCGCCAACGGGATCCGTCGTCGGCTACCTCGAGCCGGTGACAAGTGGCACCTGGATGAGGTCGTCCTCAAGATCAACGGCGTGACGCATTGGCTATGGCGCGCCGTCGACCAGGGCGGGATGGTGCTCGACGTGCTGGTACAGAGCAGAGGGGACGAGCAAGCGGCCAAGCGGCTACTCAGGAGCTGCTGAAGCGGCAGATGCGGCCACCACGTGTCATGATCACCGACAAGCTGGCAAGCTACGGCGCCGCGAAGAAGGAGGTGATGCCCTCCGTCGAGCACCGCCAGCACAAGGGACTGAACAACAGGGCGGAGAACTCGCACCAGCCGACGCGACGACGAGAGCGGCAGATGAAGCGC
>JBHTFH010000155.1:0-4956 GCA_042666135.1 Roseomonas sp. GCM10028921 | reverse complement strand
AGTTCTTCTTTCTATGGCGCGCGGTGGACCAACACGGGGTCGTGCTCGACATCCCGGTACAGGAGCGCCGCGATGCCACAGCAGACAAACGCTTCTTGAAGCGCCTGCTGGCTGGCCTCAAGTACAAGCCCCGCAAGATCGTCACCGATGGGCTCCGCTGCTATGGCGTTGCGCAGCGAGAGGTCCTGCCCGGTGTTCGGCATCGGACCAGCCGCTACCTGGACGATCGTGCCGAGAACTCCCACAGGCCGACCCGACGTCGAGAACGCGCGATGCAGCGCTTCAAGTCACCCCGACAAGCCCAGCGGTTCCGGTCCGTGCACGCGATGATCTATGGCCAATTCCGTCCGCAGCGGCACCTGATGGCCGCCGATCAATACCGGCGTGAGCGCGCCAAAGCCTTTCGGAGCTGGCGGCAGGAAACGTGTGCCCAGATGACGGCGTAAGGTCACGCAAGCTCCGCCGTGCGGCCTAACTCGCCTGGTCACCAAACAATGTAACAATGCCGCTGCAGGGGCATCCGGAGGTGAGGGTCATCAGCCGCGACCGGCACGGCCTCTACGCCGAGGGTGCCCGGGCAGGTGCTCCGGAGGCGAGGCAGGTCGCCGACCGCTTTCACCTGATCCAGAACCTGCGCGAGCGGATCGAGCAGCAGCTGGGCCGCCCTCTCAGGCCAGGCACCTCGGCCCCAGCAGAGGTCGAGGAGAGCCGGGCCGGCTTGCATCAGGTCAGAGAGGGCCTGTTCGAGCAGGTGCGGGCCCTCTACGACGCCGGGAGGACGGCCACTGCCATCACCGACGAGCTCGACCTGAGCCGGCGGCGCGTGGACCGCTGGATCCGGCTGGAAGCGCTGCCCCAACGCAATCTTCCCACCCCGACCTCGGCCTTTCCGTCGCTCTTTCTGGACCACCTGACCCGGCGCTGGGCCGAGGGTTGTACGGTGGCGACCCGCCTGTTCACCGAGATCAAACGTCTCGGCTACACGGGCTGCTACACGCACTTGGCGCGCTTCATCGCCTCCTGGCGGCGCCGAGAGGAGGGCGGGCCTGCTATCCAACCCAGGACACCGCCCTGCCCCTGCCACGTGCCCCAACCAACGGCCGTCCGCTTTCTCCGCTCACGGCAGCGGGGCTGTGCATCAAGCCTCGCCCACAGTTGACCGAACTTCAGGAGGCCATAGTGGACGCCATGAAGACCGCCTCGCCAGAGTTCGCCAGCATGAGGCAACTGGCGATGCGGTTCCGTGGCATCCTGCGCGGCGGTAAAACCAAGAAGCTGGACAGGTGGTGCGAGGATACCAGCCGCTCCGGCATCGACGCCATGCGGCGCTTCGCCAAGACCCTGCAGCGGGACCGGGACGCCGTGCACAGCGCGCTCACCCTGCCCTGGAGCAATGGACAAACCGAGGGGCAGATCAGCCGGCTCAAGACGCTGAAGCGCGCATGTACGGCCGTGCCGGAGCCGACCTCATCCGAGCCAGGCTGCTCCCCCTCTGATCAGCGGACTGCACCGAGAATGAGAAAGGACCTCGATAAGGAAAACCGACAGCGCTGCATGTTACCCTGTGCCGGCCGGTGTCACGCTGCCAGAGCGCGAAACTGATCAACCTCGTTCCTTTGTGGGCTAGATTGGAAGACAGCGCCGTTTGTGGCGCCCCGATTGGTGCCGTCCTAGTCTCCTGCGATCCTTTGCCGTTGTAGCTCTTTCCTGCAGCAATGGGGCTGAGGCTTGGCATGCTCCCGTGATCCAGGAGTGAAGGTGACGAGTTCAACTTCCGCCCGCACCCAGGCCCGAGAGCGGCGCCGCGCTGCTCTGCACGTGGCTGGTCATTTCGTTATTGGTGAGCATCTTGAGCTGCAGGTCTGCGGGGCAGTGATATGGCGAGTCCGTGATCTCGGCCGGGACGAGAAGATCTGGCACGGGCAGGTATTTTATGACCCGTGCGAACTCGACCGCCTCACACGAGCCGAAAGAGCCATGTTCGGCGTGGCCGGGACGGTTGCGGAGGAGGTGTGGCTGCAACGGTGGACCGGCAGTGATCGGCTGGAATGGGACGACCTCCTCTCGTACCCGGACAGCCTCTCCTTCAGCGATTGGCGTCTGACGGGGTGCGATCCGGGCGACCCCGATGCCTTTCTCCAAGCCATCGTCGAACAAGTAGCCCGGCTCTTCGACGGGTCATTGCACGACGTGCTGAGCGGAGCCGCTCGCACTCTGATCCGCAACTCCCAGCCAAAAATGCCATAGTACGCCGGTCGCCCCGAGCTTGGGCGGTAAGGCGGCTGTCCCTCAGAGTGATGGTGTGGAACGAGCTTCGCCGCCACGCGGCGGTGCTGACGAATGCGTGGCTGAGCATCACCATAAGCGCGTGTCGATGCAGGCCGGTCCAGGGTCGACCCTTGAAGGGGTCGGGGCCAAGTTCTCCCTTGAGCTCTTGGTGGGCTTGCTCACAGGTTCCGCGCGCTTTGACGGCCGCCGCCTCGTACAGGTAGATCCGCAGGAGCTTGTCGCCGCTGCGCAAGATGTAGCCGGTGTAGTACGGGTCTGCTTGGGAGCTTGACCTTGAGCCGGTTCGCCGCGCCCGGGAGGCTCTAGGGCGGCGTGTCAGCGAGTTCGCGGATCCGTGGTCCTGCAGTGTGCCGGCTCCTGCCGAACCCAGCGGCGGCTCGTGGCCGATCTCGTGCCCCTGGTCCTGCCCGAGCTCACCTGGGCTGAGGTCATGCCAAAGTTCCGGTGCTCCGACTGCGGTGCCCCCGTTTGACGTCGTCAGGCTAGGCGGTCCGCCCACCACGCCAAGCACCGGGGATCGCGGCTGCTGCTGCAGCGCGGCGCAGGGGCGTGGCGATGAGGGTGAGGGGGACCGGCGCGAGGGAGGTCGCGCCGGTCCAGGCCACCATGCCTACGTGGAAGAAGAGAGTAGCGAGAAGCGAAGGCCCTCTCAGGAGCTCGTGCTCCACGAGCAGGCTATCGTCGTTTTATTGAGACGAGCACGACCAAGCTGTTGACGAGGGAGTGACTATCCTCTTCTCGGCGTTACACACGGCGCCGGCAGCCGCCCCGTGTTCGAGCCAGGCGTCGCAGATCCGCACGCAGGCGGCGAGGCTGCCCAGGGCTCGCCCAATCCCCCGCCAGCCTCTCCAGGCGCAGGCTGAACAGCGTGCCCTGACCGTTCGCGTCAACCGTCGGGCCGCGATGAGAGTAGCGCGAGCCGCCGAGGGGGCCGGGGCTGGCGGTCACGGTCGGGTGGGAGAGCTTTGGGGCATCGGTCATGGCCGATGATACTCTCGTTTCACAACCTACCCGGTCTCCCCGAAAAACCCGGGCGGCTTTGCTGCGGCGTACTCGCGCACGCGCGGGGCTTCCGGGTCGATGTCGGTAACGGCGGACTGCCGTTGCCGACATTCGCCGCCCTAGTCGTGGGACAAATCATCCCAACACCCTCGTCCCCGTACCCCGCGAGTGATCGGGCAAAGCGGCCGGGCTGCAGGGGCCCCACCCTGCAGCCCGGCCTGACCAGCCCCTCAGCGACAAAGACGCAATGGCTAACACGAACCCTACCTTCACCGACGTGGCGAGAAGATCCCCCGCTGACCCGCCATTGCGGAGTGGCTGGGTATGTCGGCCGCGGCGGCTAGGACGGGCTTCCCTGGCCTTCCTATGGGGGGTCTGGCGGGCGCTGGGCATTAGCTCGGGAGAGATAGGGGGGCGAGAGTCGCCGCCGCACCCCCGCGCAGTTCTGTGGTCGATGCCAGATCGTCGAGGTGCGCGAGCACTTCGATGATCACGGGCGGCACGGGGCGCGAGGTTCGATGCGTTTCGGCACTCTGCTGTTCTGCATCAAGCGCGCGGCGAATGGACCTTGATCGGCCCGTGGCCGAACCCCGCGTCCCGCCCGATCACCACGCGGGATCAATTGGCGCGACTACGCCCTCGGCCGCCTCGATCACCTCGCCGGCGTCCAGCGCCAGGTCCTCGCGGAACCGCCCCGCCATGATCTGCACGCCGGTGCGCAGCGGACCGTGCGAGCCCACCGGCACGGCCAGCGCCGGCAGGCCGAGCGCCGCGGCCAGGAGGCCCGCCCGCATCGACCCGAGCACCCGCGCCTGCCCCTCGCGCGTCAGGTCCTCGCCGAGCGGCGGCGGCAGGTCGCACAGCGTCGGCAGCACGACGAGCGAGCGGTGCTGGAGGTACTCCAGCCACCGCAGCAGCAACTGGTCGCGCCGCACCAGCGCGTCGAGGGCGTCGGCCGCCCCGGACGGCGGGTGGAGCGCGAGCCATTCCCGCATCGAGGTCTTCGTGTCCGCGTCGCCGTGCTCCTCCACCGCCTGCGCGAGCGGCCCAAACACGTCGTTCGAGCCGAGCGCGTGCCAGACGCGCACCACCTCCTCGGGGTCGGGCGGCATCGCCTCTGCGACGGCGTAGCCAGCCGCCGCCAGGTGCCGCCCCGCCGCGCGGACCGCCTCGGCCTGGGCCGGGTGCGTCGTCCCGCCCGGCACCTCGGGCACGAGCGCCACCCGGATGGGGCGCGCGACCGGCGGCCCGGCCAGGGGCGCCGCCGCCCAGCGGGTGTCGCGCGGGTCGCCCTGCGCCATCGCCGACAGGGCGAGGCGGGCATCCCGCACCGTCCGCGCCAGCGGCCCCTGGACCGCCATCAACTGCCAGCCGATGCCGCGAGCGGCCTTGGCCGAGGGCTTGAAGGACGAGGCGCGTCCGAGGCTGACGCGCAGGCCCACCACGCCGCAGCAGTAGGCGGGGATGCGCACCGAGCCGGCGATATCGTTGCCGTGCGCGACCGGGCCGATGCCCGCCGCCACCGCCGATCCCGCGCCGCCGCTCGAGCCGCCCGGCGTGACGCCACGGTCGCGCGGGTTGTGCGTCCGGCCGTGCAGGGCGTTCTCGGAGAAGATGCGCATGGAGAAGGCCGGCGTGTTCGTCCGCCCGATGATCACCGCCCCA
>JBHTFH010000154.1:0-4988 GCA_042666135.1 Roseomonas sp. GCM10028921 | reverse complement strand
GAGCGGGATAGGGTGATAGGCATTGGTCACCTCGCTGCTGGATGATGCGCCAACTCAGATTGGCCGACCTTGTCGCTCGCCCTCATGGGATCTTGTCCCGCGGCCGCCGGACCCGCGCCGGCAGGATGGCGGTGCCGTAGTGGGCGGCGAGATCGCGGTAGGTCGGGTTGAGGCCGGGCTCGTACCAGTTGGCCCGTAAGACGCCGCTGCGCAGGTTGTCGGGCACGATCTGCCGCGGCACGCCGCCCAGGAATTCCAGCGCCCGCACATGGGCACCGATCCAGTCCGGCAGCGTCTGGGTCCAGACCGCCTCGGCATAGGTGTAGCTCGACGCCCCCAGCACCGCGACGAACACCTGCGCCGTGCGCACCTCGCCGGTGGCAGGGTCGATCACCTCCACCGCCTGCCCGGCAAAGTCGACGAACAGCCGCTCCCCCGCCGGGTGCACCTGCCGCATCGTCGGCGACAGCCGGCCCTCCCAGCCCCGGTAGAGCTCGCACCAGCGGCTGTACTGATATCCATCCGGCTGCGCCTGCCGGTACTCGTCCCACAGCAGCATCAGCGTGACGCCCGGACGCCGCAACTCCCGGTGCACCTCGGCCCAGTCGGGCTCGGCCTTGCGCCGCTGGCCCGCCGGCGCGCCAGGCCCGGCAAACAGCAGCGCTCCAAGGCCCCGTCCGTCAGCGTCTCCGGCAAAGGCCAGGTCAGCCCTGCGGCCGCCACCCGGTCCAGGCACAGCCGTACCGTGCTGCGCGCCACACCCACCGAGTGCGCAACCGCCCGGTCGGAGGCGCCCGCCTCGTACTTCAGCCGCAGGATCTCTCGCACGCGTCGCATCGACACTCTCTCGGCCGGCATCCAGCTCCCTCCTCGCGCCCATCGCGAAAGGGAACCGGACCCCGCCCGGCGGTCGAGCAACCATCCACCCCCGACAGGGTGGCCGACTTCAAATCGGAAGGGCCGACTTCATCCCGGAATCACCAGCCGAATTCAAATTGGAACCGGTGGCCGACTTCCGTCGGAATCCGCAACCGGGTGTCCAAGTTCACCCATGTCGCCTTCCTCAGCGCCAACACCAAGATGAACGGGGCCGCTTTCTTGCGCGAGGTGGTGGCCGCCTTCCGTATCGCATCCACACGGTGCTGACGGACAACGGCATGGCCTTCGCCGACCTGCCGAAGTACCGAGACGGCCCAACAGCGCGCTGGATGGGCCACATCTTCGACCGGGTTTGCGACGAGAACGGCATCGAGCACCGCCTCACAAAGCCTTACCACCCCTGGACCAACGGTCAGGCGGAGAGGATGAACCGCACCGTCAAGGACGCCACCATCAAGGCCTTCCACTACCCCGACCTCGAAGCGCTGAAAGCTCACGTTCTCGCCTTCATCAACGCCTACAACTTCGCCAAGCACCTCAAGGCACTTCGGTGGCGAACCCCCTTCCAGGCGATCTGCAACGCCTGGAACACGGACCCCACCGTCTTCAAGATCAACCCGCACCACCTCATCCCGGGACCAAACACAATGCCAGCGTGCCCCGTCCCGCCACCTATCCCGAGGGTGGCCGCGCTCCCTGGGACTCAGCGGCTCGACCGCAGCACTCGCGACAGCCCCTCGGCCGAGTACGGCTTGTTCAGCAGCTCGAACCCCTGCGCGCCGTCGTTCGCCAGCACGTGGCTGTACCCGCTGGTCAGGACGACTGGAAGGCTCGGCCACCGGCGCCGGATCTCCTTTCCGAGCTCCACGCCGTTCATGCCGGGCATGACCACATCGGAGAACACCACGTCGAACCGGCTCGCGTCGCCTTCTAGCAGATCGAGTGCCGCCTTGGCGTTAGGCGCCCAGGTAGGCACGTAACCGAGGTCCTCAAGCATCTGCCGGGCGAACTCGCCGACCTGGGTGTTGTCCTCGACCAGTAGCACGTTCCGGCGCCCCGCCGCTGGCGCGTCGGCCTCCTCGGTGGACTGCGTGGGCGCCACCACCGGCTTCGCCTCCGCCCGGGGGAGGTAAAGCGTGAAAGTCGAGCCTCGGCGGACCTCGCTCTCGACATGGAGTTCGCCCCCTGACTGCTTGGCGAAGCCATAGACCTGGGAGAGGCCGAGCCCGGTGCCCTTTCCTGCCTCCTTGGTCGTGAAGAACGGCTCGAAGATCGCCCCAGCAACTCAGGCTCGATCCCGACGCCCGTGTCGGACACGGAGACCGCGACAAAGGAGCCTCGCGTGCCCGCGTGCCCGCGGGTCGGCGGCACCCCGGAGGCGAGCCAAGTCCTCAGCCGGAGGCGCCCCTCGCCCTCCATCGCATCGCGCGCGTTCACCGCCAAGTTGACCAGCGCCGTCTCAAACTGGTTCGGGTCGGCCTCGACCGCGCGACCCTCGCACTCAATCGAGGTCTCGATCGTCACGGGCGCGCCCACCAGCGGGCGCACGAGCTCGACGACCGACCGGACCCGATCGCCCACGACGAACACCTCGGGCCTGAGCGGCTGACGTCGTGCGAAGGCTAGCAGCTGCCCCGTCAGCTTGGCCGCGCGCTCGGCGGTCTCGGCGATGGCCTCGACGTAGCGTCGGCGCCGCTCCTCGGGCAGGTTCGTCCGCCGGAGCAACCCGGCGGACGAGCGGATGACGGTGAGCAGGTTGTTGAAATCGTGCGCCACCCCGCCGGTGAGCTGGCCCACGGCCTCGAGCTTCTGGCTTTGCCGCAGCGCCTCCTCCTGCAGGCGGAGCTGCTCGGCGCGGCGGGAAACCTCGACCTCGAGGTACTCGTTCAGCCGCCGCAGCTCCCTCTCGGACTGCCTACGCGCGGTGACGTCCAGCATGGCCCCGATCATTCGGAGCGGCTCGCCGCCCGGCCCGCGCACCATGAAGCCGCGGTCCAGCACGTCGGCGTAGCCGCCGTCGGCGCGCCGGAAGCGGTACTCGTCGCTCCAGCGGTCACCGCCACCTTCGATCACCGCGTGGATGGACCGGGAGACCCGCTCCCGATCCTCGGGATGGATCTGCTCGAGCCACCAGTCGCCGGAGGGGCACACCCGCTCCGGCCGGTGGCCGTAGGTTTCCTGGAGGGCCTCGTTCCACTCGACGCGGTCGCACCTCAGGTCCCAGTCCCAGATCGCGTCGTTAGTTGCCCGGACGGCAAGCTGGTAGTGCTCCTCAATGGCGCGCCGCGCCTCTTCCGCCCGGCGCTGGTCGGTGATGTCGGTGTTCGTGCCGACCCACTCGCGGATGTTTCCGTCACCGTTGCGCACGGGGACGCCGCGCGCGGTGACGAGGCGCCACTCCCCGCTCATGTGACGCAGCCGGTATTCGGTGTTGAACACTGTGCCTGCAGCGACGGCAGCTGCCCATTCCCCGGCCGCGCGGGCGCGGTCGTCCGGATGGACGGCGTCGGCCCAACCGGTGCCGAGCCATTGCTCCGGCGTCTGGCCCGTGAACGCGCGCCAGCTCGGGGAGTCCTCGCGAACCACCCCCTGGGCGTCGGTGGTCCAGACCGTCGCGGTAGAGGCGGCCACCAGGGCGCGGAAGCGCTCCTCGCTGGTCCGCAGCGCCGCCTCGGCCTCCTTGCGGTCGGTCACGTCGAGGACGAACTCGACCACCTCGTCGCCGAGCCGCCTGGCCGCGAAGAGGCCCCACCAGCGCGAGCCGTCCCTGCGATAGTACTGCTTCTCGTAAGGCGTGGTCTCGCCGAGGGTCGTCACCTCCCGGACCGCGTTGAACGACGGCGGGTAGAACTCCGGCGGAGTCAGTTCCTGCCAGGTCTTGCCGATCGCCTCCTCGTGGCTGAAGCCGGTCATCCGCAGGAAGGCGTCGTTCACCTCCGTGAGGCCGAAGCCCTCGCCCCAGAACATGACGCCGACTGTCCGGATGGAGAGGGCGGTCCGCAGCCGCTCCTCGCTGAGCCGCAGGGCCTCGCGGGAGCGCTCGCGCTCGGTCACGTCCCGCGAGGATGCCAGCAGCAACTCCGGCCGCCCGTCCGAACCCGGCACGGCCGTGACCTGAACGTCCCACCAGCGAGGCGCGCCCGTGGCGGTGGGGCGGAAGCCGTGGAAGCGGCCAACCCGCCCGGCGAGTGCCTCGGCCAAGGCGGCCTTCACCTTCCCGCGCTCCTCCTCCGGCCAGAGCTCCAACCATTCCTTGCCCCGGACGCGCTCGGCGCCGTCGATTTCCAGCATGCGGAGGCCGGGGCCGTTTATCGAAGTCAAGCGGCCGTCGGGCGTGAGGAGCTTGAGGGAGTCAGCGCTGTTCGCGAACACGCCTCGCAGCACCGCCTCGCTCGCCCGGAGCCGCTCCCCGGCGAGGTGCTGCTCCGTGCGATCGCGGACGATCTTGACGTAGCCGATGTGCTCGCCCGTCCCGTCGTCCTCGAGCCGGGTCATGGAGCCCGAGCCCCAGAAGCGCGTGCCGTCCTTGCGCAGGTGCCACCGCTCGTCCGCCGCCCGACCGCAGCGCCGCGCAGTCGCCATCTCGGTCGAGCAGGCGCCCGTCGCCTGGTCCTCAGGCGTGAAGATCATGCAGGCGTCCCGGCCGACCGCCTCCTCCTCGGACCAACCCATCACCCGCTCGGCGGCGCTGTTCCAGCTCGTGATGACGCCGTCGAGGCAGATCGTGAGGACGGCAAAGTCGGCCGAACACTCCAAGACGAGTTCGGCAAGGCGGCCAGGGCTCGGCAGCCTGTGGCGGGCGAGGTCAACCCTGCGGCTGTTCATCGGCATTGCTCGGAATCAGGGCGGCGGTTCGATGGGCGGGCGGTTCGGGCGGCAAGGCCTCGGCGCGCTCCAGCAGGCGCAGCCCGGCGCGGACGACTTCGCTGGACGTCTGGTAGCGGCCGGAGGCGACGAGGCGCTCGACAAATCGGCATAACTCCACCGTCAGGGCGGCATGCAGGCTGTGTTGAGAGGTGGCCCAGGGAATCTGGACAGGCTGGATGAGTGGAGTTTCTGCCTGACGGCGGCCAGGATGGCCGCAGGTTAGGAGAGACGATGAGCAAGCG
>JBHTFH010000153.1:0-5032 GCA_042666135.1 Roseomonas sp. GCM10028921 | reverse complement strand
CCGGGCTGGCCAGGTGGATCGGCTACTACAATGCCCGACGTCCCCATTCTGCCCTGGCTGGGCGCACGCCCAACGAGGCATATGGGGCGGGCGAGATAAAGAGACTGGCGGCCTGACGAGAACCAGAGCCGAGCTTATCCCAGCCGCCAAACTGTCCGGCGAATGGGGGCCACCTCAGAGCAAGCTTGACCAGACAGGGATGCGCCGGCTTGGAGAGGCGGCTCCATGCCGACGGAGGGCTCTTGGCGAGCCGCGCCCGCCCCTCGCACGACGGCAGAGTCTGGATGAGAACGACCTTGGTCCGGTGCAGGCTATGGGTGCCCTAGGCTGACCAGCCAAGTCCGATCGCTATGATTCACTCGCTGCGGGCGGGCCGTGACCGCCCAGACGATCCGGGCCATATTGTTCGCCATGACGACTGTGGCCAGGCGCACGGGCTTTCGCGTGAGCAGGTCAGCCGGGCGGCGGTCCACGGTCCACGGTCTCGGGTCTGTTCGTGGCGCGTCGCACCAGGGAGGTCGCACCGATGGCCAGGAGCTTGCGCAAATGGCCGTCGCCCATTTTGCTGATCTGGCCGAGCCGATCCTTGAGGGTGCCGACGCCGCGGGGGGGGCGGTGTGGACCCACACAACTGTTGCACGGGTCGTTGAGCGGCTCGGAGCCTAGCGCCTGATCGCGCGATCAAGCTAAGCTGGTCGCTTATACATCTGACGCGCCGCCCATCTCGGAACTTCAGGCAACCGCCGGCGCTAAGCCTCAGCCAGATTGTTGCTCGGCCGGGGCGAGCCGTGCACGGCGGTTGTTTATCGAGATCTACCGGGAGGTGCGAGGTGTACCCTGGCAGGAGGAGTGTCCCGGTCCGTGGTGGACCATGCCGCCTCAGGTGACGCGGCAGCCACGGTGGCTGGCATGAACCGGCACCCGTTCCAGACGGACATCGACGCTGTCGGCCGGATCGACGCGGTGGCGTCCATCTTGGAGGTTTTGTGCCGGACGACCGGCATGGGCTTCGCCGCCGTCGCACGTGTCACTGAGGACTACTGGATTACCTGCCAAGTCCGGGACGAGATCGGGTTCGGTCTGAGGCCCGGTGACGAGTTGCAGGTCCAGACGACGCTCTGCCGCGAGGTTCGGGACGCCTCCCGACCGATCATCATCGAACATGTGACCGAGGATGCGGCGTATCGCCGGCACCCCACGCCGGCGATGTACGGGTTCCAGAGCTACGTCTCGATGCCGATCATTCGCAAGAGTGGCGAGTTCTTCGGCACGCTCTGCGCGATCGACCCCAAGCCAGTACGGGTGAACACGCCAGAGACGATAGGCATGTTCCGGCTTTTTGCGGAACTGATTGCCTTTCACCTCGATGCCGACGAGAGGCTGGCGGCGGCCGAGGCAGCCCGGCGCAGTGACGAGCTGATGGGAGGTGTCCTGGCAGCAACCCCTGACTGTGTGAAGGTTCTCTCGGCCGACGGCACCATCGAGTTCATCAACGCACGGGGGGTCGAACTAACCGAGCTTGGTGCGGCCTCGGATGTCATCGGTCACGACTTCGCGGCGGGGTGGCCGGAGGGGGCGCGGGCGGCGATCCGTCAGGCCATTGAACAGGCCGCCGCAGGATACATCTCGCGCATCGAGGGCTTCTGCCCTACGGCTAAGGGGACCCCCCGCTGGTGGGAGGTGAGTTTCGCGCCCTTCCAGCCGGCCAGCAACGACACTAGCCGTCCTAAGATCGTGAGCGTTTCGCGGGACATCACCGAACGCCGAGCGGCAGAGGCAGCGCTGCGCGAGCGGGAGGAGCGTCTGCGCCTGATCGTCGAGAACGTACGCGATTACGCCATTTTCACCACAGACGCCCAGGGCCGCGTCGAGACGTGGCTGCCGGGCGCGGCCGCAGTATTCGGGTGGAGCGCCGAGGAGATCATAGGTCTCCCATCCGCCGTACTTTTCACGCCAGTGGACCAGGAGCGGGGAGTCCCTCAGCAGGAACTCGAAACCGCCCGGAGGGAAGGGGTTGCACCGAACGTTCGTTGGCACCTGCGCAAGGATGGCTCCCGCGCATTTATTGAGGGGAGCGTGACGGCATTGCACGATCCGGATGGGACTTTCCAAGGCTACCTCAAGATCGGTCAGGACGTGACGGATCGCAAGGCTTCCGATGAGCGACAGGAACTGCTCATGCGCGAGGTGGACCACCGGGCGAAGAACGCCTTGGCTGTGGTGCAGAGCGTCGTGCGCCTAACGCCGGCCCGCGATCCCGCAACGTTCAAGAGCGCGGTCGAGGGACGGATCTTGGCCCTGGCGAGGGCGCAGACGCTCCTGTCTGAGGACCGCTGGAACGGCGCCGATCTGCGGGTCCTTCTCGCGGGGGAGCTTGCACCGTTCCTCGGCAGCCGCCGGGCGGATCTCCGGGGGCCTTCGGTGACGCTGCCGCCCGGTGCGGCGCAGCCCATGGCCATGGCCTTCCACGAGCTAGCGACTAACGCGGTGAAGTATGGAGCCTTGTCGCTCGAGGCAGGCCACCTCTCTGTCTCGTGGCGACTGGAACAGAGGTCAGGTGGTGGGCCGCAGCTGAAGCTGCGCTGGGTCGAGACAGGCGTCGGACTGATCGCGGACACGCCGGACCACCAGGGCTTCGGTTCGCGGCTGCTGGAGGGAGCCGTGCGTGGCCAACTTGGCGGGACCGTGACACTCTCCTGGGAAGCATCTGGCCTGGTCTGCGAGGTTGAGGTTCCACTAGTGCAGACGTCCGAGGCAGCCAAGGCCCGCAACGGTTCTGCGATGCGCTGATCCGAGGCTCACGCATGCCGCGTGCCCGCCGGCACTGACCAGGCGTCACCAGCTGACCGCCTGGTCTCGAGGAGGGTAGCAGCCCGCGATACAGCAGCTGCCATCGCGGTGTCGCGGCTCTTGATACCACCGACCTCCACGGTCGAGGCAATGTCCTTAGCTGTTTCGACAATCCTGGCTCGAGGTGGCCATGGCTGAGCACCGCCACCGCTGGCGCGGCGCGGGATACGTGTCCCACGCCGCGCTTTGCCGGGCTGCAGGTAATACCAATCGCCTTGATCAATGACCGGTTCCGACCCAAACCGGACTCTCCCAGCGGTGATGCAAGCAGCCGGGCCTAGCCGAGAGCGGAACGACTGCTTCCGGGCCACCGGCGGGTCGAAGCTGCCGTTGCTGGCAACGGTGGCGTTCACCTTCTCCGGACGAGAGAGTACCGGCTTTTTGATCGAACAAGACGCAGATCTAAGGGTACTCGACGGGTAGGCACACAGGAGAAACGACAGCCCATGAGTGAGATTGAGGAGCGGCTGAGCGCGCTGGGCCTCTATCTTCCAGCACCCATCCAACTGCCACCCAGAGTGGCACTCAGCTTCCCCTGGGTACGAGTTCACGGCGATCGGGCCTTTGTGTCCGGCCATGCTGCTTTAGCACCCGATGGCTCGTTGGCACGGCCACTCGGGCGTGTGGGCCAGGATCTGACATTGGAGGAGGGCTACCAAGCGGCGAAGCTGACGGGCCTTGCCATCCTCGCCAGCTTGAAAGCCGAACTCGGTGAACTCGACAGGATCACCGCTTGGCTGAGGGTTTTTGGGATGGTGAACGCCACCCAGGACTTCGATCAGTTCCCGTCAGTCATCAACGGGTTTACCGATCTGATCATCGAACTGTTTGGGCCCGAGCGGGGTAAGCATGCTCGATCTGCTGTTGGTATGGCTGGCCTGCCGTTCGGCATAGCTGTGGAAATCGAAGCCGAGGTTGCCATTCGTGTCTGATCTTTAGAGGCATTGGCAATGTTGGCTGCCCGGTAAGCGGAACATAGCGCACGAATAATGGGCGTGCCCGCAAGGTCTGCTACCGGGAAGGCGGACAGCTACGCCACCCGTCCGCAACGGGCGCAAAGCCGCCCTCGAAGACCTGCGTGCCTATGTCTGCTCCCCACCCACAACAGACATGAAGGCAGCAGGAACGAGAACTGCCTTCGATCGAACTTGGCTTTAGCATGGCAAACGCCCCTACCTCGCTCTTTGGGCACGCTGCTGCGGGGGTTATCGTGCGAAGGGGGCTACCCGCGGTGCGCCTTGCGCCAGAATTGTCTTTATCCAACTCAGCGGGGCTGCCATTCCGTCCGCCAATCCCTCTTTGCGGACCGAGCGGGCGTTCCATCGCATGGAGAGCGGAATGGATCGAGCAGAGGATCGACAGCAGGCTCCCAACAGGGGCAGGTTATCCACACTTGTTCGGGACGGTTTTATGGGTAGTCGGGACCGAACATCTGAACGTCGCACCTCCGACCCGGCACCTGAGAACGCCTAGAGCTCTCCGTTGTTAAGGTTAGCCGACGAGGGCGCGGCGCCGGCAAGAAGTGGTCCTGACTCTGCAAAATGGTCCGGCCGGGGCACGAGTTCTTGGGGCACTTGGTCCTGCCCCCAAGATTGCAGGCAACGCGGCACCGGGGGCTTGCATCAGGTACGAGTAGCGGCGCGGAAGCCACGATAGGCTTCTGCTGCTTCGGAGGAAGGTCATGCCGGAAGACAAGCGTATCCGTGAACGGGCACAGGGTATCTGGGAGAAGGAAGGCCGCCCCGAGGGGCGCGATCAGGAACACTGGCTGCAGGCAGAGCGGGAACTCGGATCCGAGGGAGGCTCACCTTCATCAGCGGCGGGGGACGTGGCAGCCAGTACCTCGGGGCCGGCCGTACTCAACCCCGGTGACGAAGCCGCACCGGGCACTCCGGGAACTGGAGATGGTATTTGCCCGGTCTGCCAGGGCACCGGCCGCACTGGAGGCCAAGCCTGTGAGAACTGCGGCGGCTCGGGCATTGTCATCCAAGGCGTCGCGGGCGGCTGATACGGGCTCCGCCGGCCCGACGCTGAAATTCGGGCCCAGTCGTGAAATACGCAAGCTTACGGTTGTGGTCAGGACGCAGGGCGAGAGTGGGCGGGGATTTCTCCCCGCCCTGTTGAACCCGCCTTAGCTATTCGCCCGCTCGCGGGTGGTCTTCCGCTTGACGGGCTGATGGAT
>JBHTFH010000152.1:0-5100 GCA_042666135.1 Roseomonas sp. GCM10028921 | reverse complement strand
CTGAACACGATGCCAGGCAGGAGGAACACCTCGATCAGGTCACGCAAGGTCAGGCGATACCGCAGGCGCCAGAGCACCACCAGCGCGATGACGTCACAGGAGTACGTCCTTGCCGGCCGAGCGCGCCAGCCGGACCGGCGCGACATCGAGCCCGACATGCCGCGCGAGGCGCATCAGGAGGAACTCCCCCTTCACGACCGAGTAAATGTCGTTCTGGGCGGAAAACTTCACGATGAGCCTCTTTCCCCCGTCGACCACGAGGGCCTTCGGCCGGGCTCCACCGATTGAGGTGCCATGGTGCAGCGCCAATTCCAGCGCCGGTGTCAGGGCAATCCCTTTCTCGACGCGAGATGCCGCCTCGAGCAACTCCTCCACCGGCGCGCTCGTGCTCTCCCGTGGCACGTGGGCGTCAGGGGAGTCTTGGAAGTCGAGAGCGCCGATCCGGTCGGACCCGGACTCCCGCAGCTAGGTCAACTCGTCGAGCTCGACCGATCCGGTCTCCTCCCCCTTCTTCCCGGTGATGCGGTTGATGATCACCCGTCGGCCCCATGCGTCCGGAGACGCCTCACGGATGCATGAGGCCATCTTCAGGTTACCCCCGGGAACCTGCTTGCCCGCGACCATGGGCAGCTCCGGCTCGTAGATCGGGATAGGTCCCCGGACTTCGCGGTAGCTGCGGCTGTAGAAGAAGCCGACGCTCCCATTGGCGCGCGGAACAAGCCGTCCGGCGATGACCGGCATCATCCGACCTGGAAGCCAGATCCAGACGTATGGCCCCGCCGACGCCTCGCCCCGCTTTCTTCGAGACGCTCGGTAACCGCGCGGCTCAAAGCTTCTTGCTCCCCTCGCGGACTCGCCACCCTTCTCTCTATCAGTGCGATCTGCTGCGCCTTTCACCGGGCAAGGACCTCATTCCATGTCTCCATGGATCTAACCGTTGCTGCGGCGTTCACCGTCGGACCTTTCCCGCTTCAGCAGGCGCAGAATCTGCTCCAGATCCTGGCGGAGGCCTCTGTCATGCAGCCGAGGCAGTGCGTCCACTAGCTTGGTTTTGAGGCGCTCCTGTTCATGGAGTGACAGTGGCTGGAGCGACCCTGTGCCCTCCGGCTTGACCGCCCGAGATGGTTCCGGTGAGGAGAAAATCGTGCGGCTATCCAGCCGAACTGCTTGCCGGAGCAGCATGGCGTGGGCCCAGGCATTCTCTACCCTGGTGCCGGACAGCTCCGCCCGGAGCAGATCCGTAAGTAGGCCGCGAACTTCGCGATGCTCAAGATAGCCAAAGTAGGAGGGATCCAGTTCGTGGAGGAAGCAAGGTGGCGAACTGAACGAGGTCGGTTCACCGGGACCGTCGTCGGTGGTGGACGCTGCCGTGATAGGCTGATGTTGGGTATCGATCATCTCGTCGCTCCCGTCGTCTGTACAAGCTCAGTCTGAGGACATCCAGCACGTCGCCACCTCATTCTGCGAACACGACTGGCAGGGGCACCGTGTTGTCCACCACTTCCCTGACACCGGGCACGTTTTCGGCCAGAACGCGCAGCGCACGGCTTGCCGCATCGGAATGGTGGAAGCCGGAGAACTCCACGACCCCGTCCCTGACGCTGACAGCTGTGTTCAGGCGGCTGGACCATGGCTCCCGCCTCATTTCAGCCAGCAGGGCGCGGCGGATCTCCTCATCCGAGTGCTCCCCGGAGGGATCGGTCATCGTATCTACCAGGGCACGCACCAGGTCGGCCCGGCTAACCAGCCCAAGAAGCGCTCGTCCTTCTGTCACGAGCACGCGTCGGATCTTATGCTCCTCCATAAGGCGGGCGATGTGTGCGGCGCTCTCGCTTGGCCCAACCGTGACGACTTGCTTGCTCATCAGCTCACCAGCTGTGGCCGCGTGGCTTCTGGCATAGCGGATCGCCCGTGCATCGGGTCCTTCCAGGAAACGTGTCAGCCAGCCCCTGTGAGGTTGCCCGTCCTCGTCTGCCAGACGGCGAATAATGTCGGACTCCGTCACGATGCCCTGCAAGGCCCCGAGTGGGTCAACAACAGCCACGGTCGAGACACCGCGATCCGCAAACATCCGAGCAAGGTCGGCAGCCCGCATGGTCGGCGGTACCGTCACCACCTCGGTTTGCATCAGATCTCTGGCGGCGAAATGAGTCACGAGAACCTCCTGCTCTTTGCTTGTTGCGCTGGGGACGGTGCGCCCCCTTACCTCACGCTGCTCGCGCGCGGCGTCCGGCTCACATCACACCACCTCCGTGGGTAGCCCCTTGGGTGCACCGACCTCGTTCGGTTCGGAGCCAATCTTTTTCGCTGGCTCCCTGCCGCATCGGCCGGCCACTCGCACCACGACGCAGTATCATGATCTCGCCGAGCACGGAGAAGGCGATCTCGTCAGGAGTTCGGGCCCCGAGATCCGATCCTGCTGGTGCGTATAGGCTGGTTAGCTCATCCTCGGAGAACCCCTGCTCGAGTAGAAATCCCCACATGAGCCGCGCCAGCCCGCAGTTTGCGATGACCGCGATGTACCGAACTGGGGACCTAAGCGCGATCACGGCGGATAAGTGGTCCCCCTCGTCCTGTGTCGCGATGATCACGAACTCCCCGGCACTGGGTGCAAGTCGCTCATAACCATAATCATCGGTGATGATTTCGGCGGCATCCGGGTTTTTGGTCGGGTCCGTCTCGGAAGGGTCGTCGACCACGACCCGAAACCCGAGCGCAGACCCGGAACAGCAGACGCACTCCACCAATGCGCCGTGCTTAAGCAACAAGAGGGTCGATGGTGCGGCATGGGGTCCGACGTAAACACGCATCCCTCCACCGCATGGTATTCCGGTGCCGAGCACCTCGTCATCCAGGTCGACTTGGATCACCTTCAGTGTCCCATCCCACAGGCACTCCAGTCCGGCCCGCTGGACAGCGGCCTCTGCGCAGACGCCGACCCACCTGACGAGCATCGCTCCGTCACTAGCAAGCAGTGCCTTTGCCCCGGGCTTGGCCGAGGTGGAGCCGTAGGTCTCGACCACAGTGGCGAGGGTGTATGTCTCCCCCGCCCCCTCAGTTGGAGCATGTGGTCCAGCAAGTCGGGTCGACCAGACATGCCTGCCTCCACTCGCCAAGATCAATCTCGGCCATCCACTCGGCGCGCCTCTAGCGCCGTAAACAAGATGCATTTTCGACCCTCGCATTCGAAGCGACAGTGGACAAACGATTTTTATTGCGCCTTCAATGCAATCTTTCCTCTAGGTTGCTTGAGGGCCAAGATGGACATCGAGCTTGCCCGAACCTTCCTGGCTATTGTCGCCACCGGCAGCTTCGTGCGCGCCGCCGAACGCCTACATCTCAGCCAAACAACGGTCAGCGCTCGCGTTAGGGCGCTCGAGGAACAGCTCAGGCGGCAGGTCTTCGTGAGAAGCAAGGCCGGAGCCTCGCTGACCCCCGCCGGCGAGCAGTTCCTCCGGCATGCGCCAGCTCTAGTGCAGCTCTGGGAACGGGCCCGTCACCAAGTGGCGGTCCCGGCCGGTCGCCGCACTGTACTCGCCATAGGCGGCGAGTTCAGCCTTTGGGATATGCTCCTTCTCCCCTGGCTGGTGTGGATGCGAAGCTCGGCAGCAGACGTTGCGCTACGGGTTTTGGTCGGCTTGCCGGAGGACCTGATGGACCAGGTGGGCCAGGGCGTCCTCGACGTTGCCCTGGTCTACGAGCCGCGCTACCGGCCCGGGCTCAAGGTTGAGCTTGTCGCGGAGGAGAAGCTCGTAATGGTGAGCACTCCGCCTCGTTTCGGGTGCGGCCGCGCCGACTACGTCGAGGTAGACTGGGGCCCGAGCTTCGCACGCCAGCATGGGTCCGGCTTGCCGGTGAAGGCTGAGCCAGGCCTTTTTGTCAGCCTTGGTCCCCTCGGGCTGGGCTACATCCTGGAGGTCGGTGGCTCCGGGTATTTCCGCCTCGGGGCAGTTCAATCTCACCTCGAGAGCGGCAGGTTGGTGCTCGTGAAGGATGCCCCAGAGTTCTTCTATCCAACACACGCCGTGTACGCTGAGGAGAGCGATGCGGACCTGATCCAAACGGCCATCACCGGGCTACGGCACGTTGCCCTTCCACGGGCGGAAGCGTCACACCTTCACCCTAGCCACCCGGTCCGGTGGCCCCCTTAGCCTGAGATCCCCGCCAATATCGGAAATTCCACTACCTCCGTGGGCGCTACCCGATCCTCAACCCACGCGCAGCAGATCTACGGGCTGGAGCGGTGAGTGTGGATCTACGGACACGCCAGTTCGCGTAAGCACGCGATTACGGTGACCGGCGGCCTGGGTGGGTGTGGAGTGACGACCTACTGTCAAGCCTCAGTCCGCGCATTCATGACGGATCAACAAACCGCCCAAGTTACCGTCCAACTGCATGGGCAGAAACCGCCCGAGGGAGGCCTCGATGGTTATAGATGGAACGTCTGGGCGTATTGGGAACAACCAGCTACGGCGTGAGCCAGCCCTTCGCTACGGCGCGGTCTCGCGCACTTTCCATTGGGTGACTGTGGCGCTGGTGCTCATGGCTGCCATCTTCGGCCTCTGGATTGCCCATGCTCGCCCGGATGATGAGGCTTTCAAACTCACCCTCTACAACATTCATGAGAGCATCGGCGTGACGATCGGCGTTGTGACCCTCGCCCGCCTCGCCTGGCGCGTCGGCCATCCACCTCCAACTCTTCCCAGCAACCTGCCCCGCGCATTGGCCTGGGCCGCGCGCACTAACCACGCCGCCCTTTACACGTGGCTGCTAGCCATGCCGGTGGTCGGCTTCGTTGCCACAAATGCCTGGGGCTTTCCCGTGAACTGGTTCGGCCTCGTCCCGCTGCCGGACCCGGTCGGAAAGAACGTGCCGCTGGCTGAGACCCTTACCTTCGTCCACCGCCTGATGGCGTGGAGCTTGTTCTGCATGGTTGCCCTGCATGCCACTGCGGCAGTGTGGCATCAATTTATCCGCCGCGACGGTACGCTGCGGAAGATGCTCTAGCATTACAGTTGCGGTTTTCGTTTGATGTGGGCCTGTTGAGCGATGGCTTGGTGTGCTCGTCGCCAGAGTGACCAGGCGATGACGTGGGCGGGC
>JBHTFH010000151.1:0-5194 GCA_042666135.1 Roseomonas sp. GCM10028921 | reverse complement strand
TGACGAGACCTATACGAAGGTACGCGGCCGCTGGTGCTTCCTCTACCGCGCCATCGGCCGCGACGGTAATCTGGTCGACACCCTGCTGAGGGAGCACCGCGACATGGCGGCTGCTCAAGCCTTCCTCCGCTCGGCCAGGTCGGCCACCGGCATAAACCCCCGACCGCGTCACCACGGACGGGCACGGCTCCCACCCGCGCGCGGTCCGTTCGACGCTGGGTCGACCCGTGAAGCACCGGACGAGCGCGTACCGGAATAACGGCCTCGAGCAAGACCACCGGAGCATCAAAGGCCGGATCCGATGTATGCGAGGCTTCAAGGAACACAATGCCGCCGCACGGTTCTGTCGAGGGTATGACGAACTCCGGGCCTCTCTCCGTTCTCGCACTCGCCACAACCAGCAGGTCCTCGCCAATCGGCGCCGCGTTCTCCATCTTCACCGTGCAACCGCTGTGCTCGCCATCCTGCAAACTGCGTAGCACCACAAGTGCGCCTCAAATCGCGACGAGCTACCCTTGGCGCGAGAGCTGACAAAACCGCTTACCTGCTGGCGGCTCGAAAGGTAGAGGCGGATCGCCCAGACCTGCTTCTCCTTCAGCGCTCGCTTAGGACCCACAATCCGGCCGGCAGGTCGGGGGATCGGCCGGTCCCTTCCGCTGGGGACAGATCCTTCCGGGCCTGGTAACGACAATGAACGTTACCATTCCGGTGAGCCAAGTAAAGAGCGAGAGTAGGAGAGTGGCGGGGCGGAGCCAAGCGGCCACATGGCACACGGTTCGGCGACGATCTTTTCGGAAGGACCTTTCACGGCGACGCGGTATCCAGCGCGCAGCACGCCGACTGTAGGGGCTGGAGTTAGCACAGTGGCGATCGTGTCCATCGGTGCGGCCTGCGAGTGGCCGTAACCTGCATGGCTCCAGGAGTGGAGGCGCCCCTGCCATAGTAGGTAAGGCCTCTCGGGATCGTTGGGTAAAACAACGAAAGCGCCATCCGGCAGGCCTTCGAGCGGGGATGCGAATCGTACCTGCTTGCGGGCGCGAGTGACGCGTGCCCGGTGGAGCGCTGCATCCATGTCCTTGGCTGAAACGAACACCTCGGGCGCGATGCCATGGGCTACCTTCCACGCCGTGACAAAGTATTTGTAAGCGGCTGGGCGGCACTGAGCACAGGGACGGTGGCCAGATGCGAGGGCAACAGCCTCGTCGTGGAAGAACAGCACGGTGTAATGGCCAGGCGCGGCCAAGGGGCGCTTAGGACCCGGGGCCGTAAGCGTACATGAAATCCAGCTCTGGTGCTCCCAGCGCTTTTGCCCGAGGAGGCCATGCTCGTCGTGCAGGATGCCTCTATTCCCCATGAGAGAGCCACGCGCCGGTGTCGCCTCGATGTTGCCGAAGGGCGTGAGGCGGTTGCAGCGCGGCGTAGCGGTGGAAGAGCTCACGTCCTTGTACTCTCGATGAGGAGGCCAACGGACACAACGTGCCATTCATAGATTAACGGAGTAGCGCATTGACCTGCCTCCCTAAGAACGGACCGCCAGTAACGTGAGATCGGCGGAGCATTCGGAGGGAGCTGGGATGGCGCGACCTTGAACCTGGAAACTGGCCCTCCATCAGACATCATGCCGGAGTTCATTCACGTGCGGGCCTGCTCAAGCGCCTCGCCTCTTCATCATGAGAAATGTGTGCGCCTGTGGGGGATGCCACCGCCCCTGACTGATGCGCCTCGCCACGTTCGTCCGGTGCTGGTCCGGTGTCGGCGGGCGTTTGCGCCTGTGCCGGGTACGATTGCAGAATGCGCAGGCTGCTACGATGTTGGGGGCAGCATCGGTCCCGCCCATCGACTTGGCTAGGAGATGTTCAGCGGTACAGCGAAACCTGGGCAGAAGCACCGCCGGTACGTGGTGGCGACGAGCAAAGTTCTCGGGGTCCGCATCCCAAATCGGAAAGGCGCAATACCAGCAGAGAAATCCTTGTCGCCGGGCGGCATTGCTGCGGTGACGCTGGAGCGATTTCGAGCGCATGCGGGTCTCCAAGCCGAGCCGAAGCTCGGGTCAAAGGGCTACAGCGCGCTCTTCCAGGACCCCACGGGATGCAGGTGACCCTTCGCGTTCACACCGGTGGCGGTGTGACGCTTTCAGCCTAGTTATGAAATCGGAACATCTCAAGAGGTCCGGTGAACACCGCCGCCTCCGGTAGGTCTCCCGCATCTTTCGTCTGCGTCAGTGCACTAGGGTGTGAAGGGCTTACGCGACCAGCCCCGTCCTGGCCCCCCGACCCGGATGACGAAGGGCCATCAGGCAGCGCTCAAGGCCATCGTGCTGCGCGGCCCGGACCCGGAGCAGGACGGTGTGTCCTCCTGGCGCACCGTCGATCTGTGCCGGGTTACCGAGGAGCGCTTCGGTCACCTACCGCGAGAGTGGCATTCCGTGGCTGAAGGCGTGCGGTGGAACCTCGGTCGTAGCACGCGGCATCTGGAGGTTTGCCCGACCAGGAGACAGCTTTGCAAGGATGCACGCCCGGTCCTAAGCTACCGCTCCTCGCAACGCGGACGACGCAGCCCGATGGCGATCAACATCGATACCCTGACCGAGGACGAGCTGGTCGACCTGAACCGGCGCATCGTCGAGCGCCTCCGCTTCCTGCAGCACATGCGGGCCCACAAGCAGATGCTGGAGTTCAAGGTTGGTGACCGGGTCACCTTTCCGGGTGACGGGCGGGGCAGGGTTGAGGGTATGCTGACGCGCTACAATCGCAGGACGGTCACGATCCTCACCGACGATGGGCAGCAGTGGAATGTCTCGCCGTCGCTCGTCTCGAAAGTCTCAGCTGCCGGGAAGAAGCCCCAGGCTCCCTCGAACGTCATCCTCCTAAAGTAGCCACCTCCGCCGCTCCCTCAACGCGGAGATAGATGCTCTTCGGAGCTGGCGCAGCTGGTTGGGCCAGAGGTCGCGAAGGAGGACGCCCAGCGTGACGTCGGCGGAGCGGCCACGGCACCAGCGGTAAACCCCTGCCGTAGTGAACTTTATGCACCCTGCCGCCGCGAACCGGAATCGTGACGTTCAGGAGCCCCCCACAGGATGCCCACAGAACTGTCCCCTGTGGATGTGGATAACTTGTCAGCGGCAAGCAGGCCAGCTCGATGCAGCCTACACGAAGGTGTTCCACGATTAGGGGCCCGCCATAAGGGGCGAGTTGGGGCAAGGCGGAGGCTTCTCGCAGCCCACTGCCTGGTCCAGGTCATGCCTTCCGTACTGAAATGGGGAGTAGAGGACGGAATGGACGGGCAGGGGGTGGCGAGACGGGGGATCGCGGGCTTCGGCCTCCATGGAGTGATCATTGTAGGCGGCGCGGACCCGGAGGCGGAGGCGGCGAGCGGCGTGCAGGCCGCGTCGGCCAGCACGTTATCGAGCGCCTCATCGCTTTGCCGCCGCATTACCCGGGCGAGCCGCCTGGCGACGGCAATTGCGGCCGAGAGAACTGGCACCTCCTCGAGCAGCCGGGCGGCGAACAGCCGATCGGGCGTGGACAGCGTGTCGGCGCCGGCCATCAGCAGGCCGACGACGCGACGGCCGGAAGGCGGCCGCCAGGGTTGGCCATCGGCCATGACCGGTGCCCTTCCGGGAGTTGGGCCCGGCCTGGCGCCGCTGCGTCGCCCAGGCTCGCACGATGGCGGGCCGGCCGGGGAAGCCCAGCGCGGTGAGTTCATCCCGCAGCCGGGCCGCGTTGCAGCAGCCCTCCGCCCAGCGCCGCTCCAGGTGCTCGCGGTAGGGGTCGAGAGGACTGCCGCGCGGTGGCCCGCGCCAAGTCGGCATGGCGCCCGCCTGGAACCAGTGCCGGAGTGTCTTGCGGTTGGTGCCGACCTGCCGGGAGATGGCGCTGATCGAGGCGCCGGCCGCATTGCAGCCGGACTGGCCGAGGACGTGCTGCGACGGGCCTCCTCGCGATAGTACCCCTACGCAGTACATGACGTTCGGGCCTGCGCCGGACTGGCGTCTCTGCTGACAGGGGAGCCGATTTGGAGACTCACGACCTCCTCCTGGCGCGGCTCAGGCGCGAGCACGGCCGCAAGGCCGGGTTCTGGAGCCTATTGGACGGCTGGAGTTGACCGGGACGAGGGGCTATATGGACTAAGTCTAGTCCGATCCGAGGTGCTCATGGAGACGGTTAACATCCACGCGGCGAAGACGCAGCTCTCGCGCCTGGTGGACGCTGCCGCTGCTGGCCAGGAGATCGTTATCGCCCGCGCCGGCAAACCGGTTGCCAAGCTCGTCCCCCTCACTGGCCCAGGGGCCAGGCGGCGACGCGTGCTCGGTGCCATGGCCGGGTGCCTGCGCGTGCCCACCGACTTCGATGCGCCGCTGCCCGATGAGGTGCTCGACAGCTTCGAGGGGCGCTGATGCGGCTCCTGCTCGACACCCACGTCCTGCTCTGGGCCTTGACAGAGCCCGAGAGGCTCGGGGCTGAGGCGCGGGCGCTGATTGAGGACCCGGACAACGAGGTTCTGTTCAGCGCTGCCAGCATCTGGGAGATCGCTATCAAGGCCGGGCTGGGGCGGCCCGACTTCGCCTTTCGTCCCGACGAGGTCGCCCGAGGTGCGGCGGAGGCCGGCTTCGTGGAACTGACTGTGCGTGCCGGCGCGGCGGCGAAGGTGGTCGACCTGCCGCCCCACCACCGCGATCCTTTCGACCGTCTGCTGGTGGCCCAGGCCATGGCTGGGCCGATGCGCCTGCTCACCGCCGATCCTCAGTTGCCGCCCTATTCCGAGCTGGCTGTCCTGATCTGAAGAGGGTTGCTCTAAGCGTACATAGAGCACAACGCTGCGGTTAAGCGCCGTGGAAGCGCGGCTGACGGAGGTTCCGCAGAGGTCCCAGCTCGCGGGCAGCGGAACGGCGGATCCCGCCCCTGCCCTCCCCGGTATTTCGAAGGCTCTGTCAGGTTGGTGATGACGGTGGTGCCGGAGTTTACGGTTGCCGGTGACCTCACACGCCAAGTGCTGTTCCGGTCACCTCACACCAGGTGCGGAACGCGGCATCACGAGCGACGCAGCATTCGGTAGCGGAACTATCTAATTGATGCAGGCGCAAACAGTATGCAGTCTACCGTAACGATGCCTGCTCCCGACCGCATGACGCTCGAGGAGTTCCACCACCGCTTCCCCGACGAGGAGACGGCGCGGGCGTGGTTTGAGCGCGCCC
>JBHTFH010000150.1:0-5237 GCA_042666135.1 Roseomonas sp. GCM10028921 | reverse complement strand
GCGAGGCCTGGAATAAGCTCACGGAACAGCCCTGGCGCATCATGTCCATCGGGCTGCGCGACTGGGCCTACAGGTCGTAATCAAAGAGATCTGGTATTAGCCGCATCGCGCGCTCGAAATGCTGGACCGCTGTAGCCGGGAAGTGGATATAGCTGACGCGGGCTTCGTGGGTAGCCCAGCGCCCTTACCGCATGCCCGACGCGAGATGAGGTGAGCCACACAGGCGTCCTTGCTTCGGTAGGTCAACCTGGAAGACCTGCATCCCTCAGCGCTTGAATGAAGCGATCTCGGATTTCCCGGTTACGCATCGGATGTATCACCGCCTCAAGGCTGCGGCCCTGTGGTGCAATGTTCTGGAGGATTGCGGCAGCAGTACGAGCCTCGACTTTCCGGCCGGACAGCATGAGCGCCCCAATCAGGGTACGATGTCCGGAGAGCCAAGCAGGTGTGTGTCGCACCGCGCGCTCCGACCAGGAGATGGCAGCCTCCAGATCGCCCGCAATGAGATGCGAAAGCGCGATGCCGGAGAGTATGTAAGCCATCTCGGGATCCAGAGGGCTGAGACGCATTGCCCGCTCAAAGAGCGGAAGCGCCATCGCCGGCTGGCACGCATAAATGTAAACCCACCCACAGCTGAGCAGGACCTGGGCCGAATTCCGGGTCAAGGCAAGCGCCCGTTCAGCGGCTGCTACGCCAGCATCGTAGTCGTGGGCGAGAGAAGAAACCGCAAGAGCCGCGAGCCTGAGGGTTGCAGGGTCGTCTTGAGTTGTGGCCAGAACCTCTCGGGCCCATCGTGCGCCTTCGGCCTGCTCCTCGGGCTCTGACCAGCCTTGCGACTTTCGGATCGCGTGCATAGCAGCGCCGGCAGCCTTGGCCAGGGCAAAGTTGGGGTCGAGTGAGACTGCCCGGCGTAGGAGCGCAATCGCCGTCGTGTTCCCAAGCTGAGTGAACTGGTAAAAGAGCGATAGAGCGCGGAGATAAAGGTCGTAAGCGTCAAGGCTCTCGGTCGGCTTCCTTGCCGAACGTTCGATCTCAGCGGCTCGCAGATTCGGCTCCATCGCGCCTGCGACCGCCTCTGCCACTCGGTCCTGCAACTCGAAAATGTCGTCGAGCGCGCCCTCAAAGCGGTCCGCCCAGACGTGATGGCCCGCTTCTGTCTCGGTCAGCTGGGCGGTGATGCGGATCCGACCGCCTGCCTTGCGGATGCTGCCCTCGAGCACATAGCGAACGCCGAGCTCGCGACCGATCTGGCGCACGTCCACCGCACGCCCCTTGTAGGTGAAAGCCGAGTTTCGGGCGATGACGAAGAACCAGCGCACCCGCGAGAGGGCCGTGATCAACTCCTCCGTCATCCCATCGGCAAAGTATTCCTGCTCCGGGTCGCCGCTCAGGTTGACCAAGGGCAGCACCACAAGGGAGCAACGGTCAGAGAGGGTGGGACCGAATGCTCCACCGATAGACCCTGTCTTGCGCTCAGCGGCGACACGATCCTCGGTCTCTGCCACATAGGTTACCTCAGCGCCCGCCCCACCAGAGGTCACCTTGGCCTCGAGCAGGTAGCCGCGCCGGGGCACGGTCCTGAGGATGCGCTGCCCCTCGTCGCCGAGCGCGCGCCGGACCTCGGTGATGCAATGGGTGATGCTGTCGTCCGTGACGATGACCTCCGGCCAGACCGCCTCCATCAGCTCCTCGCGGGAGACCAGCCGGCCGGGGTGCTCGAGCAAGTGCCGCAGCACGTCGAAGGACTTCGGGCGGAGCAGGAGCACGCCGCCGTCCGGCCCGTGGAGGCAGCCGCGGGCCAGGTCCAGCCGGAAGCCCGCGAAGAGGAGAACGGATCTCTGCGCGTCCTGCATCGGGGCGAACCTCCCGCCTGCCGCACGGGGCGGCCGCTTTCCTGCCGGGAACTATAGCCGAAGTTACACCAACGTTTCGGGAGAGTTTCAGCCCTCTGTCGGGACTGTCCACGGCTCCCCAGGGTAGGTCTGGGCCACGGGACAACGCGGCCAGGCACCCCAGGACAGCCCAGGGGTCGGCCGATGGGTCCCGAGAGGGAGGTTCCGATGCGCATCACCGCCGACGCCCTGCTGGCCGACACTTCCGCCCCAGTGAGGCTGGGGCTGGGGCTGGGCCGGGCCCGGGTCACGCTCGCGAGCTGGTTCGCCGCCTGGCTCCGCTCGAAGCGGCCGGCCAGCCGGCCGACGACCTCCGGGCTGTTCGTTGAGCGGCTGAACGAAGGCATGCTTCGGGACATCGGCGTGCGGGCCGACCAGTTCCCTGCCCAGCGGCCTGACCCCGTGCTCCTTATGATGCGTGCCGGCGGTGGTGTGCCGCTCTAGGCGCATCCTGAACTGGTTTGGATGGCCAGGGGACTGCGATGCTCGGCGGCAACCAAGCTACTACCTGGAGCCAAGCAAGCCGGACTGCCGTCAGCTTCTTATGCCCCCTAGCCGGAAGCGGACTGGCAGCTTTCGGCCAGCTTTACCCATCCTGCTCCGCGCCAGATGGCGGGCTGAACTGGTCGGCGGGCGAGCCCCCTAGGAACCCCACTCCAGTTGAGCCAATTCAGGCTGGATCCTCAGATACAGCGGCGCGTGCTTGCAGCAACTGCCCGACCGGCAGGTAACGAGCCTCGGCGAGCAGCTGGCGGACGCCCCTGGCGGAGCGCCTCACGCCGGGCAGCTCGCCGGGCCGCAGCACGCGTCCGATCACCGCATCCTGCCCGTACCGCGTGCCGAGCGCTGCCGCGTGGCCGCCGCGCGCCTGCCGGAAGGCGAGTTCGCGCTGCGCGCTCGCAAGGAACGGAAGCCGCAGGTGGGCGAAGTCCCCTGCTGGTCGTGAGATCATGCTGATGGCAGGGTCCGGCGCCGCCATGTCCCCGAGGAAGACCACCCGCGTGAACTGCGTCGTCGCGATCAGGGCGCAGGCCGAGATCAGGTAGCAGGGCGGCCAGTTCGGCCAAGCGAAAAGCCCGCAGTAGAAGGCCGTGCCATCCCAGTCCCCGAAATCGGGCATGAGATGGTAGCTCGCCGGCTCGTCCTGGGGGTCGCAGGTGACGCCCATGCGGGTGAGGACATGGGCCCAGCGCAGAGCCTCCTCACTCCTGAAGCCACCTGGTAGTGCGGTGCCGGGGTTCTCGTGCTCGGAGGAGGCCTGCACGGGGGCGGCGGTTGAGGTCATCATGCTCACTTTCATCAGGATAGGAGGTGGGTGCACCGCGGAGTACGGCGCTGTCGGCGCGCAGCACCGACACTCGGAGGCTTGCCTCCTGCACGGGGCCCAAAAAGGCCCCGTGCCAAACCTTTCTCCCCACCGAAGGGCGGGGGGCGTGTGATCAGACCGGCGGTCCCCAGGCTTGGGGTCGCCGCTCCATCGCGTTCCGCGCCGCCTCAACGGTCCGGCGCGCGTAGGTCTCGGCAGTGGCGGTGCCCAGGCAGCGTGCCTTGTCACCCGCAAGGACGACAGAGACGGCCTCGGAGACGGAGAGGCCCCGCGCGAGAAGGCGGAGCGCGATGGCGTAGTCCGCCCGCGAGCGGTCGATCGGGGTACCGGGCGGCAGGGTCGCCGCGAGGTGCGCAACCGCCTCGGCGTGCTCGTCAGTGGGATCCCCAAGCCGAAGGAGCGTTGGACGATGCGTATCTGGCCTGGGACCTGGCACCACACCGGTCACCTGTCGCCGCGTCGCCCTCACCTCCTCCAGCAGCGCGGCGGCGGCAGGCTCGACGAAGGGGCCACGCGCCGAGCGGAGCAGCGCGAAGGGGTAGCCGCGCTGCGGGTTGAAGCGCTTTTTCTTCCTACACGTGTAGCCCGGCACACGTCCGGACTGGCTGGCGCGGGCCGCAAAACGATCTCCCCCGAAACGAGTCGCGAGGTGCCTGGCCACTGCGTCGGCATGGGCGGGCTCGACAGGCTCGTCGGCGATGGTGATCCATGCCTGGAGCGAGCCGGGGGATGACTCGACGACGGCCGCCGGAGGGCACCACCGGGCAAGCCCGTCCAGGGAGGACGCGGTGAGGTCGTCGACGAGGACGTGCTGGGTGGCCCAGGGCCTGCCCACGATGTGGTGGCCGGCGCTGTTGAGGTGGGCCAGCCAGGGGAGAGCGCGCTCGAGGTCCGCGACGGTGAGGAAGCGCTTGTGGGCAACGCTGCCCGCCTCCGGCCCGGCCGGCACGGCGGTGATGAGGTAGCGCTCGGCGGGAAGCGCCCTGGCCCAGCCGAGGACAGCATCGCGCGTGCGCTCGGCGCCGGAGCGCGGGCGGTAGGTCATGGTGGTCATGCAGGGGTGTCCGGATTGTCGGATAGTGGATGCCGACACGGAGGTCGTGCCGGCACGGGAGGGGTCAGGCGGCGAGGCCTGGAGTGCGAACTGCCCGCAGCGCGGCCAGCCAGCCGCCGGGGCCGGGCGGCATGGCGGCGATGGTCACGACCCCAGCCGGGTAGAGCTGACCGAGCAGCCCCTGACCTCGACCCGCGAACGGCAGGACCCGTCGGGCGCGAGGGCAAAAGCCAGCACCACCTCCTTCGGTTCGGCGCCGCGCAGGAGCGCGTGGAGCGTGGAGCTCGCGGCCAGGGTCCAGGCCCTACCCGGCGCGAGGTAGCTCGTGCCGGAGGCGAGCCGGTGACCTTCGAAAGCGGCAAGGCAGATCGCGGGCAGCGGGCCGTCAGCGATGACGACGCGCGGGCGCAGCCGGCCAGGGCTGCGGAATAGGGCGCGGCTGCCACCACGCGTGAAAGCGAAGGTCGGCCTGAGCCCGCCGCGGATGATCTCCCGCCCGGTCTCGTGGCCGTCGCCGTCGCGGTGCACCGCCCAGAGGGTGCGGCCGTCGGTCGTCACCGCGCTGCCGAACGGTTCGAGATCGCCCGTGAAGAGCGGAATACTGCTGAAGCCCGCGAGGTTGCGGGCGCCGGTGGTGGAGCCTGCGGCGTGGGCGGCGGCGCTGGCGCTGGGGATGGTGGGCATGGGGCCTCTTCCTGTGTGTCGTGGGCGGCCCGCCCCCTCCTTTTCTCCTTTCTCCGCCCTGTCGGGCGGCGTCAGGGGCGGCCACTCGCGGGCCGCCCCTGACGCCGCCGACAGGGCGTCCTCACCTCAGCCGTGAGGGTTCCTCTTCTGTCAGTCGCCGGCTGGGCGACGGGACCGGGGACCGGGCCGTCCAGGCACTGCCTTCCCACTCACGGCTTCCGTCCTCTCGGGTGCTGTTCCCGCCTCTTCCCGCAGGCTGCGCTCCGCGCCGATGCGGCCC
>JBHTFH010000149.1:0-5303 GCA_042666135.1 Roseomonas sp. GCM10028921 | reverse complement strand
CGCCACCCGCTACGAGAAGCGCGCCGCCAACTACCTCGCCATGGTCCACGTCGCCATGCTGCTACTATGGCTCTAGCCTTTGCAGAGACGCCCTAGCCGTAGCGTGGCTACTGAGGCCGGACCACCCATGACCCCGGTCGTCCCCGCTCGCGGCCCCTTTGGCTTCCCTCACCTAGGCTGAGAAAAGCTGCCCGGGGCAGGGAGGTGCCCCGGGCAGAAGGTTCAGCTGCCTAAGAAGCCCCTCTCAGATGAGTGAGGCTCATCGTCCACCTGATTGAGGCACGACCAAAGTAGAACGATGCAGACCGGTATCGAAATCACAGGTCGTCCATCTCGGCTTCAACCCAGTTCAGCCCGCGTGCTCGACATGGGACGGCTCCCGGCGCCGTATCTGACGCCGAAAAAAGGCTAATCACTCCCTTGTCATCAACTTGGTCTTGAACGTCTCGATAAAGCGACGTCAACCTGCTCGTGGGCACTAGCTCCTGAGAGGGCCACCGCTTCTCGCAGCCTCTTTCTTCCACACACGCAAGGTGGCTTGGCCCGGCGTGACATCCCTCGCGCCGGGCCCCCTCACGACCGCCGCCATGTCCCTGTGCCGCGCTGGAGTAACAGCCACGATCTCCCAGCGCCTAGCGTGGCGGGCGGACCGCCTAGCCCGACGAGGTCGGCCGGGGCGCCGCAGCCGGAACACTGGAGCTTCGGCAGGACCTCCGCCCAGGTGAGCTCGGGCGGGACCAGGGGCACGAGATCGGCCACGAGCCGCCACTGAGTTCGGCAGGAGCCGGCGCACTGCATAACCAGCTTCCACGCGCTAGCTGGATCCGCGAACTCGCTGACACGCCGCCCCAGAGCCTCCCGGCCGTAACGGACCGGCTCGGGGTCGTTCTACGTGCACCCTCACACCATCCTCCTTCCGGGAAGCGCATTAGAGATCGCGGAGGCTGGACAGGAAGAGAAGGACACGCGAATAACGGACGGGTGAACTCGCGCTATGGTTGTGATGCTTCGGAGGCTGTCATAGGGTGCCGATGCGCCGAAACACGCGCCTTCCGATCCGAGTACCCCCGCCCACCTCTCACGGGCAGGGGATCCGGGTGGCTCCTTTCTCCACCGTGACAAGAGCACCTCTCGTGACCTCTCCTAAGCCGGGTTCCCTCGACAGCTATCTGGACCTTACGAACTACATCGCCGCGCTGGAGGAGAGCATCTAAGATGGCCCAGGCCGGCATGGTGGAGTGCGCCGTCTGCAGGCGTCTCGAGGCACCTTACGCAATGCGTCTGGAGGCGGCTTTTGGGAACGTCTCTGGCCGCCTCGAGCACGGAATGGTTCTGACCTGCGACGCTTGTAGGAGGCAGAACAAGCTCCGCAGCGAGGTGTCGCAGAGCCAGACGGCTGACCGCCTGCTGCTAATCCTATTTGGCTCGATGTCGGTTGTCCTTGCGGTGGCCTCAGTGATCGCCCTCATTCAGAGCCGCTGAGAGTGGCCATTGCGGCCGCACAGGATACTGCCCCTCGCTTGTAGGAGCAGGGCCGAGGGCGTTGCCGGTCGTGAGGGGCCCTACGATCCGAGCGGTCCGGTCGGAAGGCGGTCGAGCCCTTGGTCATGCGCCGCATTGCGAACCACACGGCTCAGCGCAAAGAGGACAGCTATGCTGATGGCGAAAGCGAACATGGCAGGTGGCTCCTGTGCCTGTTCCTCCCCTCACCCGACGCGATGTTGCGCTGCACAATGACGACGGCGCAAGTTCTTCCGTGTGACATCTCTGGCGCGGATCTCTCCGTGAGGCGTCCAGGGCGGCCCTGTGAAGAACGTAGAACTCCTTCAGGGAACCCGCCTGGCCGATGTTGGACCGGATGGCGCGGATGATCGCATCCTCGCGCCAGCCATGACCGATGACGCTTATCTGCTGCGGGGGGTACAGTTGTGCGCTGCCAAAGCAGCGGCTACATCCCGCCGCAGTCTCGACAACGTCTGAGCGCGTTATCTCCATGGGCGCGAGGCACAGGTGGCAGATCGCCGTCGCCGTCGCCCCTCCCGGAGGTTGCCATGACCCCGCGTTTCTCGATTACTCGTGCACTCGCCGTCGTTGCGCTGGCTACATCGCTGGCCGGCTGCGTCGCCTATCCCGGCGTCTACGTAGATGGTCCGGGGTACGGTTACCGCGGGGGGACCGGCCCGCGTGCCTACGCCTACGACGCCCGGGGTTGGGGAGGGCGCGGGTACGGTTACGGCAGGGGGTATGGCTATGGCGGTCATCGCTACGGTCGAGGGTGGGACGGCCATCGCGGTTGGCATTAAGGCCAGGCGATACCTCGACCGTCTCTCGCATGGACCTTCACCTCCAGCCTGCCCTTCTTTCTGGGTGAGGGCGGGCGGCGCGGGTCTGCCATTGGAGAGACGACGCATCACACAGCGGGACGATTCCTGGACAGCCGTGAGCGTCCGCTCCACTAGGCCGTCGAGCTCGTCCAGGCCCAGAGATAAAACCTTGCGGTCGCCGTGGTGGCGCTCGCGTCCGAGGCGAAGCTGGAGACGCGTGAGCTCGCGGCGAGGATGGTCGAGACGGCGCTGGAGACCCTGCCGCTAAACTACCAGATGCCGGCAGAGACGGTCGCGAAGCTGAGGGTGGCAGGCGTGGTGCTGGGGCGACACTGGCCGCCGCACTGCGCGTCCTGAACCACGCCGGCACCGCACCGCCAGGGCGACCCGCAGGCCAGGACGGGCAGAACGTGGTGACGCTGCGGCCCCGAAGCAGGGCGGACCCTGAAAGGGGCTACAGCGGGCGTGGTCGTGGGGGGAGCGACCCCATGGGGACCAGGTTGCCAGATCCGCCTCCGGCTTCACCCGCAGATAGCCCGCTGCGACGGGGTAACGTCCTCGGCGAGGGAGCGCCGATAGTTTAGGATCCCGCCCACTCGCGAGTGACACAAGGACCGTTGGCGAGCGGCAGGACCTCTCCCCGTCTGCCCGCGGTCCTAACCAGCCCGGTGGAGGCTGGGTCGCGACGGGATGTGCGGCTGCTCACCGCCGCTGCCACGCCAGAACTGTGAGCTTTCGTGACGCGCCGATTGCTGCCGAGACTGATCGAACATAGGAACGTGTTCCCGGATCGTTTCCGCCCAGTCTAGCCTCGCCGGACCATGCCCCTCACGCTCCATCCCTCCCCGCCCTCCTCCGTCATCGCCGACCGAGGCCGCGCTGAACGGGTGCAGATCTGGGACGGTCTGGAGGCGGACGGCCGGCGGTTGCTGCTGGCCCAGGCGCGCGCGGTGGCTGAGGTCATGGGGCGGCACTCCGGGCCTCGGGCGGAAGGCGGAGCGCCGTGAGCTACGACCGCCTGTACCGCCCGCCCCCCTGTTCAGCCTGGCCAGCCGAGCTCCTCGAGGTGGTCGGCACGATCTATCGCGAGGCAGCGGGCCAGGGCCTTGAGGCTGGTGAGTGCTTGGACCTAGCCCGCGCAGGCTACCTCAGTGCTGGAGGCGAGCCGGCGAAGGCCGACCTGGTCATCAAGTCCATGATTGCTTCCCTGTCGCAGGAGCGCGGTGCTTGGCTCTGGAGGCCGATGGACGAGTGGTGGGCCGCGCATCCCGGTCCGGAGCCGGACGAAGCCATCCCGTTCGCAGAGGCTCCGTGGTGAAGCTCGCTCACAGCCATCCTTGGCCTAACCCTTGCGGCGCACCGCCAATGAGAAGGTAATTGTGTAAAGCGCATGACTTGTGACATCTCGGACCATAACCGTGAAGTCGCGTTGCTCGCCGTCCGGTAGAGGGTCTCTCGGCATATCAGGCAACCGCTTCATCGCTTCGGCAAAGGCGGCCTCCGGACCTGGGTAGTTAGAACCCGTACTGTCGGTGGTGGCCGTCTGACCATCGTAAGTATCGATGAAGAAGTGCGGCATGAAAGGATCGGGCTCGCCAGAGTCCTTCATTGTAGCCTATCAGGTTCGGCTTACAAAATCGTGAGTTCTACAGACCGGAACACGACGTCACTGCGCTTCGCATCGCTGCTCCGCACCGACTTACGGCACGACGCGTCCGGGGGGTGTGTCACAGCCGCATCACTTTCTCACCTTCCCGAAATTGTTGGGGACCAAAACGATTTCTGGGTTTTCGTCCCACCCAAAGTTGCGCAAAGTTAACTTAGGCAATTAGGGCGAGTGGTTCGGACGACCACCACAATCAGGGAACATCAGATGGTTGTGGCAACACCTCACATACTTGTCGCCGAGGACGAAGCCGCGTTGGGGGACGTCCTGGAAGAGTACTTCACCAGTGCTGGGTATCAGGTCACTCGAGCCGGAGATGGCCTGGAGGCTATGAAGGCACTTCCGACAGCCTGGTTCGATGTCCTCCTGACAGACATCCGAATGCCGCGAGTGGACGGGGTTGGGCTCATCCGGCACGTCAGACGGACTCACCCCGACATGCCGATTGTGGTCCTGAGCGGGTATATGACCGCGGAAAATCGGGAAGCTCTTACCGTCCTCGGCGTGCCAGATGAGGCAGTCCTTGAGAAGCCCTCGCCTTTCCATGTTCTCGAGGACGCGATCCGGGCGGCCATGAGCGTTGTCTCGTAGCTGGAGGCAACCAGAAAGGCGTTCAGCCCTACTTTCATCATCACGGGCCAGAGCCAGGACATTCTGGCGCACCTCCGCTCGCGATGGCACCTCAGGCCGGCTCGCGATCAACTGCCGCACACCACCGGCAGAACTCGTCGAAAAGCACTGCAATGACCCGTGGCGACGAGGCCTCCCCGCGCTGCAGGACCTCGCCACCAAAGGCGAACGCGTAGACGTACGTGCCGTCTACTTCGACATAGCCGCACCTACAGCTGAGGTAGGGCTGTCTCAGGCAGATCCTGGTTGAACGCGTCACCTCTTTTTGCCACCTCCTACCGACGACCCGGGAGATCGGTGAGGCATACAAACACTGCCGGCCCGAGCCGCAGCCCTATTAACAGTCCTTTAACGGATTACGACTGCCGGAAGAACACGATTGATGGAGGTAGAACATCTTCGTTTTGCCATGCGCAACCACCTCAAGCTCGGTTCGGGCTTGTGTGGGGGACCGGCGCGAGGGAGGTAGCGCCGGTTCAGGCTACGTTTTCGCGGTTCGATGTCCAGGAGAGATTGTGGCCCTCTCAGGAACCAGTGCACCGCGTCGTGGTGAAGAAGCGGTTACCCACGCCAGGTCTGGGCCGTCCTGCTCGAGCGGCGCCGCTTAATCGACTTTTCACGCCGGAATGGAAGTGTGGCGCGGAGTTCGAGAACCATCCGTGCCCGTCGAGATCCGCCACATC
>JBHTFH010000148.1:0-5341 GCA_042666135.1 Roseomonas sp. GCM10028921 | reverse complement strand
TGACCAAGGAGGCGTTCCTGAACCACCTCTACGGCGGCATGGACGAGCCGGAGGTGAAGATCATCGACGTCTTCATCTGCAAGCTCCGCAAGAAGCTCGCCCAGGCCGGATGCGACGAGCTGATCGGCACGGTATGGGGGCGCGGCTACGTGCTGCGGGACCCTTCCAACTCCGTCCGCAACCCGGCGGGCTTTGCCGCCCAGAGCCAGGGCGACTACGCGATCGCCTGAGGAGACCAGCAACCAGGGATGGGGGCCGGCCAGCGCGGGCCGCCTCACCCCCTGGCCGTTCACTGTCCGTTAACCCTCCTGAGGGGAGTTTACGACCCGTTGAGAGCCGCCGCCCCGCGACGGCCACCGTCACCGAGGAGCACAGGATGTGCCATCTGACCGGGCGCGCCACCGCGGCAGCCCCCTCCCCCATCCGAGCCCTCCACAGCCTCAGCCCGGCCCAGATCAGTCGCGTCCACGCCGCGCTCGCCCGCATGCCCCTCGCCTGGTCCGCCGAGGAGCAGGAGGGCTATGACGGCGACCTCACCCTCGTGCTCACCCCCGGCGACAATACCTGCCCCCTCTCCCTCGCGCTCTGGCGCAGCCCGGCCGGCTTTCACCTCCTCAGCGTCGACCACGACGAGCCAGCCGACAACCTCATCCTGCCCTCCCTCGACGCCGCCCTCGCCCGCCTCGCCGCCCTCACCGCCAGAACAGCACGCCTCGCCTGACGGTAAGAGAGGCGTACGGGCCCTCGCGGCCCTCGCTTAACGCGCGGGGGGTTTTGTCGGGCGCCCAGTTCCACGGCATGAGTTCGTCGATGCGGCTGTTGGGCCAGCCGTTGACGAGGCGGGTCAGCACTTTGGTGAAGTAGCGCTGCGGGTCCACGCCGTTGAGAATGCGAGCGCCGCCAAGTGGTTCTTCAAGCGCCTTCTGGTCGGGCTGAAGTACAAACCGAAGCGCCTCGTCACCGACGGGCTGCGCAGCTACGGCGTGGCGCATCGCGAGGTGATGCCCGGCGTGTGGCACCGGGCCCTCTATTGGGGAAGATGCGTCCAACGCTCCGATCGATGCAACAAGGTTCGTCGGCGCCCCAGCCCCGTCGCCAACGCCGGTGGCTGCAGGCTTGGCTCGGGACCGTGAGGCTCGATTAAGTCTTCGCGCTGACAGCTCGCAAAAGCGCGTCCGCACCGCGCGCGAGCAGCGCGGCATCCACGCCGCACGCCACAAAGAGGAACCCCTTTGCGAGAAGATCCCGTGCGAAGACCGGATCTGAGATCAACGTGCCAACCGGCGTGCCACGGGCGATCAGCGCCTGTGCCGCCGGCATGATCGCCGTCCAGACCTCGGGATGTAGGGGCTGGCCCAGATGGCCCATATCCGCAGCGATGTCGGCAGGGCCAAAGAAGACACCGTCGACCCCGTCTGTCGCCGCGATCTCTTCGACGCATGCCAGTGCAGACCGGGTCTCGACCTGCAGGAGCACCGCCGTCTCGCTCTCGACGCGCTTGAAGTAGTCGCCGAGGCGGCCGAAACCGTTTGCGCGGGTCATACCGCTGACACCGCGAATACCGCGTGGTGGGTAGCGCGTCGCGGCGACGGCCCGGCGTGCCTCGTCGGCGTTTTGAATCATGGGGAAGAGCAAGCCCGACGCGCCTAAGTCCAGCAATCGCTTGACCCGCACCGGGTCGCTCCAGTCCGGGCGCACGATTGGCACGGTATCGTAAGCGGCCAGGAGCTGAAGCTGGGCCATGACGTCACCCAGCTCATTGGGCGAGTGCTCCATATCGATCAGCACCCAGTCGAACCCAGCGCCGGCTATAGCCTCGGCCGCAAAGGAGCTCGACAGCGTGAGCCAGAGCCCGATCTGGCTTCGTCCGGCACGCAGGGCAGCCAAGAAGGGGTTCTGGGGGAGGTTCACGTACATCTCCTTCGGTCCACTCTGCACGTTGGGAAAGTCATACACTCCTTTCAGAGGTCAATGTATGGGCCTGCTTGGCGGGTGGACGGAGCCGCGTCACAAGCGCAACGGGGCGTTTACCCTAGACGAGGCCGCTGCCGGCGAGAGGACCTTCGCCATGCGCAGCAGCGGCACTGCCGTGCCTCCACGGTCATCCAGAAATGCCTCGACCGGCGACTGTATTGCATAGGTCGGCCTGGAGGTTTGGCTGGGTTAGGTTGCTGAGGGGGCGACGGTTCGTCATTCCCCAGGAGAGCGCAGCTTGCCGTTCAAGGCGAATGGCGACCGCCGTCACCGTATTCTGAAGCAGCGGCTCCGGGCGACGAACTGGGCGGAATACGATGCGGCCTTGCGGGCGCGGCAGTCTGACCGTGTGGCTCACTGATGCAGCGATTGCGGCCTGGAAGGCCGAGCCCCGGACCACTCGGGGCGGGCAGCGGCGCTATTCGGAGCTGGCCATCACCACGGCACCTCCGCAGCCGACGCCCGCCAGCTCCCCGGCAGGTCAGAGGCCCACCACTTCACTCCCGTCTGTCAGATCAGATCCATGCCTTTGCAGCTGCCGCCATGTCGCGGTGCTCGCTCAGTACGGTGTCGACCGGGTCACCGTTCCTGTCGATCGCCCGGTACAGGTAGCACCAGCGTCCCCGGACCTTCGCGTGGGTCTTGTCGACATGCCAGGAGCGGCGGCCGGCGCTGCCCTTCCCGCGTCGTCGCTGGCGCAGCTCACCCGCCAGAACCGGCGCGAGCTTGGCCTCCCAGTCGCGGACCGCCTCATGGCTGAACACGATGCCAGGCAGGAGGAACACCTCGATCAGGTCACGCAAGGTCAGGCGATACCGCAGGCGCCAGAGCACCACCAGCGCGATGACGTCACTCGGGTACTGCGCCCTGTCCAGCACCCCCGGGCTGCGCTCGTTGAACCCTCGGCCGCAGGTGCGGCACCGGAAGCACCGGTAGCCCTGGGCTGTACGGTCCCGCCGCTCGGTCACCTCGGCCGAGCCGCAGGCCACGCACTCCATCTAATGCTCCTAGGCGGCCCCCGACCGCTCAGGAGCCTCTCCACCCCGTCCCTACCTCGCCAATCCAGGCAACGTGGCGCGAGGGCTGACAATGCCAGTCGAGCGGGCCCTCGAAGCCGCCCACGCCGAGCCGGGGCGTCGCGTGGGCCGGGGAGGAGGCTGGTGAGGAGCCCCTCCCCTCTCCGTCCCAGGTCTCCGTATCAGGTCCGTCCTCAGGGGTTGTAAGGACCTCATCCACCCCGGCATGGCCCCCGCTTCGCCCTGCCCTTCCGACCCGTCCCTTCCTGTGCATGAGGGCGGCTATCCTGGCCCTCCCCGGACTCCCGCCCTTCCGCATTCGGACCGGGCACGACCACCGTCATCCCGACTTCAGTGAAGCGCACGTACTCGCGCTCGATTGCGACCAGCGCCGCGCGCCGCAGCTAGGCGGTGACCGTCTCATACCAACCGCCTCAGAATGGGTGCGTGATGGAGGCGATCTGGTTTAGCGTGCTCATCAGCGCGGACCAGGCATGGCAACACGCGTCGACCATGGCGTCGTAGTTGTCCCAGCCGCGGTGAATGCCGCCTCCTGTTCGTAACTTCGTCCCCGAAGTCTCGGATTGTCGGTCCAACGCCGTGCGGAGCATCGTGCCCCTGTGGTCGCATGGCAGCTCTGGTGTGAGCGCTGCCACAACCCCCAGAAAAATTGTGCCTGAACGTGATCAGTGTCGTCCTGACACGAAACCATCGGGCAGAATCGCGATTCGTCATGAGAGCAGACGCGATTGAGTGAGGTGTCCACCATGGCGAAGACCCCACGCGACGAGGACAAAGTAAAGACGGCGCGCGGCAGGGCCACCGGGCCAAGAAGAAGCGCGGGAGCCACGCCTGAAAAGCCTGCCCGTGCCGGGGCGGCAAGGGCCACCAAAGCATCCTCGCGCACCGCAGCCTCGACCGCTGGTCAGAGTGGGCGTGGCACCAAGACGACCGCCGGACGAACTACCGCGCCCGAGCCAAAGGCCACGAAGAAAACGGCTTCCCCACCTCGTGGAGCCAAGAAGGCTGCTGTAACCGCGCCAGCGAGAAAGGCCGCAACTGCAGCATCGACCACTCGGGGCCGCGGCGGCACTGCCCCGAGTGCCACCCGCACGACGCCGGCGAGGAAAGCTGCCGGGGCCCGGGCTTCGAGTGCGGGACGGACCGCAGCCTCGAGCGCTGGTCAGAGCCGGCGTGGCACCAAGACGACCGCCGGGCGGGCGGCCGGGCCCGAGCCGAAGGCTGTGAAGAAAACAGCATCGGAGCCTCGTGGGGCCAAGAAGGTTGGCGCAGCCGAGCCAGCGAGAAAGGCCGCAGCTGCAGGCCCGGCCGCTAGGGGCCGCGGCGCTGCTGCCGCGAGGACGACCGGCACGACACCGATGAGGAAAGCTGCCGGGGCCCGGGCTTCGAGCGCGGGGCGGACCGCAGCCAAGCCCGACAGAACCAAGCCCGCCGGCAGCAAGGGCCGGGCTCCGGTGCCGGCCACCAAGCCGGCAAGCAGGTCAGCCGCTGTGCCGAATAAGCGCAGCGCTGGCTCGACGCCCGCGAAGACGGCGCGCGCCACGAGGAAGGGGGGCACTGAAGCCTCGAACCGCCCTGCGGGTGCTCCTGTCAAGCGGGCCACGCAGTCGGCCGCTACCCCGAACGGGCGCAGTACAGGAACCTCGGCCGCCAAAGGACGCGGCGCAAAAGCCATAAGAACGGCGGCGAGCACAATACCAACGTCTCGTGCGGCAGGTGGGGCCGGCACCAGGGCTGAGGCGGCCAGCGATACAGACGCCAAGCCCAGGGCGGCGAAGCGGGCTCCGAGGGCCTCGCGCACCCAGGCATCAGCATCGGACGCCAAACCCCAGAGCAGACGCACTGCAAGGGCGAGGCCTGGGGACGCGAACGGATCCGGCACTCCCTCCGCTGCTGAAAGAATGCTGCCGGCCGGGGGAGAACCGGTCGAAACCCCAGCCAGCGGGATGACCTCTCTTACCGAGGCAGGCATTGCTGCGATGGCGGCCGCGGCAGCGCCCGTAGCTGCTGCAGTTGAAGCCGCCGCGCTGACAGCCGCGACAGCAGCCACTAACATAGTGGCTGCCACTAGCTTGGCAACGAACATGCTCGGCGGTGCCCCGCCTTCAGAAGCGACATCGACAGCCGAGGACGAGAGTGAAAGCAAGGGCTCTAGCCAAAACGACCTCGCCTAGACCAGATGCCGTCTGAGGCGGGTTGGCCCGCCTCGAACTGTGCAGGATGATCGAGGTTTCCCGCGGTGGTGCTTGCCGATGATGGTGTCGGCGGGCGCGGTCCAGCGGAAGGGCTTCGGGTCGGCGTTATGCGCGTCGAGGAGGTCCCGGATGGCC
>JBHTFH010000147.1:0-5463 GCA_042666135.1 Roseomonas sp. GCM10028921 | reverse complement strand
ACCTCCTGGCCGGGCTTGGCCTCCACGGTCAGCCGCACCGAGTTCACGATGATGGCGGTCTGCACGATCCAGAGAAATTGCTCCTGCTTGGTCACGGCCCAGTGCGTCTCCCGCGTTGATGCGAGGCTTGTGCACGGCACATCGCGGCCTGGAAAATGACGGCTAAGCGAGAGCTATTCCGAGCAGCGTCAGTAAGCGCCATGATGCCCCCGCTGCACGCCGCTTCACCTCGCCCGGTGAAACCCAGGTTCCTGGTACTTGTTCTAGGAACGACGCGCGCGGGTGGGCCTGGAGGTGGTCCCGGCGATCTGGTCCTCTTGGGGCCGCTCCCCTTACGACCAGGCCCGCCGCTACTCTCTCCTTGCAATGATGACCTGCACAGCTCTCGGATCTGCACCTAGCAGGCGAGGTGGCGGCGCTGACGTGATGGTGCTGCGAACAGGGTGAGCGCACGCAGACGAGCGCCGAGGGGCGCTAATCAGGCACGGCTCGCACGGACTGATGTGATCTAGCGGCCACATGCATGTGTGAGTGGTCCTAGAATTGCCGCAGCTCAGATACCGGGCTGGCCCCCACACGTTTCGATGGAACCATGTTCAACACCTGCTTCATCCTAACGCGCTTAAACGCCGACCTTCTCGCGGTTGCGACGAAAAGCATGGGCGCTGCCTGGGTGCTGCTGGCAGCCGGTGCGGTGTGGTTCCCCCAGGCACCCGCACGGCCGGACAGGGACTTAGCGGTCCTCGGCCTCGACCGAATGCCGTCGTCAAGGATTGAATTGCGAAGAGCCTACCGCCGCGCCGCCAAAGCTGCGCATCCGGACGCCGGAGGCAGCGCGGACGCATTCCGGACTATATCGGAGGCGTTTGGACGGCTGACCTCGGAGCGGCTGGCATAGATCCTGTTCTGCCACACCAATTGGGGGTGCTGGTTCCATCAGAATCTCGGGTTCCCCGCCTGAAGCACCGCCGGGTGCACTCGTAACGCTGCCCCGCAGAGAGCCAGGGTGTAGGTGGTCCCCCACTGGCTGTCATGCGAGTACGGCAGCCTGTCGAGAAGCCCGACGCGCCGGATCTGCATAAGCGCCCAACGAGGATCCCTACTATAGTTAGCTTCAAGTCACTGATCCCTCAACCAAGGTCGGCCATAGGGTGGGGTTCCGCTTCAGCGCCTCTTCACAACCATAACGTCAGCCCGAAGCTCCCCGCCTCAGGCCGACCCAGCACATTCACCGCCCGCGCCGGAAGACGGGCCTCGTCGCCGCGCTTACGCCGGGCCGAGCTGGAGCAGATCTGGGACGGGCTGGACGCGGAGAGGCGGTGCCTGCTGCTGGCCCAGGCGCGCACGGTTGCCGAGATCACGGGAAGGCGAGGTGACCCCTCCCCTCACTCCCGTCGCCTCAGCCGATCTGGAGCAGGCCGTCCAATGCGGCCTGCGCTTCGAGCTAACTGGCAAGCTGCACGGAAAGCGGACGCGGGAGGACGATCGGGCTATGGCCGCCGCAGTGGTCGCGCACTTGGCGCGAGCAAATTACCGGGTCTTCCGCGGACCGGCGCTGCGGAACCACACGGCCGGTGGGGATGGGCCGATCGAAATCGACCGTCCAGGGGAGGACGGAGTATCCAGCCGGGATGATTATCTCCGGCGGCAGCCTCGGAAGTGCCGTCGGACGTAAGAATGGGTCCGCGATGTGCCTTCAGCCGGTGCTGCAGCGCCGTCCTTGACAAGCATCGTTTCACAGACCTCAGCCGGCTTCCACACCTGCCTCAACAGCCGCGTCACGGCAGGTCGGTCCGGAACAGCCGCGAGGACAAGGCCCGCTAAGGCAATCGATGCCGCGCTCATCCCGTCCTCTCTCCCTCTTCCTACGGCCCAGCTGCGCCATTCACCCGTTGCTGAGCTCAGCCCAGTCGGCCGGCGTGGCTCCTGCTGGTGCAGCCAGAGGAGGGTCGGGGACGAAGCAAAGAGCTACGCCGTTTGTGGCACCACCAGATGCGACAGGACTCATCGTCCGGTAGAGCCACCCTCCGTCCACGCGCAACCGCCCGAATGCTGGTCCGAAACCGGCGGTACTGGTCATGCCTTTGCCGCTGCTGTTCGCGATCAAGGGTTGAATCATTTCCCACTGGTGTAAGGGAATCTCGCTCATCGGTCTCTCATCCATCAAGGGAATGATCTCGTTCAGCGCGGTGGCCGCAGTAGAGGCCCAAGCGGCGGCCGTCCCTGCCCTGCCACCATGACTCCTAGCGCGGGGCTGAGCGTGTGTCTGCGGAGCCATGAACCCCATGGGTCCTATGCCCTGTGCCACCAGAAGGCTTAGGACACGCAGCTTTGGTGCTTGTCCTGCCCTCATCCGGCGCCTTCCTTGAGGTAGCGCTTGGCTTCGGTAACTTGGTGCCGATCGGTGGCACCAGCAACCAGTCCGGCCGAGGAGAAGGCCTCGAAGGCCGCCACCAACTCCCGCGCGGCTGTCTCTACCTCCGCCTCGAGCCGCCCCCCCTTCCCGTTCCAGAAGGCTTCCAGATCGGCTGGCGGCCGCGTCTTGATCTCCCGATGGGTTCTCAGGAGAGCAACCTGCGCGCGCTGGAAGGCTATCACCGCCTGCCGCATCCGGCTCGTCGCGGCGCCGTCATCTTGGTGGCTCATGCGACCTCCCTCATCAGCCGGAACAGGGCAACCAGGCTCACGCGCTGCCCATGCTCCGCTTCCAGCGTGGGTTGGATTGTCCGGAGCGGGGCACCAGCGGCACATAGCATGTGCTCATGGCGCATGGCGGCCTGCTGCTCCGGGCCAGCTCCAGGGCACCGTCCTGCCCCATCCGGGAGCCATAGAGCACCTTCGCGCCGAGATAGCAGCCCCGGTCGCGCTGGTCCCGCTCCGCCTTCGCGAAGGCCGCGGCGGTGTCCAGGCGGGTTCCCTGAAGGAGTTCTACGCTCTTCACCATGGCCACTCTGGACGCCTCGTCGAGAGATCCGCGCCAGAGATGTCACACGGAAGAGCTTGCGCCGGCGTCATTGTGCAGTGCAACATCGCATCAGGTGAAGGGAGGGACAGGCACAGGAGCCACCTGCTGTGTCCGCTTTCGCCATCAGCATAGCGGTCCTCTTTGCGTTGAGCCGTGTGGTTCGCAATGCGGCGCATGACCAAGGGCTCGACCGCCTTCCGACCGGGCCGCTCGGATCATAGGCCCCCTCTCTTCCCGGCTGGCCTCGTTAGCGTCCACCAGAAGCCTTCAAAGCCGCGTGCGCTCGCAGTGCGGCGCCACAGAGGGCCAGAGTGCAGGTCGCGGCCCAGTGCCCGTGATGCGGGTAGGGCTGGCCGCCCAGAGAGCTTGTTCGCCGCACTGCGGCGTGGATCATGCCAACAGCTGCGCTGATGCTCGGGCACTCCTCAAAGCCTCCCGGTATCAGCGTCCGCGCCGCGGCAATGTCGGTAGAATACGGGGGCGGCTCGCCGGCCCAGCCCATGGCGTCGTGGATGGCATAGTCCGCATCCACGCTGCCGGCCGTCCGATCGATCCGGACGGCGTCAGGACGGAGGTAGATGGCCGAGGTTGCTGGCGCCTTGGCCCGGAGCGCCGGGCGACTCAGGCGCGAAGTTGCGGCGGGCAGGGCGAGCACCTCATGGAAGAACGCCGAGGGATGCAGGTCCAGGGCGAAGGCCCCTCCCCGTATGACGGCATCTCTGGCGTGAGCGCTGACAGAACCCCTTATTGCAGGGCGCTACCTCGCGGCTGGATCTCGATGGCGATCTGGACGCGGGACCGCCCATAGGTCGGAATTAGGCCCCGCACCCGCGCCCTGGTCAGAGCACCCTTGTCGATCAGGTCGGAGACCATCTGAGCATCCTCGGACGGTAGCCATCCGAGCGGGTGCCCATCGGTTGTGCGGACCTCGACGCGGCTGCGTCCGTAGGGCTGTAGGTTCAGCTGGGCGCCAACACGCATCGCGTCCAGGAACATAGGATCCCTGACAGTGGTGCCCGAATAAAGCAGGAAGCTCTCGATCATGGTCTGGGCGCTCCCGCAATCCTGGCCGCGAAGGCTGCTTCGGACGTGTCATGCAACACCTCGAACGCGGTGTCTGTTACCGCCCGGGCCACCTTCATCCCTTGGAGATTGACCTCGGCGCAGAGCGTCGTGATGCGCTTTCGAGGAGCATCGGGCTCTTCGAGCCCTGTACCGGCTTGCCTCCCGGGGCAGGCAGCGATGGCAGCCTGCGCTATGTCGAAAGCAGTTGTCTGCTGGTGACGGGCCACACCGCAGATCGCCTCTGCCGTTAGGTGATTGGCCGAGAGGAGGATGCAGTATGTTCCAACTGCGTGCTCCGCGACACGCGCTGTTTCCTCGTACCGGGGCAGTGAAGCCTTCTTGGTCCAGTGCCTGTCCGTCCAGTAGGTGAGGAATTCGGTCCAGAGCGACTGGTTACTAGGGACCGTTTTGCTCGCCGCCCCACCTTGCCCAGCGAAGGGAGTGTTAAGCTTCATTGGATCATTCCCGGACGCAGGTCAGCCTTCTGCGTCGTCTCTCGTTGTTGAGGCTCTTTTGGCCCCGACAGTGAGGCGTCTTGACCTCATGGATGAGCTCTTTGTGACCTCACATGTAAGTGTTAGGAGGGTAATTCATTCTGAACAACCTGTTTCAAATCACGGATTCGTGAGTTAAAACTTAATAACATATGTGTATGGAACTGCTTGGTTGGATTCGCGCTTAGGCTGCAATGACCGTCGAAGTAGAACAGCCGTCGCAAGCTGCGGCGGCACCATGACCGAGGATGCCGTACCCCAAGGGGTGGTGGCTGTTCTCCCCCCTGAGACAGCCAAGTCCCGCGCGGTCGCAGCATTTCACCTCGCCGCTTTAAGGCGGCAGTTTGCCGCCATTCGCGACCTCTACGGAGAGGACCCGCCGCATCGCGCCCGTGAGGCGCTCTGGGTGGCGTTGGAGGTGATCCAGGCCGAACTCCGCGGTGAGCAGGTCGCGCTTCGAGATCTGGTTTCCCGCGCCGCCGGATTGCTCAGCGCGCCAACCCTGTCGCGGGTGGTGGCGGAGCTGGAGCAGGAGGGTACGTTAGTATCCGAGCTGATCTCGTCCGAGCAGGGACGCCTGAAGCTGCTACGTCCAACAGCACGGGCACTGGACATCTTGGCGGCACGGGCGGATGGGGCCTTTGCTGAATTCGCGGCGATCGTGCGGGATGCCGAGGGGCGCTGACGGCATCTTCCGGCCAGTTGTGAGGGAGTGGACGCCCCTGACGGCTCTGTCAGCTTTTGCGCCAGGGGCGCCCAGATTGGCAGGGCGGGGCAGGCGTGGAGAGGCTCCTGAGCGGTTGGGGGCCGGCTAGGAGCCTGAGATGGAGTGCGTGGCCTGCGGCTCGGCTAAGGTGACCGAGCGGCGGGACCGTACAGCTCAGGGCTACCGGCGCTTCCGGTGCCGCACCTGCGGCCGAGGGTTCAACGAGCGCAGCC
>JBHTFH010000146.1:0-5559 GCA_042666135.1 Roseomonas sp. GCM10028921 | reverse complement strand
GCCAGCGCCATCTCAGCCTCCCAACCAGCCGTCGGGAGGAGCGAATCACACCTATGGCCCTGGCGGGATCACATGCGAGTCAGCGATCAAGGCCGTTGGTATAAGGGCCGGAGCGCGCCTCAGCCGGCTTTCTGGTGGTAGCCGCGGCCCTGGTAGTCAAAGTCATGCAGCTCGTTGATGGGGACGCCCTGCTGGGCCGGGGAGGCATAGTAGGCGCGGATCTCCGAGATCAGGCCGCTTTGCGGGTCGAAGCGGTACCACTCGTCGCCCCGCAGCGCGGTGTTCTGCTTCGCCTTCCAGTGCGTCCACTCGATCACCGCCTCCGGCACGCCGTCCGGCCCGCCATCCTCGGGGCCGACCAGCACGCGCTCGATCGTCCACTGGCTGCCCAGCGTCTCCACGCACCAGACCCAGCCCTTCGCGATGGCATCCGCCCCGCGCCAGGGCGCGCCGGGCAGGCCGGGCGGAAAGTAGTGCACCGCGTCCGGCGTGAAGCAGGAGACAAGGGCATCGTAATCCGCTGCGTTGCAGGCGTCGAAGTAGCGGCGGATCAGGGCCTCACGCTTATCCATCGCCTTCACTCCGCCGCGGCCTTCGGGGCGCGGATGGTGGCCGCGTCCTCCGGGCGCGACCCGGCGGCCTGCCAGGCTGCGAAATCGGCGCGGGTCTGGTCGGTGGGGGGGTAGACGCCCCAGAGCTGCTCGCCGGCCTCAACGCGCAGGGCGAGGTACCTCTCAAGCGGGTCGCGCCGCTCGCAGGCCTCCAGCACCTGCAGGGCGATATGGCGGGGGATGACGGTGATGCCGTCCTTCTCGCCGTGGATGATGTCGCCCGGGTACACGGCCACCCCCGCGCAGGCAATCGGCACGTTCAGGTCCGCCACGTGGTGGTAGGATAGGCGGGTGGAGGCGACGACGGCCTGGCAATAGGCCGGCAGTTCCATCTCCGCGATCTCGGAGCCATCGCGGAAGGAGCCGTCGGTGATCACGCCGACCACGCCCCGCTTCTTCATGCGCGTCAGCAGCATGTTGCCCATGGAGGCGGCGCGCGGGTCGTAGCGGCTGTCGATCACCATCACTTGGTTGGGCTGGGTTTCCTCGACGCCCACCCATTGCAGGTTGTCCTCGTTCGGCGTGGGCGTGAGCGTGGCATAGGTCTCCACGTCCTCGCGCGCCGGGATCATCCGCATTGTGTAAGCCTCGCCGGCGAAGGGCTTCACGTTCGGGTTCAGCGGCTTCAGCCCGACCAGGAAGCACTGCTTGAAGCCCAGGCGGAACAGCTCCGTGGTGAGGGAACCGCTGGTGCAGCGCGCCAGACGCGCCAAGTGGTCCGGGGTGATGACAACGTCGCTCGCCTTCTGCATGGCATCTCTTCCGTTCTTTGAGGGGCGCGCTGGTGGCCCGCGGTTTCGACCGGGACTGGTGAGCCTCAGGAACCTGGTGGGTCAACAGTCCCCTAGCCGTCAGGTCTACCTCGCCGGCCCGGACTGGCCTAAGAGTCCCACATGATGGATCATGGCACCCGATCTGAGGACGCACCGGCGCAGGCCCGCCCGGACGGAGCGGCTCTCCTCGGTAAGGCCTGCGACGTGCTGGAGGCCGTGGCAGCAGCGCCCGGCGGCATCGGCCAGCCGGAGTTGGCAGCCCGGCTCGGCCTCTCGCGAACCACGCTCTACCGCATCCTCGGCGTGCTCGTGGCGCGCGGGCTGCTACGGCAGGATCCCACCCGCCGCGTCTACGCCATCGGCTTTCGGTTGATGGAGATGGCCCAAGGGGCGACCCAGGGCACGTGGTCCGCACCCGACTTGGCCGCCGTTGCCGCGCCGGAGCTCCGGGCGCTCCGCGACGCCACGGGCGAGACGGCCTACGTGGCGGTGCTCGAGGGCCGCGAGGTCCTGGCGCTCGGCAAGTTCGAGGGCGCGCACGAGGTCCGCTCGACCGCCCGGCTCGGCCAGCGCAAGCCGCTGCACTGCACGAGCCAAGGCAAGTCCATCCTCGCCTTCCTGCCCGAGGAGAAGCGGGACGCGGTGGTGAAGCGCCTGCCGATGACGGCGCTAACGCCCCACACCATCACCGACCGCCGGCGCCTTGTTGCCGCGCTGCGCATCGTGCGCGCCCGCGGCTTCGCGACCGACGACGAGGAGATCGTAGAGGGCGTGCGCTGCGTCGGGGCGCCCATCCTGGACGCGGAGGGCCGCGTTGCCGGCGCGGTTAGCATCGCCGGTCCGGCCTGGCGCATGACGCGGGAGCGCCTGGACCTGCTAGGGCCGGAGGTGGCCGCGGCGGGCCGGCGGATCGGCGCCGGGATCCGTCCCGCTGCACCCCCGGCCGGGGCCAGCGCGCCGGCCCGCCCCGTCTCTTGGACCGCCGCCTTCCACGGCATGGCGCCGAGATGGTCCGCTTCCGCGGGGGTGCTCTTCTGGTGCGACACCCTGGCCCCGGAGCTGCGCGCCCTGGGCCCCGACGGCGCGGACCGCCACCTCGCCCGGACTGAGGTGCCGATCCGTGCCCTGGCCCTCGCGCAGGGCGGCGGCGCCATCCTGGTGGACACCGAAGGCGGGGTGCTGCGGGTAGAGCCGGACGGCGCCGCACGCACCCAACCCTCCCCTGCTGCAGAATTGACGGCGCTCCGTGTCCGCCCGGGCGGCGAGGCCTGGGCCGCGGTGCCGGCCGCCGAGGGCGGGAGCCTCATCGGTCCTCTCGCCGCCTCGGGCCTCCTGCGCGTGGCCTGGCGGTTACCTGGAAGGGTGGCGGCACTGGCCTGGGATCCGGCGGGCGAGACGCTCTTCGCCGTCACCCCCGAGGCAGGAACGGTGCACCGGCTGGAGCAGGGCCGCGCCGCGCCGCTCCTCCTCGCGCGCCTGCCCCAGGGCAGCGGGCGTCCCACCGGGCTGGCGGTCGATGCCGAGGGCGGGGTCTGGACGGCGCTCTGCGACGGCTGGAGCGTGGCGAGGTTGGGGCCGGAGGGGGAGGTAGACCGCCTGCTCCCCCTTCCTGTTCCCCGTCCGACGGATCTTGGCTTCGGAGGGCCGGGGCTGGACACCCTGTTCGTCACCACCGCGCGGGACGGGCTCGGCTTGGACGCCCTGGCCGCGGCACCGCTCTCTGGCCGGACCCTGGCGCTCGGAGCGGGCCTGAAAGGGACGGCAGAGCCGGAGGCGATCGGGTTTTAGGAGGCGGGGGCTCGACCAGTCCCGCAGTATGGGAAGGCATCCCGCGCCCTACGGGGTGCCAAGTTGCCACCTAAGCAGCGTCACGCAATGTGCTGCCCGTCGCGCGGCAACAACCCGCGACGGAGGGCACGGCGGACATGTACATCGGCGAACAGCTCATCAACCCGACTGAGGCGCGCCTGCGGCTCTCCGCCCAGCTCGGGGCCGAGGGCATCGTTGTCGACACCCGCCCAAATCTGCAATTGCTGAATGAGAACGGCCGCTGGGATCCGGCCAGGGTCGCGGAGCAGCGCCGCTTCGTGGAACGCTTCGGGCTGCGGCTGGAGGTGATGGCCGTCGATATCGGCTCCATCCTGCTCGACAGCCTCTATGACCGCGCGCGCGCGGCGGCAACGGCCGAGGGCATCCGCCAGGACATCCGGGCCGCCGCGGCGGGCGGCGTAGCGACGCTGAAATACAACGTGCAGATGGTCGGGATCACCCGCACGGGCGTGGCAGAAGGCCGTGGCGGCGTCTCGTGCTCGGCATTCCGTGCCGCCGATTATGACCCGTCGCGCGACGCGCAGTTTTCCTACTGGGGCGTCGGCCACCCCGATAGCAACCGCGAGGACAGCGACGAGCCGGTGAACGCCATCGGCACGCCCGAGGCTTGCGGGCAGGTGCTGGGCAGCACGATCCCCGGCGTGACGGAGGCGCAGGGCTGGGAGGCGCTGGAATATTTCGTCGAGCAGGTGATGCCGACGGCGGAGAAGGAGGGCGTGCGGATGGCCGGGCATCCGCATGATCCCGCCTATCCGCCGGGCGGGCTGAACGGGGTCAACCACGTCGTCGGATCGCTGGCGGGTATTCGCCGCTTCCTCGACATTGCGCCAGGCAACGGCAGCCACGGGCTGAACTTCTGCCAGGGCACCGTGGCCGAGATGTCGGAGGATCCGAACGGCGTCGTGCAGGAAGCCATCCGCGAGTTCGGCGGGCGCAAGCGGATCTTCATGGTCCACTTCCGCAATATCAGGGGCGGCTACCTGAACTTCCGCGAGGCTTTTCCGGACGAGGGCGACGTCGACATGGCGGAATCCATTCGGAACTACCGTGCGGTCGGATATGACGGCATCCTCTGCCCCGATCATGTCCCGTTGAGCGAGTTGGACCCGGGGCGGGAGCGCTTCTTCGCCTTTGCGCTTGGCTACACCAAGGGCCTCCTGCAGGCGGCATGAGATGAGCAGCCGCCGCAAGATGCCGGAGGATCTCCGGAGTGCCCGATGGTTCGCGCCGGACAACCTGTGCTCCTTCCTGCACCGCTCCCGCGTGCTGCAGATCGGCCTCTCCCATTCGGATTACGAGGGGCGGCCGGTCATCGCGATCGTCAACACCTGGTCGGAGATGAACCCCTGCCACGCCTATTTCCGCGACCGCGCGGAGGACGTGAAGCGGGGCGTGCTGCAAGCGGGCGGATTGCCGATCGAGCTGCCGGCGATCTCGCTGTTCGAGAGCCTGGTGAAGCCGACCGCCATGCTCTACCGCAATTTCCTCTCTATGGAGACGGAGGAGCTGCTGCGGTCCCAGCCCATCGACGGCGCCGTGCTGATGGGTGGCTGCGACAAGACGACCCCCGGCCTGCTGATGGGCGCCATCAGCATAGACATCCCCGCCGTCTTCGTTCCCGCCGGGCCTATGCTGCGCGGGAACTGGCACGGCCGGACGCTCGGCTCCGGCTCAGATGCATTCAAGTACTGGGATGAGCGACGAGCGGGTAGAATATCGAGGAAGGACTGGCAGGATATCAAGGAGGGCATCGCACGCTCCCCCGGCACCTGCATGACCATGGGCACGGCGAGCACGAGGGGTAATCTCGCGCCAGACGTGTGCGTCATCAAGCCATCCGCCTGCGACCCGCGCCTGCACGTCCATTCCGGCCCGGCCCTGGTCTTCGAAGACTATCCCGACCTGAAGGCCCGCATCGATCGCGACGACCTGGACGTGACGCCGGAGACGGTGCTCGTGCTCCGCAACGGCGGCCCGCTCGGTGGGCCGGGCATGCCGGAAATCGCCATGATCCCGCTGCCTCTGGAAATGGTCCGGCGGGGTGTCCGCGACATGGTTCGCATCTCCGACGCCCGAATGTCCGGGACGTCCTACGTGGCCTGCATCCTTCACGTCTCCCCGGAGAGCTTTGTGGGCGGGCCTCTGGCACTGCTCTGTACCGGCAACATGAGGGCTGCGACTTCGACGTTCTCCAGACCGGCCATGGCAGCCCCGTGGCTGAGCCGGACGTTTTCTGATGGAGGGGGCCGCCTCTGGCCAGCTCGCCACCGCCTCCACCCAGGGCGAGGCGGCGCTGTTCGAGACGACGGCAGCCCATTTCATGGACGACCCGGCGCTCGCCGAGG
>JBHTFH010000145.1:0-5573 GCA_042666135.1 Roseomonas sp. GCM10028921 | reverse complement strand
TGGTGCCACAGCACAGCACCTATTTTCGGCCCCTCTCTCGCGTGCGCGCATAATGCGCGGGCGCGATGCGCGGGCGCGCGCACGCACGAGATGGCCGTACAGAGGGAAACCCATCCAAGCCCCTACGTGGCTTGGAATGGGTTTCCCGGCCCACCCGTAGGTCGCCCGCCGGTCCACAGGCTGTGGATCGAGGTCGCAGGAAGCTCCGGGAGAGCGCCGGCCAACTCCGGCTAGTCGAAGTTCGGGGAAGGGGCACCGGCTAAATCCGACCGGGTAGAAGCTCAGGGAGGGGCGCCGTGGATCGGCTGGCGGACGTGATCGGGAGAGTGGCGGCAGAGCGGCTGGCGCAGGTGGTCGAGGAGACGGCGGAGGAGGTCGCAGGGCGGTGGCGAGAGAGTCAGCGCCGTGCCGAGCGGGTGCGGGCGGCAAGGGCCAAGCTGGCGGACGTGCGGGCCACGTGCGGTCGCAAGGTCGCGGCGGCCGAGAGGCAGGCGCGGGAGGCCGCCACCGCGTGAGTTGACTGGCCGGCGGTTACGGGGCTCATGGCGCCGCCTGCGTGTTCCTCGCCGCTTGCGGGGTTGAGGCCAAAGCAGCGGGCCAGTGAGCCCTTCGGCGTGGGTGTTCCCCGCCACCAGCGGGGTTGAGTGCTTCCTAGGGGCGATCCGGAAGGATGGCCCCTAGGAGCGCCACAGGAGGCCGTAGAGGCGCCTCTGAGGCTCCCGGGCAGGGTCAGGTAGGGGCGACCCCCTAGAGCGCCCTCCTGCGTCGTTTTGGCGCGTCTGGCGGGTTGTGCGGTTTCGTACATCCGGGGTCGGCGGCCGTCCCCTTGGGCGACCGGGGCGCGGCCAGTTTGTACCTTTTTCTCAGGAAAGAGGTATGGACAAGGGGCGGAAACCCGCGCACCGTCTGCACGAAAGCAGCGGAGAGCAGGCCATGGCGAAGCGGGTTTCGGCAGTCGGGTACATCCGGACCAGCAGCGCGGCCAACGTGGGCGAGGGGAAGGATTCCGAGAGGCGCCAGCGCGTGGCCATCGAGCGCTTCGCCAAGGCGAACGGGTTTCAGGTCGTGGAGTGGTTCTCCGATCCGGCCGTGTCGGGTGACGATGCCGTGGAGGCGCGTCCGGGGTTCTCGGGCATGTTGGACCACATCGAGGCAAGCGAGGTCCGGGTCGTACTGGTGGACGAGCCGTCGAGGTTCGCCCGCAAGATGCTGACGGCCGAGCTTGGCGTCCTCACGATGATCCAGCGCGGGGCGCGGGTACTGACCGCCACCGGAGACGATCTGACCGACACGGACGACGAGATGCGCGTGGCGTTCCGCCAGATCGCGCTGGCGTTCAGCCAGTTGGAGAAAACCCGTCTGGTGAAGAAGCTCCGGGGCGCCCGTGACCGCAAGAGCGCCGAAGCGGGGAAGCGCGTCGAGGGGCGGAAGTCTTACGCCGAGACACATCCGGAGATGGTCCGGGAGGCGCGTCGTCTGGCGAGGAAAAGTCCGCTGACCGGGAAGGCGCGTTCGCTGGCGCAGGTCGCGGCCGAGCTTGCGAAGCTCGGGCACGTGACCGCCAAGGGGCTGCCGTTCAGCGCGTCGCAGGTGAAGCGCCTTCTAGGGCGGGAGTGACGTGGAACCCCACGGGTTCCAGGACGGCCGTGCGGCCGTCCTGACGAACCTCAGAGCAGCATGGGCGGGCCGTCGCGCATCGGCACGTAGGGGACAGTGGCAGCAGCGAGGTGCGTGCCGTCGAGCAGCAGCGCGAGCGGCGCGAAGTCCTCCGCCAGCCAGTAGTGATGATGCGCGTCGCTGGACCGGTTGGGGCTGTGCAGCAACTTCCAAGTGGTCGCAAACCAGTAGTGGTCAGGGTGGTCGAGTTCATGGACGGGCGGCAGGGGCGCGTCCGACAGGTCGCGGATCACGTAGAGGACCGGCGTGCGGAAGGCGGCTGCGTACTCGCTGGCGCGGCCGAAAGCTCGACGGTCCCACCCCCACGCACCAGACGCGAGAGGGCTCTTGGCCTTCACCTCAATGCCATGGCGGCGCAGCACGACACGATCCGGCCACTCCACAGAGAGGTCGGGAAGATGGTGGGTGCGTCCCGCAGCATGCGCGACGGCGGCGCCGGGCGCGTCGTGCGTCGCGTCGTGGTTGATTTGGTTGGTCGTCACAAGCGCGCCGGCTTTCGTCAGGAGGCGACGGAGCGCGATCTCGGCAGAGGTGCCAAGCCCTTTGCGGCGATCAAACTCCGAGCGCATGAGCGTGGGCCACAGGGTTGGACGCCAGCCGATCCGCGAGGATGGACCAGACAGCCTCTCGGACCGCGCCGGGGTCACGGTCGGTCGGGCGCAGGTAGCCGAGCGCCACGAGACGGGCGAGTGCCAGACGGTCGAGGTGCAGCGAGACGTTTGCAGAGGTCATCAGCGAGTGCCTTTCGTTCGTGGTGGATTTAGGTGACGGGCGAGGTCGTTCAGGTCGTGCATCTCCTGCCAGCCGGCGGCGCGTCGTGCAGCAGGTCCGAGCGAGTGAGAGGCGCCGTAGCGCTGTCCGGGGAGCGGTGGCGCGTCCGAGGGCTCGACGCCGATCACGTCCGAGACGATCACCGTCTGGTCGCGACCATCACCACGCAAGCGGTAGGTTGCGCACGGGTCGATGCCTTTGCAGACGTACCTGAGCACGCCAGCGCGCATGCGGTCCGTGCCCATGCCAAATCTTCCGCCCGTGATCCGGACAGGAGCATGCGGGTGGGTGAGTGCAGCAGCTTCCGGCGGGAACGCAGTCCTGAGCACGTAGGCGATCAGGGGGGCGCGCTGTGCGGTCCAGTTGTGCAAGTGGAGCAGCACGTGCAGGTGTGGCCCCTTCCGTGCCGCCGTCTCACGTACCCAGAGGTAGGCCGGTGGCGTGCCGGTGCGGTGCAGGTGGCGGTGCAGCTTGTCGAGGAAGTGGCTTCGCCATGCGGACCCGTTCTCGGCTGTGAACCCGCGTGCGTTGACCAGATGGACGATCAAGTGAGCGTTCAGGGGCCGGCCAAGGGCGGTGGCGTATGCGTGGGCGTTGACCAGTTGCCGCACGTCTCCGAGGGAAAGTCTCCGTGCCCCCTGACGGGTGCCCGTGCGTGCCTCCGGGAAGCTATTGGACAGTAACCAATTACACTCGGGTCGATTTTCGACGGTTGAGAGGTCAAGTCCGGAGGGGCCGATCAGCACCGTAATACCTGCGTTTTCTTGCTGTCTGATGGCCCATGACTGGACCGTTTCCACGTGCGTTATTTCCACGGGGCCGATCTTACGAAAACGTGATCGACCGTTTCCATATTCTCGTGCAGGGGGGCGGCCGGAATTTTCGGGGGGGCGGGGGCAGGTCCGGGAGCCGATCAACCCGATCAACCAGCCGGCGGCGGTGGCGGTCAGGTGGGCGGCGCGGAGGTCTCGGGACAGGCGCGACGCCACCGCGACCGCGACCGCGACCCAAACTCTTCAGGTCGTGCAGGGGCGGGGCGCGGAGGTCCCGGAGCGGTGGCACAGAGCCGACACAGAGCCGACCGGAGAGCCGACCAGAGGGCCACGCCGGAGCAACGCAACGCGCCTCAGGCGCAACGCACAGGGGCAGGTGCAGGACTACAGATTCCAGCGGGCCGACGCACCGACAGGCCACGAGACGACGCATCCGGGTGGCGTCACCAGAGGGAGGCGCAGGAGGTCGAGAGCCGATCCGCCGACACTATCCGGCAGCGGTCCGCACAGAGGGTGACAGGACGTTGTGACGGCGGGGCGCGATCTTCGGACCTTTCAGCCGACATCACACCTTTTTCGGCCGCCGCGAAATTTTGGGGCAGGGGATGGCCCCGGATAGAGGCGGGGGGTGGGGAGGCCCACCGGGGGGGGCCGCGCAGACGGTTCTTTCATGGTAGTTTTGATGGGCGAAAGGGCAGGAAACACAGGCGTGCGGTAGATCATGCGCCGGATGGCGCGGCCCCGATCGCCACGGCTCAGAGCCGGAAGAGATGGCCCCCAGACATGGCATTGCGGCGCTGGCGGTGTGACACGCATGGGTGCGTGCAGGGCAGTCCGATCACCCCTTCACACTGACGCACCAGACTGACGCTGACGGACCAGCAGGATCGTGCCCATGTTGGCAGGATGGACGATCCTACCGACCAGCCGCCCTATCCTGTCTGCATCGATCCATGGTGGGGCATGCACATCCCGCATCTGGACAACCCCATCATCGAGGCGATCCGCGCCCACGAAGCGGCGCGTGACGCTGGCGCGGATCAGGAGACGATGGACCGCCTCCGCGTCGAGGTAGAGCGCTTGGAGGCGGCGCGGTGGGCCGCCGTCGAGGCCGTCGAGAAGGAAGAGGCGAGCCGAGAGCGGGCACCAGCGTCAGCCGAGGGGCGGCAGTTGCGGTGAGCTGAAGGACGGGCACCTGGCCGGCTGCGCCGGCCAGTGGGTGCGTGGTCAGGGCGCGACGATCCGCACCGACGCCCATGTGATGGTGATGAGGCGAGCGAGGAAGAACATGCTGGCGCCGATGATCGCGAGCGCCCGCTCCACCCCGTGCCGCACCACCAGATCAGCGACCAGCCGGTACAGCGGCAGGATGCTCAGGGCGAGCAGCGTCGGGGCCATGACACCAACGAGCGGCAGCACGACGCCGAGCACCGAGCCGGTAGGCTGGCCGCGCCACAGGAGGGCAAGCGTCAGGACGATGGCAGCGGTCGTGCCGGCCATCGACGCAATTGACACTGAGCCATTCGCGAAAAAGTCCGTCCTGACCCAGTTGTGGCTACGCTCAAGCCACAGCAGCAGGCGGACCAACTTGCGCGTGCCGACGATGAGCGGCGTAAGGAAGATGAAGCTGAGGGTGTCCAGCACGCTGGTCAGTATCTCGACCCACGGGGACAAATCATCCGCAGTCAGGGCAGCAGGTTGCCGTTCAGGGTCGCGAGCTTCGGCGCGGCGGCTTGCGCGGCATCGCGGGCCGCTCCGGTCAGGTGGGTGCCGATCCGAGGCGACATGTAGTAGCGGACGCCGCGCCCTTCGCGGTGGCGGATGATCGCGCCGATGCTTTCGAGTTCCGACATGACCCGCGACACGGTGCGCGGCGTGGTTTCTACGGCGGTGGCCAGTTCGTCCCGGGTTTGCATGATCTCGCCCGTGTCGAGGCGGAGGACCGTAAAGAGTTCGGCCCATAGGTCCGGAGCCACGACCGGATAGGCGGAGTTCCGGCGGAGCCAACGCACCACTCGGGCATTATCGGCCGCGCTCATCATGACGAATGTCCATCGGTTTTCGGCCGCGGTTTCGCGGTCGAGAGTTGCAAGGATTTGCCCCACGGCGCGGTCAGGCAGGCCGGGCTGGTCCAAGATCAGCAACCGCAGTTGCTCGGCTTGGTCAGCGCGAAGCCGATCCTTTCTCGTCCGCAATCTGGTGATCTTCGCGCCCATGTGGATGCTTTCCGATTGGTGCCACAGCGTGGCACCAACTGGTGCCACAGCACAGCACCTATTTTCGGCCCCTCTCTCGCGTGCGCGCATAATGCGCGGGCGCGATGCGCGGGCGCGCGCACGCACGAGATGGCCG
>JBHTFH010000144.1:0-5606 GCA_042666135.1 Roseomonas sp. GCM10028921 | reverse complement strand
ACATCATCACGCGCGAAGCGTTCACACGCGGATTGGCGGTGATCGACCTTCGCCTGATCTGCAACCAGGATGCAGACTTCGCCAGTCCGACCGGGCCCTCGGTTCAGGGAGGCGGGAAGATCGCGGCAGCCATCAGTCAATGGGCGGCCGGGCCTGATCCTGGGCAACATCGCTCGGTGGTGTTCGCCTCCGGAGGCGGCAGTGGTTGAGAACGAGCGGCTGAGGCGCTGGGGAAGGCATCTCTGTCCAAAAGGTCAGCGGCTTCCGGCCCCATCACCCGGACCACCGGGCCGGGCACGGTTTTGCCGTCTGGCCGCCATCTGCCGACGGACACTTTCGCCCAGGGCGCGCATTCGTTCGAGCATGCTCCGACCGCTCGCATCGGCGGGAGGACGCCCCTTGGTGCTGGTCACGCCCTTGGTGTCGGCCTGCTTCGCCATGGCACACCTCTAGCTTTCTATGAGGCGGAACGCCTCCGGGCCTCAGAGGCTGCAATGGTACTCTGCGGCTCTGTGCGGCTTATGACATGAAGGCGGCTATGAAGGACGAGGAACGCGGCGCGACCGCCCCTAACGAAGACACGCTCTTCGTTGTGACCGTCAATGGCGAGGGAGCGCGATGTGAGTTAGCCATCGGGCTCGACGGCGTGAATGAGGCCTTCCTTCGGGCATTCTGGTCCCGCCCTGGCGAGGCTTTGCCTCAGGAGCTAGCCGAGAGCCTCGCTTCGTTGCGTGACCCCGCCGCCTGGGCCTTGCACGGCGCGGGGGATGGGCGCCCGTTCTGGCACTGGTGGGCGGCCCTCGGCGACCGCTCGGTATCGGTTCAGCGCCTCACCGGCCCGTTGCCAGCCGCCCCGAGTGCGAAAGTGGCATTACGAGAAACCGCCACGGCGCTCGCCAGCATCGCAGCCGAGCTGCGCTCGGCTGTCGGGAACGGGAGAGGAACGTTGCGGTTCTCTCTCGGAGACGAAGCGGGATAGGCCGAGCAGCAGTTGCTTGGCTCGCTATGGCAAAAGGCGCCGCTGAGGGGCGCACGCGGGGACAACGGAAGAGCGCTCAGATGTAGCTTACGGTACTGCATCGCCCTCAGCGGCCCGCATAGGCTCCACGTGGGGCATGCTCATGGAACCCGGGCTGGGGGTTGCCCACTAGCGGCGGCTGGAACTGAGGGTGCTCAGGAAATCGCTACAACCGAGCAGTCGGACAGTGCGGTCGCGTAGTTCCTCACGGTCGGACAACCTCTGCTCCCCAGGGGTGTCCGCTCGATCAGAGACCAAAGGGGCCCCGCGACATCCAGAGACTGGCGCCGAGCAGCAGATTCCCTCACGGGAACCGCTGTGAGGGTCATGGAGGGAGCAGGGGAGGAGCAAAGGGGTTGTGGCAGGCAATCCACAACAAGGCCCCTAGCGGCCCCATATGGGCCCGCCGCAAGGCCCTGCTGCTTGTCGAGGTCGCTCACTGGCATTGTCTACTTGTTCGGTGGCAGCCCGAGTTTGCTGGCGCGGCATAAGGTGCGCGGCTTCACGCTGCTGTCTGGACACACGTCTCCTCGCGCCAGATACGGAAGGTTTTGGCGCGAGCGCGGCGATGCTGGGCGGCGGTCATCAGATGCCGCCGCGGACGGAAGTGGCCATAGATCATCCCCTGCGCCGAGAGGAACCGCTGAGCTTGCTCTGACGACTTGAAGCGTTGCATCTGCCGCTCTCGGCGCCGCGTCGGCCTGTGGGAGTTCTCGGCTCGGTTGTTCAGGTATCGGCTGGTCCGGTGTCGCACATCGGGCAGGACCTCGCGATGCGCGTCGCCGTAGCTGCGCAGCCCGTCGGTGACGATGCGCTTCGGCTTGTAGCGCAAACCCCTCAGCAGACGCTTGAAGAACCGCTTGGCCGCACTCGCATTCCTGCGCGCCTGAACCAGGATGTCGAGCACCACGCCGTGCTGATCGACTGCGCGCCCGGAGGTAATGCAGCTCGCTGCCAATGCGTAGGAAGACCTCATAACGTGCCATGTGTCTCCGGGCCGTGGCCGGCGCTTGCGCAGCATCCTCGCAAAGTCGGCCCCGAACCGCAGCACCCAGCGCTGGATGCTCTCGTGCGTGACGGTGATGCCGCGCTCAGCAAGGAACAGCTCGACGTCGCGCAGGCTGAGGCTGAAGACGTGTTAGAGCCACACCGCGTGCCGGATGACCTTGGCCGGGAAGCGGTAGCCGGGGTAAGTGGCGGGCTCTGGCAGCATCCGGCCAACTTCGCCCAGCCGCTCCGTCTCGGCCAGCCGTCAACGACGTGGCAATGCCGCGCGACGACATCGCACCCGCCGGCAACCGGGTCATGCCCTACTGGAGCAACATTCCCAGCCTCGGCGGCTTCGTGTACGAGAGCTTGGACGCTGAGTACCCAGCGCGTGCGGCATCCTCCATCGCTTCGGGCGGCCACGCCATCATCGTTCGCAACACCTACGGCCAGGGATCGAGCCGGGAGAACGCCGCCCTCGCGCCGCGCCACCTTGGCTTTCACATCGTGCTCGCGCGCTTTTTTGCGCGCATCTACTTGCAGAACCTTGTCAACTTTGGCGTGGTGCCGCCCACTTTCGCCGACGTGGCTGACTAGGACCGGCTGGAGGCGGGCAATACGCTGCGCTTTGAGGGGCTGCACACGGCATTCCGCGGCGGGTCGGTGGTGACCGCGACCCGCTCGGACGATTCGACAGTCGCGCTGCACCACGCGCTCTCGCCGCGGCAGGTGGAACTACTGTTGTCCGGCGGCGTCATCAAGTGGCTGCGCGGCCGCCTCGCAGCCTGAAGACGGGTTAGGGGAGGAGACAGACGTGACAGTGAGGATCAAGCGCCGCTGGCTGGGTGGCCTGCTCGGCCTCGGCGTGCTCGCAGGCCCGGCGCGGGCGCAGGGGAGCTGGCCCGACCGGCCCGTACGACTGGTGGTGCCCTTCGGGCCAGGCGGGGCTGCGGATACTCTCGCGCGCATCGTTGCCCAGCCTTTCGGCGACGTGGCTGGCCGCGGCTCGCTCGTCGTTGAGAACCGCTCGGGCGGTGGCGGCACGATCGGCGGGGGCGTCGTCACGACCGCTCGGCCGGACGGCTACACGTTAATGGTGGCCGACATGGGCCCGAACGCAGTGGGCAAGGAACTCATTCCTGCTCTCTCCTACGATCCGGCGAAGGCCTTTACGCCGATCGTCCACCTCGTGAATCTGCCGCTCGTCCTCATTACCCGGCAGGATCTCGGCGCGAACGACACGGCCGGGCTGATTGCGCTCGGCAAGTCGCGGTCCCGGCCGCTGACCTATTCTGCGCCCTCTGTCGGCCATCCGACGCACCTTGCGGACGAGCTCTTCCTGACACGCGCCGGCTTTCGGTCGGAGCCGGTGCAATACCGCAGCGGGTCGGAGGTGCTACGCTCCCTCGTCCAGGGAGAGACGGACTGGGCGATCATCTCCGTCTCGTCCGCGCTGCCCTTCATCCAGGAGCGCAAGGTCCGTGCTCTCGCCGTTGCCAACCCTGCGCCGATTGACGCCCTGCCCGGCATTCCCCCAATCGCGGATGTGGTCCCGGATTTCCGGGCGACCACTTGGCACGGCATCGTTGGCCCGGCCGGGATGCCGACGGACCTAGTCACGCGGATCAACGCGGTATTCAATGCGATCCTCGCGCGGCCGGAAGTTCGGGAGACGCTCGTCCGCACCCAGGGCGCCGAGTTCGTCGGCGGCACGCCCGAGGTCTTCGAGACCTTCATCCGGGGTGAGGCCGATCGCTGGATCCCGATCATCCGCTCCGCCAATATCCGCGCGGAGTAGGCTGCAAGGGGCGGCCACCGCCGCTCGCGTTGCCGATGCCTGAACATGCTCCGAAACGCTGAGCCTCCTATACAGGTCGGCCTTAAGACGCCTGTTTGACTCGCAGGCCTCGGTTCCCGACAGTACTCGGGCCGCGTACTGCTGCGTCAGCCGTGCGAGGGCGCGGGGAGGGGTGCAGCGATCGGATCCGTCAGCTCTTGCGCCAAGGGAGGGCAGATTGGCGATTTTGGGCGGGCGTGGATAGACTCCCGATGGCGGAGGGACGGCTGGGAGCCTGGGATGGAGTGCGTGGACTGCGGTTCGGCCGAGGTGATTGAGCGGCGGGACCGTACGGCCCAGGGGTACCGGCGCTTTCGCTGCCGCGCCTGCGGTCGAGGGTTCAACGAGCGTAGCTCGGGGGTGCTGAACAGGGCGCATTACCCAAGCGACGTCATCGCTCTCGTGGTGCTCTGGCACCTGCGGTACCGCCTGACCTTGCGGGATCTTGCCGAGATGTTCCTCCTCCGCGGCATCGTGTTTAGCCATGAGGCGGTGCGGGAGTGGGAGGCCAAGCTCGCGCCGGTTCTCGCGGGTGAACTGCGCCAGCGACGGCGCGGGAAGGGCGGGCGTGGACGTCGCTCCTGGCATGTCGACGAGACTTATCTGAAAGTCCGTGGACGCTGGTGCTACCTGTATCGGGCGATCGACAGGCACGGTGACCTCGTCGACACGATGTTGAGTGAGCACCGGAACATGGCGGCTGCGCAGGCGTTCTTCCGATCAGCCAAGTCGGCCATGGGCATCGTCCCCAACGAGGTCACCACGGACGGGCATGGCTCGTACCCACGAGCGATCCGCTCGACACTTGGCAAGCGGGTTGGGCACCGGAACAGTGCGTTCAAGAACAATCGGCTTGAGCAAGATCACCGCGGCATAAAAGGCCGGATCCGATGTATGCGCGGGTTCAAGAGCTTCACCTCAGCCGAGCGTTTCTGTCGCAGCCACGACGAACTCCGCAATCACCTCCGCCCTCGCGTCCGCCACAACCAGCACGTTCCCGCCAACCACCGTCGCATGCTTCATCTCCGACGTGCGGCCACCGTGCTCGCCATCCTTGAAGCAGGGTAGGCTCACAGCATCAGCCGGCGTGCGACAGCATCTCTGGCGCGAGGACTGACAGAACCCAACACGCTCGGTTAAGCCAAGGTCCTGATCGAGGGGTGGCGACGGCACGGCAACACTATCCCTCCGCACTCCTTGCTGCACTACCGCCCGCCCGCGCCGGAGGTGCTCCTGCCCTCAAGTCCACCGTCCCTCGCTGGCCCACCATCCACCAACTCAGGCCAAGCCGGAGCCATGCTCCACCAAAAATCCGCCTGGAACCCCTTATGGGCTGTGAGAGTAGCGCAACCGGGGGCCACCGGCGCGAGGAACGACACCCCTGTGATCCTCAACGGCCACCCCTGGTACCCATGGAGCGGGTTTCCAACGGTTCTCGATGAAGGACCGGTACCTTGGAGAAAACCCGGACCGCACAGCGATCCGGGGCCGACCACGACGACAACAACGACCCTTTAGCCCCGTTTTTGGGATGTTGGAACTGCAGGGTTTGGTTGGAACCATGCGGTATTCCTGCGATTCTGGCGGGCATGAAGCATCGCCCGCGCCCGCCGGAACAGGCCGACCTGCTGCGGCCACGCCTGGTCGACATGATCGATGGGCGGCACGAGCTGGTGCGGCTGGCGGGGCTGATCGACTGGGGCTGGTTCGAGCGAGAGTGGGCCGGCTTCTTCCCCGCCGGTGAGGGCCGGCCCGCCACTCATC
>JBHTFH010000143.1:0-5792 GCA_042666135.1 Roseomonas sp. GCM10028921 | reverse complement strand
TGGCGACCTTTTTGGTCTTGAGCCCCCTTCCCTCTCCACCGGCGCGCTCCGCCTGGAGCGCGTTCCCGCGAGCCGCTGGCCGGCGACCCCGAGACGCTCGCCATCTACGCCGTCCGCCTCGCCGGTCGCGGCCTCACCGTCTCCCCGCTCTGCGTCCACCTCGCAGCCATCGGCGCCGCCCTCGGGCGAAAGCGGCTTCTGCCGGCCACCGCGCTCGAGGCCTGGCTCGGTTTCCGGCAAGGGGGGGCCGACATCACGGGCGGGGCGCGCCACCGCCGTCGGCGAGAGGGGCGCCGACCTCGCGCCCAGGTCATGCGACAGACCCGCCACCGCTTCGCCGACGTCGCCCTCGGCTATCTCAGACCCGCCGATCTCTGGCGCAACAACCCTACCCAGGAGATTTGCGGCAGGGCTGGCAACGCCAATCCAGGCTGGGGTACTGTGGCGTGCGTCATTTCGGGGAAGGGTTATCCCACGTTCCCGGAGATAGATCTGTGAATACCCAGGGCAACATTGTAAGGGGTCGGTACACCCCTTGCGACATGGTGCTCAGTTCCTCCCCACATCTTCTACTGGGATCATCGGCCGGAATATCCGCCACCGAGCGTGAAGGCAGCCCGTGGCAGTCAACTGGCTTGTCACAGACAGTAGGTATGGATTGCCTCTCCGGTCGGCATAGGTCCTCTCGTTTTTCGGCCTCCGCTCGTCGGCTCTGGCCGGCACTGCGCCCCCGTGCTCCCTTCCGCGTTCTCCCGCTCTAAGACGGTATCGCGGGATCCTCGACGAAGAGAACACGATCTGGAGGAACAGATGAGCCTTATCCCGAATGCTGCCAAAGAACGCCTTGCCCGTGGACAGATCGCCGCCGGCTTCAGCGTCCGGCAGGGCCGGACGGCCGATACCGGGCTCGTTGCGAAGGCCTGCGGCTTCCACTGGCTCATGCTCGACCTCGAGCACAACGCGATGGATCTCGACACAGCCTCGGCCCTGGGCGTCGCGGCCATGTCGGCGGGGATAACACCCATCGCCCGCGTGGCGGGTTCAGAGCCCTGGCAGGCCACGCGCCTCCTCGACACCGCCGTGCAAGGCGTGATCGTACCGCACGTCGACACGGCGAAGATGGCAGCTCGCATCGCTTCGGCCTGCCGCTTTCCGCCGGCAGGGGCACGCTCTCTCACGGGCGGCCTGCCCCAGGCGTCCTTCGCTACGTCCAGCTACCCGGCGGCCGAACTCGTGCGCCGGTTGAACGAGAACATCCTCGTCGTCGTTATGCTGGAGTCGGCTGCGGCCATTGCGAACGCCGACGCCATTGCCGCCGTGCCGGGGGTGGATGTCCTGCTCATCGGGACGAACGACCTCTGCGCCGATCTCGGGATCACAGGGCAACTCGGCCACGAGCGGGTCGTCGACGCTTATGAAAGGATGATCTCAGCGGCGCGCCGGCACGGCAAGGTCGCGGGAATGGCTGGGGTCTACGATCATGCGCTGATGGAGCGCTACGTCGGCATGGGCTGCCGCTTCCTCCAAGGTGCGGTGGACCTCGCGCTCATGATGCAGGCAGGACGCGCCCGGATGGAGTTCCTCGACGGGCTCAAGCTGGCGTAGTCGCCCGAGCCGACCCGTGTGGCCCAGCGGCGTGCGCAGGCCTATGATCTCAGCCATGAACCGAGACGCTGGGGAAACTGGTCGCGAGACGATGAGGGAGGAAAGCGCCTTTCGTCTACATCGCCAACGTGGTGGAAGACCCGGGCGGCCTCTGGGTGAACGGCACCTCGCGGTTCCAGACCTTGACGGGGCATAGTCGAGTTGCTGACCTTGGAGCAAGCAAGCTGGCGGACCGCGCCAGCGGTCGAGCGACTATCAGGCCGCGGTGGCAACCCCGCTGATGTCGGCCCACGTCTCGAACGCACGCGCCCTCGCGGCTCGATGTTCACTGGCAGTGACGTGGTCGCGACGGAGATGACAAAGGTTGGCGATTCGGTCGTGGGCGGAGAGGAAGCGCTGTGCCCGTCGTGCCGACTCGAAGCGCTTCATCTGCCGCTCTCGTCGTCGCGTCGGCTGGTGCGAGTTCTCCGCCCTGTTGTTCAGTCCCTTGTCCTGGCGGTGCTCGACGGAAGGCATCACCTCCTTCTTCGCGACGCCGTAGCTTGTCGGTGATCATGACACGTGGTGGCCGCATGCGCCGCTTCAGCAGCTTCCTGAGTAGCCGCTTGGCCGCTTGCCGGTCCCGTCGGCTCTGCACCAGCACGTCGAGCACCATCCCGCCCTGGTCGACGGCGCGCCAAAGCCAATGCGTCACGCCGTTGATCTTGAGGACGACCTCATCCAGGTGCCACTTGTCACCCGCCCGCGGCAGCCGGCGGCGGATCCCATTGGCGAAAGCTTGGCCGAACTTGCGGCCCCATTGCCGCAGCGTTTCGTGACTGACCACGGTGGCGCGGAAAGCCAGCATCTCCTCCACCATCCGCAAGCTGAGCGGGAAACGGAAGTAGAGCCACACCGCCTGGCTAATGATCTCGGGAGGGAAGCGATACCCGATAAAGCTAGGGCGGGCGGGAGCGGTTATCTCACCCAACTACCCGGGGGTGATCCCATCGGGCAAACTGGCGGCCGGCCAAGTTGACTGTGTCGATCGAGTAACCCTCACCGGGGCGAATAGCTGGGCAGCACTGTTAGCGAGTCCCGCGTTGAAACCCTCAGTAAGGGTTCAGGAGAGCGGACCCAATGAAGATGATCTACATGGATAACGCGGGAAGAGACCGCGGCGCTGGCGTATGCGTCGTCGCGAGCGTCCTGATCGACGTCGACGAGCAGTGGGTTCCCGTGGCGAGAGAGATGGAAAGGCTGAAGGCTGAGTTCTTTCCCGAGGAGGCCAAGGCGGGCTTCACCATTCACACCTCGGATATTTTCGGCGGCGCTAAGTCCTTCGGCAGCAGCCGCTATTCTCTCGATCACCGGCTTGCCGTCCTCACCGCCGTTTCGACCATGATCACCGAGTTCGAGATACCGGTGAGCATAGGCTACTCCCGATCACGGGCCACAGAGGTGAGCGAGAAGGGACTGCCGATGCGGTCAACGGGAGCTGTAGACGGTGACCATTCATTCGCGTTGATGCAGGCCCTCGCCGCGAGCGACAGGGTCATGCGGGAGTCTTTCCCAGGGGAGTACGCGATGGTGATCGCCGAGGACGTCCATGGGCGTCGGGAGCAGCTTCTCAACGCTTTTTTGGTCATGCGCTTGAGGGATTTCGTCGACACCCTGCCCGCTGAGTACAGAGACTTGTTCCCTCTGCGCCGAATTGTAGGTTCGCTTCATTTCGTGGCGAAGGGAGGTGATCACCTTCTTCAAGCCGCGGATGTCTGTGCCTTCGTGGCGCGGCGCTACGCGGAAGGCTTTCGGGGCGGTTCCGACCTGCTGGCCGTTTTGCTGAAAGAGCGGCCTCCAGAGGAGATACAAACGGCCAGCGCTGTCGCCTTCGTCGCGCGTCGGAAACTCGCTTAGGGCCGCCCTCATCAGCGCCTTGGATAAGAAACCCGCCCCGGCACGAGCTGAGGCGTGCGAAGTGATATCGTTGCCGATCATACCTATTCCTCGTTGTCGGCAGTCACGATGCCAAGCTGCTGCCTCGTCGAGCGACGCGGCACACTTTAATCTCAAAAAGGCACGAATTATAGCAGGAGGCCAAGCGACCGTTTGGCTTCCTGACGGTGCGCGCGGCCGCGGTCCCTATGCGGACTTGCGCGGACGTCCTCCCTTGGACCCGTTCGTTCGCGCCGCAGCGGCCTTCGCCGGTGACGTTGCCCGCCCGGCACGGTGGGCCAGGTAGGCTCTGGTACCGAACAGGCCAGCCAGGAGACCCGGAAGGGAAAGATCGACGTCCAGCGCCTCCCAATGCAGGCCTGAACCGGTCCCGAGGACTTCCACCTGCGCGAGCTGGTCGTCGGTCGCGCTCTCCAGTCCCTGCCCCAGGCTTGGCGGGAAGGCAAAGGTGCAGCCATTGCTCAGTTCGACCACCACTCGGCCGAGTTGCTGCTCGTAGCGCGCGGTGACGGCCCGTGGTTCGGCCTGGCGAACGACTGCACCTCGGGCCAGGGCCGCATCGATCTGAGCGTCGGTCAACTCAGCCATGGATATCCCTCCAGCGAGCAAGCAGAGCAGCCTGCTGCTCGACCACGATGTGCATCGCGCGGCGTACCTCACCGCGGCTCATACGGTCGGCCCAGATCAACTCCGGCAAACCACCGGCCCCGAGCAGATTGATCTTGGCCTCACCGTCACCGAAGACATGGACATGTGCCGGCTCGTGATCGTTGACATAGATGACCACGCGCAGGCCGTGGGCACGCAGCACAGTGACCATGCAACCGAATAACCCAACCCGATGGGTTAATCAAGGACAAAAGCGCGGGTCTGAGCTGCTGCACCAATCCACGGAGGGCCTGGTGACGCGCGAGGCAGACAGGGTTGCTGTCTTTAGGCACCGTCGTGTCGGTACCTCCGCGTGCCTGCTCCGTGGGGCGTCAACCTGTCTCAGCCAAGTGCCAGGTCTTCTATGTAGCGGTCCAAGCTGTGGAAGGCCGTCGCTGGGTCCCGTAGCTCGCGGCTGGCATGGGCCCAGTACAGCGCCGTCACCGCAAAGCCGTCTGCCACCAGTTGCCTCACGAGGGGCTCGTAGCGCTGTCGCCGGCTACCAGCGTGATGCGATCGCTCCTGGGATCGGCGAACCGGTACGCGTCCCCGCAAGTTCGGGTGACCAGGCTCGTGTCGACGCGCTTCTCCTTGCCCGCGAAGCGCCGCTCCACCGTGACGACCTCGAAGCCCGCATTGGCCGCATGACGCCACAGGCCGCCGTTGGTGTCGGTGACGCTGCCGAACACCACTCCTCTCGTGTCGCTCTCCGGCTGCTGAAGCAGGGTCATGAGTCGGTAGAGGTCCAGCCGGTAGTCGAAGTCGAGCACGCCTCCCTGCCTCGCGTCCTCCAGGCTGCGCGCCATGCCCTTCGCCAGGCCTTGTCAGGTTGGCGGCTCGGTTGGGCAGGGGCAGCCTGCCCGGCATGACGACCTCAACCAGCCCCCATCGCGGCTTCCGGTACCCGGCCGAGGTCATCCAGCATGCGGTCTAGCTGTAACACGGCTTCGATTTGAGCCTGCGGGATGTCGAGCTGATCCTGGCTGCCCGAGGTATCGTGGTCAGCTACGAAAGCATCCGCGAGTGGGGCCTGCGTTTCGGCCGGCTGTTTGCCGATGCTCTGAAACGGCGCCGGCCAAGGCCGGGCGACAAATGGTACATGGAGGGGCCGGACGGCACGACGCCCCGGCGCTTCTCGGCCACCGGCATCATCTTCCGATTCACGCCAGGAACGTGGCGGTTCGACTGGCACACGGCGACCCGCCGCCAGTACGTCGTCAACCTCGACGGGCCGAACCAGATTACCCCCAGCGACGGCGAGACCCGGATTATTGGCACCGGCGAGGTCATCCTGATCGAGGACCTGCACGGTAAGGGCCACCTCTCCCAAGCGGCCGAGGGCAAGTTCCGGCACTCGATCCTAATCCCGGTGGATTAGGGACACGGTCGGCTTCCAGGCTGCCGGCAGGCACCCCCCGAGCCCGTCCGCGAGGCGCAGCAGATAGACGGCCTCGGTCATGGCCGCAGTCCTACGCCGCCATCCGCGTGCGCTAACCACTTCGCAGGTGAAACCCTAGTTCCTGGTGTTTGTTCTAGAAGCAGACGCGCGGGTGGGCCCGGAGGTGGGCCCGGCAATCTGGTCCTCCTGGGGTCGCTCCCCTTAC
>JBHTFH010000142.1:0-5806 GCA_042666135.1 Roseomonas sp. GCM10028921 | reverse complement strand
ACCGTGACCAGCTGACCAGCCAAAGGATGATGCGCAGCAGTAACCCGGACCCGTTCGAGGTCTGCGGAAGCGGACTGATCAGTTTGATGGCCGGTGTCTGACCAGTTGAAAGAACAGGTGCGCTGCGTCCGGCTCGAACGGCAGGTAGCCGAGCTCGTCCACGATCAGCAGCCGCGGCAAGCTGTACGTGCAGCAGCCGCTCCTCCAGCTGGCCTTCGCCATGCGCCTTGGCCAGCTGCGCAACCAGCGTCGGGGCCGGCACGAACAGCACCGTGTAGCCGGCGTTGATCACCTCGCGCCCGAAAGCCACCGCCAGATGGGTTTTCCCCACGCCCGGCGGCCCGAGCAGCACCAGCGTCTCGCCATTGCCGACGAACCGCCCGCTGGCCAGGTCACGGATCTGCCCGCGGTCGATCGAGGGCTGCGCCGAGAAGTCGAACCCGGCGAGGTCGCGGGCGTAGGGAACCGCGCCAGCCCGATCGCCATCTCGATCCGGCGGCTGTCCTTGCGGGCGATCTCGCGCTTGCAGAGCAGCGCCAGGCTCTCGCGCAGCGTCAACTCACCACGCGCGGCCTCGTCCAGCAGGCTGTCCAGCCCGTCCCGGATGGCGGTGAGCTTGAGCCGCGTCAGCATCGCCGTCAGGCGGCCCTCAGCATCCAGCATCACTAAGCACCCCCGGCCACCGCCTCGTACTCGGAGAGCGGTCGTAGCAGGACCGGCAGCGCGGCCGGGGCCGCGGGCAGAAGGTCCGCCGCCTCGCCGGCCTCGCGCCTGACAGTCCGGCCACCGAAGCCTGCCACGCCCTCGAAGTGGGCTGGGTTGATCGCCCGCTCGCGCCGGCCGGCCAGCACGGCATGAGCCGCGACCTCCCGCCCGGCATGGCTGATCCGCACCATCCCCGCGCCGAGGGTCACCCGGACCCGCTCGCCGATCAGCCGCCAGGGCACCGAGTAGCTGTTGCCCTCCACCTCGACCGCGCAGTCCGCGTGCACCCGCCGGACCAGGTCACGCGTCGCCCGGAATGGCGGCGTGCCGTCCAGAGGGCGCAGCACCCCGGCCTCGTCGCGCAGGAACCTCGTCATCAGCGCCTCACCCGTGGTGCCGTGCACACGCAGGTCGGCGCAGGACCACGCCGTGGTCGTCGCCCCGTCCCGCGATTGATTGAACACCGCCCCGGCGTCTAAGTCCGGACGTCCACATGCGAGCGAACCTATGCAGGACCTGAGCCGTCACTGGCGGAATTTAGGGGAGCAATCCGTCTCAGTTCAGAAAGGAGCTCCTCTGGAAGATGGCCGCCGTCTCCCGCGCGCGCTATGTGCGCGACTTGGCCCCGCAGGCGTCCTCGCTCATCTGGACTGGGGTCCCGCTGCGCCAGCGCCAAAACCGGGATCGAGCGCCACGGCGCTTGGCGGCGGATTTCCTGGAGCAGAGCTAGTCCATCGGGCTCCGGCGCGTGGAGGTCCAAAATCAGAACCCGAGGGGCCTCTTCCATCATACGTCGGAGGGCCTCGTCGGCACCGGAGGCTTCCACGACACACCAGCCTTCAGCTTCCAGCAGCCGTCGAAGCTCCGCGCGCGCCCCGGGATCCTGGTCCACCACCAGTGCCTGCCCGAGCGAAGGCGCCAGAGGGCGGTACGGTTCGACCGCACGCTTCAGCTGTTGCCAGTCAACAGGCTTCGTGAGGTAGTCGGCTGCGCCGAGAGAGAAGGCAAGACCACGCTCCTGGACGACACTCACCATCACCACAGGAATGTTGGCAAGCGCAGGATCCTTCTTGATGGCGGATAGGACTGCCCAACCGTCAAGGCCCGGCATCATGACATCAAGCAGGATCGCGCGCGGTTGGTACTGCCGCGCCAGCTGAAGGCCTGCTTCCCCATTGGGCGCGACGAGCGGACGAAAGCCTTCCCGAGCTAGGAACCGTGACAGGAGGTCACGGGTCGGCTCGTCATCGTCAATAACGAGGACGGAGTCCGCCCCGCATCCCTCCACTTCGGGGACAGCACCTGCCGGCTCTTGGCACGGAGTACCAGCACCGGACCTGACCGATCGTAGATTGGCCGGGAGGCGGATCGTGAACGTGGAACCCGTGCCCGGGGTACTGCGCACTTGGATGTCGCCGCTGAGCAGGTGGCAGAGGGCCTTGGTCAGTGCGAGACCGAGGCCGGTGCCCCCGAAGCGCCTGGTGGTTGAACTGTCCGCCTGGGTGAAGCGCCTGAAGAGCTTAGAGAGTTGCTCCTCCGTCATGCCGATGCCCGTGTCGGCGACCTGGAACTCCACCCGGTCACATCCGCCGCTCTCCGCTGGAGGCAGTCTTCGCGTCGAGAGCGTGATCCTGCCGCCCTTGGTAAACTTCGCGGCGTTGCTCAAGAGGTTGAGGAGACACTGCCGCAGTTTGACTGGATCTGAATACATCCCTCCGAGCCCCTCGGGTGCCATGTCGAGGATGAGCTCGTTGGAGTTCTTGGCGATGAGCGACTGCACCGTCCCGGCTACCTCAGACACGAGCCCATCAGCGTCGAAATCCTCGGGATCCAACTCCATCTTACCAGCCTCGACCTTGGAGAGGTCGAGCACATCGTTAATCAAGTCGAGTAGGTGTCGTGCGTTGGCGCGAATTTTCTGGATATCGGCGAGTAGGTCCTCTGTGGCACCGGAAGCGAGGTCGGTGATCTCCTCCTCGATGAGTTCAGTGTAACCGATAACGGCCGAGAGCGGTGTCCGCAGTTCATGGCTCATGTTCGCGATGAACTGACTCTTCGCCCGGTTCGCCTCCTCCGCCGCCTCCTTGGCAGAGACGAGCTCGTCCTCGAAGCGGCGGCGCTCGGTGATGTCCACGGCCGCGCCGATCATATGCAGCGGGCGCCCGTCGGCTCCGAGCGCCGCTTCCCCCTTGGCCGAAATCCAGCGTACCGCGCCATTATCCTGCCGGATGATGCGGTATTCGATATCGACCCCGCCTCCCTCCGCGATGAGGCGGGCCACCTCAGCGGCCACTTTCTCCCGGTCCTCGGGATGCACGAACGCCGCCACAGCGCCCTCGATCGCGTGCGTTCCGCGACCCGGCGGCAAGCCTACGAGGCGCTCGAAGCCCTCGTCCATCTCGAACAGATTACTCTGGATATCCCACCGAAATGTGCCCGTGCGGGAGGCCAGGAGGGCAGCCCTGAGGCGCTCACGGTTCTCCCGGAGCGCTCGCTCGGTACGACGGGCCTCAGTGACGTCAGCGTGCAAGCCAACCCACTCGCGGATACTGCCATCCGCCTCAAGGATAGGTACGGCACGGGCCAGCATGTGCCTCCACTCACCGTCGTGGCGCTGGACGCGGTGCTCAATCTCGTACATACCGCTCTGACGAAGGGCATTCTCCCAGGCTTCGGTCGTTCGTGCCCGGTCCTGGGGGTGGACGGCGCTGAGCCACCCCATTCCGCTGTATTCCTCACGTCCTTGCCCCGTGAAGGCCGCCCAACTCGGCTGCTCGCCGAGGAATTCGCCACCAGGTGGGGTGGTCCACACGATCGCCGACGTGGCCTCCACGAGTGAGCGAAAGCGCTCCTCCCGGAGGCGCAGCTCCCGCTCAGCGCGCCTTGCGTCCTCAACGTCTGTTGAGCTGCCGAACCAGCGCACGATGCGGCTGGCGGCGTCGCGCAACGGGACGGCCCGGTTCAAGAACCAACGGTAGGACCCATCCCTCCCCCGTAGGCGTGCCTCGACCGCATAAGTCTCGCCAGAAACGAGCGAAGTGCTCCATGCGGCGGCCATGCGAGGAAGGTCCTGCTGGTGCACCACAGCTTGCCACTGCGAACCAAGGGCGTCCTCGGGCGGAAGCCCGCAGTATTCGACCCAACGCGCATTCACGTAGTCCAACTCGCCCGTAGCTGTCGCGGTCCACACTAGCTGGGGAATCGAGTCCGCCATGAAGCGGTACTGTTCCTCACTCTTGCGTAGTTCCTGCTCCGCACGGCGGCGCTGAAGGAACTGGCCGATCTGCTGGCCAAGGGTCGCTAGGGCAGAGCGAAGGTCTTCGTCGAGCCGGATCGGCTCGCGGTCGAGGAACTCAAGCACGCCGAGCGTCACGGCGCCGGCTTTGACCGGGACACCGACGGCCGAGCGGAACCCGTCGGCGGCCGCGGCAGCACGGCGCGGAACAGTGTCAGCCTCCAGCATTAGGTCCGGGACGAGCTCCGGAGCACCTGCAGCCCAAACCCGGCCGGGCATTCCCTCACCGTGGCAATAGCGCTGTGAGAGGGTATGCCTTGCGAGCGCTGGGGCCTGGACGCCCGGCGCGCACCAAGTCGCAGCGGGAGTGAGGATGGGCCGCTCTCCCCGTTCGACCGTCCAGAAGACACCCATGTTCCAGCCCAGGCCGGCTCCGATGACCTGCAGCATCCTTGGCAGGGCATCCGCGATCCCGTTCTCTCCGGCAAGCACCTGCCCGACGGCGTGTTGAACGGCGAGGCGCGCCTGGGCATCGGCGCGCTCGGCTAGATCGCGGAAGGTGATGACGCTGCCGGTGACGCGACCAGCGCCCCAAATGGGGGCAGAGGAGTACTCAGCCGCGAAAAACGATCCATCCTGCCGCCAGAGCACCTCGTTATTTAGGCGGACGCTATGCCCGCTATCGAGTGTGTGGAGGAGGGGACAGTCGGCTTGCGGGTAGGCCGAACCATCGGGACGGGTATGGTGAATCAGGTCGTGCATGTTCCGCCCGAGGATTTCCTCGGCCGCGCCGTACCCGAGAACCTTTAGGCCGAACGAATTGATGTAAGTGCAGCGGCCCCCTCGGTCCACGCAGTAGATCCCGACTTCGAGCGCCTCCACGGCTGCCGCGGCCTGTGCCAGATCCCGAGCGGAAACGGCGATTTCGTCGGCTGCCACAAGCCGCCCCACATCACCAGCATCCGAGGAAGCACCCACTTCTGTTTCTGTTTCGGTCGAGCGTTGATTCACGGGTCGGATCGCTCACGCTCCTCTCGGTGTTATGCTCGCAACGCTCGGCTCGTAGTGCTTGCGCTTGTCACCCGTAGGTTAAGTTCCCCCAAACGCCTCCCCTAGACTAAAGTTCCGTCCGTGCGGACTGGGCCCGCTGCGGTGGCGCCGCCTCGGCTTAGTTCGGGTGGGAGAGGAACTGGAACGCCGAGCGCTGGAGAACGTTGCCCAAAACGATCATAAGATGGGGTGGTGAAAATCCCGGCTACTAAGGATCGTGAGGAGCTGTGGTGCATGCTCTCCCGCCGCCACGGCATGAGGTCAGGCTGGCTCACGACGGGGCGGCGGGGGCGGAGGTCGCCAGAGCCGAGCGGCCCGACGCCATTCTTCTCGCCATGGATCTCCCCATGATGGACGGCTGGGCGGTCGCCCGCACGCTGCGGGCCGATCCGGGGACGGCGCGTATCCCGATCATCGTGCTGACCGCCCGCGCCACGGCAGGGGACAAGGCCCGGATGGTCAAGGCGGGCAGCGCCAACCACCGACCCGAGCCCGCGGACTTCCCTCAGCTCCTCCCGCAAACCGACGCGGTAATGGTGGCTGCGGAGGACTATGCTGAGCCGAACCTCACTCGCCACAGGACCGGCAGCTCGCCAGGTCACTCGCTCCATAGCCCTTTTTTCTAGGCCAGGAAAGTTGACTGGCAGGCGACTTGCTCCAGTTCGGCCACGCAAGCGTGCGGGTTGCGACGGAACCGGGTTCGGAGTGTCCGCGCGTGGCGGCGTTGTTCAAGACGGCGGCGGAGTTCACCCCAGCACTTTCGGCTGACGCGACCGAGGTCGCGTGCGGTGGGCGGGCGCTGTCGCGTGACCGTGG
>JBHTFH010000141.1:0-5807 GCA_042666135.1 Roseomonas sp. GCM10028921 | reverse complement strand
ATACTGCCTCCGTCAGCCTGCCCGCCGCGGCTGCCTGACGCTGCGGCTCAGCCCGCTGAGGAGCACCGCTCCTACACCACCCCATGGGGCACGATCCTGTAGAAATTTCAGGGCCGTTTCGCGGTCGGGCATCCATGAGCCGGCAGCGCTGTCCGACCTGTCAGACCTGCCTTGCCGCAGATCGGACCCGGGATGCCATTGGAGAGTTTGGCTTGGCCAACCCGTCCAACTAAATCACAAGGTGCCGACGTGAAGGTGCCACTGCCGCTCCTGCTACTGGCACTATTGGAACTTTTGGCAACGGGTGGAGAGAGCGAGTGGAGTGTCCCGGGCCGCTTCCACTGGAGCCCTTCGGGGGAGCACCATCGGCGCTATTGGCATTGGCACGGAGAGATCCGGAGACATCTCAACTCCACCGTGTGGGCAGCGCGACCACCCCCGAGCCCACCCACCACCTTCATCACTCACGCTGGACGAAGGGCAGCTGGGCTTCGCTTGTCTGACCAGCCTGGCCGGGTGACGCGAGTGATGCGGTCCACCATAGTAGGCTTGGCATGCCTCGCGCCAACCACCCGGCTTGGCTGGCCGGGCTGCCGAAGCAGTGTACAAGACCAGCAGGCGACGATCCGGGGATGGACTGTGTGGCCTGCGACTCGACGATGTTTCGGGGCAGCTGGACCGCAGGGCCAGGGCTACCGCCGGCCCCGCTGCCGCGAATGCGGGAAGGCGTACAACGAAGGCACTGGCGACCTGCTCATCGATACTCATTGCCCCGAGAACCTCACCAGCCTGGTGCTGCGGCACCTTTGCTACCGCCCGGCACTGCGCCCCGTGACCGGCATGTTCCTTCAGTGCGGCATCAGCTCAGTTAGGAGGCGGTCGGCAAATAGGAGGCGAAGCGCGCGCCTATGACGGCCACCGAGCGCCGTCAGAAGCGTCTTAGCAATCACGGCAGCCACGGCCACCATCCACGAGGTCGCCAACTCGACGACGCTCGTCAGCGGCTTCCGGACCGGCGCAACCCGCCATTCGGCGCGTAGATCGCCGAATTCCCACTGTGCTCCCGCACCTCCACCTCCTCCAGCCAGACGCGCCCGTCCGTCTCGGCGTCAACGTACCGCGCGATGTAGTCGAAGGAGTGCCGCGCCGTCGCCTCGCATCCTACCGCCGGTAGAATACGCAGGTTTGCTAAGCCACGGTCCGCGAGGCGCTGGAACTCCGGTAAGTCCGGATCGTCGGCCGCGACGAGCAGCGTGTGGTCGAACATCTCGTGCAGCCAGGCCTTGATCGGCTTCAAGCCACCGAAGTCAAAGCACCAGTGCCGGTCGTCGAGTTCGCTGCTGGCGAACGTCAGTCGGAAGGAGAGCGCATATCCGTGCAGCAAACGACAGTGCGAGTGCGTCGCCCGCCATTGCCGAAAGCAGCAGGACAAACCCTCCTCGTGTCCGTAGGTCTTGGTGGAGCGCCAAATGATAGAAGGGGAAACCAGGGATGGCGGCGCATCCATGATCAACGCAGCCCCCTCTCAAGGCCGACGCATTCTTGTAGAAACTCGGCTTTGAGGCCCGGGTCTTCGGCGAGGATGCCCCAATAGGCAGTACTGACCATGCGGCCGCGGTGGCTGGCGCGCACGCCCCGCTGAGTTTTACACATGTGCACGGCGCTGATCCGTACCGCTAGGCCGCGTGGTGCCGTCTTCTCCACAAGGTGCTCGCCGATCTGCTTCACAAGTTCCTCTTGAATCTGAAGTCGCGAGGCGAAGTGATGCACGACCCGGTCGTATTTCGAGAGCCCGATGATTTTGCCGTCGCGAGCAGGCAGCACACCGACAAAGGCCTCGCCGTAAAACGGCATCAGGTGGTGCGCACAGGTCGAGCGCACGTCTATCGGGCCCGTGACGATGAGCTGGTCATAGCCAGAAGCGTTCTCAAACTCGGTGATCTCCGGCGGCGTGCAGTACCGACCCTGCATGATCTCCTCAACATACATCTTCGCAACCCGGCGAGGCGTGTCACGCGTGTTATGGTCGTTGCGGTAGTCGACCTGCAGGATGTCGAACAGCTCCTCAAGTTTGGAGGCGGCGGCGCCGATCATGGCCGCGCGCTCGGAGGGGTCGAGCGCACCGTTCACCCCCTCGTTCGCGAGGCGGGGCGGGCGAAGGCGATGGATGCTGACGCTCACGTTCTGGCTTCCAATGTGACATTTGGCGCGAACGTTCCGCGCCCTCCGGCCGAAGATGCTTGTCCAGCATGAACATCAGGTAAATCCCCGGCCGACGACGGCGGCTGGTGCGTGTGTGGCCACTTCGTTGAGATTTCCGTAACCAAGATTTTCGATGCTGAGCGCCCATCGTTTCTCCTGGGACACCATGGCTCGTCAAATCACCCGCCGCGCCTTCGGCGCTCTCGCCACTAGCGTGGCCGCATTGCCCATAGCGCATGCCGCGAGTCCATTACCCTTGCCCGCGGCAAAGCCGATTCTGTCTGTGTCCGGCCGGATAGCAGCGTCGAACCGGGACGGAGTGGCCGTTTTCGACATGGCGATGTTGGAGGCGCTGGGCACTGACGGATTCGAGACGAGGACTCCTTGGCACAGCGGAGCAGTACGGTTCGAAGGCGTGCGGATGCAGCGGCTCATGCAGGCCATTGGCGCGTCGGGCGAGAGTGTTACGGCTGTCGCGCTTAACGACTACACGACGGACCTTCCGATGGCCGACTTCGAGCGTTACGGCGTGCTGCTGGCAACGAAGCGCGACGGCGCCTACATGCCGGTGCGGGATAAGGGACCCTTGTTTATCGTCTATCCCTACGACAGTAAGCCCGAGCTGGGCGCGCAGCAGTTCTATAGCCGCTCCGCTTGGCAGGTGGCGAAACTCGTCGTTAAATGAGTAAATCACGCCGGCCATGGAGCAGCGATTGGCGTCTGACCAAGCTTGGCCTGCCCAAGCTTGGTCTGCTCGGAATGGTCATGGTGCTTACGGTCGCCGCCGCATACACATCTCTCCTGATTGTGCGGCGGCAGCAGGCGCTCAGCGAGGTCTCCCGCTATAATATCGCATGGTCACTGAGCCAAGCGGCGCTGGAGGTTTCCAGGCTGCAGGGTGCGGTCGCGGCGGCTCTGATACCCGGCAGTGAGGTGGACGAGGACAGCGTTCAGCTTTGGCTCGACATCGTCGCCAACCGGGTGCAACTCTTCAGAGGTGGTGATGTCGCGGAGTTCGTTGCCATCTCACCTGAACTCTGTTCCATCGTTTCTAACTTTCGAGAGGCTGCACAGGCCGGGCAAGCCATCATGGAGGAACCGGCGACGCCGGACCGGCTGCGCCGGTTGCTACTGCTGTTCTCCCCACTGAACGCCCCCATGGCACGCCTTGCCGCTGCGGCTAACACGAACGGTGGCAGGCTCGTGGCACAGGACCAGGAGCAGCTCAGTAGCCTGCACTGGCTGTTCGCTTCCATCCTGGGTGGGCTTACCCTGAGCGCCTTCGGCCTGATCGGGGCACTCACTCGGCGCAATCGCCTGCTGGCTCAAGCATGGGAGCAGGTTGAGCAGCAAAACAAGGTGCTGGAGAAGCGCGACCGCGAGCTACTCTCACAGAACGCCCGGATCTCCTTCATGGCACACCATGACGCCCTGACCGGCCTGCCCAACCGGCTGTTGTTCCACGACCGGTTGGAAGAGGCACTGGAGCACTGGCGGCAGCGCCGCGATGGCGTCGCCCTGCTCTGCCTCGACCTCGACCGGTTCAAGCAGGTGAACGACACTCTCGGGCATCCGGCCGGCGATATGCTGCTGAGGGTCGTGGCGGAGCGGCTGCGCGAGTGCGTACGTGAAGGCGACGTTGTGGCACGGCTCGGCGGAGATGAGTTCGCCGTGTTGCTGTGCGGTGCCAATCATCGCGAGCACGCCAAGGAACTGGCCCAGCGGATCGTGAAGGCATTAGGTGCTGCGTACGACCTCGACGGCCATCGCGCCATCGTCGGCGCGAGCGTGGGCATCGCGATCGCCACCGCAGATCTTGATTCGGCCGATGTGCTGCTGATGAGCGCGGACATGGCGCTCTATCAGGCTAAGACGAATGGACGTGGAAGTTTCTTTTTCTTCGAAAGCGCTATGAATGAACAGGTACAAGCACGGCGGGCGATCGAGCTCGATTTGCGTGAAGCGCTCGGGCGGGGAGAATTCGAGGTCCACTACCAGCCTGTGATCGGTCTGCAGGACCAGCGTACTAGTGGCTTCGAGGCACTGATACGGTGGCGCCACCCGAGGCGGGGCATGATTTCCCCGGCGGAGTTCATCCCGCTTGCCGAGGAGCTCGGCCTCATTGTTTCAATCGGCGAGTGGGTGACAGCACAGGCCTGCGCGGACGCAGTGAAGTGGCCCGATCATGTCAAAGTGGCGGTCAACCTTTCGCCAGTCCAGTTCCGTAGTCCCGGGCTCGTTGCGTCTGTGCGGCGAGCGCTGGAGCGGTCCGGCCTTCCGGCGCACAGGCTGGAGCTTGAGATCACGGAGTCGGCACTTCTGCAGGACAGTGAGGCGGTGCTGGCATCCTTGCATGAACTGCGCGCACTTGGGCTGCGCACCGCGCTCGACGACTTCGGGACCGGTTATTCGTCACTCAGCTACCTCCGCAGCTTCCCGTTCGACAAGCTCAAAATCGATCAGTCCTTTGTGCGTGAAATGACTCAGCGCGCCGATTGCTTAACGATCGTCACCTCTGTCCTCGGCTTGGCGCGCGAACTCGGCATGGCCACGACCGCGGAGGGAGTGGAGACCGAAGAGCAACTTCGCCACTTGCGCGAGGCCGGCTGCACGGAGGTGCAGGGCTTCCTGTTCGATCGTCCCCGTCCTGTCGCGGACATCGCCCGGTGGTTCGTGCCCGGGTCAGATTGGGTCAGGGTGGCCTAGACCAGATGTCTGTCTGAGGCGGGGGTGGCCCGCCTCGAACTGTGCAGGATGATCGAGGGTTGCGCCGGGTGGGCCGGCGCCTTGCCTCAGCACAGGAGACGAGCCGTGGGAGAGAGTATCACCTTTGTCGGGCTGGACGTGCACAAGGCGACGATCGCTGTTTGTGTCGCGGAGGCCGGCCGGGATGGCGAGGTGCGGTTCGTGGGGGAGATCCCCAATGAGCCGGCGGCGCTGGACAAGTTGGTGGCCCGGCTTGCCCGGAGCGGTCGGGCCCTGCGCTTTGCCTACGAGGCCGGTCCGTGTGGTTACGGGGTCTACCGGCATCTGCGCGATCGTGGCCACGACTGTGTGGTGGTCGCGCCAAGCCTCATCCCGCACAAACCTGGCGAGCGGATCAAGACGGACCAGCGGGATGCGACGGCGCTCGCCCGCCTGCATCGGGCGGGCGAGTTGACCCCGGTCTGGGTGCCGGACCCTGAGCATGGTTCGAAGCACTGCTTCGAACAGGAGGGACCTGGTCAGGGCGCGAGCCGACATGGTGGAGGCGCTGCGCAAAGCACGGCAGCGGCTGATGGGCTTTCTGCTTCGGCACGGGCGGAGCTACGACGCCAAACCCTGGACCTGGCCGCATCGGAAATGGCTGATGGAGCAGACCCTCCCGCACCCTGCCCAGCAGGTCGCCTGCCAGGAGTACCTCGACGCGGTGAACGAGTTGGAGGCGCGCATTGAGCGGCTCACCGGCCGCATCCGCGACCTCGTGCCCTGCTGGAGCATGGCGCCCGTTGTCGAGGCGCTGCAGGCCATGCGGGGTGTCTCGCTGATCGTCGCCTCGGCGCTGGTGGCCGAGGTCGGCGACTTCGGGCGGTTCGACTACCCGCGCCAGTTGATGGCCTACCTTG
>JBHTFH010000140.1:0-5826 GCA_042666135.1 Roseomonas sp. GCM10028921 | reverse complement strand
CAGTTCGTGGCTCGGAGCTGCTGCTTCGGAATACGGTGACGACGGTCGGCATTGGCCTTGAACGGCAAGCTGCGCTCTCCTGGAGAGTGACGGGTCGGCACCCCCTCAGGATCCTAACCCAGCCAGACCGCCAGACCGATCCGTGCACCACAGTGATGCCGTAGATGAGGGCGACGGGCGGCCGTGGTCCTCATGCCAGAGCCACTGCCGACCATCCCCGAAGGCGCCGATGCGGCCCCTTAAGAGGCGTCAAAAGGCACGGTCCTCGATTGGTGGGACACGGTACCGCCATGGCTGATGACCAAGACCGGCTTGCACGAGCTCGGTCGTAAGGCTGCCGGGCCGGCCTTCGCTGAAATCGCTTACGAGGTCCACCGGAACTGGTGCGAATACGACCTCTATGTGGTTCGGGATGCCATACCCCGGGCGCGGCGAAACGCCCTTGGCGAGAGCCCGAAGCTTCAAGGCCCAGGCACGTCGTTACCATGCAAACGGCCTTTTGACGCCATGAGCACCGCCACTCGCACAAAGGCCAACCACCCGCTCCCGTGCGCTTAGAGATGTCCCTCGCTCCTCGGTAGCGAGCTCGCCTAGGCACCGCCGGATCAGCCCGCCAGCTGCGCTAGCCCACCCTGCCGCTCAGCCAGGGTTGATGGACGCGACCCTGAACGGCTGAACACAAAAAGCCCAGCCTCCGTAGAGACTGGGTTTTAAATCGTGCCGGGGTCGTCAGAGGAGCTCGAGGCCGCTCCACACGCCCCGAGGGTCGCCGGGGAAGCCGAGGTCCCGCCACGCTCGCTGGACCTCGTAGACGAAGCCTGGGTGTTGCTCCGCTTCCAGGCGACGGTAGACGGTCGCGAGAAGCCCCACGCCGCCGCGGGCGTAGAGGCGCCAGCCGACGACACTCAGCTGCGACCAGATCGCGGCCTCGAGCGGGTCAGCCGGCGCCGCCCGGAGCACCTCCACGTCCTGCGGCTCCGGGTTCTGCACCTGCTGCAACAGGTCCAGGATCCGGGCCTTCTCCTCCCCCGTCTCGCGCGGGGGCGGCGGGGGTCGGCCGTCACGCCATTCCTTGTGCGCCCGCGCCAGCCTGTCGAGGATTAGCTCCTCCTCCGCACTGTCGTGCATCGTCGCTCTCCGGCCTGCCCGGGCGAGGTGGGGGCGATGCCGAAGCGGAGCAATGCCCAGCGGTCCAGGAGACCCGCGCCCGTGTCGCAGTGGAGCGGGGACGTGCGCCTGCAGCCTACTCGAGCGGCGTCTTGGCACTCCGGCATGCAGGCACAGTGGATGCGGACGGGCGGGCGCTTGGCCGCCCTGCCCCCCCGGGAGCGAGCTCGCCGAGGCCCGCCGGATCAACCCGCCCGAACACAAACAACCCAGCCTCTGTAGAGACTGGGTTTCATACGGCGCCGCCACGAATATGACCCGTCGCTACGGCTGGGGTCCGAGGCGCGAGCGCCTGGTGGATGCCGCGCCGAACGGCCACTGGCGCACCACCACCCTCATCGCAGGGCTCCGCAGCACCGGCCTAGTCGCACCTCTCGTGCTGGACGGACCCATGACGGGCGAGGCTTTCCTCGCCTATGTTGGGCAGTTCCTCGCCCCCGTCCTGGCCAAGGGTGACGTGGTGGTCCTGGACAACCCCCGGCCCACAAGGTCGCCGATGTGTCCGAGGCGATCAGGGCCACCGGCGCCAGCCCCCTCGACCTGCCGCCCTACAGCCCCGATCTGAACCCCATCGAGCAAGCCTTCGCCAAGCTGAAGGCGCTGCTCCGAAAGGCCGCGACCCGAACCCGAGAGGCCCTCTGGACTACCATCGGCCGCTTGCTCGACACCTTCACCCCAACCGAATGCCGGAACTACCTCGCCAACTCAGGCTATGCGTTCGAGTGAAGTGGAAAAGCTCTAGCTCAAACAACGGCACTGCTATTCGAGCATGATGGCGCTTGCCTCCAGTCCTTTCTTACCCTGGACCACCTGCATGACCACCGCCTGCCCTTCCGAGAGCGGTGCCGTCCCGCTTCGCTCCAGGGCGGTAGCGTGCACGAACACATCCTTGCGGCCATCATTCGGTGCGACGAAGCCGAAGCCCTTCTCGGCGCTGTACCATTTCACCGTGCCGCGAACCTCCTCGTCCCGGCCGGTTGGTGTCGATCCCGGCGTCGGAGCAGCCGCCCGGGGCGCTCGCGGAGAGGTTGAGCTCTCATCGATGTCTCCGATTTCGAGCACCTCTGTGACCTGCGGCCCTCGCTGACCCTGGCCCACCCGCACGCTCAGGCGGGTACCTGGGGCGACCGCGTTCGCCCCTGCCCGCTGCAGGGCGCTGATGTGAAGGAAGGCGTCACCGGAACCACCATCGATCGCGACGAAGCCAAAGCCCCGCTCGGGATCGAACCTCTTGACCACGGCGCCGACCACCGGATCCGACGTGGCCGAGGTCGGTCGTGAGTATGCCGGGGTGCCCGATGGCGAATACGCGGGCGCCGGCCAGCCGCCGTCTTGGGGTGTGTCATCGTCGGATCCGCGCTTGCGGGATTTGCGGTCACGCCGCCAATCATGTTTGTCGGACATCTCTTGAACTCGAAGGTCAGAATTGCGGAGCAGCAAACCGGACGGGCTTGTCCGACCCCATTCTGGGGATCCGCTATTCTGCCGCGCAAGTAGCCAACCTGGGCAGGCCCCCGACATGGGCAGGAGGAACTCCTCCTCGGGTGCGGCCAGGTCCAGCAACCAGGGCACCGCTCCCGGGCCGGCCACGGCCTCTCGGAACGCCTCAACCCGCTCGGCGGGCCCGCCTACCTCCAGCGGGTCCCACAGCCAGTACACCGGCACAGGGGTGGGCTGTCAGGCAGGGGCCAACGCCCCCCCCCGCGCCCTCAAACTGTTCCGTGCAACGCCGTCGGTTAAGGCTCGACGTTGAGGTGCCGCGACACCCCCGGTGGGCCGTCGCCGCGGTGCAGCGCGGCGGCGCGGGCGAGGGCCCACCGGTCGGCCTCGTCCAGCCGGGTCGAGTGACGAAGATGCTCGGTCCATGACTCCACGGCCCAGAGTTCTGTCCAGCGGTCGGGCTCGGCAACATCCTCATAGAGCCTCCACCCTGCGGCGCCCGCGCGCAAACGGACCTCGCGCACCTCTTTCATGGCAGCTAGAAAGGCGGCGCGGTCAGCCGGGTCGATCTGGTAGTGCACTGCCTCTAGCACCCGGCCTGAGTCGTCGTGCAGCAGGTCTTTGAGCTCTGAGGAGGGGGCACCTGACCGTGGCAGGGGCACGGCTCTCAGCGCCTTGGCCCACTTCTCCTTCCGTTGCGCGAAAGCTGCGAGCCGCCAGGGCCGCACAGCAACCGCGGCGATCGCTCCTATCCCGGCGCAAACACCAAGGGCGACCGGCACACCCTCTCTGGTCCCGACCCACCCCCAAAGGGTGGAGCCGAGCGCAAGCGCACCGAAAAAGGAGAGGTGATAGATTCCTAGAGCCCGAGCCCGAGCCCAGGCCGGCGCAGTCATCTGAGCAGCTGCCCCCAGGGTGCTGCCCGCGGTGAGCCAAGCCGCACCAAAAAGCAGTAGTGCCAGAACCGCTGGCGCCCAGTGTTGGGCAGCGCCGAGCATAGCCATGGCAGCGTAGGCGAGCAGTGACGCAAAGAATACCAGCCTCCCCTGGGAGAAGCGTTCTCTGAGCACGGGCAGCATGACCCCAGCGGCGACCGCACCAAGGCCGGCAACGCCCAGCATGGCCCCGAATGCAGCCGGCCCGAGCCCGAGCCCCTCACGGACCACGAGCGGCAGAAGCGCCCAGACCGCGGACGCGAAGAAGAAAAAAGCGCAGGCGCGCAGAATGGCCGCCCGCATCCCCGGTGCGGCAGCGACAAAGCGCAGCCCGGCCCTCACGGCGGAAGGAAGCCGCTCGGGCGGCAGCTCGGCGCGGGGCTCCACGGGCCTGCGCCAAGCAATCAGCGCCACCAGCAGTGCCAGGAAGCCGAGCGCATTCAGGGAGAATGTGGCTGCAGGGCCCACCGCCGCCATGACGAAGCCGCCAAGCGCTGGGCCAAGCGCGCGAGCAAGGTTGAAGCCGACCCCGTTCAGAGCGACCGCTTGCACGAGGTCCTCAGGCGGCACCAACTCGGGCGTGGCGGCAGCCCAAGCTGGATAAATCACGGCGGTACCCGCGCCGATGGCAAAGGTCAGGGCCAGCAAACCCCATGCGCCGAGCAGGCCCAGCGCGGCCAGCACGGCCAACACCAGCCCGGCCGCGGCAATCCAGAGCTGAGCCCCGATCAGAGTGAGCCTGCGGTCCAGAATGTCGGCAAGGGCACCACCTGGGAGGGCAAAGAGGAAAACCGGGAGCATCGAGGCTGCCTGGACCAGGCTGACCATCACTGGCGAAGGCGCGAGTGAGGTCATCAGCCATCCGGCACCGGTGTTCTGCACCCATAACCCGGTGTTGCTGGCGAGGTTGGCGATCCAGAGCGCACGGAAGGCTGGATTGCGGAGAGGAGCAAAGGCCACTGAAGGGCTTGATAACATGGGCTTGCCTGGGCGGGGGGGCGGCCGAAGCGCGGGGAACCCGCTCGTCCGACCGCAGCTAACATACGCGCTCCGTCCATGAAGGTTCACGGATGAGCTTCGACGGGTGAGTAGCGCCGCAACGCTGTGAGCTGCCTCGACCCAAATCAAGGTACCTAGACGGTCACCCGGAATGCGGAGAGCGGTGGCCGGGCCAGGGAACGAGTGGCGGATGATACCTTATGGATATGCACGGTCTGAGGATGTTCGGCGCCCGGAGCTCACGCGTCAGTAGCACGGAAAACGAGAGTCCCGAACGTGCCGTGCTGATCCAGCTTGAGTGTCCCTTCCCGTGCCAACTCCAATCCTCCGAGAAGGGTGCTCGCCAGCGCTGCACGGATACGGATCATTTGATCAGGAGCACGCGGCGGGACCGGAGGCAGGCAGCGCTCGATCGGTAGCCCAGCTGGGTTCTGCCGCAACAGTCCGGTAATCCGCTTCAAGGCATCCGGGATGCGCCAGAGAGCGAGTGAGCTGGGCCGGTAGGTGGGTGTGGGCTCGGTGGCTTGTCCTGCCCTCCCCTCCAGCATGGCGAGGGTTGCCTCCAGGAAGGCGACGTACAGCTCCGCCTGCGGCCGGGCCTGGGGTGGTGTGCTCTGTCCCCTGCCGAAGGTGTCCCGCCCGAGCTGCGGCCGCGCCGCGAGCCAGTCCGCCCCGGCCCGCATGCGGGCGAGCTCGCCCAGCAGCTCCAGGCGCCGGGCCGCGGTCGCCCTGGCGTCCTCGGCCTCCTCCGGGCTGCTCGGGGCCAGCAGCTGCGCCTTGAGCAGCAGCAGCCCGCTGGCCAGAACCAGCCAGTCCGCCCGGCGCTCGAGCGGGATCCGGCCCTCCCCGCCCTCGATGGCGAGCACCAGCTGGTCCGTCAGGGTCAGGATTGAGAGGCGGCCGAGGTCGACCCGCTGGCGGCGCACCATCTCCAGCAGGAAGTCGAGCGGGCCCTCGAAGCCTTCCACGCTCAGCTGCGGCGCCGCGTGGGCCGGCGAGAGGACGGCCTGAGCCGCCCTCCCCTCCCCTTCCCAGTGCTCCGCATCGGCAACGGCCAGGGTCTCAGAGGGCGTTTGGCAATTTTATTGCGTGCTGTCGTGAGGGGGCGTGGTCGGGCGAACGCCCACCTGGGCTGGATGTGCACCTTACCCTATCCCTCTGATCTGAGCGACGCCGAGTGGGCGATCCTGTGTCCTCTCCTCACCCGAGCACGGCAGGCGGGCCACCGGCAGGTGCTCGACCTGCGGCGGATCGTGGAGGCGGTGTTCTACCTCCTGCGCACCGG
>JBHTFH010000139.1:0-5836 GCA_042666135.1 Roseomonas sp. GCM10028921 | reverse complement strand
CGTCATCAAGCGTCCGCATCGGACAAGGGGCGCGCGACGAGACGCGCCGCGTTCCATATGATATCCTCCTCTGCTTGTTCGAACGGCGAAGCGGAGCTGTGCTTCGACTAACGAAGCTGTGTTGCGGCTTGCGACGAGTTCCGACTTGCGGAGGCCGTCGCTGCCGTAGAAGCCTCGGTGCGCGGTTGCTCGCGCCCCGTCGGCGGAGGAGGAGCGGCTTTGCCCATCGTTGCTCCACTCTCGACGTAAGAAGCTTCGGTGCCAGCCATTGGAGTAACGACGGTCGAACCCTGGCCCACTCACATCGGACCGCGACACGGGAGCCAACAATGCCCGGCCCCGGGCCGATTCGGGCGTGCTGGTACTCAGCTCAGCCCAGACTGGGATGGGGGCCTACAAGGCGTCGGGTCGGCTTTCGGCGCTCGGGCGCAGGGGAGGCGCGGCGGGTCCACGACGCGGTCCAAGACCTTCATGCGGTCACGACGCGGCGCCGAAGCTCCCGTCGGGGGAGGACGGACGGCGGCGTGCCGCACGTGCGGGTGGCGGTGGCACCCGTGAGCTTCATCTTCCTCAGCCACAGCAGCCGCGATGACGCGGCCGCCGACGCCCTCCGCGAGTGGCTCGCGCAAGAGGGGCACGCGGCGGTCTTCCTCGACCACGACGGCCGGGGCGGCATCGCCGGCGGCGAGCCCTGGGAGGAGAGGCTCTACACCGAGTTGCGCCGCTGCCGGGCGCTCATTGTGCTGGTCAGCCCGGACTGGCTCGCCTCGCCCTGGTGCGTCGCCGAGGCCGACCATGCGCAGGCACTGCGCAAGCCTGTCCTGCCGCTCAGGATTGCTTCGATCGACCCGGCTGAGTATCAGCGCAGGGCCCCGCCGGTGCTGCGGCGGGTCCAAGGAATTGAGTGGGACGGTGGCGAGGAAGCGCGCTCGCGCCTGCGCTGCAGCCTGCTCGCCGCGGGCCTCGACCCCAAAGACCTCTTCGCTTGGCGCAGCGACAGGGCGCCCTATCCGGGCCTGGCCGCCTTCGAGCGCGAGGACGCTGCGGTCTACTTCGGGCGCGAGCAGGAGGTCACCGACCTGCTCGCATTGCTGCGCGAGTGCCGCGCCCCGCGCCGGCCGCGCTTGGCGCTGGTGCAGGGCGCGTCGGGCACCGGCAAGTCGTCGCTGCTGCGCGCCGGCGTGCTGCCGCGCCTCGAACGCGACCCCGGCAACTGGCTCGTGGTGCCGCCGTTCCGCCCGCTCCGCGACCCCCTTCAAGGGCTCGTCGAGGCCATAACGGCGGCCGCGGGAGGCGGGCCGGAGGAACCGGCCCCAGCGAGTGGCGCGCCGAGTCCCGGCGATCAGGTCGGCCGTGCGGAGTGGTTCGCCGCCTGGGCCCGTTGGATAGCCGGCGCGGCCGCCAGGATGCGCCGGCGCGCCGGAAGCGCCGACGCGACGGTGTTGCTTTCGGTGGACCAGCTGGAGGAGGCGCTCGCTGGACCCGGAGACGGAGCCGGCGACACGTTTTTGCAAGTGCTGCGCGAAGTGCTGGCGGCGGCCGATCACCGCCTGCTCGCAGTGGCTACCCTGCGCGCTGACTTCACGGGGACGCTGCAGCGCCACCCCGCGTTACGCGAGCCGGCTGCGGCGGGCGGCGAGATCCTGGCCACTCGCGCTTTCCAGCTAGGGCCGCTGCAGCGCGCTACCTTCCACACCATTATCGAAGGTCCGGCCGCCCTGGCTAGCCTCGTGTTCGAACCTGGCCTGACCTCGCGGCTGGTCGAGGAGGCGCGAACCGACGACGCGCTGCCACTGTTGGCCTTCGTGCTGCGCGAGCTCTGGGAGCACCGTGACAAGAGGGACCTCAGCCTCACGCACGCCGAGTACGACAGCTTCGGCGGGCTGGAGGCGGCGGTCGGCCTGCGCGCCGGACAGATCGTCGCGGGTATCGCCCCAACAACCGCGGAACTCGAGGCGTTCCGCGCGACCCTGATTTTCCGCATGGCCGAACTCTCGGCGGAGGGCCGCATCTTGCGCCGGCGCCTGCCGCTGGCCGAGGTGCCGGAAACGGCGCGGCGGCTGGTCGAGGAGTTCGCGCGTGCGCACCTCCTCGTCGCTGACGGGGACACGGTCGAGGTGGCGCACGAGGCGCTGTTCCGGCGCTGGGAGCCGCTGCGCGTCTGGCTTGAGGCGGCGAACGAGGACCTGGGCATCCGGCGTCGGGCGCGCGAGGCAGCGGAGCACTGGGAGCACGCACGACGGCCGCGGGGCAGTCTGTGGCGACCGCCGGACCTGGACTTTTTGCGACGCCACGCCGCGAGCAATCCCGGTACCCTGGACGCGGTGCAGTCGGCCTTCCTGGCCGCCTCGGAGCGGCAGGCCGCGCGCGAGGGAATGCTGCGGCGGGCGGTAGTCGCCGCGATCGCTATCTTCGCCCTCGCCGCCGCGGGGCTTGGCACCCTGAGTTGGTTCAATGCGCAAGAGGCCGGCCGGGAGCGCGAACGCGCCGAGCAGCAGGCCCACGACGCCATGATGGCCCGGACGGAGGCGGAGGCGCAGCGCGAGCAGGCGAACGTCAGGCTCGCGGAAGCGCGGCTCGCGCAGGCGCAAACCTTCGCATCAGTGGGAGCCCAAGCGACCGAACGCGGCGACTCGATGACTGGCATGCTCCTCGCTTTGCATTCTTACGCGCGGGCGCGCGAAACCATGGGCGGAACCGCATCGCCAGAGGCGAAAAGCGCCCTTTACCGGTCGTGGTTGATGAATCGCGAGACTACCGTCCTCTCGGGCCAGTTCGCCGCCTTCAGCCCGGACGGGAAGCGGCTGGCCACCGTGGCGGACGACGGCACCGCGCGGGTGTGGGACCTGCGCGGGGCGCGCACCGAGGCCACTGTGCTCGGGGGGCACCGGGGGACGGTGCGGGATGCCACCTTCAGCCCGGACGGGCAGCGGCTGGCAATTGCGTCGTGGGACAACTTCGAGATCTGGCTTTGGGACCTGCGCGGGGCGCGGCCCGAGACCACGGTGCTCGAAGGGCACCGGGGGGCGGTGCTGGACGCCGCCTTCAGCCCGGACGGGCAGCGGCTGGCCACCGCGTCGGACGACGGCACCGCGCGGGTGTGGGACCTGCGCGGGGCGCGGCCCGAGGCCATGGTGCTCGAGGGGCACCGCGATCTGGTGCGGCGCGTCGCCTTCAGCCCGGACGGACAGCAGTTGGCCACCGCGTCGAGGGACGGCACCGCGCGGGTGTGGGACCTGCGCGGGGCGCGGCCCGAGGCCACGGTGCTTGAGGGGCACAGGGGGCCAGTGTGGCACGCCGCCTTCAGCCCGGACGGGCGGCGCTTGGCCACCGCGTTCGACGACGGCACGGCACGGGTGTGGGACCTGAGCGGCGAGCGGCCAGAAGGCGCCGTGCTCGGGGGACACCGCGATCTGGTCCGGCACGTCGCCTTCAGCCCGGACGGGGGCCGGCTGGCCACCGCGTCGGACGACGGCACCGCACGGGTTTGGGACCTGAGCGGCGGGCGGCCCGAGCCCACTGTGCTTGAGGGGCACCGGGCGGTGGTGTGGCGCGCCGTTTTCAGCCCGGACGGGGGCCGGCTGGCCACCGCGTCGCAGGACGGCACCGCGCGGGTGTGGGACCTGAGCGGCGGGCGGCCAGAGGCCACCGTGCTTGGGGGGCACCAGGCAGAAGTGCGTCAGGCCGCCTTCAGCCCGGACGGGCGGCGCCTGTCCACCGCCTCCGCCGACGGCACGGCGCGGGTGTGGGACCTGCGCGGCGAGCGGCCCCAGACAACGGTGCTTAAGGGGCACCGGGGGGCGGTGTGGCGCGCCGCCTTCAGCCCGGACGGGAAGCGGCTAGCCACCGCGTCGCAGGACGGCACCGCGCGGGTGTGGGACCTGAGCGGCGGGCAGCCCGAGCCCACTGTGCTTGAGGGGCACGGGGGGCCGGTGCTGGACGCCGCGTTCAGCCCAGACGGGGGACGGCTGGCCACCGCCTCTGCCGACTTCACGGCGCGGGTGTGGGACCTGAGCGGCGGGCGGCCCCAGCCCATCGCGCTTGAGGGTCACCGCGATCTAGTGCGGAGCGTCGCCTTCAGCCCGGACGGGGGACGGCTGGCCACCGCGTCGGACGACTCCACGGCGCGGGTGTGGGACCTGCGCGGGGTGCGGCCCGAGGCAACCGTGCTTGAGGGGCACCGGGGGCCGGTGCGGCACGTCGCCTTCAGCCCGGACGGGGGACGGCTGGCCACCGCCTCCGCCGACTTCACGGCGCGGCTGTGGGACCTGAGCGGCGGGCGGCCCCAGGCCGCCGTGCTCGGGGGGCACCGCGATCTGGTGCGGCGCGTCGCGTTCAGCCCGGATGGGCAGCGGCTGGCCACCGCGTCGGACGATTTCACGGCGCGGGTGTGGGACCTTCGCGGGGCGCGGCCCGAGGCCACGGTGCTCCAAGGGCATCGGGGGGAGGTGCGTCAAGCCGCCTTCAGCCCGGACGGGCAGCGGCTGGCCACCGTGGCGGACGACGGCACGGCGCGGGTGTGGGACCTGAGCGGTGGGCGGCCCGAGGCCACCGTGCTCGGGGGGTACCGGGGGGCGGTGTGGCGCGCCGCCTTCAGCCCGGACGGGCAGCGGCTCGCCACCCCGTCGGACGACACTACAGCGCGGGTGTGGGACCTGAGCGATGGGCGGCCCGAGGCCACCGTGCTCGAAGGGCACCGGGGATCGGTGCGGGATGTCGCCTTCAGCCCGGACGGGCAGCGGCTGGCCACCGCGTCGGACGACGGCACCGCGCGGGTGTGGACAATCTTGCAATCGGATGGAGCGCTGGTTGCTGCGGCCTGCCAAGCCCTAGCGCGTGGACTGACGATCTCTCAACGCGAGCTCTTCGGGCTGCCCCAGTCAGCCAGACTCTCAGAAGCCGAGCGCCAGCGCGTGCCCATGGTGCACGACGAGGCTGGACGTTTCCTTCCGTCCGATCCTGAAATCAGCAAGCTGTGCGAGAGCAACCATGGAGTTCGTTAGTGTCAGTAAACCTTAACCAGGTCCTTCCTCATTCTCGGTGCAGGTATTTGGGTTGACCCGGGGAGCTGCTGGCGAGAGCCGGGGACATGGGCAAGAGAATGTTGCCAGCGCCGCTCGCGGGTGTTCGGATCTTTGGTATCGAGCGCAGCGGCGGCGGAGGATGGGTCGTCTCCGCAGCAGGGGCGGGTCACGGGACCTGCCCAGCCTGCGGCACCCCGTCGCGGAGCCGCCACAGCACCCGCGGAACGCGCAAAGGAGGTCTCACAACCGGACAGTTAAAAGGTTGTAGCAGGGGCTGATCAGACGGTAGCGAGGTATGCAAGGCTTCAAGGGATACGGTGGCGCCGCACGGTTCTGTTGAGGCTATGATGAACTCCGGGCCCTCCTCCGCCTACGCACTCGCCAAAATCAGCAGGTTGCCGCTAACCGTCGCCGCGTTCTCCATCTTCGCCGTGCAAGCGCCGTGCGCCCGATCCTGCAAACTGCATCATCGGCCCGTGATTTCGAATCAGACAGATACACTTGGCGCGCAATCCGACAGAACAGAATTGTCAAATCGGAGCGGCTTGGCCACCTTCTCTGTTTGCGGCTGATTTGTGTTGCCGTTCGGACCCCAGCGGGTGTTGGCTACTGGCTACTGGCTACTGGCTACTGCACTGCCACCCAGGGGATTTGCGGTCAGTGGTGTCAACGGCTGAACACTGCGGTGGAGTGCTGGGCACTGGGTAACGTCTACGGAGGTGGTGGAAATTCCGGCTTCGGGCGGAGTGTAGGGCTTGGGTGGCCATCGGACCTGGCGGCTAGGGTGGAGTTACGAAGCTCCCACCCCTGAC
>JBHTFH010000138.1:0-5966 GCA_042666135.1 Roseomonas sp. GCM10028921 | reverse complement strand
ATAGGCCTGGATCCAGCGGAACACCGTCCTGTGGTCCACGCTCACGCCCCGGTCCTGCAGCATCAGCTCAAGGTCGCGGTAGCTGACCGGGAACATGGGGTACCACCGGACCGCCCAGAGGATCGCCTCGGCCGCAAACCGCCGCCCCTTGCAGGCCAGCTCCACCCTGATCCGACCCAGCCGCCGCCGTCCCGCCATGCCGAAACATGGCTCCGGCCGTCGGCAGGCGCAAACGCAGCAACAAAGCCCCGAAGCTGATGGTCCGTCGCTTGGTGCCGAACACGCCTATTACGGCTCCGTGCACCAACGCCCCGCGATTTAGCAAAAACGGCCGGTGATCGGGCCTAGACCCGGTCACCGGCCGTTCTATCCAAGCTTCATCGAAGTTCGGGTCGAGCACCATCTACAGGGACCCAGCGACCCGCGCCACAGGAATCCTGCGGCCCCGAAGGGGAACGTGGAAAAATCTGATCGTCGGAAACCATACATCTCCGCCTTGTGGCGCCCCAGAAGCCCGAAGCCGCAAGGTCGATCGTCGCCGTGACTATACACTTTGCTGCATCGCAGCAAATTCAACTCTTCGCGTGGATCATTGTGCGGAGTGAGTGTAGTGCACTGACACGGCAGGAGAACGGCCAAGAGGGAGGATGGTGGTAGGGCATGTTCCCGCATGCAGGGGTGTCCACCTTACCATTCAGGATCAATGCTGACCGCCGGCGCCCCATCCCGAAAGGGCGGAAACTCGCGACCAATGATGCCTTGCCTCTTCTGCACAGCCCTAGCGGGACCGAGATAGCCGACGCCCGATCCCTGTGTGTTGAGGAGGGACGGCTGTCGTCATTGTGCACTGCAACATCAATGTCATTGTGCAGTGCAGCACAAGCCCCCATCTAACACCCATGTTCGCTTTCACTCTCGGCATCACCGTCGTTCTCGCCATGGGTCTGCTGGTGCGCCATATCTTGCACCATCGAGGACTCAACCACCCTCCAAACGGGCCTCTTGGCTCGTAGGACCCTGCTGCAAGGATTGTGCGCTGAAGGCGTCTCTCTGACACGCACAGGTGTGCCCCCTCTTCATCCGCGGTTGAGCAAAGCCTCTCGCTCCCGCCCCAGCCAAGTCTGGATCAGACCGTCATGCCGTTATCCTCAAGTGTCATCTCCCGTCGTGGCCATAACGCGCAGGTCTCCGAGCGGGGCCAGCCGATCACACTCGCTCTGCAAGGAGGTGGCTCCCTCGGTGCCTTCGCATGGGGTGTCCTGGAGCGCCTTCTCGATGTTCCCAGCCTCCGCATGGAGGTCGTGAGCGGTGCCAGTGCCGGTGCGATGAATGCGGCGCTGCTGGTTCAGGGACTTGCCACTGGAGGGCCTGCGGAGGCCAAGCGCCTTCTCGAAACCTTTTGGCGCCGTGTCGCCGTCGCATCTGGATCGCCTGACATCGCCGCGGCAGCCGGATGGCTCTTTCCGTTCGCTGGCATCATGGAGCCGATGGCCGATATCCTTCGTCAAACGACGAAGGGTATGGCCCAGAGCCAGTTGAACCCCCTTGGCCTCAACCCGCTGCGCTCGGTGCTGGAAGACCTGTTCGACCCCTCGGTACTGGGCCGCGATGGCGTACCCTCCCTTGTGGTCTCGGCGACCCGGGTCAGCACCGGCGAGGCCCGGCTCTTCCGTGACGCGGAGGTGACGCTGGACGTGTTGCTGGCATCCTCCTGCCTGCCCCAGTTGTTTCCGGCCGTGCAAATCGATGGAGACTTCTACTGGGACGGTGGCTTCGCCAGTAACCCGCCTCTGCGGGCCCTGATCGAGGCTGGAGCCCCCGCCGATATCGTCCTGGTCCGAACCACGCCGGTCGAGCGGCCTGGGCTACCAACGAGTGCGGCCGCTGTGCTGGAGCGCACGGAGGAGATGACCTTCGGAGCCGCGCTGCGGCAGGAACTCCGCTCCCTCGCCCTGGCCCAACGAGTTCTGGCTGACCTGCCCTCCGCCTCCGGCGTCCTGGCCCGCCTGCGGGACGCTAGGCTTCACGTAATCGGGGCCGAGGAAGAGTTCCGCGCGCTCAAGACAGGCAGCCATCAGGATCCGAGCTGGGCTTTCCTGCAACAGATGCGCGAGCTTGGGCAACAGGCCAGCGTGCGATGGCTCGCGACCGACCTCGTCGAAGTTGGCGTCCGCTCGACCATCGACTTGGCTGACTTCGCCGGGCCCACCCTCGACCTTTCTCTCCGGCATCAGTCGATTGCCTCGTCAGAGCCTGCCAGCCTGGCGGAGACACGTTCCACCAGGCGCAAAGCATCTGCTGTCCAGTAATCTTCTCAGTACTGGCTATCGCGTTGACCGCTTCAACCGCTCGCTTCAGGCGGCGTTACGGCGGGAAACCGCGGTGGAGGTTCTGCATGTCAAAGGCAGGCTATTTCGCGCGCCCGGTCGAGCCGGACGGAAAGCACCATCCTCAGGGCACTCGCAAGGAGGAACAGGAGTCAGCGCGGTGGTCTGATACCGTTCACAAGGTTGCTGACACTATCCGGAGTTGGCTGCCCTCCTCCGAGACTCCCAAGAAGGGCTGACCGGGGCTTCCCCGTGCCCACCCTCGCTCGGCTCGGTCAACTATGCTGCCTTAACAGAACCGTGCCACCGCACATAGCGGGCCGGCACGGTCCAGCTTCTTGTTCTCTGAAAAAGGTGCCCTGATGAGGCTTGCGAATGGGTAAGCGGAGCCGGGAGCAACGCTTCGACATGAGGGTGCTAGCCGCCCTCGCGCTCGTATTCCTCGTGGCCATTGTTGTCATGCTCACTTTCGCCAGCGACATATTCTGGGAAGCCGTCGGGTAGTGTCGGCACGTCAATGCTTTGGGTAACCTGACCCCGCAGAAGCGACCCGCAAGTAACGTGAGCCCGGCGAAGCCGTGGAGGGTTCGAGGACAGCGCGGAAGCACCACGAGCCGGACGAGATTGTCGCCAAGCTGGGCAGGTCGAGGTGCTGCAGGCGCAGGGAAAGACCACCGCTGAGGCGGTGCGCCACGGCCCGAAGGCGGGCAAACTGGTAAAAGCGATTACGATGGACGTCGCCACGGTGCAACTGCCGTGCGCGCTGGTGCCGCTGCAACGGCATGCGGGGCGGAACCCCGCCCCAGCGTCAGCCAGCCGTTGGACGGATCCACCGGCTGGCCGGATCGCGGGTGTCAGGCGGCGAGCTTGCGAGGGGCGATCATCGCGGAGGCCGCGCTGGCCTGCTCGACCATCGGTGCGGATGCCTGCTTGAGCAGCTGGGCAGTCGCCTCCCCGATCCCGGTAGCCTGCCCGGTCACCTGCTCCTGGACCGTCCTGAGGTAGGAGGTGTGGATCGTGGCGACCTCCTGGAGCGTCTTCGCGGAGGTCATCGACTTGGCGGCGGTGGCGAAGCCCTCGGCCATGCCCTGGTACATAGCAAGGTAGCGCTGGCCGATGTCCTGCAGGCCCGCGGTCCAGAGCTGGGCCGACCGGGTAGCTGCGTCGAGGTTAGCGCGGTTGAACTCGGAGGCGTCGGTAGCGGCCTTCGAAATGCTCGCCATCATTTCGTTCGCCTGGGGCATGCGGTTCTGCATGAACATGGTCAGTTCCTCCATTTGCGTGCACCGGCAGTGAACTAATGCTCAGCTTGCTGCGGTGCAACATCGGGTGTTTAGGCCCACAAACCGGGCATCCGCAAGCAAATTGTGCAGCGCAGCATTTATCGTATCTTACCCCGGCTGCGTGTTGCGGGCTGGGCATCGGCAAGACGGGTCACCAAATGGGCGCTCCCTACCACCGCCCGGAGCCCCGTCCCATGACCAACCCTGAGACCAGCACGAGAGACGTTGATCTCGCCAGCCTGCAAGCGGACCTCGTCGACCTGCTGCAACTCGAGAACGACACGCTGCCGATGTACTCTGTCGCCATCTCGGCCCTACGCGACCCGGCGCTAAAGGAGAGGCTCCGGACCTTCCGTGAGGATCACGAGCGGCACGCCCGCGACCTCAAGGGCCTCATTCGCGAGCTGGGCGGCGTGCCCCCGGTGCTGCCGCACCTGCCCACCGGGTTGCTCAAGCTTGGGGTGCAGATGGCCGGGTTGCCGGGCGGCGATCGGACCATTCTGATGGGGTTCGTCTCGAACGAGTGGCAGTCACGCGAGAAGTACGCCCGCTACGCTGCTAAGCCGTACCCCCCGGCCGTGGCGGCACTCATCGGGAGCCACGCCGCGGACGAGGCGGTGCACTACGCCTGGGCCATCGAGGCGCTGCGCGGGCTGGGCTGCGGCGAGGAGACGCTGGCGGGCCAAGCGACGCAGGCTTTTGCCCGGGTGCACGGATCGGTCGCTGACGTCATCGAGGGGATCGGCCACGCGTCCAACGAGGCCGTACTCCGGCTGACCCGGCGGGCTTAATCAGCGGTCGCGCGGTGCCGTCCGCGCGACCGCTATCCGGGGCGCGGACTGGTGGCTCTGTTCAGCGTTTGCGCCTGCCGACGGCCGGAGCCATGTTTCGGCATGGCGGGACAGCGGCGGCTCGGTCAGATCAGGGTGGAGCTGGCCTTCAAGGGGCGGCAGTTTGCGGCCGAGGCGATCCGCTGGGCTGTCCGGTGGTACCTCATGTTCCCGGTCAGCTACCGCGACCAAACAGCTAACCTCAGGGAGGAATGCCGATTGTTCGGCATATCGATCCACATATCGGCTGTCAGGTAGTTACTCTGTCCCCCTGCTTGAGGCGGTTGTGGCGAGTTTTCTTAACCTTGGGGCAGGTGTCATATCCGGGGTGGCTGGGCACAACCTCACCTCGCGGAACGCGGCAGTGCATTGCCACCGTAGGTTACTGTTGCGTGTTGGCGAGGTCTGCCACGAACCCCGCCGCTTAATGCATCGCAGCACTGGTTCGGGGGAGTTCCATGTCGCAGTCGAGAACCCCTGAGGCAGAGGTGCTGCGCGATGTGTTCCGGGCGAGCTTGACGGCGGCGCTCGACGGTCAGGAGGGGACGGAGGCGCGTCTGTCGGCGCTGCACCGGACGGGCGAGCGGCTGCTACAGCTGGTCGAGACGGGGCCGGTCCCGGAGGGTCAGGCCGATGGCAGGGACGCCCGGGCGCAGCGGAGCTTCATCACCGAGCAGCTACGGATCGTGCTCGGTGACATGCACAGGGAGTTGCTGCACGGCTAGCGCTGGCGGGACAGAGCCGGTCGGGTTCAGATGAGGGCTGTGGTCTTGGTGCTGCTGCCCTGGGCCGTGCCATGGGCGAGCTGGGGTAGGACGGTGACCTCGAGCAGGAAGGCGGCGTTGTCCAGGATAGCCGCGCACTTGGTTTCGCCGTGCTCGGCGGCGTACTCGGAGAGGCACTGGAGGGTGGCCAGGACCGAGCGGAGCTCGCCCTGGAGGGTGCGGCGGGAGGGGGTGGTGGAGGCCATTTTGGTGCCCTGTGCGGAATGTGATGCCATCGATTCCAGTGAACCGTGGCAGGTGCAAAGACTCTGCTTTCGAGAGATTACGGAACTGTTGAGACGTCCTGTGCAGGCAGAGTGAAGAGCGGCGGGTAGGTTGCTGAATCAGCGTGACCCACACCAGGACCGGCATGACCCCGGAGGTGCTGGCCCATGCCGCGGAGCCGTTCTTTACCACGAAGCCGAAGGGCAGGGTGACGGCTCGTACCTCGGGGTGGCGGGGCGATCACTCGGCCGCTGCAGTCGCAGTCCGTCGTGGCCGGAGGACAGAAGGCCAATGCTGCACCGGAGAGCCTCGAAGAGTGCCGTTGGCCCGTCTCTGTGAAGCTCACAATCGCCCATGACGACCGCCGACGAGGCCTGCGGAGACAGCAGTGGTGTCCGCCTCATGAATCGCGGCAGACCACGGAGCTGGAATGCCTAGTTGGGTACTATCCAGTTGTCGCAGGCGGCCACTAGGGCTTGTGGGACGTTGCTGGATTTCATGGCCGTCTCACGACGGTCGGCTGACCTCGCCGCCGCT
>JBHTFH010000137.1:0-6085 GCA_042666135.1 Roseomonas sp. GCM10028921 | reverse complement strand
CGCCATCCACTTGGCCAGCGCACGGAGGGCCTCATGACCCACCCGCGGCGCTATAAGAACCTCACACTCAGCGGTCCCGTGTCCAGACTTTCTCCACGGGGTTCAGTTCAGGGCATTTTGGCGGCAGTGGGAGGAGGGTGATGTTGGGCGGCACCACGAGCCTGTCTGACAGGTGCCATCCGGCCTGGTCGAGCATCAGAGCGGCATGCGCGCCGGGGGGCCACGGCGGCCGCGATCTCGCCGAGGTGCAGGTTCATCGCGGCGGTGTTGCAGTACGGCAGGACGAGACCCGCGGCCTTGCCCTCCTTGGGACAAATGGCACCGAAAATGTAGGTCGAGGCCGTCCGCTGGTTCTTCGATGGCGCAGGCCTGGTGCCACGCCGGGCCCAGCGCCGGGTGATCTTGTTCTTCTGGCCCACTCTGGCCTCGTCGGCGAACCAGATCTCTATGGCGGCGGGCTCGATGCCCTTCTCGCGCGCGACTTCCTCCAGCAGGGCGGGGAGGGTCTTTTAAAGAGGTCGACCGCGCCCTCCGCCTTCGCGTGATGGCGGGGGCGGGCCGAGAGCTTGCGATAGCCCAGCGCCCGAACCTCCCGGCTTATGTCTGCTTCGACACCGAGACGCGGAACCTCTCCCACAGCCATTGCACGAGATCGACAAGGCGCCAGCGCACCACGCCGTGGACGGCAGGTGTGGGTCCCTGCTCGATGATCGCCGCCAACGCGGCGCTATGCGCCCCCGTCAGGCGTGGCATAGGTCCGGACGCCTCACGGTCGATCAGCCCGTTCGGGCCCGCGACGTTGAACCGCAACACCCAGTCTCACACGAGCTGCAGGGTCACCTTGCCGAGCCGCGCCGTCACGGCCCGAGTGGAACCTCGCAAATCGCCGCACGCGCCAGCAGACGCCGCGCCTGAGGGGTGTCCCAGCTGCACCGTGTGGCTACGCGCAGAGCGCGAGCGGCGAAACTAGCGCGTAGAGGGAGCGGCTGTCCCATGGCGAGCCTCCATTGCTCACCAGCTTGAATCAGACCGCCGCCTCGTCGGGGAAGCCTCCGCGTGAGTCAGGCACTGTGAGACTTGGTATCAGCCAAGTCGACGAACGCTAGCGGAACTTCCCGAACGGCCTGTTTGCAGCGCTTGTGGCAGGCCGGCATCCACTCCGCACTGCGCCTTCACAGCCGCGTCCATCTCGGGATGGAACAAACGCCAAGTGCCCCGTCCTGCTGCCTTCGCTCGGTAGAGCGCAAGATCGGCTCGCCGCAGCAGCTCGTCCGCACTGGACGCCATCGCATCCACCAAAACAACGCCGATGCTGGTACCGATGGTCACTTTCTGACCCTTGATGTCAAATGGATGGTGCAACGCCGAGACTAGCCGTTCCGCCAGTGCAGTCACATCCGCAGGCCGATCAGCGTCCACCTGGAGGATCGTGAACTCGTCGCCGCCGAGCCGGACCACCAAATCGGCCTCGCGCGTGTTCTCGCGCAGCCGGCCCGCTACCTGACGTAGTAGCTCGTCGCCTGCTGGGTGGCCCAGGGTGTCGTTGACGCCCTTAAAGCCGTCGAGGTCAAGGCAGAGCACGGCGGTGCTACCGCTCGAATGCGAGCGCACCAACAGCTGCTCCATGCGCTCGCGGAGCAGCACGCGGTTCGCTAGGCCCGTGAGCATGTCATGTCGCGCCATGTGCGACAGGCGCTCGCTCCTGCTCTGCAACCCGAGTTGCATGATGTTGAAGGCCTCGGTCACTTGGCCGATCTCATCGGAGCCAACCTTGTCAACGAGATTGAACTGTCCCGAGGTAGAGGTCTCGCGTATCGCGACGAGCAGCCTTCGTAGAGGTGCGCTAACGGCCCAGTAAAAACCAATAGAACTGCATCCAACTGCAAGTACAAACCCGAGTGCAGTCACAAGCAGAGAGAACTCGCGCCGCGCGGTCCGGGCCTCCGCAATCTCCTTTGTGCTGAAGCGCACGATCAGTCTTGCTTGCTCTAGCCCGTCCAAAGCGAGTTCCAACCGCTCGCCCTCTCCCTGCCCCAGGCACCCGACGCCGCGCGGCGCAAGAACTTGCCGAACACCTGACTGACCAGCATCGAGTTCTGCGCACAGGACCGCCCTGTCCGCGAGCAAGGTTGCGAGCACGCGCGATGCTATGGCTTCGTCGTCGAGTACACTCGCGCGCGCTAGCGCGGATGCAACGTAGGCGGCGTGATTACCTACCCGTGCCGCTAGGTCGTCGAGGTTCCTACGAATGTCGTATTCAGCGAGCCAGGAAAGCCCCGCGGCAGAAGCGAGAACGAAAAGTGGAATGACGCACAGCAGGAATTTCACCTGAAGGCTCTTCCACATCGTCGCGCCGCCTCGACCCGGGATCGCTCAACTACTCGACCGCCCTCACCCGCCCCGCCCGGACAAGGGCCTGCAGGGGTGCACGATTCGCAACTTCTGTCTGAAAGACAGCGAAAGACTTGCCACCAGGGGCCAGGTAGAAGTCAACGTTTACCGGTGTGCCTTGCTGGTCCCGAAAGTCGGTGCAGAGCACATAGTACTTGTCAAGTTGCATGATCCTCGGGTGCGTTTTGGCCGGAAACAGCACTCGCACCGTTCCTTGGACAGCATCAAGGTGCAGGAAGTTGCCGTTTACCAGTTGGCGCTCAACGTGCTGCGTCATCGCCGCCTGCAACGCAGCCTTATCGGCCGCGCTCAACGTCTCGGCCGCCGCGGCCCCGCAGAACGTTAGCCATAGGCAAGAAACGCACAATTTGATGATGGCGTTCGGCACGATCTTTCACCCGATGCAAAGCGGTCAGCGCATCCTTCCCGATAAATCCTAACGCCGAGTTTCGCGTGAACACGACGAAGTCGGGCGTCTTAGCGATGGTTCTCAGATCTCGCCCGTGCTGCGGGCAGAACGAGTTTCCTGCGCGCCCTGTTGAGCCAAGGAGAGGAAATCAGGGGAATCAAGACAGGGTTCCGTTCAGCACCGAGTGGGCGATCGGAACCGGCTAGTGCTGAGAGGGCGCGGGTCTCAGCGCGCCATCGCGGGTCCGAGCGATCCGTCCGGGTCTTCCGGGTCGTGAGCGCGATCGTCGAACCGAGAGGTTCGCCGGACCGGGCCGCGTTGCCGGAGCGAATCCGACAGGCCCGTGGAGTTTAGCGTAAAATCTAAGGCGCGTCGCCGGTCCAAGCCGAGGTCGGCGACATCATCCCCCGGATTCACCCAGCAGCGAGGTGCAGAAGGGCCCGACGACGCGGGTGAGGTCAAGCACCCTCACCCCGCCCAGCGGAGCCGGGCCGTTAGCCTGATTCTGTCAGCTCTCGCGCCAGAGATGACGGCGCATGCCGCCTGAGGCTGTTCGCCTACCCTGCCGCAAGAATGGCGAGCACGGTGGCCGCGCGACGGAGATGAAGCATGCGGCGGCGGTTGGCAGGGACATGCTGGTTGTGGCGGAGGCGAGAGCAGAGGTGGTTGCGGAGTTCGTCGTAGGCTCAACAGAAGCGCTCGGCTGAGGTGTAGCTCTTGAAGCCGCGCATACATCGGATGCGGCCTTTGATGCCGCGGTGGTCCTGCTCAAGCCGGGCGTTCTTGCAGGCGCTGTTGCGGTGGGTGATCCCTCTGCCCAGCGTCGAGCGGATCGCCCGCGGGTAGGAGCCATGCCCGTCCGTGGTGACCCGGTCAGCGACGATGCCGGTGGCGGAACTGGCCGAGCGGGGGAGCGCTTTCGCGGCCGCCCTATCGCGGTGCTCGCTCAGCACGGTGTCGACCGGGTCACCGTTCCTGTCGATCGCCCGGTACAGGTAGCACCAGCGTCCCCGGACCTTCGCGTGGGTCTTGTCGACATGCCAGGAGCGGCGGCCGGCGCTGCCCTTCCCGCGTCGTCGCTGGCGCAGCTCACCCGCCAGAACCGGCGCGAGCTTGGCCTCCCAGTCGCGGACCGCCTCATGGCTGAACACGATGCCAGGCAGGAGGAACACCTCGATCAGGTCACGCAAGGTCAGGCGATACCGCAGGCGCCAGAGCACCACCAGCGCGATGACGTCACTCGGGTACTGCGCCCTGTCCAGCACCCCCGGGCTGCGCTCGTTGAACCCTCGGCCGCAGGTGCGGCACCGGAAGCGCCGGTAGCCCTGAGCTGTACGGTCCCGCCGCTCGGTCACCTCGGCCGAGCCGCAGGCCACGCACTCCATCCCAGGCTCCTAGCCGGCCCCCAACCGCTCAGGAGCCTAACCCAGCTCGACCCCACCTCGCCAATCCAGGCATCCGTGGCGCGAGGGATGACAGAACCCCCCGGGCCGTTGTCGGCGCTTGCAGAGCCTCCCAGCGATCTCGGCCCCGAACTTCGATACTCAGCGCCGGATGCTCTCGTGCGTGACGAGGATGCCCCGCTCTGCCAGGATCAGCTCGATATCACGCAGGCTGAAGCTGAGGAGATGGTAGAGCCACAAGGCGTGCCAGATGACCTTGGCCGGGAGGCGGTAGCCAGGGTATGTGGCGGGCTCTGGTGTCATCCGGCCAGCTTCGCCCAGCCACTTCGTTCCGGCCACCCTCCCACGACGTGGCAATGCCCTCGTCATTCCTGCACAGTTCGAGGCGGGCCACCCCCGCCTCACACGGACATTTGGTCTAGGCACCATCATTCGGAATTTTGAGTACCAAGCCGCAGGCTTTGCAATGCACGGCGTCCAGATCGTGGCGCTGCAGCCCGCACTGGGGACAGGGGTGCAGCACCTTCCCGCCAGGCTGGAACACGGCCTGTGCCAGACGGAAGAACAGCGTGATTCCGACAATCATCATGACGACCGAGAGCAGTTCGCCGAAGGTGCTGCCGATGAGCGTTACGTCACCAAAGCCGGTAGTCGAGAGTGCCGCGACGGTGAAGTAGAGCGCGTCTACGAAGTCCTGGATTTTCTCGTTGGTGCCCCGCTGGGTCACGTAGACCAAAGAAGAAACCATGACGACAAATACAGCCAGATCCATGGAGGCACGGATTACTGCCTCGTTGCGCCGCACCGCGGGAAAATGCCCTTTGAGGCGGCCGAGCACGTTGTAAGACCGCAAGAGGCGAACGGTGCGCAGGATGCGTAGAAATCCGAGGTTCGCGCCGAGAGCGGAGACAAACATCGATGCGACGACGAGGACGTCCACGAACGCCGCGCCGTTGTCGAAGAAGTGCATCGGATGCCGGTGAGCGAGCATCCTGCCCAGCAACTCGAGTGCGAGTAGGATGCCGAGCGCCAAGTCGACAGCACGTATCCAGGGCGCATCGGCGACAAAGGTCGTGACAAGGAAGTAGGCGATCGCTACCAGGTCGATGGTTAGAAGGCCAACTTGGAACGCCACAGCGGCCGGTCGGTGGCCATAAAACATCCGCCTTAACCGTATGCGAAACCGCCCCACCCCACTTGGCCGGTGCTCCGGCCGCGGTGAAGACGCGATCGCGTCCTGTGGGCTCGCATGGGGCGCTGGTCCCTCCTGAGCGCCGTCAGTGGTAACCTTGACTGCCGCTGTGAAGTTGGCGTTTCCATTTGGCTCAGCTATCACCTCGCTCATCCTCCCAGACGCCCATGCTGTCGGAACATAGGACGAACGCCCCGAAGGATAGGAGGGCCATTCCAAGCCCCAGGACAGGGTCGCTGGCGGAAGTCCGTCAGGGCCTTACCGCTAGATGCCTCATTGCGACCGCGCCTCCCTCCGCTGCGAGGCCACCCAACTGTTGTCGTGCAGGGAGGACGCAGAGTCTCACCCAACTTAACCTGCCCAGAGCTGTGGCGCTTGTCCGCTTTCAGGATGTCGGCCGCGGTCCGTGGATGTCCGGCAGGGGCGCAAAGCGGCAGTTGGGGTGCGAACGGCTATCTCTGCTGTACGCCCTCCGCCGCGGTAGGCGTCCATCGTGGCAGCACCGCCGTTCCGGCCTCGGCAGCGGTGAGCATCAAATGAGGCAGGGTCGCAAATGCTCAGCGAGGCAGCTCTGCCCGTCCACCCAAAAGCGACTAGGGCGTCTCTGCAAACGGCGGACGTTTCGGGTCTGTGACCCCATATGGATAGGGTGAGACGAGGTGATTTGACGGAGGCGCAGTGGCGACGGCT
>JBHTFH010000136.1:0-6093 GCA_042666135.1 Roseomonas sp. GCM10028921 | reverse complement strand
CGCGTTCGGTCGCCCCGTTTGGGGCTTCTCAGGCGGCAGGTGCGGCTCCAGCCGCCGCCACTGCGCCTCCGTCAAATCACCTCGTCTCACCCCATCTGTATGAGGTCACAGACCCGAAACGTCTGCCGTTTGCAGAGACGCCCTAGCCGGTTCGCCACGGCCTTCCACGGCAAGAGACCTCTCCGGGTGTCACAGAAGGGAGGGTGAGGCATGCAGCGGTTTCCTCAGCGGACGTCGGGCTTCTTCCTCCTCACCTCTCTTCTGCTCCTGCCCCTGCAGTCCCAGGCAGAGGGTGAGGGCCGCCAGGCAGCCCCGAAAGTCGAGGTTACAGGAACCGACCTGCGCATCGTCCTAGTCAATGGCCGCGCCATCACGGGGGTCGGGTTGGTCGGGACGGTGCTGGCCCTCCGTGACCCCTCGAACCACCGGATCGAGGTTCGGATCGACGGTGTCCAACCCGACCCGATGGACCACAAGGGCGAGACGACGCTTTAAGCCTTCTCGGTCCGCGACCCTTCCGTACCAGGGGGGCTGGCGCAATCCCTGTGCTCCCGGGCCGGACGCCCTCGCGATGGGCTTCCCCATCTCCGGACAGATAAACGGCCCCGAGGCTCCTGCGGGCGCTGGCACCTTTCGGCTCACCTGCACCAGCGGCGCGGTCGGCAAGTGTGTGCGTCTCGGCTACAAGCCCCGGAAACCTACTCCGGACGGCGTGACGTCACTCGCCCCCTACCACGAGGCGTGCTTGCGCATGGTCCGTGCCGACTACTGCGGCGATGGGACACCCCACACGCGGGACGGAACCCTGATCAACATCTACGACCGGCTAAGTATCCAGCGGCGGGAAAGTCGGCCCGGGATGGAGTTCGATGCAGCCTGGGAACCACATGGTGCGGTCTGCGTCGGCAGGGTTCGTGTTCCTGAACTCACGTCGCTGGATGCCTTGGCACACACCTGCCCCGGCAAGTTCGTGGGCCAGACTGGCGCGACTTGTACTGAGGAGACGGCTCTTCGGCTCGGGGGCGCTCTGATCTTGAACGAGGCAGCAAGATAGCCCGGAAACCTACCCAACGACCCGACGCACCGTTGCAAGCAGCCTACAACGGGTTCTCTGAGCAAATGTCCGCTTTCCGGTAAGCTGCTGAGCCACATAAATGTCAGAACTGGGCGCTCGGCCGACGGGCAAAGGTGGCCGGAAGCCGCATGTCCCTGCCTCGACCGCAGCCCAGAGAGGCGGACGTGGCTGCACCCTGACCGGCCGATACCCCGCCATCTCTGACGATGTGCCGTCGGACCGCGTGCCAGCGGGGTGCCGGTCGCGTTACGGCCATATCGCGCGGTGGGCGTGAACGTGAAAGGGCGACCGTGGAGGAACTTTTCAAGTCGTGGAGCGGCTGGGTCGCGGTCGGCGTCGAGGCCGCGGCAGCCGGGATCATCGCGCTCGCTGCGCTGGAGGCGACCTGGCGGACGGTCCGGATCTTCTTTGGGCGCCCAGCGCTGCCGGATGCGGAGAAGGAGGGAGTGCGTCTGCGGCTGGCGCGGTGGCTGGCGGTGGCGCTGGAGTTCACGCTGGCAGCCGACATCCTGCGGACCGCCATCGCGCCAAGCTGGGACGAGATCGGCAAGCTGGCGGCCATCGCGACGCTGCGGACGCTGCTCAACTTCTTCCTCCAGCGGGAGATCGGGGACGAGGCGGAGCGGAGGCGGGGAGAGGGAACCGCAGAGGGATCCTTCCCGAGGTGATCCACGTCCCTCTTTATCGTGGGGGAGCACGGCCCACCCTGATCCGGCGCCTGCGCGCGGCTTCAGGCACCGCAATGGTCGTGTTCGGCTTCGGCCTCGCCCTCGCAACGCGGCCCGCCACCTGACTGAAAGCCCGCGCTGCCGGTTCAGCGGTCTTTGAGCAGTGCTCCGCTCCGCCCGCGTACAAGTGCCGAAGCACGGAAGATCCGCGACCAGGGCGGCGGACAGCGGCGCTACCCGACTGAGATGGGCGCTCAGCCGAGGGGCAAAGCTGGCCGGAAGCGGCTAGTCCCCTCACGAGGCAGGGCGAGGTGAAGCAGACATTCGGCGGCAGATCGCGCTCCGCTGCTTTCGCACCCGAAGCGGTCCTTCGGTTTGGACGGCCCTGAGCTTCCTCTTTCGGAGAGGAGGTGCAAAATCGGGCTCAGAAGGAATCTTCCTTGATGTCCACATCGTCCACTGCTGCTCAGAAGTTCGGCCCAGCACGGGCCAACGAGTATCAGGCCCAGAGCCGCATTGCCTTGGCGGGGTACGATGCCTGCCATGAACTTGCCGCTTGCATGCTCTCTGCGACGCTCGGCGCCGGAAGCACAGCCCGCCTCCTTGTCGTTGGAGCGGGAGGAGGTGCGCAGGAGATTATCACCGCGGGCCTGTTGGAGCCGAACTGGCGCTTCACAGCCGTGGATCCCTCGACACCGATGATGGACATCGCGCTCGAAAATCTGGAGCAGAAGGGACTGGCCGCACGTACTGACATCCATCTCGGCTACGTCGATGGCCTCGCGCCGGACCAGCATTTCGACGCTGCAACCCTGATCGGGGTACTCCATCATCAGCCAGGCGAGGAGACCAAGCGCCAACTCCTACGATCCATCGCAAGCCGCCTCAGGCCGGGCGCTCCGCTGATCCTGGCAGGGAACCGCCACGCCTACACGAGCCAGCCGCTGCTCCTGGCCGCCTGGAGTGAAAGCTGGCGCATGCAGGGTGCAACGGCCGAGGAAGTGCGGGCCAAGCTCGGCAAGATCCTCGAGGGAGCTGATCCTCCCGCATCGGAGGAGGTAGTTGCCGAACTTCTGGCTGGTGCAGGCTTCGAACAGCCTACCTGGTTCTTTTCAAGCTTGTTGTGGGGGGCGTGCCTGGCCAAGCGCGCCAGTGACTACCAAGCCTAACCTGGAGGCGGGCTGATCGCGCCCGTGTCGGTGTGCTCACCGTCTGACCAGCAGTCGCCCGCCACGGACGCTGCCGCAACGAGCAGCAACGTGCAGCCGATATCGGCTTTCTGGGAAGCCACAATCTCATCTGGATGACCGGGTTGGTCGCGCAACTAGCATGGCAGGGTTTGGCCGCGAGCTGACCGTCCGCTTCCTGCGCTGCTTCGGCGGGAAGCTGACATCCGTCGGAACACCGAGGCTGTCGATGACGTCGGGGTGTTGACGGTAGGATCCCGTTATCTTCGACGTAGCAAATTCTCGGTGTCGTCCTGTCCCACCACAGGGGCTTCCGTAATGGTGTTTGTGACTGGCGGCATGGCGGAGCACGGCCGCCCTGCGCTGGGCCGTCGCCCTATCCGCCCGACGCGGCGGCCGGCAGCCAGAGCGTGACGGTGGTGCCCTGACCTGGGTTGCTCTCGATCGAGAACGCGCCGCCCGCGTCCTCGGCGAAGTCACGCGCCATGGCAAGCCCGAGGCCCGTACCCTCTCCCGGCGCCTTCGTCGTGAAGAACGGTTCCGCCGCCCGCGCGAGCGTCTCCGCGTCCATGCCCGCCCCGGTGTCGCGGGCCGAGAGCCGGACGTAGCGGCCGGGCGTGAGCGTGCGGGGCGGGTTACTCCGCTTGCCTTCTCCACCATCGACGACCTCTTCCCGGGCGGAGAGCGTGAATTCACCGCCTCCCGGCATCGCGTCGCGCGCATTCGTCGCGAGGTTGATGAGCACGGTCTCGAGCTCGCCGCGGTCGAGGAGGAGATCCGGCAGGCCCTCCTCGGCCTCCACCGAGACCGTCAGGCCCGGGCTGCCGAGGGCGTGGGTCAGCATCTCCCGCAAGCCCCCGAGCAGCCGCCCAGGCTCGACCCGCGTGGCCCCGAGTTCGCCCTGGCGCGCGAAGGCAAGTAGGCGGCGGGTGATCGAGGCGCCGCGGGAAGCCGTGTCGCCGACGAGGCCGAGCAGGCCACGCGACCCGGCCGGGTCAGCGTCGAGGCGTTCGGTCGCGAGCCGTACTCCGCTCTGGACCGACTGCATGACGTTGGCGAAGTCGTGCGCCACACCCCCCGCGAGTTGGCCGAGCGCTGCCAGGCGCCGCTCCCGTGCCGATTGGGCGCTCATCGCCTCGCGCGCGGCGACCTCCTCCCGGAGCCGGCGCTCAAGCTCGAGCGCGAACCGGCGTATCGCCACCTCGCTCATGGCGAGCGAGGCGAGGTCACGCAGCGCCGAAGCGTCCCCCGGCGTCCACTCGCGCGGCGCCGTGTCGATCGCGCAGAGCGAGCCGAGCACGTACCCGTCCGCTGTCTTGAGCGGCATTCCGAGATAGGCGACGACGCCAAGATCCGGGACGGCGAGATTGTCGCAGAGCAGCGCATCGCCCCGCGCGTCCTGCACCAGAAGCGGCTGGCCGGACGCGACGACGTACTTGCAGAAGGAGTGCGAGAGGGGCGTCTCGCGGCGCGTCGCCCAGGGCTCGGGCAGGCCGACGCTGCTCTTGAAGAACTGCCGGTCCGCGTCGACGAGGGAGACGAGGGCAACCGGCACGCCGAGAAGGCGGCAGACGAGGCGGGTCAGGCGGTCGAAGGTCTCCTCAGGCGGGGTGTCGAGAAGGCCGGCACTCCTGAGAGCCTCAAGCCGGGCGGGGTCGTGCTGGGCCCCCTTGGTTTTGTCTTCGCGCATCGCCGGTCACCCTACCCCGGATGGCGCTGGCACGCGAGGTCCGGGACCCACGGCTCATCTGCCGCAGCCGGGCTCTGCCGAGACGCTGCCCCGGGCGAGGTTGCCACGCGGTCCGTGGGTAGGTGGACGGCGCTGGCTCCGCAGTGACGAGGATCGGGCGCGACGTGCCGCCGATGTGCGCCAGCTGGATGTCGCGGCGGAGGCCGGAGGCGAACTCGGCGGTGGCGGCGACACCCGGGTCGTCCCCATCCACGGTTCCCTCGCCGGCAGGGCGGCCGTGCACGCGCGCGAGGGCGAGCGCGTGGCCCGCCGCCTCCGTCAGGCCCTCCCGGGTGGCCTGGGAAGGAGCGTGGCGGTTCCGGAGGTGAAGGAGGGCGGCGAGGAGCTGAGGTCGTTCCGCGTCCTGTGACAGAACGCGCGTAGGAGCAGCGTGCGGGACCGCTCGGAGCGGCGAATGCCTCCGCGGTAGGATGTGGCCGCTATTGGGGTACTCACTGATCGCTGGATATGACTGCCTTGGGCGCTCAGCGCTTCCGCAGCTTCGCCGACCTGGCCGCCTATGCTCGCTCAGGAGAGGGAAAGTTCAATGCCGCACATTCCGGACCAGGCACGCCAAACCACCTCGCCCTGCTCCAGCTCGAGAACCTTCTCGGCGCCAAGTTCACCGTCGTCAGCTACCGTGGTTCGGGCCCGGCCCTGAGCGATCTGCTCGGGGGCCAGATTGACGTGCACTTCGACCAGGTTACGAGCTTCCTTCAGCATATCCGCTCCGGTGCGTTACGGGCGCTGGCTGTGCTCGGCCCGGCGAATGACCCCGCTCTGCCGGAGGTGAAGACGGTGTCGCAGCTCGGCTTCGGCGAGATCGATGGCACCACCTATATCGGCCTCCTCGTTCCCGCCCGCACGCCGCAGGACCTGCGCGACCGCCTAGCTGGTGCGATCCGCGAGGCTGTGGCCGACCCGCAGATGATCAAGAGCGCCCGCGACCTCGGCAGCGAGGCCTATGCCAGCATCCCCGAGGAGTTCGCGCGCATCCTGGAAGCGGAGTATGCCATCTCCAGTCGGGCCGCGCGGGAAGGTCGGCTAAAGGCCGAGTAGGACCGGGGCGCTACACGACCTTTCTGAAACGAGAGGCCGCAGAGCGGACTGACGGGCTTCTCGAAACCGTGGTCTGTAAACTTGCTCCAGCTCGCATTCTGAATCCTGCCGCTTGGGCGCAGGATTATATGTCACTTTGCCGCCGCGGCATGGGCAGCTGCGGCTGTAGGTTCTGTCCGCTTCCAGGAAGATCGGCGCGCTCAAACTATGGCGGAGATGGGCGCAAAGCGGCCGTGACCGGAGTTGGCCGAAAGCAGGATGTCGGTCTTCGGCTCAGGGAACGGCAACACGGACATCACTGCGGGCTGAGGTAGTGAACGTGGTCGGCAACGGTCATCTGGAGTCCGACCTGCGCAAGCCCCTCTCAATACATGC
>JBHTFH010000135.1:0-6167 GCA_042666135.1 Roseomonas sp. GCM10028921 | reverse complement strand
GAACCCCGCCTATCCGCGTGCGGTGACGGAAATGAGGGACGACGGCGAGCTCTGTCGACTCTCACGGCTACGCCGACGCAAATACCTGAACAACATCGTCGAGCAGGAGCACCGGCGCGTGAAGCGGCTGGTCCGGCCAGGGATGGGCCTTGGCAGTTTCCATACGGCACGGCGAACCCTGGCAGGCTACGAGGTGATGGCGATGGTGAGGAAGGGGCAGCTTCGGACGATCGACGGGCGCGACATGCGGGCCCAAGCCACCTTCTTCGCCGGGCTGTTCCAGGTTGCTGCCTGACCCGCCTGCTATCCAGGCCAGCTGCGACCCGCCGCAATCTTTGCAACACAACTCTCCAGCCCTATCGTCCCCCACCTGGAACTCAGATCCGGACCATGCACCGCAGTCAGGGCGGGGGTTGGCCGCCGCTCGGGCTACAGACGCTCACGGGCGAGCGGATCAGGGCACTCCAGATAAACGTTGCCCGGAGCGCGGAGGAGGGTCGGCTGACCATCATTCAGGCTCTGGCCCGCAAGCCGGCTTAGGGCATTCCGCCGGTCACCCGGAACGACGGTCGCACCATCTAATCGCGCCCTCGACTGGCCTCGGTCATACGCTCTCTGGCGGCGTCAGCGCGGCGCCGCTCGGCTTCCAGCCTGACTTCTGCCACCTCGGGACGAAGACATGTATGCCATAACCTCCGGCGGGGCTGGCCTGGGCCGCCGTTCATCGCCTATCAAAGCACCCCGGCCGCCTCCCTGCGGCGGCCGGGATGATCATGCTGCGGGGAAGTGACCTACGGGGCGGGTGCCGCCGGCGTCTGGGGGATGGCACGTGCTCGCTGCGCCGCGGCCTCAAGGGCCGACAACTCCTGGCGTCGCTGGGCGACTTGGCGCTCCAGTTCCGCCGCCTCGGTCCGCGACCGGTCGAGCCTCGCGGTGCCCGCATTGAGCTCCGTTTCCAGCGCTGTCGCCCTGCCCTCGAGCGACTGGACGCGGGCGGCTGTCTCGGTCGCGCCGCGGTCCGCCGTCGCAGCGCGCTGCACAGCAGCCTCGGCCTCGGCACGCCGGTCGGCAAGGGCCTTCTCGGCCGCGCCCACCTCGTCACGCAGCGCGGCCAGCCGCCGCTCGGTTTCTCCCACGGCCTGCTGCCGGCCCGCGAGTGCCGCCTCGGCCTCGCCGCCCTGCGCCCGCAAAGCGGCCACGCGCTGCTCCGCGGTTCCCACTGCCGTGTTCGCCTCGACAAGGCGCGCCTCGGCCGCGGCGAGCGCGACGCCACTGGCCTGCACGGCTGCGGCCAGACGGGTGCGCTCAGCCTCCGCCGCTCCGATGGCGGCCTGGCGCTCGGCCAGGGCTGCCGAGGCAGCCTCGGTGGCGCTGCGCAGCTCGGCCAGGCGCCCATCGGCGACGGTCGCCGCGTTGAGCAACTCGGCCGTGCGAGCCTCGCCGGCCCGCACCCGCTCGGCAGCGGCGTCGGCCCCCCGGCTGGCCTCAGCCAGCCGGGCTTCCACCCCGGCTAGGGCCTCCTGCCGCGCAGCGAGGTTGACCTCGGCGGCCGCAATCGCGTCGCGCAGGGCCTGGGCCCGGCTCTCGGCACCGGCGACCGCAGCCTCCCGAGTCGTCAGGGTCTCCTGAGCCCGGCCCGCTTCCACGACCAGCGCCGCCACGCGCCCCTGCGCCGCCTCAGCCCGGGCGGACAGATCACTCGTACGGCCCTCGGCATCGCGCAGAGCAGCGGCGGCGGCATCACGCTGGGCGGTTAGCCGTTCTACCTCTCCCCGGCGCTCGGCCAGGGTGGCGGCCGCCGCAGCGGTCTCCGTGCGCGTTTCGGCGAGGGCGGCCGCCGCGGCATCGGCGGCCTGCCGCAGCTCCGCAACCCGTGCCTCAGCGGCCTCGGCGGCAGCCTTGAGCTCGGCGACCCGACCCTCGCCGGCCGCGCTCTGCTGTTCGAGTTCGGCGAGGCGCGCCTCTGCCTGCGCCGTCGCGGCCGAGAGTTCGCGGCTCCGCGTCTCCGCCGCGCCGATCCGCTGCGTTAGCGCGGCGAGGTCGCCCGCTGCCTGCCGCTCCCGCGCCAGACTGCCCTCCAGTTCCGTCACGCGCACCGCGCTCACCCGCCCGGCCTGCTCGGCAGATTCCAGCCGGCTGCCGCGGGACAGGGCGATGGACCATCCCAGGATTAGCAGGGCCAATACCGCCCCGGCCGCGCCCAGCACGGGCCAGGACAGCCCGAACATGCCGGTCGGGCTGACCAGCCGCTGATCCGGTGCGGCCCGATCCTTCGGCGCCGGCCTCTGGTTCTCCCGCTCGTTCGCCATGGTCATGGGCCTCCTAGAAATCGTCTGCTTCATCTGCGCACATGGCGCCATACCAAGCTTGAGCGTCCGAAGTGCTGCCGAGTTCAGGGGGATCGGATTCCGAGAGGTGCCAAATAGCGTTATCACGTCGGTCACCGCCTCCCGCCCTGCCGACCGATTCCGGAGGGAACTCCATGTAGGAGCAGCAGTTCAGGTGGCAGCGCAGGCCGGCCAGGCATGTCCATCCTGGCCAGACCCGACCGGCGACCAGTTAGACGCTCCGGCGGCCCGTCACAGCATGGTAGATCCAGAGCACAACGACCGCGCCGACGATGGCGACGATCATGCTGTAGATGTTGAAGCCTGTGACGCCAGCCGCGCCGAAGGCGTTGAACAGAAAGCCGCCGACGACGGCGCCGATGACACCGAGAATGATGTCTACAACGGCGCCCTGACCGGAGCCCGCATAGATTTTGCTCGCGATGAATCCGGCGATCAGGCCGAGAACGAGCCAACCGATGATCGACATGGATTTCTCCTGTGGAAGAGGGTGGAGTCGGGCACCAAGGCCCAACAGGACGTTAGCACGGCGGGGCCGCTCGCGCAGGCTCTGTTGGCCCTCGCGCCAGAGAAGCCGTCGGATGCCGCTTGATGCTGTCAGCCCACCCCGCCTCAAGAAGGGCGAGCACAGTTGTGGTACGACGGAAATGAAGCATGCAACGGCGATTGGCGCGAATATGCTGCTTGTGACGGCCGCGAGGACGGAGGTAGTTGCGGAGTTCATCGTGGCTGCAACAGAAGCGCTCGGCTGGGTTCTTTTAGCTCTCTGCCGCGAGAGCTGACAGAACCCAGGGTGGCGCTTACCTCTGCTACGAGGGCGCCGAAAATATCCTGCACAGGATCCGGCCACACAAAGCGTTTGCCCGTGAGGCGGCGATCGGGGCCGCGCCGCCGGACGCCGGAGCCCTGGAAGCACGGCGGGTTGCCGGTGCAATTCGCACGAATTTCGATCTTTTTGCGCAGATCATGGCCCTGACCTTAACCTCCTTTGATCCGAGTTCGGTCGTGACCCAAGCGGCAATCCCCGGCGTGGTCGGCATCAGCGTCACGTTGCTCGTCTATGGTGCGATGGCGCTGATCGTGAAGGCCGACGATGTCGGGGTGGCGCTCTCGCTCAGCGAGGAATGCGGAAACGCCGCCCACGTGCGTCGGACGCGCACTGGCGACGTTCACCAAGGCTATTGGACGCGGGCTTGTCCGAGGCATGCCGCACTTCCCGCGCGTCCTCGGCATCGTCGGTACGGCCGCCATGGTCTGGGTAGGTGCAGGCAATATCCTACACGGGCTGGAGGAGTTCGGCGTCACCGCACCGGGCTGTCTGGTGCATGCCGCGGGCCATGGCGGGGCGGCGGCGAATTCCTAAGCAGCGAGCACGGTCGAATGGTTCGGTTCTGCGATCCTGTCGGGCTTGGCGGGGCTGGCAGTTGGTGGCGCGGCGATTTCCTTGACCGAATGGGCCAACGTGCTAGCGGTTCGAGCGGCGAGGCACCTGTTCGGGGCGCGGGCAGAGAGGGGTGCAATCCCAGAGGTTGGATAACAGCCGACCTTGGAGCTCCTATGATCGGAGGGTGTCACGAGCACCTCGCCGCCGTCCCGCGGTCCCTGCAGCACCGCATCCACCGCCAACCGTGCGCTCGTCCCCGCCCGGTTCTCCACCACCACGGCGGGCGCGATGCGGCCGGCGAGGTAGGGATCCAGGGCCCGGGCGATGAGTTGCTACGGGTTGTCGGGAGCACCTACCGCAAAGCGGCCGGTCGGGGCCTGGACACGGTGGAGTGCCTGACCCTCACGCGGGCAACCTACCTCGAGGCCGGCGGCGAACCGGCGGGCGCGGATAAGACGATCGCCTGCATGATCGCGTCCCTCTCACGCGAGCGTGGCGCCTGGTTGTGGCGGCTATCGGACGGATGGTGGGCCATGACGACGCCGCAGGTGGCGGACGACACCGATCCGTTCGAGGCGGCACCGTGAGCCCTCTCCTTACACTCGCCGATCCCACTGATCTGGAGCAGACCGTCCAATACGCCCTGCGCTTTGGGCTGACCGGCAAGCCGCACGGTAAGCGGACGCGGAAGGACGATCGGGCCATAGCGGCGGCGGTCGCGCATCTTGCCCGCGCGAATAACCACGTCGTCCGAGGACCGTCGCTGCGGGACCACACGGCGGGTGGAGATGGGTCGGTGCGCATGGACGGGAGGGAGGGTTATGCCAGGACGTTGCCTAGGGTGAAGCAGTTTGAGAGCGTGAGGGCTCCGTGCTGCACCCTCGGAGGAGGCGGTACATCGAAGCCCTGAGGGCAGCAGACCTCCCGGGCTGACCCAAATGCGGCGGGCGGTCAGGCACTACCTGCTCTCCCAGCCCACACGCAATGTACATACGATTTCCGCAGACTTGGGCAGCGCCGAAGCCTAACGTTCCCGCAACGACAGGGGCAGACACCGCCATGTGGAAGCTCGTCCCAGGCTCTCTCACAGCCATCGTTCTGGCCTTCCTGGCGACGGCTGCGGGCGCGCAACCGCGACCCGCCGCCACGCGGGCCGACCCAGCCCTGGTCGAGCGAGGACGCTACCTAGTCGAGACGGCCGCCTTCTGCGGTGCCTGCCACACTACCCGCGGCGCGAACGGGCAGATGCTCCCAGGCATGAACCTCGCGGGCGGCCGCGTCATGGCCGATCGCGGCTTTCGCGCCGTGACACCCAACATCACGCCGGACCCGGAAACCGGCATCGGGCGCTGGAGCGATGGCGACGTTGCCGAAGCGGTCCGGAACGGAAAGAGACCCGACGGCTCGCTCATCGGCCCTCCAATGCCCATTGAGGCCTACCGGGGCATCTCGGACCGCGACCTCACCGCGATGGTTGCCTACCTCCGGACCGTGCCGCCAGTCCGCCATGCTGTTACCGAGAGGTCCACCTATCCCTTCCCGCTCGTCTCACACGGCCCGCCCGTCGCGAGCGTGCCGGATCCGCCGGACGATCCCGTGGCTCGGGGCGCCTATCTGGCGGGTCCTATCGCCCACTGCATGGACTGTCACTCGCCCCCGCTGCCGGGCGAGCAGCGCGACATGACCCGCACCGGGGCCGGCGGCGTTCCCTTCGAGGGTCCCTGGGGCATCGTTCCCTCGCGCAACATCACGCCGCACAAGGATTTCGGGATTGGTGAGTGGACGGACGATCAGATCCGCCGCGCTCTCACCCAGGGTGTCTCGGTGGACGGCAGGCGCTTGGTTCCCCCCATGGGCTCCCGTGCACCCATTCTTTCGCGCCTCACCCCGCGCGACATGGACGACATCATTGCCTACCTCCGCTCGCTGCCGCCCCAAGGCCCTTAGGGAACTCCTCTGGACAGCAATTCCTCCTTCGGCAAACCGCTCGACTTCCTCGTCGATGACAGCACCGGCCGACGTCAACAGATCTCAGTTGAGTGCTTCGTTGAGGATAGGAGCGCCCTCCGGCTGCTGCGCGATCTCCTCCGTGCAGATCACGCCAGTCCGGTCCATGAGCTTGTCAGGAGATGCGCGCAAAGGCATTCGACGACGTGATGCCCGGAACACGGGAACACCGTTCCGACCAGTGCGATCCCGGCCAAGACATAGCCGCCCGATAGCCTGATAACCTGATAGCCTGATGCGAGCTTCGGTTTCTCACCTTGTTCCATCGATTGGAGCGTCGGACGCATTTCTCCCAAGAGCCCTGACGCCCTCGGAGCCGTTTTGCATGAGCCTTGCTCGCTCACACGAGCACTCTCGATTCTTCGTGAGCGTGACTTCGAGGTTTTTGCACTGATGGTTGAGGTATCTCCGGCTCGCAACAACCATGG
>JBHTFH010000134.1:0-6195 GCA_042666135.1 Roseomonas sp. GCM10028921 | reverse complement strand
CCGCTCCGACACCATAGGACTTCGGCCGCCGGCAATCCAATCGAGCTGGGGACCGCCGCAATGTCCGCTTCGGAGCACGCCCCATTCGTCTTCGGATGGCAGCTGTGGGCGCAAAGCGGATGGCTCTTCTTCTCATCGGGCCCAACCGTAATCAGCGGGACGATTGTGGCGAGCCCCCCTCACCTGCCCCCAGGCACGCCATTGGAGGATTATCGTGCCCGAGTGCCCGGCCAGAGAGGCCACGAAGCCTGATGTACAGGCTTGCACTGATCGGCGTGGTGGTCGGGTACGAGGGTCCCGAAGAGGACCTCACGCAGGCACACTGCGGTGCCGCCGTCTCAGGCAACGGGGGATGACACGCCGCGTCCTAATGCCGAGGCGGAGTGCCTCTGGGTCAGCGGTTGGCCGCTTTGTGGGTACCGACATTCTCGTGCCACTCGACCGGCATGCCGTCCCAGGAGGTGATCTGCTTGCCCGCCCGCTTCTTGCGGACGAAGACCTGGAAGCCGTCAGCGGTGGCCTCAACGTAGCCGGACTTACCGTCCGTTATCGAGGTTGGAATGCGGCGAAGCGGCCGTAGAGCGCTACCTCACTCCTGGCGCTCCGCATCCCCGCTGTGGTCAGACTGCTTCTGGATCGCGAGCTCGACGTGTGAGAGCCAGCAGCGCGAGCAGGGACAGCGCTGTGAGAGCGCCGGACAGCAGGAGCGCCGCATGCGGCCCCACCGCGTCCAGCACCAGTGCAAAGGCGAGCGGCGCCCCGCCCTGCAGTAGACGCGCCGGTGCCGCCAGCAGACCCGTCCGCAGCCCGTAGCCCGCAGGTCCGAAGAGGGCGAGCGGCAGGGTACCGCGCGATGGTCAGTAGGCCGTTCCCGGCGCCGTGCAGCAGCACGAAGGGCACGGCGACGACAGGGCCCAGGAAGGCCAGCAGCGCCGCGCCAATAGGGTGCAGACCCGCGGCGAGCTGGGCCGTGACGAGGGGCGACACTCTCCGGAGGAGGGCGAACTCTGCCACCCGGGCCGCGACCTGTGCTGGGCCGACCAGGGACGCCGCAAAGATGGCCTCGGTCGGCGCCGCGCCCAGGGCCTCGATAATGCGCGGCAGGTGGGTAGCCATAGCGGTGGAGACGAAGGTCGTAGCGGCAAAGACGGCCGCCAGGATGACCATGGTCCAGGGCACCCCGCCGGGCACCGCGTCGGCCGGGGCCGTTGAGGGAACGGGCGGCGACGCCTTGGCCACGAGGAAGCGGTTCAGCGGCAGGGCCACGACCAGGTGCAGGACGGCCCAGGCGAGGCAGGCGCCGCGCCATCCCAGGGCGTCGATCATGAAGGCGCTGGCAGGCCACCCCACCGTGCTGGCGAACCCGGCGAAGAGGGTGATGCCGGTGATCGCGTTGCGGGCCTCGCGCCCGTACAGGCCGGTGACCGTCGCGAAGGCGGCCTCGTACAACCCGAACCCCATGCCGGTCCCGAGCACCGCCCAGGCCAGGGCCAGGGTGACCGGCCCGGAGGCCCAGGCCAGCAGCGCCAGCCCGGCCGCGAAGACGAGGTTGGAGGCTGCCAGAACATCCCGGCCGCCATAGGTGTCGATCAGCCGCCCGGCGGTCGGACCGACAAGGCCGGAGAGCAGCAGAGCGCCGGAGAGGAGCCCAAAGAACAAGGTCCGGGACAGGTCCAGGGCCTCGCACACCGGATCCGCGAAGACGGCTGGGAGGTAGTAAGTGGATCCCCAGGCCAGGGTCTGCGTGATGCCAAGGGTGGTGGTCACCACCCCCGGGCGCCGTGCCAGCTCCGCGGCCTTCATGCGCGCTCGTACCAGCCCTTCGTCCGCATCACGATGTGGACCACGGACAGCATGACGGGCACCTCGACCAGCACGCCGACCACCGTGGCCAGCGCGGCGCCGCTCTCGAAGCCGAAGAGGGCGATAGCCGCCGCGACCGCCAGCTCGAAGAAGTTGCTGGCGCCGATCAGGGCGGAGGGACCGGCAACGCTGTGCGCCGAGCCGCACTGCCGGTTCAGCAAGTAGGCCAGCCCCGCGTTGAGATAGACCTGGATGAGGATGGGCACCGCGAGCAGCAGGATTACCAGCGGCTGCGCGAGGATCTGCTCGCCCTGGAACCCGAACAGCAGCACCAGCGTGGTCAGCAGCGCGACCAGCGACACCGGGTTCAGCGCCTTTAGCGTGCGCTGGAGCGCCGCCTCGCCGCCGGAGGCGAGCAGCGACCGCCGCCAGACCTGCGCCGCGACGAGGGGCAGGAGGATGTAGAGGAGGACGGAGAGGAGCAGGGTATCCCAGGGCACCGTGATGGCGGACAGGCCGAGCAGCAGGCCGACCACCGGCGCGAAGGCCACCAGCATGATCGCGTCGTTCAGCGCAACCTGGGACAGGGTGAAATTGGGGTCACCGTCGGTCAGCCGCGACCACACGAAGACCATGGCGGTGCAGGGCGCCGCGGCGAGCAGGATCAGCCCGGCGATGTAGCTGTCCACCTGCCCCTCGGGCAGCCAGGGGCGGAACAGGTAGCCGATGAACAGCCAGCCTAGTAGGGCCATGTAGAAGGGCTTCACCAACCAGTTGATGCCCAGCGTGACCGCGATGCCGCGCCAGTGCCGGGTGACCTGCCCCATGGCGGCGAAGTCCACCCGGAGCAGCATCGGCACGATCATCGCCCAGATGAGGACCGCAACGGGGAGATTGACCTGGGCCACCTCCATGCGGCCGAGTGCCTGGAACGGGCCCGGCAGCACGGCGCCGAGGGCGATACCAGCGACAATGCAGAGGGCGACCCAGAGGGTGAGGTAGCGCTCGAAGGTGCCCATCGCCGCCCGACGGCGCTGGATAGCGGCCTCGCCCTGTGCCGCCGCGCTCATGCGCCGTTCCCCGAAGACACGCGGCGTCCCTGGTCGTCGATGACCTTCTCGCCGTCCTCCTTGGCGAAAGCGCCCTGCTGCTCGTTCGGGAGGATGTTCAGCACCGCCTCGGACGGCCTGCACAGGCGCACGCCGAGAGGTGTCACCACGATGGGGCGGTTGATGAGGATGGGGTGCGCCATCATAGCATCGAGCAGATGGTCGTCGGTTAGGGACGGGTCTCCAAGGCCGAGAGCCTCGTAAGGTGTGCCCTTCTGGCGCAACAGCCCACGCACCGGGACGTCCATGCGACGGATGAGCTCCGTAAGCTCCTCCCTTGAAGGCGGGGTCTTCAGGTACTCGATGATTTCCGGCTCCTCGCCGCTGTTCCGGATCAGGGCCAGGACGTTGCGGGAGGTTCCGCAGGCCGGGTTGTGGAAGATCGTGACGGTCATTCCGCAGGCTCCGGAGAAGGGCAGGCACAGGCCGCGAGGGCGGCGACCGCGGGGGTACAGACCTCCGGGTGGCCCTGGCAGCAGTCCCGCATGAGGAAGGCGATAAGGCCAGACAGGGCGTCGTAGACGGCCGAGTACCGGATCGAGCGGCCATCCCGGCGCGACTGCACCAGTCCGGCCGCTTCGAGGTGGGTTAGGTGGAAGGACAGGCGTGAGGAGGTGGCGCCCATGGCCTCGCCGATGGCACCGGCGGCTATGCCGTCCGGACCAGCCGTCACTAGCAGGCGCACGATCCGCAGGCGGGTTTCCTGGGAGAGAGCGCCGAGGGCATCGAGTGCTTGCGTTTCATCCATGACCTCTTAATATCTCAAGATATGTTGAGATAAAACTCACAACTCGACCCGGGTCTTTATGCCGTCCTCGTTCGTTGCCGCGTTCCAGCAGACAAGGACTACTCGTCAGCTAGGCCCAGGATGTGAGCAGCCGCCGCAGCAGTTGCGGCCTTCATGGCGGTCTGCCGGCTCGGCGCGACACCAGTGTCGATCTCGGCCACCGCATCCCTGCCCTCGTCGTCGGCCTCAGCGACCTCCCAACTCCACGGGTCCTCCCAAGCGAAGGCATCGGGAGTGGGGAAGACGTGAAGCAGTAGGGGAGGTTCTCCATCTCTGAACGGCACGGCTCTACTCCAGGCGCTGTCGCCCCCGGCACTCCAGCCGTCCGCCCGGTCCTCTAATCCGTTCATCAACTCCATCCTCATCTCGGATCCGGCGAGCGGCGCAGCGAGGCGCGACGAGTGATCGATAGCGTTTCCGTAAGGCGGAGGCCGCCCGAACCGCTCGCGCGGGAAGGCCGCAGATCAACACGCAGAGACCGCTCTTGCGGCAAAAAATTCCCGCACCGCGTCGGCGCACAACGGCTTGGCATTGACCCGGTCAGCCGCGACCTCAATTGCCACGCCAGCTGCCTGGGGGTGCTGGTTGAGAGTACCGAAAACATGCAGGGCAGCGGCCGCAAATTCGTACATCAGTTCATCGCGGCTACCACCACGTACGACACGGCTGTTTGCCAGGGATCTCACGCGATCACACAGCCTTTGGAGTTTAGCAACCGGCTCACCCGGTCGGTCTATGAAGGCCTCGCCAAAGGCGGACAGCCTGTCACGATCTCCTCCGAACTGGATATGCTTCTGACCATCCACAACGATCCCGATGTGCAGTTCGGATGCCATCGAACCCTCTCAGTCGCTCTCTCCGGAGACCACCATGGCCATCCCAGACGGCGTACTGCTCAGATAACGTTTCAACTGGCCGCGAATTCCCTATTTTTTGGATAGGTACAGAAATGTGAAAATCGGCCGTATTGGGACGTCTTCGGCGTGACCGTTCGAAGCCGACCGACTGTGTCTGCCGCGAGCCGGCTCCTGCACGACTCGCTTCCTGAACGGGGCGGCCGGTTGCGTTCGGGCACGCGGTTGGCCCGATACGAGAGGGACGGCACCAGTCGTTTCATCCCGCCATCGTTCACCAAGAGCCGACATCAGTGTCGCCAGCGATCATGGCAACAGTCCTTCGTTCCCTCATTAGGCACGCTGGTACAAGCTTTCAGGACAGGATGGGCGGGGGTAGCCCTGTCGCGATGAACGCCAATGAGGCCACCTGCCCCGCCCGGTAGCCCTCCCCTTCCCGCCGGGGCGCTCCGCCTTTCCATCACCCTCTTCGGCGACCTCGTCGTGCCGGACGGCGCGGCGCGCGCTGCCGAGCTGCAGGCGCTCTCGGCCCGCGCCGCGGCGAGGGCACCCTGCCTCTCAAGAAGGCGGCAGCTACCGGCCCGGACACGCTCTGGCTTCTGCTCGCCACCCGCCCCCCTGCCTCCACCCCGCTCGGGGCGCGTAACCGGGCGCTGCTGCTGCTGGGCTTCGGCGGCGCGCCTCGCCGGAGCGAGCTCGCCGGCCTCTCGCTCGGCGACGTCGAACCCGTGCCCGGGCGCGGGCTACGCCGCCTCATCCGCCGCTCCAAGACCGACCAGCGCGGCGCCGGCCAGGAGGTCGCGATCTGGGCCGACCCGGGCGACAGCGGCTTCTGCCCGGCCGCCGCGCTCGAGGCCCGGCTGGGCTTCCGGCGAGAGGGGCCCGACATCACGGGTGGGGCGTCGGACGCGGCGCTGCCGCTCCTTGTCGGGATGAGCAAGGCCGGGCGCGCTGGTCAAGGAGGCGGCGCGGGGCGCCGGGATCGAGGGGTGGGAGCGCTTCTCCGGGCATTCACTGCGGGCGGGTCTGGCGCATGACCTGGGCGAGGCCGGTGCCGACTTCGCCCAGGTCATGCGACAGACCCGCCACCGCTCCGCCGAGGTCGCCCTCGGCTACCTCAGACCCGCCGACCTCTGGCGCAACAACCCCACCCAAGGGATCTGGAGGACCGGCAAGCCGGGGGAGTGAGGTGGTCCCCGAAATTCGGACAGGCGGATAAGCTCGGTTCGCCCTGAGAAGGACGGACCCGATGCCGGGGAAGCGGACGCGGTATTCAGCGGAGTTCAAGGCGAAGGTGGCGCTGGAGGCGCTGCGGGGTGAGCTGACGACGGCGCAGTTGGCGGCCAAGCATGGCATTCACCAGACGATGGTGGGCGAGTGGAAGCGCCAGGCTGTGGAGGGCATGACCGGGGTGTTCTCGGACAAGTCGGCGGCCCAGGAGAGCGCGAAGACCGCCGAGGCGGAGGTTGAGAAGCTGCACGCCAAGATTGGGCAGCTCGTGGTGGAGCGGGATTTTTTGGCCAAGGCGTCCGGTCGATGAGCCTTGAGCGACGACGTCAGATGATCGAGCCCGACCACCCCAGCTTGTCGGTGGTGCGCCAGTGCGAGTTGGTCTCGATCAGCCGTTCGGGGTTCTATCACC
>JBHTFH010000133.1:0-6274 GCA_042666135.1 Roseomonas sp. GCM10028921 | reverse complement strand
GTGCCGCCACGCTCCCCTCCCGCCTCGGCAGGGTCAGGCTCAGCCAGCGCCGTGCTCCACTAACATTCCGCCCGGACCACCTCGTGGGGGCTTGTCACCAGCCCTACACCCCGGCCAAAGCCGGATTTTCCACCACCTCCGTGGACGCTACCTCATGCTCGGAAGGAAGCCGTAACCTCTGTACGCGCAAGCGCGGGCTACGCTTGCGATCAGGTCTCGAATCGCCGATAGCCCGTCCACCGCAAAGATCCAGCAGTCTGGCTGCGCTGGCCTGCCGAATACTTTCCGGGAGGCCCGTGTTCAATGAATAACAACACGCCCATTCTTTTCTATAGAGGAGTGAAAGTTGGGGCTGGTTCTGGTGGGTAGTGGTCCGCGGGACTCGCGAATTCGGGCGTGCTCTGCAAGGTATTGCGCGACAAGGTCCCAGATCCGGCGTGCGTCGATAGATGTACCCGGATGTGGCTTAGCGTGTGCTACCTTGTCCCGCTCCCGCTCCGCCTTTGTCTGCTCGCGGCGGTACCAGCGTGCCTGGCCGTTGATGATCCGGTCGGTGCTCATTGCAATCTTTCCCGCTGCGTGTCTCTGCGACCGGGCAAGGACGCCGCTGGGCGGCAGCCCCAACCGATCGTTATCAGACAACAGAGACCGAGCCTCTCAATGGAGGCTTAGTTGATTCACCGAGATCCAGTCCCGATCACTACAGAGAGAGGCCTCGCGGATGGATCTCGATAACGATCTGCACGCGCGACCGTCCGTAGGCCGGAATCAAGCCCCTGACTCGCGCCGTGGTCACCGCGCCTTTGTCGAGAAGATCTGCGACCATCTGGGCGTCCTCGGACGGCAACGATCCGAGCGGGTGCCCATCGGGTGTACGAACCTCGACGCGACGGCGGCCGGCGGGCTGCAAGTTCAGGCGTGCACCGACGCGGACCGCGTCGAGAGGAAAGGGCTCCGTGATGGTGGTCCCGGAGTGAAGTAGGAAGCTCTGGATCATGACGCACCCGATCCATCGGCCCTGTCGTTGGCCACCATGGCTGCGGTGCGGAGTAGCGCTCTAAAGGTTGCGCCGGTCATCACGTGCGCGACGTCCAGGCCTGCATTATAGGCCTCGGCATAGCTCGCCATCATCGTCTTCCAGGAGGCAGTTGGCTCCTGGGCTCCACTGCCGTTCGATCCCGGAGAACAGGCCTCGAGAGCCGTGCGCACGAGTTTGAAGGTGAGATCCTGCTGGCGTCGAGCCGTGTCGTAGAGCGCCTCCGTAGCCGTCTGATTGGCCAAAAGCAGGGTGCGGCATGCTTGAAAGGCGTGATCCGCAGCCCTCGATGTCCCGGCAGTGGTCGGCAAAGACCATGCCCTGTCCGCCCAGGAACCGAACAAATCAGTTCGCACCGCCTCGGCAGATTGCTCGTTACTTCCGTTCTTCTTGGAGCCACCATCCACAGCGTTCAGCTTCATGGATCACGTCCTTCCCTTCACTTACAGGGGTTGTTGGCGCATTAGCTCTTTGGCGGGCGCCTTGCTGGTCCGGTTTAGCCCTTCTTTCAGATTGAACATACATGTTTCGTGTACGATAGCGTACATTAGCGATTTTTAATCAACTCAAGCTAAACCGTAAAACAAGAGAAACGAAATAGGACCGGCCATGACGAGACCCGGTACCCTGGACGGCGGATCCCAATGACGTGACTTCCCAAACGGACCAACTTTCTACTCTACAGCGGTAACATGTCCGAAGCCGACCACCTATCCAGCCCTGATGTTGCCGTAGGCCGATCCACGGCCGTTTCCCGAGCCGTCGTAGCCTTGCATCTAGCCTCCCTTCGGCGTCAGTTCATTGCCATTCGGGAGATCTTCGGAGCGGAGCCACCCCATCGGGCCAGGGAGGCACTTTGGGTCGGCCTCGAAGTGATTCAGGCCGAACTGCGCGGCGAGCAGGTTGCACTGCGGGATCTCGTCATCCGTGCCGAAGGATTGCTGAGCGCGCCAACACTGTCGCGGGTGGTATCCGAACTGGAACAGGGCGGGTTGCTCATATCCGAGCTAACCTCGTCGGGGCAGGGACGACTGAAGCTGCTACGACCCTCTCCGCGCGCGCTGGACTTTCTTGCGGCGCGCGCGGATGCCGCCCTGACTGAATTCACCGAGATCCTGCGTCGGGCAGAAGCGGGCCAAGCCCTACATCTGCGTGAGGTCTGATACCGCCCCGCATAGGTACTGACCCACTCCCTCCATCGAAAGCGGTGCAGGCCGGAAAACCAAGCTCCGAAAGCAGGTCAGCTGCTACGCGGACCGGTATGAATTGGCGGTTGGCGAAAGCTGACCCTGATAGATTCCGACCGGGCAGGCGGTGAACGCAGGGACGCCTCGAATAACCCGCTCATCGGGCGCTGGTGAGGGCCGTTGATGGAGCCGTTGCGCGCGGACTGGCCGCTTCCGAGCGCCTGATCTGCCTCTGGAAGGCGGGCGGTGTGGCTTTTTCGGCGCTTGGATCCGTCAGGCGGGCACACCTCGCCCCTCGACCCAGGCCAGGGGGCGCATGTTGTAGGCCAGGTTGGCCAGCGTGATCCGCGCCGTAGCGCGCGCCAGGCCGATGCAGCGGACGATGAGGCCCATGCGCCGCTTCTCGGCGGCGACGACATGCTCGACCAGGCTGCGCACCCGCGCCTGGGTGGCGTTGCCACGGGAGATATGGGCGGGCATCGGGCGCCCCCGCGGCTTGGCGCGCTGGAACTCGGGCCGCAGGCCGCGCCGGTCCAGCAGGTCGAGGCTCGCCTTGCTTCGGTAGGCAGTGTCGGCCCAGACACCGCTGCCGGTGTTGTCCGGGTGCAGAACGGCGCCGAGCTGGGCGCCGTCGTGCCGCGCCGCGTCGGTGACGACGAAGCGGCGGATGAAGCCGTGACGGCGGTCAGTGCCGAGGTGGTTCTTGTAGCCGAACATCGGCACCGCGATCTCGGCCGCGGCCTGGCGCGGCGTGCCCTCGGGCGGCTTGGCCTTGCGGCCGCGCTTGATGGTCCAGCGCCCCTCGCGGTCGATCTGCCGGGTGCGCGCCTTTGACCAAGCCTCCGGCGTGCCGCCTTCGCGCAGGGTGACCTTCTCCTCCTTCGTCTGCCGTGGGCGCCGAGCCTCGACCACGGTGGCGTCGACGATCTGCCCGCCAATGGCGAGAAAGCCACGTTCGGCCAGCAGCGCATCGAGGCGGGCGAACAGCTTCGGCAGCGCGCCCGCCCGAGGTCGACAGCCACCGCAGCCGCTCCTCCGCCTCGAAGAACCCAGGCCGTCCCACCATCCGCCGCTCCCGCCGTCGCCAGCAGCAGCGAATCGGATCGCTCCGCGTCAGAGCCAGCGGTTTTTTGAGGTGTCCTTCTGTTTGGCGCAAAGGCAGGCGGAACACGGCCTGAAGTGTCAGGGCCGTGGTAATGGCCAGTTCCTAATCGCGCCGTTGCCCGCCCCGGGCGGTCCGAGGCTCGGCCTTACAAGGCGGCGATCGCCGCGTCCGTGAACCAGACCGTCAAACTGCCGCGCCCGCATAGGGCGGCGTCGTACTCCACCCAGTTCGTTGCCCGGAACTGCTGCTTCGGAATGTGGTGGCGACGCTCGGCATTGGCCTTAAACGGCAAGCTGGGCTCCTCTGGAGGACGGCAGGTCGGTGCTCCCTCCCTCAGGAACCTAACCCAGCCAGACCGCCACGCTGCTCCCTGCAACACAGCCACAGAATGCGCATCGGTCCCACTCCATTCCTCTGAAATCACCGGAGAAGGAGGCGGTAAGGTCGGGCTGGAAGGCGAGTTCGTACAGTACCGTACATACGGCGATCGGCCAGGATTTGACGCAGCCAATGCATCTCTGGTCGCGAGCCTCCACGGGCCGTCATTCGGCTTGCAAGAACTCTGCTGGCCCCTACCATCTGCCTTATCGCCCACCCGTGCCCAGGCCGTTGGCGACAGAGAGATGCAAGTGCTCCCGCCGCATCGAGCGCAGGGTAGCCGTCCATGACCCAAGTCATTCAGCACCATTCTTCCGTCCGCAATGGCCTTCTCGCGGCGCTGCCCCCAGAAGACTGGGTGCGTCTGGCTCCGCATCTGCAAGCCGTCGACCTTCCCTTTGACCAGACCATCTACGCGGCCGGCGGCCCCATCGACGCGGCGTTCTTCGTCGAGACCGGCATGGTTTCCATGCTCGTCAGGTTCGAGAATGGGGACCAGATCGAAGCCGGGATTATCGGGCCGGAGGGCATGGTCGGTCTGCCCCTGGTCCTCGGGGATAGCCGCTCCCTCACGGATGCGCGGGTACAGATGGAGGGCACAGCCTTGCGGATCGGCGCTGCGCCGCTGCAAGACGCCATGGAAAGGAGTTCCGCGCTGCGCCGGCAGTTGGCGCATTACGCTCTGGCTTTCCAGGCGCAGGTCACCCTTACCGCTGCATGCAATGCGCGGCATTCTATTCAGTCTCGCCTCGCCCGCTGGCTGTTGATTGCTCATGACCGAGCTAGAGCGGACGAGTTCCCCATGACGCATGAGTTCCTCTCGGTGATGCTCGGTGTGCGCCGAGCCGGGGTAACAGCCGCCGCGGGCGCAATTCAGAAGGCCGGGCTCATCGACTACTCACGGGGGCGGATGCACATCATCGACCGCCACGGCCTCGAGGCAGCCTCCTGCGAGTGCTACCATACCGTCCGGCATGAGTTCGCGCGGTTGCTCGGCCCCTCGGCCAAGCCGCTTCAGTAGGCTTCGGCCCGTCCCACTTCAGTGCGATTTGGACCACCAAACCCAGGCGCCTCACAAGTACAAGTTGGAACCAGCGATTTCGGATTGCCCAAACGCCTTCGTCGCTCTGGCTCACAACGACAAGACTTTCCCCGCCTAGAGCGAGAAAGGCGGCCGTTTCGGCAAATGGTCGATGACCACCACTACCTTGCGGACGCTTCAGCCCTCCGGCTCTGTAACGTAAGCCCGCCGTCCACGTAGGCGCGTTCCGGCCCCGAGCCGGACCGATCCGTCCCGCTGCGGCACGGCAAGGGGCGCGACTTCCACCTGGGCAACATCGCTCATACCCAGCATGCGGGCCACCTTCGGTGTGACGCTCACGATGCGTCTCTCTGAGGAAGACAGACGATCGCGCACCCGCACTATGGCCACCCGTCCGTTCTGCAGGTTCCGGATCCGTGCCGTCGTGCCAAGAGGGAGGTACGTGCTCGCTGCCGTATCAGAGTTTATCTCCACGCGCCCGCCATCGCCCATGCGCCGCCCGGCATGAGCCTCGGCGATAACCGCGGCCTGGCCGCGCCGAGCTTGACCGGAAGCGTCGGGCGCTTCGGAGGGAGCGGCAACAGCCCCAGCGCTCACCACGACGATCACGGCAGTAAGAGCGGCTATGCGCGCCATATAGCCTCCGAGTGCGGAGGTTGCTCAACGTTCGGCCGTCAGCGCCGGTTGTGCGCCAACGATGTCAGAGCGGTCCCGGTCCGCTTCCGACGAGAGGAGACGCGAGAGGTGCCCGCACGTTGTGGAGGAGGCTCGGCCCAGCCTCCCCCCACCCGAAGTCACCCAGGCAGGCGACCGGTGCAGCAAGGTGGCCTCACCGCTCGAGCATGGAGCCATGGACCCACCCGCTCGGCGCTGTCTCGCCGACCTGGTACCAGCCGCCCGGGGCCTCCGCGAAGACCCGGAGCCTTGTCCCTCTCGGCACGACGCGCAGCACAGCCCCACCACCGGCAGGGCTGCTCCGGAGATTGACCGGATGGGCCGAGGTTGTCGTGACCGAGCCCTGCGCCGGCACGCTCGCAGCAGACGGCGTCGGGAGGCCTGATGACGGCCCCGGTCTAGCCGCGGACGCCGCTGGTGCTGCCGGGCGCCGCCAAGGGCCTGGCGGTGGGCCACCACGCCCCGAAGCCTCGCGGTGGGAGTGATGTTACGGGCCGTCGCGCGCAGCCGCTCCTCGGCCGCTCCGCTCGCCGCACTGCCCGCAGCCTGGGACTGGGCGGCCTGCTCAGCCTGCAGGCGCTTCCTCTTGGTCTCGGCATCGTCGCAGGCAACGGCCACGAGTGCCGTGACAAACAAGGACGCTACGATCCGCATGCGCATGCATCGGTCTTTCACTGTCGGGACGGCTCTGGCGATCGCAACGCGAGGCTCATATGGCCGCTGGCCCATCCTCTTCCTGCGCCCGTCCAGGGTGGAGGGCAGCACCTCGACGTGGCGCAATGGCCGGGTCACGCCCCAGTGGGTCCGGAGCCACCTCTTGCTCGCCCCCTCCTCCGGCCCGAGCGCCAGGA
>JBHTFH010000132.1:0-6351 GCA_042666135.1 Roseomonas sp. GCM10028921 | reverse complement strand
CGAACAGGTCGCTCACCTTGCTGGAGCCTTCTTGCATCAGGGTACGGAGTGACATTCGTTGATCCTTCGTGGGTTGCTACCGCTGCCCGGGCCGGGCGGTGTCAGAGGCTGTGGTGCCCCGTCAAATGCAGTGTCATCCTTGGGCTATAACGTCCGGGCGCGCAAACCGATTGCTGCGCCGCACCATCACGGTGCAGTGGTGGTGCCAGGCACACACCTGTACCTTTCAGGACCGCAGGGTCAGGGTGGCATTGACCCTGCGCCCTGGGGCAGGGCCGCGCTGCCACCGACTAAGGTCGCCGGATAAGGCGGAGCACGGCCTCGTTTGACGTACGGCCAATCCCCTCGATGACGTCGGCAACCGAGCCATGCACCCGGGCAAAAGCCTGCGTCATCCGCCCTGCCAGCGTCTCCTCGCCACAGCCAAGCGCGCGGAGCGCCTCGGTGGCCCAGGAGTAGTGGATTGCCTCGTCCGCCGCGTAGCTACCGATGAGCGCCGCCATCGCTGGCGGGTAGGACTTCGCGGCGTAGCGGGCGTACTTCTCGCGCGACTGCCACTCGTTCGAGACGAAACCGATCAGGATCGTGCGGTCGCCGCCCGGGAGCCCGGCCATCTGCACCCCGAGTTTGAGTAGCCCGGTGGGAAGGTGCGGCAGCACCGGGGGCACACCGCCCAGCTCGCGGATGAGGGCCGTGAGGTCGCGGGCGTGCCGCTCGTGGTCCTCGCGATACGCCTGGAGCCTCTCGCGCAGCGCCGGGTCGCGCAGGGCAGAGATGGCCACAGAGTCCATAGGAAGCGTGTCGTTCTCTAGCTGCAGCAGGTCGGCAAGGTCGGCCTGCAGGGCGGGGCGATCCTCCTCCCCGGTGCTGGTCCTGGTGTCCGTCATGGGTCGGGGTTCCGGGCCATGGTGGGGAGCGCCCACTTGGTGACCCATCACGCCGATGCCCAGCTCGATGCACACAGCAGGGGTCAGACATGCGAATGCTGCGCTGCACAATTATGTTGCGAAGGCCAGGTTGTTACGCCTAGAAACCCCCATGTTGCGCTGCAGCAAGGGGCATCAGCTCTCCCACGGCGCAGGTAGATCGAGGAACCAACCATGTTCATGCAGAACCGCATGCCCCAGGCGAACGACATGATGGCCAGCATCTCGAAGGCCGCTACCGACGCCACCGAGTTCAACCGCGCCAATCTTGAGGCCGCGAGCCGTTCGGCGCAGCTCTGGACCGCGGGCCTGCAGGACATCGGCCAGCGCTACCTCGCGATGTACCAGGGCATGGCCGAGGGCTTCGTGACCGCAGCCAAGGCGATGGCCTCTGCGAAGTCCCCGCAGGAGGTCGTCACGATCCAGACCTCCTACTTCAAGACGGCCCGGGAGCAGATGACCGGCCAGGCCACCCAGCTCGGCGAGGCGACCGCCAAGCTGTTCAAGCAGGCGTCCGCGCCCCTCGCCGAGCAGGCCAGCGCGGCCTCGGCGATGCTGGTGCCGAGCAAGCTCGCCGCCTAACATCCGCGACCCGGCCAGTTGGTGGATCCGTCCACCCGCTGGCCGAGGCTGGGGCATGATCGCTCCCGGCTAGTCGGGGGACTCCATCTTACAGGCAGACGGCTGCCCTTGGGCTGCGCCCCTCAGCACATTCAGCGACTTCGGCAAGTGCCGTCGCGTTTGGAACCTACAACCCCTTCGTTGCAGCACCCCTGGATACGACGGGCACCGTCAGCGTAAAATGTACAGGCCAGGCGCTTGTCACTGCCCAGCTGTCGCGTGGCAGCAGTGGCAATCAGATGGCGCGCCGGATGCAGAACGGGTCAGCCTTCCTCAGCTACCAGATCTATACCGATGCAACCCGCCTCATCGTCTGGGGCGACGGCATCATCGCAACCGGGACGATGATCGGTGCGGTCCAGGGCAACACTCAGCGTATCTTCGCCATGTACGGCCGCACACCGGTACGGCAGACGGCGAGTGTGGGCAGCTATGTCGACACCCTCATCATCACCGTGACCTTCTGAACCGCAGCGGCCGAGCCAGAATCCCGGTCGTTAGCGAGATCGGGTCGAACGCGGCTGTGGTCGACCAGCGTGGCAAGTGCCCCGCTCCGCTTGTCGGGCAGGAGATCGACGAATTTCCGGACGGATCGGGTCAGGGTAGCCTAGCCACGATGAACGTCCGCGAGCCCCCTGCCCCGCCCCAGCTTGCTCAGGTCACGCTCTAGCGCGACCTGCAGATCTGGCCGAAGGGCGAGATGGTGTTCACCATCGGTTGGCAGGACCCGCGGTCGAAGGTGATTCCGAACGCCTGCACGACGCTGAGGTCGAGCTGCTGGCCCTTCTCCGCCGGGTCAGGGTTGTCGAGGAGCACGAAGACCGGGCCGGGATAAGATCGGATCAGCCGCTCGCTCTCGGTAGCCAGCCGGTGGCTGCCCAGGGCAGGCGCAGCCCTCCACTCCGGGGTCCATCCCCAGGCGCCTCCCGCCGTCCACTGTGTGGCGCCAACGAACCGGATGTCCCGGCCAGCGATGAAGGGCGCGAGGAAGGACACGTACATTCCAGCGACGACTACCAGCGATCCGTCGGGCAGCGCGACGGGAGCCGCGGACACTGTACCCCGCAGCCCTCGGATCGGCCCCAAGCCCGCGCGGGCATGATCGGGGTATTCCGTCACGAGGGCGCAGACACCCAGCACCGCGCCCACGCAGAGCGCGGCGCCGCGGCGCCATGCTCCGGAGGACATTGGGTCCCTGCTCCGTTGCATGTCCAAAAGCGAGCGCGCGGCGGCCCAGACGGGGATGCCGAGCAGCATCTCGATCGCGACCGCGTAGCGGAGGATCGAGAAGGTGAGGAGCCAAGCGATGTAGGCCGTGGCGACGAAAACCATGACAGCCCAGGTCGCGCGCGATGCCGCGCGATCCGAGCTGTCACGGAGCGCTGGGTCCGCAGGAGGGCCAAGGCGGAGGCGCTCCCACGCGCCGGCCACGGATGCCACCAGCAGTGCGGAGAGGCCGATGGCGAAGCGTGGGTCCGCCATTTGCGGCTCGATAACGATCCACTCCGACCGATGCGCCCAAAGGAAGGGATAGGTCAGAGCCTGCGCGAGCCCCTGCGGCAGGAAGGCGGTGTCGCGTGGGTTCTCGATTTGGAACCAGGGGGAGTGGAAGAAATTGTTGAAGAAGGGGCCAAAGGGGTTGCCGAAGTGCTGCCAGAGGAACCAACCCCAGGGGCCGTGGACCAACACGAAGCCAAGCGCGCCGCCCAGGGCGAGCAGCGCCACAGAGCGTAGGCGCTCGGCCGGGCCGCCCTGCACCGTGATCAAGGCGGCGGCCGCCAGGGGCAGTGCGTAGATAGCCGCCGTGAGCTTCAACGCGATGGCCGCGCCGCCCAGGAACCCCGCCAGGAGGCCCAGCCGCGTGCCGCCCAGCAGAAGCGACAGGAGCGCGCCCAGCACGAGGCAGCCGATCTGCACGTCATTCTGCGTGGCTCCCGCTTCGGGCAACGTCCCGACGCCTGTCAGACCGAGGAGCGCGACGAGCAAGCTTGCCCATGTGAGGCGCCGCACGTCGCCATGGCAGCAAAGGTTCGCGACCGCGAGCACGAGGAAGGCCAGAATCCCGAAGTAGCCCGCCTGCAGGGCCGTAACGAGCCACGGCCAGGCGTTCAGTGGCCCGCGGGTCATCAAGTAGTAGGGGAGATCCAGGCCGGGATGGAGGAAGCTGTGCATCCCTGCAGCAGCCAGGTCGAGTGTCCACCGGCCCTCAAGCAGGGCATAGGCATTGTAGAAATGATAGTTTTGAAGGTCGAGGTTGACATCGCGCCCGAGCGCAACCGCCACGGCCGCCGCCACCCCCCAGCACGTAGCGAACACGCCCCATCCCATCAGGGCGGCTCGGCCGGTCGTCCCCTGAGCCGAGCTTCCGGAAGCGCCCGTTCGTGTCCCCGGCTCCGGCTTGCGCGCGACCAGAGAATCCTCATCGTCATTCATCTTTGTTCCCTGGGATCCAGAGGCCATCGGTCGAATAGCGCGTATTAGCGTCGCCTCGGGTCGGATCGATCAACGACAAACAGCAAACCCGAACATCCTCAGGGCCTAAAGGCCCGTGTCGCACTCCTCTCAGCTCGACGCGGACGCAATTGCTTTCCGGAATCCGGCGGCCCGGGACGCGAGGGGGGCCGTGAGTGCGGCAGCCGCGTCATCAACTGCCGCCTCCACCCCGCTCGGCGCGCATGACCGGGCGCGGGCTGCGCCTCCTCATCCGCCGCTCCAAAACCGACCAGCGCGGCGCCGGCTAGGAGGTCGCGATCTGGGCCAACCCCGGCGAGAGCGGCTTCTGCCCCGCCGACGCGCTCGAGGCTTGGCTCGCCCTCCGGCGAGAGGGGCCAGACATCACGGGCGGGGCCTCGGACGCGGCGCTGCCGCTCTTTGTCGGGATGAGCAAGGCCGGGCGCCTCAGCGCCTAACGGCTGTCCGACAAGGCGGTGTGACGGCTGGTGAAAGAGGCGGCGCGAGTGGCCGGGATCGAGGGGTGGGAGCGCTTCTCCAGGCACTCGCTGCGGGCGGGGCTCGCCACCGCCGCCGGCGAGGTCGGCGCCGGCCTCGCCCAGATCATGCGGACCCGACACCGCTCCGCCGACGTCGCCCTCGGCTACCTCCGACCCGCCGACCTCTGGCGCAACAACCCCACACAGGGGATTTGGACGACGGGCAAGCCGGGGGAAGCGGACCGGGCCTGAGGATCAGCCACCCGCTCACGGCGAGCCGCGCCCGCCCCGGGCACGATTGCAGAGTTTGGCCGAAAGCAGCATGTCCGCTTCCAAGCCAAGGTTAGGGGCAAGCGGACGTTGACGTCGGGCGAGTGTTCCGAGTCCGACTTACATCTCGTTTTGGAAGGATTGCCCGGTTGGGGTAAGAGCCTTTTAGACCTACTGAGCGCGTTGAGCCGTCCTGTCGCGGCTCCGGGCCGCCCGCTCCGAAACTGCTTGAGGTGTTTCCTCGGCCTCACCTACCCTCGTCTGTAGCGCCCGTCGGCACCGAGGGAGGCCGTACCATGTCGGCTGTACTGCCGCACAACGAGAAAGCCGCGACCACCTGGGGCTCGGGCGGTGAGGACTATGACAGGATCAGCGAGTCCATCTCGGACTCCATCGAGCATGTCTTGAACCGGCTCGACGTCCGGCCGGGAGAGCGCGTGCTCGATCTAGCCACCGGCACCGGCTGGACGGCACGGAGGCTCGCGCAGAAAGGCGCGACGGTGGTTGGCATGGATATCGGTGAGGGGGTGATCGAAGCGGCGCGACGCCTCGCCCGGCAGTCCAACTTCGAGATCGAGTTCGCTGTCGGCGACGCCGAGCAGACCGGCCTCCCCGACGCATCCTTCGATGTGATTACTTCAACCTGCGGCGTGATGTTCGCCAGCCGCCCTGAGGCGGTGGCCAAGGAACTGGCCCGCCTTTGCCGCCCAGGCGGTCGGATCGGCCTCACCACCTGGCCGCCCGGGGGCACGATCGCGGGCCTGTTCGGGGTGATGCGGCCCTACATGCCATCGCCGCCGAGCGCTGCGCCGCCCTCGCCCTTCGAGTGGGGCAGGCCCGAGCGCGTCTCCGAACTCCTGGGCCGCGACTTCGACCTGAAGTTCGAAACCGGGACGACGGTGCTGCGGATGCCCTCGGGCGAGCGCGTGTGGGAGGTGTTCAGCGCCGGCTACGGACCGACCAAAAGGCTGCACCAGACCATTGACCGGAAGGACGAGTTGCGGCGCGACTTCATCACCTTCCACGAGGCGCACCGGACCGACCTCGGGATCGCCATGCCGCGCGAATATCTCGTCATCATCGGTATCCGGCGCTGACGACACCCCTCGGAAGTCATGGCGGAGGCAGGCGCCTGCGATTGGGATGAACGAGGCGGTGGAGCATGAGGCGGATCACAGCCAGGGTGACCATCGGCTCGGAGACTCCGGGCAGCGTCTCATATCTTTGGACAGCTGCCGCCACCGGGCGAACCAGCCGAGCCTGAGTTGCTCTGGGCGGTTGCGAGGCTCCTGGTGGCTCACCCGGAGTGACCTGGATGCATTCAGCTGGGGGAGGGGTGGCAGCCTAGCGGCGTTCTGCGTTCCCGAACCGCCGCTCCCGTTGGCCCTTCCTCAAGCATCGACGCCGTCCGTGGCCGAACTCACTCCAGCTGCAATGCCCACTTCCAGGAGGGATTGGAGAGCCGCAGAACGGCCGGAGTGGGCGCGAAGCCGCCATGGCCGAGTTTGGCCGAGAGCGGCCAGACTGCTTCCGGGAAGGAGGCTGGCGATAGCGGACGCAAGGACAGCCTGAATCAGGCTGTCTCCATCCCAAGGCGCCTGCAG
>JBHTFH010000131.1:0-6361 GCA_042666135.1 Roseomonas sp. GCM10028921 | reverse complement strand
GTAAGGGGAGCGACCCCAGGAGGACCAGATTGCCGGGCCCACCTCCGGGCCCACCCGCGCGTCTGCTTCTAGAACAAACACCAGGAACTAGGGTTTCGGAGGGCGAAGTAACACATCCTGGAGTGCCCGCCCTGCCGTTGCTCACAGGACGGCACTCCCTGCACCTTTCCGCCGTGTGCTAGGCGGCCGGCCTAATCCAGGTCGCCGCGGCACCGGAGGGAGAGGGTAGCGCGGTAGAACCGCTCGCCCACGTCGTCCCGCACGGTCACCGAGCAGCGGGTGAACTCGCCTGTCCCCAGGTCATCCCACGCCAGGTTGCGCAACGAGGCAACGGCATAGGCACGGGCGGCGTCGCGGCTCGCCAGTTCCATCCCCTCCTTGTCCACGACGTAGGTGTCGGCCTCGAAGAAGAAGAGGGGCATGGGGCGGAGTGTGGCGCCCTGAGCCCTGTCAGATGCAACAACTTGCAATACAGGGCCGGCACTGCCGCTTGCTCGCGCGGCTCGGCCGGCAGGATCATTTCGATGGCCGCCGTGGGAATGTTCGAAACCATACAAGTGGCCGCCGGTCTTCCGGGAGCGCCAAGCCCATCTCTTAGAGGCACCGTTAACCTGCTCGTGGTGCACTAGCCTTCGAGAGGGCCACATCTCTACTCGGCATGGCGGCTTTTCCTCCGTGGCCTGGACCGGCGCGACACCACTCGCGCCGGTCCCCCTCATGGAGCTCTCGGCGCGTGTCATGCCTCAGCGCGTCAGGGATATGACGGCTGCCGCTCAGACTGCAGCCGCAGCGACATTCACGAGGTCGATGCGCTCACGTTGTCCCGCAGGGGCAGCGAAAGACTGAGGGCTGACGCGGGCGGAGTAGGCCTGATTGGCCCAAGCGCAAACCGCCCCACCGGCGGGGGGGTCAGGCAGGGCGGCGGGTCTATCCGAGCGATCCGGACGGCGGCAGAACGGTCGTAGGTAGCCTAGGTTGCTGGCGCCCCAGCCCGGCCGTACGGGAGAAGATCATTCCGTCCTTGTTGCCAGTAAAGACAATGTTCACGCGCGCGTGAAATGCTGCATCGCAGAAGAACGGAAGCAGTGACATAATGCAGTTTCTCGCCCGCTTCTCGGTGCGGTCCCAAGTCTCCTCCATCGCAGCCCTCGGCGTGCTCGCCTTGATCGGCGCGGGTGGCGTGCTCGCGGTGATGGGCTTCGAGCAGAACCAGCTGCAGCGCGGGGTGAACCAGGTCATTGTCGCGGATCGCGCCGCGAGCAAGGTTGCAAGCACGCTGGAGTCGGCCCGCAACACGGCCAACCTGTTCTTCGCTCAGAAGCGTGAGCCGTTGCTTGACCAGCGGAGGGCAACCCTCGGCGAGACGCAGGCCGCGCTCGGACTGCTGGTCCAGCCCGGGCTGCCGGCCGAAGTGCGGGAGCGAGCCAACGCGGTACGCGCCTCGCTGGAAACCTACGACGCTCAGTTTGCCACGATCGTGCAGACGATACAGCGCATTGGGTTGGACGAGAACCAAGGCCTGCAGGGCAGCTTGCGACAGTCCGTTCGCGGGGTGGAGGCCGGCTTGGCTGAACTCGGGAAGCAGAGCCTGGACGCGCTGACCCTCGCCCAACTCAACGTACAAATGCTGCAGATGCGCCGCCACGAGAAGGATTTCATCCTGCGCAGCGACGCCAGGTATGTCCGAGCCATGGAGCAGCCGATGGCGGCCTTCACGGCCCTGCTGCAGCAGTTGGACCTGCCAGCCGAGACTAAGCGAGCGATCAGCGGAGGGATGTCGACCTACCAGGCAGACTTCCGCAAGTTCGCCGAGGGATCGGCGGAGCTGCCCGTGCTGGTTGAGCGGCTGCGGACTGCAGGGGGTGAGTTGTCCAGGCAGGTGCAGCACCTCACCGAGGTTCTGGGCCGGCAGTATGAGGTGCGTAGCGCCGCGCAGATGGAAGCCGCCACGCGACTGTTCTGGATCGGTGCCTCGTGCATCGCGGCGATCGGCGTCGTGCTCGCCGCTCTCGGTTTTGCCATCGGCGGCGGCATCGCCCGGCGCGTCGTCACACTGGCCAGCACCATGCGTGCGCTCGCGGAGGGCCAGCTCTCGGTAGAGATCACAGGCCAGCAGGCGCGCGATGAGATCGGCACGATGGCGCGCGCCGTGGAGGTGTTCCGCCACAACGGCCTCGAGCAGAAGCGGCTCGAGGCTGAGCAGGAGGCCGAGCGCGCGGCCAAGACGGCGCGCGCGGAGCAGCTGGCCGAGCTGACAGCCGCGTTCGAACAGAAAGCGGGCGCGATGGTGGCAGCCGTGAACGTGGCGGCAACCGAGCTGCAGGCCACCGCCGGTGTGATGGAGAGCGCGGCGGGGCAGGCCACCGGGCAGGCTGAGAGCGTGGCCCAGGCAGCGGCGCTGGCCTCGGACAATGTGACCATGGTGGCGGCTGCGGCCGAGCAGCTGACGGCCTCGGTGGGCGAGATCACGCGGCAGGTATCGCAGTCGGCACAGATGGCCGGACGCGCGGCCGAGGACGCCAGACGTACCGACGACATCGTGCGCGCGCTCGCCGAGGGCGCGGCCCGGGTGGGCGAGGTCGTGGGGCTGATCCGTGGCATCGCGGCGCAGACCAACCTTCTGGCGCTCAATGCCACCATCGAGGCGGCGCGGGCCGGCGAGGCTGGCAAGGGCTTCGCGGTCGTGGCAAGCGAGGTGAAGGGGCTGGCGGGTCAGACCGCTAAGGCCACAGAGGAGGTCGCGACCCAGATCGCGGCGATGCAGGAGGCCACTCAGCAGGCCGTCGCGGCCATCCAGGGTATCGGGGAGGCGATCGGCGAGCTGAACGGGGTGGCTGGCTCGATTGCGGCCGCGGTGGAGCAGCAAGGTGCGGCCACGGCGGAGATCGCGCGCAACGTCGTCCAGGCATCCACGGGTACCGAACAGGTCAGCAGCAGCATCGCCGGGGTGAGCAGGGCGGCGGGCGAGACCGGCGCGGCGGCGGGCCAAGTGCTGGGAGCAGCGAGCGAGCTGTCGCAGCAGGCCGAGCTACTGCGGGTCGAAGTGAGCCAGTTCACCACGAGCGTGCGCGCAGCGTAGTTCCTGTTCCCGGCCGAACCCCACCCTCTCTCAGCGTATCGGCCGATCGAGGTCGCGGCGGCGGGGAGAGGGTCGCTCGGAAGAATGCGCCGATGGCGCGCTGTACCGACCCAGGCGCTTTGCCCCGCGTGGCTCCTCGGAGGGGCCGAGCCTGGGACCGGGAAACCGTGCCGATGAACTCTCGTTCTCGCCCCAATGCCTCTGCGTCGTATCGTTCGCCCAGCCCTTCTTGGGTCCCTGTCAACATCAATACGGTGGCTGGGCGCAGCCGTGTTGGTCCTGATCTCCTTCGCCCTCCGATACTGGTTCTTCGGTGAGCAGGTAGCGCTACCATTCCTGCTGTTTTTCCCGTCCATCATTGTCTCGGCGGTCCTGTTCGACCGGGGATCGGGCATCTTCGCCACGCTGCTGAGCGCCGCCCTCGCGCTCTACTACTTCGTTCCGCCCGTCCATTCCTTCGCCATTCCCAATACGGAAACGGCGGTCAGCATCACCCTGTTCCTCATCGTGGGCTTATTCATCGCCCTCGTCACAGAGGCGCTCCACATCGCCTATGTCGAGGTCGAGAAGGGTCACGCAGAGGTCGAGGCGGCCCGGAACTCAGCCGAACAAGCCTTTCGCGAGCGTGACCTGCTACTGGTCGAGTTCGGTCATCGGGTGAAGAACGACCTCGCCCGGATCAGCGCTACGATCATGATGCAGGCGGTCGGGACATCCCCAGAAACCACCACCGCCCTCTATGCTGTCGCGGACCGGGTGAAGGTGCTGGCCCGCGTCCATGACCGGCTGGCCCGCCGGGACGGGCATGTGCTGGTGGACATGCATGACTTCCTGCACGATCTCGTCGCAGACCTGCGGACCAACCTGACCGCCCTCAGCCCGGTCGGGCTTTTCATTGACGCGGAGCATTACAGCCTGCCGGTGTCCCGCGCCGGGGCGGTTGGACTGATTGCCAACGAACTCATCACGAACGCCCTCAAGCACGCCTTTCCCGAGGATAGGGAAGGTGCGGTTCGCCTTGGATTCCGACGCGAGGGAATAGACCTCCTGCTGACCGTGGCTGATGACGGCATTGGGCTGCGCGGTGCGCCCTCGGAGACAGCTTCGGGAAACGCCGAGGTTGCGAAGGACTTCCAGCGGCGGGGCGGCATGGGTCGCCGTCTGGTTCGTGCCCTTGCCGCCCAGCTTGGCGGCCACATCGAGACTACCAAGGCGAGCGAGGCCGGAGGTGTCCTTCATACCCTGCGCTTCCCGGTTGAAGCGCCAGGCGACCTCACGAGCCAGCAGGATTAGGACGGCAGGTGCCGGCACCCTGTCGCTCTGCGTGTGGATCGTGGACGCCTGGTTCGACACGGGGCGGCTGTCGACGCCATACGTGACGCCCAGGTAACTCGCCGCCGCCCGTCCCCGTTATCCCCAGGGCGCCCCCCAGTGACACACGCGGAAAGGGGGAGCTGTTAGCTCTCCGTTAAGATCTTCGTGGTCATTGGCCTCTGGAGCCGGCCACGCCTCTGCCTGGGACATCACCCCTCGCTACGTGGCCTGGACCGGCGCGACCTCCCTCGCGCCGGTCCCCATCACGACCGGCACCACGTCCCTGCGCCGCGAGGAAGAGGACGGCTTCACCGTCGAGGACATCATGCCGAGCCAATCTGGCAACTCTTGAGGCCTTTGTTTACCTCGTGCGATGCACTACCCTTGTCTTCGATCCAGCCGCAATCCTGAACTTCTAGAGCTCATGCTATTTGGTGTCCTCATCCAAGCCGGATCGGTGCTTGTGGCCTATCTGATCTGAAACTTCATGTATAATCAGTTGTTGGGCAGGTGGATGCCGATTGCATCGGATGGACGGGGAGGGCAGTGCACCGATGCACCTGCGTCAAGAATTCGAACCCAAGAAGGTCCAAGCCCCGACTTTCGGACCGCGTAGCCCTGCCGCGCTAGTTGTGCAGGGGCTCCTCGCCGGTCTGGTCGGCGTTGCGGCAATGACCGTTGCGGAAAAGTTAGAGCAGGCAGTCACTAGACGCCCGAACTCCTACGTCCCCGCCCATACGTTGGAGCGGCTGCTCGGGCTCCCCCGCAAGCCGGATCGGGAGCGGCTCCTGATGAACTGGGCCATGCATTGGGGGCAAGGAATCGCGCTCGGCATGGCGCGAGCTATGATGGCGAATGCTGGCATTCGTGGCCCGGTCGGATCCTTCATGTTCCTCAATGTCAGACTGCTCAACGATCAGACGCTGGAGAACGCGACTGGTGTCGGGGCACCGCCCTGGACTTGGCCGGTGGGCGAGCAAATCATCGACCTGTTGCACAAGGCTATCTACGCCTTTGTCACCGGGGCCGTCGTTGACAGGCTCGTGCATAGCGGCAGGCACCACAATGCGGAGACGCAGCGCGGATCGCCTAATCGTACGCAGCTTTCCTAGAGCAATTCAGCGCCAATGCGGCCAGCAGCCCTGGTTGCGTGATCTCATCGCGGCCGCCAGCCCTGAGCCCGTGAGGGTGAAAAAGGGCCTTGTCAGGTTGGCGGGTCCGCAGGGCCGTGGCAGCCTGCATTGCATGACCTCTCCGAGCCCTTATCGAGGCTTCCGCTACCCGGCCGAGGTCATCCAGCATGCAGTGTGGTTGTACCACTGCTTCAGCCTCAGCCTGCGTGACGTCGAGCTGATCCTTGCCGCACGCGGGGTCGCGGTCAGTTACGAAACCGTCCGCGAGTGGGGCCTGCGCTTCGGCTGGCTGTTCGGGAACGAGCTGAAGCGGCGTCGACCAAGGCCGGGCGACAGATGGTTCATGGACGAGGTGTTCATCCGACATAATCAAGTTGCTGACCTTGGAGCAAGCAAGCTGGCGGACCGCGCCAGCGGTCGAGCGACTATCAGGCCGTGGTGGCAACCCCGCTGACATCGGCCCACGTCTCGAACGCACGCGCCCTCGCGGCTCGATGTTCACTGGCGGTGACGTGGTCGCGACGAAGATGCAAGAGGTTGTTGATCCCGTCGTGAGCGGAGAGGAAGCGTTGCGCCTGGCCTGGTGATTTGAAGCGCTTCATCTGTCGCTCTCGTCGTCGTGTCGGCTGATGCGAGTTCTCCGTCCTTTTGTTCAGCCCCCTCTGCTGGCGGTGCTCGACGGAGGGCATCACCTCCTTCTTCGCGGCGCCGTAGCTTGTCGGTGATCATGACACGTGCTGGCCGCATGCGCCGCTTCAGCAGCTTCCTGAGTAGCCGCTTGGCCGCTTGCCGGTCCCGTCGGCTCTGCACCAGCACGTCGAGCACCATCCCGCCC
>JBHTFH010000130.1:0-6421 GCA_042666135.1 Roseomonas sp. GCM10028921 | reverse complement strand
CAATAGACCCTCGGGGTCGCGGCACACGCCGGGCGACGAGGCGCGTCCCCGCCGGGACGCGGGAGACGGTGAAGCCGAAAGAACGCAAGCGGCGCGCCCCGGCGCGACCGCGCCGAACAGATGGGCTCGCCGGTTCCCCACTGATGGTATGATGTGGCGGCCGAGGTGCCGACCACGAAGGGAAGCATGACCCCGGCGGTAGGATGCACCACGACGCTTGACGGGCTGAGGCCCAATAGGGAAGTATTCTTACGGCGTCCTCCGGCCAAGGGCCATGTGAGGACGGCTCTCATTGTAGCCCGTGGTGGGAGGGCCGCACTCGGCCGGACAGTCACGTCAGCGGCAGCCTGAGCGCAGGACGTGCACGATGCCGCTGACAATCCGGCGGTCATCCTGCCGATAAGCGCCAGGCTGGTTCTGCGACATGAACGGCTCGATGACAGCCCATTGCTCGTCCAAGAACCAGAACAAGCCCGCCACGACCACCTCCATGCCGCAATCCGACAGCACGGAATCCCGTTTACCTTGCGAGATCAATAGTATGATCGGATTCTGACCCTAACCCCAGCTGGCAAATATCACTCGTAGAAGTTGTGTCTTGAAGGGCACATTTCGTCTCTGAGTTGAAGTGACGTGGCTTTCGTACAGACAAGGGAGTGCCTCGTCGGCATAAACAGTACGTCACGATTTCGTGATGTTATTGGGACCCTGAAGAGAAACATGCCTGTCAATCCGACGAGACTTGGCTTCGGTACCGGCTACTCGACCCTCGCCACGGACCCAGCAAGTAACGCCGTCGCTGTAGCACAAATCTACCATGGCCTCCTTGGCCGCCAGCCCGATGCTGTTGGGTACGCGAGATGGCTTGATAAGCTGAACGCCGGTGCTGATCTTCGCGCCACCGCGAATGCTATTGCCGCAACGCCCGAAGCATCAGCCTTCCAGAGCGCATCTGACAATGATTTTGTCAGCTCGCTGTATGTCAATCTCCTCGGGCGTGAACCCGATGAGGCAGGTCTTTCTGCATGGGTGACTTATCTCGAAGTCGGCCACTCGCGTGGCGATCTCGTCCTACAGATTGCTACCTCGACGGAAGCTAAGGAGGCGTGGACGCGGGCAAACCCGCAGGGCATTGAGGCTGCCGACCAAGCATCTCTGATCGTTGCCATGGTTTATGACAGCGCGTTTGGCCGCGCTCCCGACAGCGAGGGGCTGGTGTCTTGGACACAGCAGCTTCGCTCCGGTGCAATGACGCTAGAGAACTTCACCAAAGCTGTGGCCCAATCGGCTGAGTTCACAGCAGAGTTCTCGGAACTTGATGCTACTGCACAGATTGTCCGGCTCTACGCTAATAGCTTCAACCGCGTGCCCGCCGCTGAGGAGATTGCGGGCCATCTCCAAAGTCTTCAAAGCGGCACGAGCCTGGGGGCGCTGCTCTTACAATTCGCCCTGTCCAACGAGCAAGCAGCGAGTTTTGCGTCGAGCCTGGAAGCGGGTGTGACTGACGGTTTTACGCCTGTAACCTTCGCCTCAAATCTCATGGACGGGGTTCTGACCTTCAGTGGAACCGCCACTGGACCGATTGTGCTGACTACCGGCGCCGACGGCGCCAGCTTCACGCGCGCGGGCATTATGGCGACCGTGCCGGATTTGGAGCAGGTCGATTCCATCATACTCGATGGCGCCTCACTGGAAGCACAAGCCACTGCATTGTCGGGCAAGCAAGTGCAAGGTAGCGGGGCATTGATCCTGTCAGGGCCGGTCACTACGGCTGACCTATCTCGAATATCCGAGAGCCTCGAAGTCACGCTCCGGCTCGGTACGAGCCAGGACCTCTCTGCAAATACGTCGTTGGGAGAGGTCGACGCGATCGTAGTCGCTGAGGACGCGGTCGTGACCCTGTCCGCCGGTCAGGCCAAGATTTTTTCGCTCTCCGGCAGCTACATTATCCGGGATAGCGCCGCAGCCCTGACCTCGGCCGGCGCGATCCTTCCGGTAGTCGCTGCAGCGGAGACGGTCAGCATAACAGGTGCGGCCGATCTCACTACGCTCGCGCTTCTCAGGAATGCCGAGGTGACTACCGAGTACACGACCGTTGTGGGTAGTAAGGAGGAATTGCTGGCCCATCTCGCGAGCAGCGGTGCCGGGGGCTACTTCGTGAATGACGGGATCACTGTCCACGTCACTACGCCGGCGAGCCTAGCTGACCTCGAACAAATCGATGCCGCGAATGGGCTTGCGCCGGTGGCGGTTACCGCCATCACCGACAATGCGGCTCGCCTCGCGGATGATCTTGAAGGGCAGCACAGTCGAGTCGCCGATGGTGTGGTGGTCACCGTGACCGATGCTGCGTCCCTGGCGCAACTTGCGGCGATCGATGCGGCGAACGGCGGCGGAAGACTGATCTACGAGGCAGTGCGGGACTCAGCGGCACGGCTAGCAGATGATGGCGGTACCTATATCAAGAATGGGACCGATGTGGTGGTCGAAGAGGCGGCCACGGTGGCCGAGCTTGCCGCGATTGACGCACTCAACGGTGATGGTGAGCTGGTATATACTACGCTCTCGGGTGTCGTGGGAGATTTGCTGGGCAGCGACTACCTGCGGGAAGGCGGAGATGTTGAGGTAACGGCCCCTGCATCGCTCGCCGACCTTGCTCTGATCGCCGACACGATCGGGAATGGGCACCTCAGCTATACGTCTGTTGCTGACCAAGTTGAGCATCTCGTAACGAATGCCGGTAGCTATGTCACCGAAGGCATTGATGTGACTGTTACTAATGCTGCAGGCCTGGGTCAGCTTGAGATTATCGACGGCTACAATGGCGCGGGCGAGCTCTCGTACACGGAGCTGTTCGATACTGCGGTAAATCTCGCCGCCGATCAGACCTATGTTCGGGATGGCATCGCCGTCACGGTCAACGGGGCAGCGACGATTTCCCAGTTGACGGCAATAGATGGACTGAACGGTAGTGGAACGCTGAATGCTCCGCTTGTGGTGGACAGTTGGCAAGCTTTGCTCGGCACCGGCGCCCTGTCTTACACCAACGCTGCTTCGACTATCCGTCTCACCAGTTACGCATTGGGAGAGGTCAGTGTTTCCGACGTCGCACGGCTACTTGCCTTGCCGCACCTCGTTGACGGCTCCGGTGAGCCAATTGCGTTGAGTGATCTGAACTACACTCTGCTTGACCGCCCCGCGATGCTGGCTGCAGGTGATGCGGCTGACATTGTGACCAGTGCTACTTCGGTGACGGCGTCTGAACCGGCTACTGTCAGTCAAGCCGTGGTGATCCTAGGACGTGACAGCAATGCCGTGTACAGCATCTCCGACAGCGCCTCCTCTATAACGGGTACCAGCGCTACCACAGAAGCGGCCGTCATCGCAGCGGTGAACTTGGATGCAGTCACGCCAGCCACGGCGGCGCAGGCGGTTGTTATTCATGACCGTAGTGCCGTCGGAGCGCTCCATTACGACGTCACGGATAATTTCATCAATCTTGATGGCTTGTCCGCAGCGGTCCGCAACGGCGCCCATGACCTGACCATTAGCGGTTACTCGCCCGGCTCGTATCTTGGTGTGTTGGACGCAGAAACCGTAGTTACCTATACCAACAGTGGGTCGACCACTATCAACAACGTCCGAGATACTGCAGAGCGGATAAGCGCATTCGTCTCTGCCAACCAAGAGACGGCAGGCGATCAAGGCCTGCATTACGACTTCACGGTCTATGACTCTGCGTCTGGTGCCCTGGCCGCGATCGATGCCGGGCACACATCCTTCATCACCGGCAATGCGGCGACAGTCGTCGGCGGTGATCAGCGGGCTACCTACATCAACATCTATGACAGCTTCAGTGTCTCTGGTGCGATGCCGTTTTGGCAGGCCGTCAACGATGGATTTGGCGGTGATGTTCTTGCAGCGGCCAACCGCAGCTACTATGGCGTTACAGGATCGGTGAATCACTTTGCCAATGCAGACACAGCGGGTGATTGGATCACCAAGGCCGATCACCTTCATATTGTTGATACTGCAGCCAACATCTACGCGGCGCAGAATGGGCAGGACCATCAGCACGCGGACATTTTCCCGCTGCTTTGGTCTCGCAACAGCGGCTCTGACAACATCACCGTCACGGGAAGCGCCGGCGAGCAGGCTGTTCGGGGAACAGCAGGCAACGACTTCATCGATTTGGGGGCTGGCAACGACAGTGTCGCGGCCGGCGGCGGTTCCGATGTCATCTACGGCGGCAGTGGTTACGACAGCCTGAATGGCGGAGCCGGTAAAGACACCATTTACAGCAGTGCTGGTACAGCTGACACGGTTTTCAGCACGGCGCTGTACAGCTCTCCAGAGATCGTTGTTGGCGGGCAGGGGGGTGACAACCTGTTCGCAGGCGAACTCTTCGACTGGTTTACTTATCAGGGTAACAGCCGTGCGGAGCTTATTGCGGAATCCGGGACGACGCGGGATACTCGGGATTATATCACTAACTTCAGCATCGGAGACCGCATTTACTTCAATGGTGTCAGTAGCGTTCAGTTTCTTGGTAGTGGTTCAGCCAATGCGAAGGACACAGAAGGACTTGGCTTGGCCATTCGTTATGACAAGAACGTCCAGGTGTTGAACTATGGGGGCGATGCTGTTGTCGAAGGCACCCGCGTGCTGATCGACATCGTTAATGAACAAGGCCACTTCGACGAAGTCGCAGATATGCACATCGTTCTTATCGGTCATAACGTTGAGTTGAATTGGGATAACGGCTCGCTGCTTTTCGGCGGCTGATCGATTAGCAGTGCAGGAGGTGACCTCCTGCACTGCTTCTACGGTGAGCGTTCGGGGATCCCCCGCCCCACGGTTGATTAGAGCATTGGCTCTGTTGAAACCTTCTGACTGAAGGCGACGCTGGGAGGGGATCTGAGGTCTGGACGCGAGGGCCTCGATGCGCAGCATGACGAAGTCAGCGGTCCGGGTAGCGCGCGAGGCCCTGGCCGTCGGGCGCTGGACCTTCCCGGCCTACGGCAGCCGGACCTCGCAGCACGACTTTACTCAGGCCCAACTCTTCGCCTTGCTGACTCTGCGCCAGTTCCTGCGGACCGATTACCGCGGCCTCGTCACCCTGGTGGCCGAATGGGGGGAACTCCGAAAGGCCCTGGGGCTGCGGAAGGTGCCGCACTACTCCACCCTGGTCTACGCAGCGCGCCGCCTCCTGCCGGAGGCGGAAAAAGGGGGTCTTCCACCATGCTCAGGTGGTCATCCTCGAGCGGGCCCGGTCTGCCGGCCTGATCGACGCCTCCCCAACGGCGGCGGTCGACGCCACGGGGCTGGAAACGCGGCATGTGAGCGAGCACTTCGGCAAACGACGCGGGGAGGGCAAAGGCTCGGGCCATCGGCAGCGTGCCTGGCCCAAGTTACTCGCTGTGCTGCATACCCACTCGCATCTGATGTACCGCCCGCGGTTGTTGAGAGACCGTTTTGGATCGATCGTGTTGAAAAGTCGGTTGAGGCCCCGGTCGTCGAGGCGCTGCAGGCGATGCGGGGCGTCTCGCTGATCGTCGCCTCGGCGCTGGTGGCCGAGGTCGGCGACTTCGGGCGGTTCGACTACCCGCGCCAGTTGATGGCCTACCTTGGCCTCGTGCCCTCGGAGCATTCCAGTGGAGCCAAGCGCCGGCAGGGGGCGATCACCAAGGCCGGCAGCCCGCTCGCGCGCCGCATGCTCGTCGAGGGCGCCTGGACCTACCGGCTGCCGGCGCGGGTGTCAGCGCAGATGAGGCCCCGCCTGGCAGGCCTGCCGCGGGAGGTGCGCGACACTGCCTGGAAGGCACAGGTGCGCCTCTGCGCCCGGTACCGCCGCCTGCAAGCTGCAGGCAAGCGGCCGCAGGTGGTGGTCACGGCCATCGCGCGCGAGATGGTCGGCTTTGCCTGGGCCATTGGTCGAATGGTCGCGCCGCCTGCTGCGGCTGCTTGAGGTTCTTGGCTACACCGTCGGCAGACTCAGCAAGGGAGAGAACACCGGCACAGACGAGACGCTCGGGCAAGGGTTCGGGGCACTGCCCCGGACGAGCGGTCAGGGGAACCCTCGATGGACACTACGGGGAGGTCACGTACCGATCCCCGCCTCTAGACAGAGGCAGCCCCGCGACGACCATGGTCATGCGGTAACCAACCCGCGCATCAGAGCTGGATCAACCGTCGCTCGTCATCGTCTGGAGCAGTGCTCCAGACCCTCACCCAAACGCCTCAGCATCAAAAACTACCGCCTGCACGGCGGCTGGTGAAGCACGGCCCGGCCTTGAAAGAGCGGACATCAGAGCTGTCCGGTTATGAGACCTCCTTTGCGCGTTCCGCGATGAGGCGGGCCTGGGCGATATCGTCTGGGCCGGCACGCCCTTCAGGCGTTTCGGGTTTGGGACGAGCAAGC
>JBHTFH010000129.1:0-6440 GCA_042666135.1 Roseomonas sp. GCM10028921 | reverse complement strand
GCCCGAGGTGTCGCCGTGCTCCAGATCCTTCGCGCATTGGGCGAGCGGTCTGGTAAGCACCGAAAGGATCTGGTCGGCGGCGAACTTGGCAGGGTCATGGCGGCATGGCGAGGCTTTCGCCGTGATGGCGCTGCAGCGCCTGACCTTCGGCCTCGAGGAGGGATGAGAGAAGGGCCTCCTCGCGCTCGTCCAGCACCAAGCTGTCGTCCTCATCCATCGTCGCCATGCCCACCACTCCAACTCTCTCCGCGCGGCCGACTTGCGGCCGCACTCCCTTCCCGAGTTCCGGATCTTCGGAAGGATCTATGTGGGGTGGACGGACCTCTACACACAGTGTCCGCAGGAGGCCGAGCACGCCGCGGCAACTGCGACCACGAAGCTGGCGACACTGGAGAACGCCATGGCGCGAGAGCTGGGGCAGAGTGGATGACTACTGGGCCACAGGTCGTGCAAAGGGTGTTCGGCCGCGGGCAAAGCGCATCAACCCAGGCTCGAGGCGGAACCGGTGTGGCCCTCCTAGAGGTCCTGCTCGCTCTGCTGGAGGACGGGGAGGAGAAAGGGATGGAGCCACTTCCGATCTGTCACCTCAGCTCGTGCCCGACTGCCCCAGGCGGCTCCTGGAGCGTTCGCCAGTGCCTTACCGGGGGCTGGAACTCGCGAGGGAGTGCGCTATCGCCTTCAGCAGAAAAGAGGCAGTCGGGCGCGACAAAGCGGAAGGGCGATCCGGTGGTGGCAGAGTGAGACGTATTCATGCCGGGTGCGTCGTGGCGGCGTTGCTCGCTGGCTGCACCAATGGGGTGCCGCCAGCCAATCTCGCCCCAAACCCTCCTCTCACTCGGACGAAGGGTGTCGTGTTCCTTTTTACTGGTATGACCTTCTCGGGTGAGGAAAGCTTCGGGACAGGCACCCACACGCTGGCCGACAACATCCGTCGGCTTGGGATCAGGGCAGAGATCAGCCAGCCTAGTGGATGGGAGACTGCGGCAGATGAGGTGATTGCCGACCCCAGTCTTCGCCAGGTGCCCCTCGCGGTGTACGGCTACTCCTACGGGGCCCAGGCTGGATTACGGTTCACGCAGCGGCTGGCGCAAGCTGGTATCCCTGTCCAGACCGTCGTTGTGCTCGAGGCTTTTCGGCCTGTTCCCGTGCCGTGCAACGTAACCGCGGCTATTCACCTCTATCTCTCAGATGGTCCTTTTTCAGGGGCCACCCCTATCGTCCCTGCACAATCTAATTGCGGACGTGTTGTTCTGAACCGACGCTACCATCCGGAAGGTGTATCTTCGCTGACCTTGAATCATTGGAGCGTCTCCACTCTCGATGACCTGCATCAGGAAGTGCAGCATCTACTGCTGGATGCGGACCATGTGCGCAGGCGATCTCTCAATCCCTAACGGCACGAGGCAGAATACGCCGCGAAGGCCGGACCGATTGAACTGCAGATCAACGGACGCATCGGGACCGAGATCTTGCGTCAACCCACGCTGAAGCAGGCGCGTGCCGGGAATTTGTCAGCGCTCGCGCCAGAGCTGCCGTCATCCGCCCGCTGACGCTGTGAGCCTACCCTACTGCGAGGACGAAGAGCACGCTTGTCGCGCGACGGAGATGAAGCATGCGCCGGCGGCTGGCTGGAACATACGGTTATGTTGCGGCTTTTGCGCGCGGCTGTGCTGAGGGTCATGGTTGGGCATGGCGAGACGAGGTCGGCAGGATGAGATCGGGGCGGTGCCATCCTTCAAGGGACGGCAGTTCGCGCCCGATGTGATCCTCTGGGCGGTCCGGTGGTATCTCGCCTTCCCGATCAGCTACCGAGACCTCGGAGTCATGCTGCAGGACCGGGGCATCAAGATTCTCACACGACGATCTTCCGCTAAATCCAGGCCTACGCGCCGGAGTTGGAGAAGCGGTTTCGGCCTCATGTTCGCACGAGCGGTGGGTCGTGGCGCGACTTCCTGCTCTCGGCCAAGCGCGACTCGGCGGCCGCGAAGCGGTTCTTCCGCAAGGCCTTGGGCCGGCCGCACACGGTCGACCCGCGCAGCATCACCGTAGGTCGGAACCTCGCCTACCCACGTGCGGTTGGGGAGATGAAGACCGACGGCGAGCTGTGGCGCTTCGCGCGGCTCCGCCAGGCGAAATACTTGTAAGCGTCGTGGCGGCGGCACATTGCGGCGCGGGGTAGTGCTGTGATGCAAGTGCGGGATGGGCAAGACGCTACCGCCGCGGGTCACAGAGGTTGAGGACGCTCCTACGATTGATCGTACGAGCGTGCGCGGGGCGCCGGTCGAGGTGATCACCCGCGGCGAGCGGCGGCGGGTTTGGACGCCCGAGCAGAAGCGCGACATCGTCATGGAGAGCCTGGAGCCGGGCGGCTCGCCGGTCGCGGTAGCGCGGCGGCACGGCATCGGCAGTGGCCTGCTCTACACTTGGCGTCGGCAGCTGGTGGAGGGCCATCTCAACGCGCTGCAGCCTGCGTCGCCGAACTTTGTGCCGGTCGCCGCGCTGCCTGACGGCGAAGGCGCGGCGGCCGATCAGCCGGTGCCTCAGGCGGCCTCCTCGGCCGCGATGCGCGGTGCTGTGCCAGCCTCGATCGAGATCGTGCTGCCGGATGGTGTGACGGTGCGGGTGGGGGCGGCGGTGGACGAGGCGGTGCTGCGCTGCGTGTTGTCTGCACTGGGTCGCCGATGATCGCGCCGCCTGCTGGATTGCGGATCCTCCTCGCCTGCGGCGTGACCGTCATGCGCAAGGGGATGACGGGCCTGGCGATGCTGGTGCAGCAGGGCCTGGCGGAGAACCCGTTCGGCGGGGCGGTGTACGCCTTTCGCGGCCGCCGGGCCGGGCTGATCAAGCTGCTCTGGCACGATGGGGTTGGCCTGTGCCTGCTGACGAAGCGGCTGGAGCAGGGCCAGTTCGTCTGGCCGACCACCACCACGACGGGGTGCATTGCCTTGTCCACGGCGCAGTTGGCGGCACTGCTCGACGGCTGCGAATGGCGAGCCTCGGTGCCGCGCCGCAGGCCGGAGCTGGCCGGGTAACAGGGCTGCGATTCGGCGGGAAAGGGTAGCTCCGACGCGGCGGCATCCGCCATCATCAGGGCGTGCAGATCGACCTCGACACGCTGCCCGATGATCCCGCCATCCTGCAGCAGATGCTCCGGGAGGTGGTCGCCGCCGCGGCGCATCAGCACGGCGCGCTGCATGCCGAGAACGATAAGCTCCGGCTGCTGATCCAACGCCTGCTGCGGCACCAGTTTGGCCGCCGGTCGGAACAGATCAGCCCGGACCAGATGCAGCTGGGGCTTGAGGATCTCGAGCAGAGCATCGCCGAGAACCAGGCCGGGCAGGATGCGGCGGAGGCCCGGGAGGGGCGCCGCCGCCCGGCGCCGCCCCGGCGCAACCACGGCGCCCTGCCCGAGCATCTGCCCCGCTATGAGGTGCTGATCGACGTTGCATGCCGCGACTGCCCCTGCTGTGGCGGTGCGCTGCACGCCATCGGCGAACTCCGCACCGAGCAACTCGACATTGTGCCCGCCCAGCTGCGGGTCCGCGTCACCCGCCGCCCCCGCTACGCCTGCCGCACCTGCGAGGGCGCCGTGGTGGTGGCGCCCGCACCGGATCGGCCGATCGGTGGCGGCATGGCCACCGAGGCGCTGGTGGCGCATGTGGTGGTCAGCAAGTTCTGCGACAGCCTGCCGCTGTACCGCCAGGCGCGGATGTTGGCGCGGCAAGGCATCACCCTGGACCGCTCGACGCTGAGCAACTGGGTCGGCCGGGCCTGCTGGTGGCTGACCCCGCTCTACGACCTGATCCTCGGTACGGCGCTGTCCGCGCCCAAGTTGTTCGCCGACGACACGACGCTGCCGGTGCTCGAGCCCGGCCGCGGCCGGACCAAAACCGGACGGCTCTGGTGCTACGCGGTCGATGACCGGCCGTGGTGCGGTCCAGGGCACCCGGTGGCGGCCTATGCCTATACCGAGGACCGCAGGGGCCTCCGCCCCGCCGGGCACCTGGCAACGTTCCGGGGTGTGCTGCAGGTCGATGGCTATGCCGGGTTCAAACGGCTGGCGGGCGAGCGCACCGACGGCTCGGTCACCCTCGCTTTTTGTTGGGCCCACATGCGAAGGTACTTCTACGAGTTCCACGCCTCCACCGGGTCACCGCTCGCGGCCGAGGTGCGCCATCGAGAGCCAGATCCGCGGCCATCCCGCCGAACACCGACAGCAGGCGCGGCAAGCGCGAAGTCGACCCCTCGTCGAGGCTCTGCATACCTGGCTGCAGGCCCATCAGGACCGCGTGTCCGCCGCCTCGGATCTGGCCAAGGCCATCCGCTACGCCTTGCGGCATTGGCCCGGCCTGACCGTGTTCCTCGATGATGGCCGGGTCGAGATGGACTCCAACGTGGTCGAGCGCGCCATCCGTCCGGTCGCCCTCAATCGCAAGAACGCGTTATTCGCGGGGAGCGATGGCGGGGCGCGTCACTGGGCGACTGCGATGACCCTCATCCAGACCGCCAAGCTGAACGGCGTCGATCCTCAGGCCTGGCTCACGGATGTGCTGGAGCGCGTCGTCTTGGGACGGACCATGACCGGCGAGCTGGACACCTTGCTGCCGTGGAACTGGCAACCGAGCAACTCAAACAGGACAACCGAACTGGCCGCGTGAGCACGGCGCGTGAACCCATCATCTGGGCCTGCTGAAAAGCTGATCAAATAACCGCTTGCTCTCAGCCAGGCCTTCATCGGTGAGCACCACCGACCTGGCCTTGCCAACCGGATCACCGATCATCCCCTTACGGTGAAGGCGGTCCAGCGCGTCCCAGTCATGGCCTTTCCAGGCCCTGAAGCCATCGTGCAAGGTCAACTGCAGCAGAGCTAAAACCGCATCGTCGATCTTGTCAGTATCGACGTCCATCTCCGTGGCTCCGGTTCGTCGAAGACCGGGGATCGTCAGACTGAACCACCCGTCACGTCAATCAGGGCAACCTAACAGCTCCCACCGTCCCAGCGCGGGAGGATCACCACCGCACGCTGTCAACTCACATCCGGTCTGTCGCCGACGCAACGCTTACAAATACTTGAACAATATCGTGGAACAAGACCACCTGCGTCCGAAGCGGCTGGTCCGACCAGGGGCTGGGCTTCGGCAGCTTCTGGACCGCGCGACGAACGCTGGCGGGCTACGAGGTGATGGCGATGGTGCGGAAAGGGCAGGTTCGGCGGATCGACGGTCGCGATATGTCAGCACAGGCGGCGTTCATCGCCGAGCTGTTCCAGGTCGTCGCCTAATCGGACGCACGCAGGGCGCGCTTCAACCGCGCTCAAACTTTGCAACAGAACCGCCAATACTTCACCCCGGCAATCTTATGACGACATCATCGAGCTGCCGTTTGTCACCAGTTCGCGGCAGTCGCCGCCGAATTAGATTGGCGAACTCCTGACCAAACTTGAGCGCCCACTGCCGGACGGTATCGTAGCTGACCATGACGCCACGTGCCGCCAGCATTTCCTCAGCCATGCGAAGGCTGAGCGGAAATCGAAAGTACAGCCACACTGCCTGGCTGATCACCTCGGCCGGGAAGCGATGGCCGGCATAGGGGGACCTGGCGGCTGGCGAGCTCATGCGGGCTGCCTACCTGCCCAAGGCCAGCCCGCCAAGCTCGCTCAACTTGACTGTGCCAGCCCACGCCGGTGCCGGTGGACTGGCTGTGGAACACCCTGGAGGTAGGCGGGCCCGCCGAGCGGGTCGAGGCGTTCCGGCTGGCTGCGGCCGGCCCGGGCGTGGTGCCCTGGGTGCTGGACCTGGCCGCGCTCGAGGAGGAGTTCCTCCTGCCCATGGCAGGCCCGCAGGACGGGGTGCGGGCGATCAGCCTCTCGGGTGCCAAGGTCCTGGCGCGGCGCCTGCGCGACGCGGCGGCCGCCAACCATCAGGCCGCGCTCGCCCGGATGGGCGCGGATAGGAGCTGCTCCTTTGACCTGCACCGGCTCCTGCCCGTGCCGTCCGGCATCCTGGCGCTCGGGCCGGAGGAAGGGGCGAGCAAGGATTGGCTCCGGACCCACTGGGGCGTGACCCGGCCATTGCGCCACGTCGAGGTGCTGCCCTCCACCCTGGACGGGCGCAAGCGGAAGATGGGCCAGCTGCGCGTGGGCTTCTGGTCGGCGGACTGGTCGCCCTGGCAAGCAGTGGCCCGCCTGCGCCGCGCCTGGCCCGACCTCTCCCTCGAGCTGCGGCCGCGCTACTCGGGCGGCAAGGGAAGCCAAGGCGGACCAAGTGGCGGAAACGCGTGCACTCCCGCCGGAGGGGACGGGTCGGAAAGCGGGAACACGGGGCGGGCCGCGCCGAGGTGGCTGATACCGGTCCGCGTAGCAGCTGACCTGCTTTCGGAGCTTGGTTTTCCGGCCTGCACCGCTTTCGATGGAGGGAGTGGGTCAGTACCTATGCGGGGCG
>JBHTFH010000128.1:0-6705 GCA_042666135.1 Roseomonas sp. GCM10028921 | reverse complement strand
AAAGTCGCACCCATCAGATCCTCCCCAAGCAAATCGCTTGCCCGGGGCATCGAATCGGATTTCCGCGGCGGTGGGAATCCTAACCAGAGAGTCGGGGTCAACGCGGGTTGGTATAGGCCGGGGAGTACCTCGTCGCCTCCCGCCGCTGGGGGCCGTTGGACGTCTCCTTCGGCCTCGGCTTCGGGCGGTTGGGCACGCAAGGCGATCCCGGGAACCCGCTGACGGAGTTCGCCGAGGGCTTCCGCACGCGGCCGCGCGAGGTGGGCCGGGGCGGTGCGCTGCGGCTGGACTTCCTCCGGGGCGAAAGGGTGGCCCCCTTCGGCGGTCTGGAATACAGCCTGCCCCGGCTGGACACGCCCTGGGGCGAGTTGGACGGGCTGCGCGCCAAGGCCGAGTGGTCGGGCGATGCGCTGCGGGACGAGCGCGGCGGCTACCCCGTGCACCGCGGCCCGCTTCGGGGCGAGGCGCGCAGCCCCGTCAATCTCGGCCTGCAATGGTCGGGCGAGCACGTCGATGCCGGGATCGGCTTCGTCCACGGTACGGACCTGCTGGTGCGCCTCTCCCTCCGCATGGACCCGGCGAGCCCGCCCGCCGCTCCGCCCGGTGCCGGCGATGCCCGCGCGCCGCGGCGGGGCCGACCCGGACGAGCGCGCGCGGGCCGCCTTCGCCGCCCTGCGGGAGGCCGGCTTCCGCCCTCTCGCCTATGAGGAGCGCGGGGTGGAGGCGCGGATCGCGGTGCCCGAGGGCAACCAGCGCAGCCTGCCCGGCACCGCTTCCCGGGCGCTGCGCGCCGTGAACGGCATCCTGCCGCCTGACGTGGAGGTGATCCGCCTTTCCTGGTAGTTGGCTGGGGCCGGGATCGCCGCCACCACCCTGTCCCGCCCGGCGCTGGAGGGCGCCGTCGCGGCCGGGGCGCGGGTGGAGTTCGGGGCAGGCTTCAGCGCGGCGGGGGCGGTGCAGCAGGCGGTGTTCGGCAATCTCGACCGCGGCCTTCCCTCGGACAGCCAGCTTCCGCGCGTGCGCAGCGACTACGCCCTCTATGCCAAGGAGGGAAAGACCTCGATCCCCGCCCTCTACGGCGAGCGCGTGTGGAACCTCGCGCCCGACGTCTTCGCCCGCGCGACGGCGGGGCTGCTGGAGCCGATGTTCGGCGGCGTGTCCTCGGAGGTGCTGTGGCGCCCGGCGGGGCGCGGCTCCGCGCTGGGGCTGGACCTCAACCTCGTGCAGCAGCGCGGCACGGGCGGGAAACTCGGCTTCCGCGACTACGGCGTGGCGACGGGCCACCTCTCCCTCTACGCCGACCTGCCCGTGTGGAACCTCTACGGCACCCTGCGCGCCGGGCGCTATCTCGCGGGGGACTGGGGCACGACGATCGAGATGGGTCGCCGCTTCGGCAGTGGTATCGAGGTGGGCGGCTTCGCCACTTTCACCAACGTCCCCTTCGCCCGCTTCGGCGAGGGCTCCTTCGACAAGGGCATCTATGTCCGCCTGACGCTCTCCCTCTTCGGCACGGAGGCGCGCGGCTCCGGCACGGCGGTGATCCGGCCGGTGCAGCGCGACGGCGAGCAGCGCCTGGCGGTGGACAACCCGCTCTGGGAGATGACGCGCGCCGGGCGGGAAGATGCCGTCCGGCGCGGGATCGGGGACGATGCGCGCTAGTTCACCGTGATCTTGGCCTCGCGCACCACGCCGCCCCAGGTCCCCACCTCCTGCGCGATCTTCGCCTGCAGCTCCTCCGGCGTGGATGAGACGGCGTCGGCTCCCGCGGCCAGCAGGCGTTCCTGGATCTTCGGATCGGCCAACGCCTCGCGCAGCACGGTGCTGAGCGCCGCGATCACGGGGGCGGGCGTGCCGGCCGGCGCCATTACTGCGCCCCAGGAGGAGGCCTCGGCATCCGGCAGGCCGATCTCGCGCATCGTCGGCACATCGGGCAGCTGCGACGTCCGGCGCGGCCCGGTGGTGGCCAGCGCGCGAACCTTGCCGCCCTGGATCATGCCGATGGCGGAGGGGAGCTGGTCCAGCATGAACTGCACGTTCCCGGCCACCGTGTCGTTCAGCGCCGGCGCGCTGCCGCGATAGGGGATGTGCTGCACCTCCACCTTCGCCGCCGCGCGGAACAGCTCCGCGACCATGTGGGTGGAGGAGCCGGAGCCGGCGGAGCCGAAGCTCGCCTTGCCCGGATTGGCGCGCAGCCAGGCGAGGAACTCCTGCGCGGTGCGGGCGGGCACCTTCTCGTTGACGATGAGCACGTGGTCGGTGGCGAAGGCCATGCCGATGGGCGCGAGGTCCCTCACGGGATCGAAGCCCATATTGACATAGAGATGCTGGTTGATCGTCAGCGTGCCCGTGGTGCCCATCACGATGGTGCTGCCGTCCGCGGGCGAGCGCACCACGTTCTCCATGCCGAGATTGCCGCCGGAGCCCGCGCGGTTCTCCACCACCACGGGCTGGCCCAGGCGCTCGCCCATGCGCTCGGCCAGCACGCGGGCCACCACGTCGGTGGCGCCGCCAGCGGCGAAGGGAACGACGAAGCGGATGGGTCGCGTGGGCGTCCAGCCCTGCGCGAGAGCGGGCGCCGCGACCAGGGCGGCGGCGCCGCCGAGAAGATAACGCCGGCTGATGCTCATTCTTGCCTGTTCCTCCGTGTTCTTTCTCTGACGCTAGCAGGCGGTGGCGTGTCTCCGCTTGATCTCTTGCAGCACGTCGTCGGGATCGGCGGCCCACCAGCGGCGGGAAAGGATCTCCACCTCCGTATGGCCGCGATAGCCGCCCGCCTCGACCATGGCGCGGATGCCCGGGATATCGATCACCCCCTCGCCCGGCAGGCCGCGGTCGAAAACCGTGTCCGTGGTGGGAACGAGCCAGTCGCAGACATGGAAGGCCGCGATGCGCCGGCCCGCGCGGGCGAGTTGCGCGCGCAGCACCGGGTCCCACCAGACGTGGTAGACATCCAGCGCGACGCCGCTGCCCTCGCCCAGCTCGTCGCAGAGATCGAGCGCCTGGCCGAGGGTCGCGAGAACGCTACGGTCCGCGCAGGTCATGGGATGCAGCGGCTCCAGCGCGATCGTCACCCCCGCCGCGCGCGCCTCCTCCATGATGGCGTGCAGCCCGTCCCGCACCATGGCGCGGGCGCCTTCCAGGTCCTTCGATCCCGGCGGCAGCCCGCCGCAGACCATGACGAGGCAGGCTGCGCCGATCGCCCGGGCCTCGGCAATGGCGCGGCGGTTGTCCTCGATCGCGGCGGCGCGGCCCGCGGCGTCGGCGGCCGGGAACATGCCCCCGCGGCAGAGGCCGGAGACGGAGAGGCCCGCATCGCGGATCGCGCGCGCGGCCGCCTCCACCCCCATGGCCTGCAGCACGTCGCGCCACGGGGAGATGCCGGGGATGCCGTGGCGCGCGCATCCCTCAATGCACTCCCGCAGGCCCCAGCGCTCCTTCACCGTAACGGTGTTGAGGGAGAGAGGCCCCGGCTTGCTGGAAGGGGCGGCGCCCATCACGCCACCCCGTGCAGCGCGAGGAGCGTCCGCATCCGCGTCACGGCCCGATCCGGATCAGAGAGCAGCCCCGCCTTGTCGGCCAGCCGGAACAGCTCGGAGAAGTGCTGGATGGAGCGCGTGGATTGCTGCCCGCCCACCATGACGAAATGGTCCTGGTGCCCGTTCAGCCAGGCCATGAACACCACGCCCGTCTTGTAGAAGCGGGTAGGCGCCTTGAAGATGTGGCGCGACAGCGGGACGGTCGGTGCCAGGATCTCACGGAAGGTGGAGAGGTCGTTGCGCGAGAGCGCGGCCAGCGCCCCGCCCACCGCCGGCGCGATGGGGTCGAAGATGCCCAGCAGCGCGTCCGAGTGACCTTCCGCATCGCCCGCGATCAGCTCGGCATAGTTGAAGTCGTCGCCCGTATACATCCGCACGCCCTTCGGCAGGCGGCGGCGCATCGAGATCTCCTTTCTGTCGTCCAGCAGCGAGATCTTCACGCCATCGACCTTGTCGGCATGGCCGGCAATGACGTCGAGCGCCACCTCCATCGCCTCCATGTGGTCGTGATGGCCCCAATAGCCCTCCAGCGCGGGATCGAACATCTCGCCGAGCCAGTGAATAATCACGGGCTGCCGCACGCCGGAGAGCACGCGGTCATAGACGCGCACATAGTCCTCCGGCGACTTCGCCGCCTTGGCCAGGGCGCGGGAGGCCATGAGGATGATGCGGCCGCCCATCCCCTCCACCGCCTCGCACTGCTCCTCATAGGCGCGGATGACGTCGTCCACCGTCACCTCCGGCCCGGGCGGCAGGTGGTCCGTCCCGGCGCCGCTGGCGATGAAGGCGTTCGGGAAGTCGCGGGCGGCGTCGAGGGAGCGTCGGATCAGCTCCTGTGCTCCGGTCCAGTCCAGTCCCATGCCGCGCTGGGCCGTGTCCATCGCCTCCGCGACCCCCAGGCCGAGCGACCAGAGATGGCGGCGGAAGGCGATGGTGCGGTCCCAGTCCACGCGCACGTCCAGCCAGGGGTCCTGCTCGGCCAGCGGATCGGCCACGACATGCGCGGCGGCATAGGCCACGCGCGGATAGGGCGGCTTCGCGACGGCGAAGTTTCCCGGCGCGCCGGTGGTGTAGCTCTCCAGCGCGCCCGAGGCGGTGGGCAGGGTGATGCTGGCCATGCTCAGGCCTCCAACTTCGGCAGGTCGATCCAGCGGCGCTCGGCCCAGGACCTCAGCCCGGCCTCGGCGAGTTGCACGCCCTTCGCGCCCGCCCTCAGGTCCCATGGGTAGTCCGCGCGCTCGCCGGCCACGTATTTCAGGAACTCCTCCCACTGTACGCGGAAGCCGTTCGGATAGGGCTGGGTGTCCGGCACCTTCTGCCAGCCCTCGAAGAAGTCGATGGTCTGCGGCACATCAGGGTTCCACACCGGCTTGGGCGTGTTCACGCGGGACTGCGTCCAGCAATCCGTCAGGCCGCAGACGGCGGAGCCGTGCGTGCCGTCCACGTGGAAGGTCACGAGGTCGTCGCGCCGCACGCGCGTCGTCCAGGAGGAGTTGATCTGCGCGACGATGCCGCCCTCAAGCTCGAAGGTGGCGTAGGCCGCATCGTCCGTGTCGGCGTCGTAGGGCTTGCCCGCCTCGTCGTGGCGCATGGGGATGTGTGTGGCGCCGAGGCAGGAGACGGACTTCGTCTCGCCAAAGGTGTTGTCCAGCACGTAGCGCCAGTGGCAGAGCATATCGAGGATGATGCCGCCGCCCTCGTTCTTCTTGTAGTTCCAGCTCGGGCGCTGGGTGGGCTGCAGGTCGCCCTCGAACACCCAGTAGCCGAACTCGCCGCGCACGGAGAGAACGCGGCCGAGGAAGCCGCTGTCGATCACCATCTTCATCTTGCGCAGACCCGGCAGGAAGAGCTTGTCCTGCACCACCCCGTGCTTGATGCCTGCGGCCTTCGCCACGCGCACGAGATCCAGCGCGTCCTCCAGGTTCTCCGCCGTCGGCTTCTCGCAGTAGATGTGCTTGCCGGCGCCGATCGCCTTCCTGATGAGCGCCGCGCGCATCTGCGTCGTCGCGGCGTCGAAGAAGACCGTGTCCTCGGGATTCGCGAGGGCGGCGTTGAGGTCGGTTCCCACGCGCTCGATCCCGTGCGCCTTCGCCAGCGCCTCCAGCTTCTCCCTATTGCGCCCGACGATGATCGGGTCCGGCATGATCCGGTCCCCGTTCGGCAGGGACACGCCCCCCTCCTTCCGGATGGCTGCGATCGAGCGGATGAGGTGCTGGTTCATGCCCATGCGGCCGGTCACGCCGTGCATGATCAGGCCGATACGCCGCTGCGCCATTCGCGCGTTCCTCCCCGGAAATCGTTTAGGTAACTACACGGTTACCTAAGCGCCCCCGGGGAGGTTCCGTCAAGGGCGAAGCCAGCCGAGCACCACCTCCACCGCATGGGCCTCGCGCGCCTCAATCGCCGCCTCGGCGTCCAGCCCCGCCCCGAAAATCGCGGAGAGGGTGTGCATGTTCGAGACGAAGAAATGCCCGAGGGAGACGAGGGTGATATAGGCCTGCACGGGGTCCACCCCTTGGCGGAAGGCCCCCTCCTCCGCGCCCCGCCTGAGCACCTCGCGGAGCGTGTCCAGCAGCGGCGAGTAGAGAGCGGGCACGCTCTCGCTGCGCGCGAGATAGGCGGCGCGGTGCAGGTTCTCCTGGTTCAGCAGGGCCACGAATTCGGGGTGGCGGGCCGTGTAGCGCAGGTTGAAGCGCACCAGCCGCGCCATGGCCTCGGTGGGGGGCAGGCCGTCCACCTGAAGGGCCCGCTCCTCCGCGCGCTTATGGGCATAGGCAGCCTCCAGCACCGCCACCCACAGCTCCTCCTTGTTGCCGAAATAAGCGTAGAGCATCCGCTTGTTGGCCCCTGCCCGGGCCGCGATCTCGTCCACCCGCGCGCCGGCTAGGCCGTGGGCGGCGAACTCGGTCAGCGCGGCGTCGAGGATGCGCCGGCGCGTGGCCTCGGCGCGGGGGCTCTGCGGGATGGTGCGGGCGGGGGTGTCCATGATGCCGCCCAGTGAAGCGGAGAAGGCCCGAAGCGGAGAAGGTCTGAAGCTGAAAAGGTTGGGGCTAACAGTCCCCGGCCTCCGGCCCTCACGTTCTCCCGTAGGTATCCTCGAAGCGGACGATGTCGTCCTCGCCGAGGTATGCGCCGGACTGGACCTCGATGAGGGTGAGGGGGATCATGC
>JBHTFH010000127.1:3254-6824 GCA_042666135.1 Roseomonas sp. GCM10028921 | reverse complement strand
GACGGCCTCAGGCTCCTATGAGGTCACTCTCCCGCCGATCGTCGGGCGTCGTCCGGCAGGCCGACACGTCAATGCAATGACACGAAGCCAAGCACGTCGGGGGTCAGACCCATCGGACGACGTCGACAATCTCACAGCCACGTTGTTTGGTGACCAGGCGAACTCGACTGCATGACGGAGCTTGCGTGACCTTACGCCGTGATCTGGGCACACGTCTCCTGCCGCCAGATCCGGAAGGCTTTGGCGCGCTCACGCCGGAACTGATCGGCGGTCATCAGGTGCCGACGTGGACGGAAGTGGCTATAGATCATCGCGTGCGCTGAGAGGAACCGCTGTGCTTGCTCGGGAGACTTGAAGCGCTGCATCTGGCGTTCTCGACGTCGCGTCGGTGTATGGGAATTCTCGGCACAATTGTTCAGGTAGCGGCTGGTCCGATGCCGCACATCGGGCAGGATCTCTACCGAGCTGTTCCAGGTTGTGCCTGATCCGCCTGCTATCCAGGCCATCCGCGGCCCTCCGCAAAGTTTGCGACACAACCGGATCAGGAATGTTGATCTACACCTTGCGCGGAAAGAGCGGCACCGTCCACGCGTCGATGGGCCGCCCGGGATTGACATGGAACTCCCTCCCAATCTCCACTGCTAGAACTTCCTGACCATTGATCGCCAATCTGGCTGCCTCGGGCCCCCAGTCACCCCCAAGCGCACCCTCTACGCTGAACCGGAGTTCCAGGGTGAACTCCGTAAGATCCTGGAGACGCAACCGACCATCCAGTTTACCCTCCGCCGGGTCGATGAAGTACCAACTTACTTGGCCAGGCTCGAAGTCGTTCGCCAGGTCGCCGCCGACGAGGCTCTCGTTGAGCAACCACTCCTTTCCTGGCCCGAGGCGCAAGTACACCGGGTGATCCGTTCCGGCAAACTCTGCATTCCGCGTCCTGACTTCCAGGGCGATGCTATCGATCACCTCATTCCGAATCAGGGTGCGCACGCTTCCGTTCTTCGCGAGCGGCCGATGGCGCCGGAGCGCCTGATTTAGGCTAAGGAGCGGCTCGGTGCTTCGATGCGAGGAGAGGAAGTCGCGCAGCGACATGCGCCGATCTCGCAGCACGGCTCTAACGACAGCATCGGCGTAGCGGCGGGCCCCCGCCTGGTTGGGATGTCCGATCGAGGCGACGCGACAGGTCACCAGTTCGGCACCAGTCCTGGTCGCGGCGCAGGCTGCCCGACGCGGCTGCTCCTGCGGGTCTTTGGGGTCAATCATGAGACCTGTCGCTAGGGGACTTTCCAGCGCCTCTGCAAGCGCCGCCTCGGCGCTCTCCGGCCGCTGCGGACCGAACAGGAGCGCCCCTGGCGCACCCACACTATTCCGAGGTCCAAAGGCAGGATGGGCGAACAGGATCCCCGGCCCACGCAGGCCGGGGTCCGCCTGCACGTCTGCCACGGCACGCCGAAGCCAATGAAGCTGGGCCTGTTGGAAGCGCCGTATGCGTCTTGTGGCCCGCTTAACGACTGGCGCGCTAAGGAGGGCGACGGCGAGTGGGGAGAACGGGAGCGCGAGTAGCGCTGCGGCTAACCGAAGGACGTCGAGTTCGGACTCCTCTGAAAGCATGGGGTAGTAGCCGGCAACGACGATCAAAGCTCTTGGAAATTGGCCGCGCATTCCGGCTAGCAGAGACCTCATCGAGCCGAAACAGTGCTCCTGAATTCTCGCGTCCAATGCAGTGTCGCTGAGCGCCGTTGGATTGAGGATCTCACGGAAGTTAATGTCATTGATGCCAGCGACCAGAATTACTAGGTTGGCATCCCAGTCGTCCGCACGAATTTGGTCTAGGACTGTCGGGGCACCGTTTGGCACTTCCTGCCAAGCTAATACGTTGACATCCAGGGCACCCTGATCGGAAAGTCCAATCGTGGCTCCGGAATGGGCCCGGTTCTCGACCAAGAACTCGCCAGCTCTGATCGCTGCGGCAATGTCGAGCGCCGCGAGCCTGTCGAATTTCTGCTCGGGCATCAGGCCCTGGCCCCACGCGACCGAGTCTCCGATCGTGATGACTTTAAACACAGACACGCCCGCAGGCTCCTCCGATCTCGCTGTTATTCGCCCCTCCTCCACCATAGCCACTTGGGTGAGCGTGGCGCATGGATCAGGTGTGGACACAGCGGTCCCAGCCCCGTTCAGAGTCAAGCAACGCGCGTGCAGTTCGACATCCCAGCCCCAGCTTACGGTTGAGCGTGTGGACAGCCACCTCGACCTTTGTCGCGCGACGCTCGTCGGTATGCATGCAGCCCGACCCCGATCACTTGTTTCCAGCGAGCGATAGCCACCCGGGACTAGAAATCGTCCTGTGTAACGAGATACTTTCGACCACTCCATAGGGACGGCCGCGAGACTGAGGTCAGGCTGCGGCAGCCACTTGTGGGGGCAGGTTGTTGGCAGCGTGGCAGCGCTTCTCGGCTGCCAACGACTGTCACCCGCCAGCGGCCATCGTCACCTCACTCCCAGTTTTGCGGCAGTCCCGGTGCCGGCGGTCAGCGTTGGCCTTGGAAGGCATGGCGGGCGTCCCTCATGGATCAAGGGATCGCCCCTGGGCCAGCCTACACTAAGGCGCCCGATTGGACGCCCCGTACAACACGATCAAGCCTAGTCCGAACGCCGCCGGCCAGCCATCGCGCCACCCTCAATCCCCGTGTTGCGACGACCACGTGAATCCACCCTGGCGCGGTTCACGGGAGATCTTCGGCTATCTCTGTCGCACTCCCAGAGCGACCAACCAGCCCATGGCCCTGCTCGACCTCGCAAGGAGAATCGGTGCCCATTCCGAAAGCCAGGGCAGGCTTGATAGCAAAGCCCGTGTCGGGGTGACTGTTTTACTAGCTTTCACACCCGCGATAATGCGAGGGTGGCTGCGTTGAATACATAGCGGTGCTTTCTGGCCGTCAGCGTCCGCGGTCGAGCGCCCCGCGACCACAACCACGTTCAGGCGCTTCAGTATGGAAGTTACTGCCGTGCAGGTCATTGCGCAACATCCGGATCCCACCTCTCCGAACCTGCGGGGAGATTTAAAATGGGCCGCTACCGTACAGGATTGAGGAAGGAGAAATCGCATGGCGCCGCAATTCACAGACAAGGTGGGAGTTCTAAACGGGGCGGGAAAGGAAACCGCGACTTTGGGTGGGGGTGAAACAGGTGACCTCTACCTCCGCAACAAGGACGGCAGTTTCACCATCGCGCTTCGTGCCGTCGAAAACAATGTCGCCGGGATGTGGATCGGCGGGCAAGGTCAGACGGGGTTCGCTACGCTGCGCAGCGGCGCAGGCAAGGACACCGCGACCTTGGGCGGTGAGACAGGTGACCTCTACCTCCGCAACAAGGACGGCAACTTCACCATCGCGCTTCGTGCCGTCGAAAACAATGTCGCCGGGATGTGGATCGGCGGGCAAGGTCAGACGGGGTTCGCTACGCTGCGCAGCGGCGCAGGCAAGGACACCGCGACCTTGGGCGGTGAGACAGGTGACCTCTACCTCCGCAACAAGGACGGCAACTTCACCATCGCGCTTCGTGCCGTCG
>JBHTFH010000127.1:0-3156 GCA_042666135.1 Roseomonas sp. GCM10028921 | reverse complement strand
CGAAAACAATGTCGCCGGGATGTGGATCGGCGGGCAAGGTCAGACGGGGTTAGTGGTCGTTCGGAATAATAATGGCGAAGACACGGTGGTCCTTGATGGACAGGCCGGCGATGTTTCCCTTTTAGGGGCGGATTGCGCAGAGGAATTCGACATCGTTGAGACAGAGGAAATCGATCCTGGATCCGTAGTGGTCCTTTCCCCGGACGGTAAGCTTAGGCAATGCACCGAGCCCTATGATCGCAACGTCGCTGGCGTTATTTCGGGCGCTGGTGAATACAAGCCTGGAATCGTTCTCGATCGCCGTGGCCCTAAAGAATACAGACGCCCGCTTGCGATGGTGGGGAAGGCATACGTCAAGGCTGACGCCCGGCCCTGCTCCATTAAGGTCGGCGATATATTGACCACGTCCTCAACACTCGGCCACGCAATGAAGGCGAGCGATCATGCGAAAGCTTTCGGGGCGGTGCTTGGTAAGGCGCTGCTCCCATTGGATCAGGGCCAAGACCTCATTCCGATATTAGTAATGCGGCAATAGAACTGCGAAAGCTGCATTGGGTTATGTAGAAGTTCGTACAATCAAGGAGAATGCGGAGGTGGAGCTTGGCACAATCGTGGTCCTCAAGCCGACTGCACGAGTGCTGCGCCTCGTGCAACACACATATTATCGGTGTCGTCTCGGATGCCTGACCCCACGGTTCCGGCATAGTGCTCGGCCGCCGCGTGGGAGCCTCTGGCGGGGTGAATTTGCTATCCACGCCCTGATGGCACAACCTCCCACCAAGTGGACGCGCCAGTGCATGATCCGCCCTGTCGACCGAGTCTCTACCTCCGCAATTTTCGGGCATGCGGAGGCCCCACATAACCCTATTATAGTTATTGGCAGAGTTATTAGAAAGGCCGGCGTGGGCCTGTTTAGCGGCACTGGCCCCGTGCCGGTGCTTGTTGCAGCTGGCTGCCAGGAGGGAGCACACGATGTCGGTCTCGTTCCTTGAAATTTCCCGCCGTATGGATGCCCTCGCGCCTCCAGTCACATTGCGTGAGCTCGGCCGCCGGCACCGCTGGGCCGAAACAGGGACGCCGCACCGCGTCTCGCTACGGGCTATCGCGGACCGCCACAACGATCCCGCCACCCGCTCATTTCGCTTTTTAAGCTACAACACCTTTCTCTTGCCCGGTGTGAACATCACTTACGATCTGTCGGAGACGCTGCTAACACTTGGCATCAACGCTACCGAGGCCCTTTTAGAACTAGCGCTCTCTCCGGAGGAGTTGTTGCGCACGGTCGAGCGTGGCGCAATGGAGGTGGTCGAGAAGCTGTTCAGCCCTATTGAACTCGCGAAGGACCTCGGGCTTGACATGGGGGTGCTTGAGGGCGCAGCGAAGGCTGCGCTTGATATAGCCGATTTCCTGACCGCTGGTGTTTTTGATCTCGCGAGCAATCTCACTTTCGAAATTGTTTTCGAAGTCTACGGCAAAAGCGCACTCCACGCCTTGAACGACATCGGCGTTGAAGTCCTCGATATCCTAAATGTTCTGGGCATACTTCCGATTGATGTTCTGGTCCGTGTCATACTTCTGTCGGGCAAGCTCGTCCTTGGGGCCTTTGGTGTCGAGATTCCGTACCCGGTGCGGATCGGCGCGAAGGCAGCCCTCCGTGAGCGTGCCGTGGCCATCGGCCAGGCCCTCGCTGGACAGGGCTATGACGTCATGGCTCTCTCCGAGGTCTGGGACCAAGACCCCTCCGCACGCGACGCGATTCGTGGCGGCTGGGCCGGAGCGCCAAAGCCCCTGACGGAGCCGGCTGCCCAAGGTGAGCGGGCGCCGAGCCGATTGCTCGACAGCGGGCTCTACCGCCTCTGCGCCGGTGAGGCACAAATCCAGGAAACCGTTGCCCGAAGCTTCGATGCTGCAGGCAACAAGCTCCTGGACACGGACGCTTGGGCGTCGAAGGGCGTACTGCTGACCAGAATCAGACTCGGCGCCGGTGTCGTGGACCTTTACAACGCGCACCTAATCTCCGGCGGTGACTTCCCGCTGATCGAAGCGTTCAAGGTCGTGACGCCGGCGTTCGCGGCCCAGAGCAGCGATGAGGCCTTGAACGCTAAGCGCCTTGCACAGGTGGACGAGCTCGTCGCCTTCATCCGCGATACTCACCGACCCGAAAACGTCGCGATTTTTTGCGGAGACATGAACATCGAAGCAGTGAGCTTCGATGGACGTGATATGCCCACCTACCAAGCCATGAAGCACAAGCTCTCGACCGTCGGGCTGCGTGACGCGTGGGCGTGGCAGCAGAGCTTCCAGCCGAAGCTTGAGGGCCGCATCGGACCGACACATGGTGCTGAGGATGCCGGCCGGGAGCGCTTCAACAACGGGATATGCACCGTGCTTCGCCCTGACACGGCGGGCAACCCGGCGAATGTTGGATTCTGCAACGACAATGAGGAGCCGACGAACTCGGGCGACGTGAATGCAGGGGCTGGGCGCATCGATTACATTTTCGTTGAAGATCCTACACCTCTACACACTTACACACTCGACATGACCAGGATTCGGCGCAATCCATTTGAGTGGTCAGGGCTACCGGAAAATCAGGCTTACCTCTCCGACCATATCGGGCAGGACACAACCCTGATTGTCGGACCACTCCGGCGATGAGCAGCAGGCTGTCAGCGCTAATGGCGGTGCGGCCTTGGTTCAAGACAATGACGGCCGGTCCAATAACCTTCGTTAGCTCGCTTGCTGGTTCTGCCAGCTCTCGCGCCAGAGATGCCATGCCAACCCGGCTGATGCCGTTGGCCTATGCTGCCTTGAGGAGGGAGAGCACGGCGGCTGCACGATGGAGAGTACCCATCCGCCGAGTCTTACGATTACCCACATCGTGCGGATGCCTATTGCCTCGATTGAATCTGCTGTGATTCTGTCCCTGCTGCCGGATCACGGAGGCGTCACGGGTGCGGGACAAGACCAGCAGCAGCGAAGCCGCTTGGCAGGAGGAAGAACTCTCTGCGTCCGCCCTTCCCGATAAGCGTCTGGCCCGTCGGCTGCGACGATTGCTAGATCAACTGTCAGCTGCACCTGGCAAGCCAATCCCGGCAGCCTGCGGGGACTGGGCGGCGACAAAGTCGGCCTACCGCTTCTTCGATAACCCACGTG
>JBHTFH010000126.1:0-7047 GCA_042666135.1 Roseomonas sp. GCM10028921 | reverse complement strand
GAGCACTGACCAGCCATGGTGAGAGGGCCAGCGTTTGGGTCGTTGAGCCGGAGGTCTTGAATCGTGCCCACCGCGACAGGCCATTGTGGCAAGTGCCTTTGCGCCGCTCGTTAGCCACGATGCTGGGGGATTTATCGTGCTTGATCGCTTCTGGGTGGCCGGGCAGAGCTGCCTCGCTGAGCATTTGGAGACCCTGCCTCTACTGGTGCTCACCGCTGCCTGGGTTGAAACGGGGGTGCTGCCATGATGGACGCCGACCGCGGCAAAGGGCGTACAGCAGAGATAAACGTTCGCACCCCAACTGCCGCTGTGCGCTCATTTCGGCCACCCACTGGCCGTCGCCGCCTCCCTGAGAGCACACATGGCCTCCCGGGAGGCCGAAGACCGGGCTGGGTGGGAAGCGGTCCGACGCGGGTCTTGTGGCGCTACGTCAGCTGGCTGCCGAGGCACCGACAGCACCGGCCTTCTCCACTCCCGTCACGAGCGGCACTTCCACGTCGCAGATGAGGCCGGTCGTCTCCCATACCAGTGATACCTGGCCGCTGAGTTGGCTTCGCAGCGTCCCGTCCAGCACCCGCGAGCCGAAACCCCGGCGCTCCGGGGTACCGACAACCGGCGGCCCTCCAATCTCGGCCCAGCGCAGCCGCAACAGCGGCACCCGGTCCGACCGCCATGCGAGGTGCCAAGACACGGAGAGGCGACCGGCCACAACCGACAACGCGCCGTACTTCACCGCATTGGTCGCCAACTCGTGGATCGCCATCGCCATAGGCTGCGCTGCACCGGGCGGGAGTGCCACCTGCGGCCCCTCCAGCTCGGCCCGGCGGTCGCCCAAGAAGGGCTCGAGTTCGCCTGTGAGCAAGGTGCGCAGGTCAGCGCCGCTCCAGCGATCCTCGGCTAGCAGCGTCTGCGCCCGCGCCAGGGCCGAGATCCGCCCCGTCACCGCGCGCTTGAACGCCGCCGGGTCCCGGGCTGCCGTCATCTGGATCAAGCTTTGCACGACGGCCAGGGCATTCTTGGCGCGGTGGTCGACCTCCCGCGCCAGCAGCGCCTGGCGCTCTTCGGCAGCCTTGCGCTGGCGCATGTCGCGGAAGATCGCCGCGACGCCGATCACCCGCCCATCGGCCGCGAGCATCCGCGAGGAGGTCACGGTGACCGGGACCCGTGTGCCGGACTTCGTCACCCGCGCGGTCTCGTGCTCGTGCACGCGCTCTCCGTCCATGGTGCGGCGGAATACCCCAGTGGCATCCCCATCGGGCTGGTCGGGCGGCACGAGCAATCCGACCGGCCCGCCGAGCGCCTCGGCCTCCGCATAGCCGAACAGCTCCTCGGCCCCCTTGTTCCAGCTCAGGATCTGTCCGTCCTCGGCAGCGAAGGCGATGATGGCATCGGTTGTCGAGGTGACGATCGCGGCGAGGCGTGCGTTGGCCTCCTCGGCTCGCTTACGCCCGGTGGAGTCCTGACCAATCTTGAGGAAGCCCCGGATGTCACCATTGGCGTCGCGCAGCGCTGTCATCCTGCCCTCGATGGGAACGCGCGAGCCGTCCTTCCGGAGGTGCCAGCGCACATTCAGCGCCACGCCCTCCCGGCGGGCGGTCTCGAGTTCCTCGTTGGGCAGGCCTGCTTCCTGGTCCTCCAGTGTGAAGGTCATAGCGAGCGGGCGCCCAATGGCCTCCTCCTCGCTCCAACCGAAGACGCTCGCGGCGCCAGGCAGCCAACTGTTGATCCGGCCCTCGGGGTCGGTAGTGAAAATGGCGTAGTCCCGCGCGTTCTCGACAATAAGCCGAAGCCGCTCCTCCCGCTCGAGCAACGCCGCCTCGGCGTGCTTGCGGTCATGGATGTCAACGGAGGCGCCGAACCAGCGGACGATTTCGCCGCTGCGCGGGTCTCTATAAGGTTCGCCGCGGACCAGGAACCAGCGGTAGCCGCCTTCCTTTGAACGGATACGATGCTCGACGAGGAAGGTGCCACCGGTCCGCTGAGCCGCCTCAAACCGCTCCATCGTCAGTGCCGCATCATCGGGATGGACAAAGCGGGCGGCGACTTTAGCTGCCGTGGTCGGCTCGTAGGCGGCGCCGGTGTAGTCCGACCAGTGGCGGTTGAAGAACTCCGCTCGCCCCTCAGCGTCGGTGATCCAGACGATCTGCGGGACGGCGTCGGCCATCAACCGGAGCCGCGCCTCGCTCTCGCGCAGCTGCGCCTCGGCGCGCGCACGCTCGACGGCCGCCCAGGTGCGCTGGGCGGTGTGCTCGGCAAGGCTCACCTCAGCGACGCTCCAGTGCCGCGGCTGCGGCTCATGGACGTAAAGGATCGCCGTGAGGCGTCCGTCCCGGAGCAGCGGCACCACGATCAACGAGCGCGTGCCGATGCTCGCCCAGGTCGCGGCATGTGCCTCGCCGGCTGACCTGGGATCCGTCAGGCAGTCCTCGACAACCAATGTGCGACCAGCACGAAGCTCGGCGATGACCGCGGGCCCGAAGGCATCCAGCAGGCGGACCTTGCCGGTGAGGCTGGCCACTGTGCCGTCGGTCCAGTCGCGCTCGACCGCGACGGCCGTGCCCGCGGCATCGATCTCACCGTAGCCGGCGCGCGCCGCCGCGACATGACGCCCCAGCGCCTCAGCTGCGGAGAGTGTGAGGCGGTGCGGGTCGGCCAACCCGCGCAACTTCTCCTCCAGGTGCAACAGAAACGCCTGCTTGCGTTCGGCGAGCACCTTACCTGTGGTTTCGACGATGGTGTTGAGGAGACCAGCGACCCGGCCCGTCTCGTCGCGGATGGGGCTGTAGCAGAAGGTAAAGAACGCCTCCTCTGGATAGCCATTGCGCTCGACCGACAGGGGGAAATCCTCGATGAAGGTGGCCTCGCCGGCAAAGGCGCGCTCGGCAATCGGCCCAATCGTCTCCCAGGCTTCACTCCACACCTGGCTGAACGGGCGGCCAAGCGCCTCGGGCTTGGCGCCGAGGATCGGCCGAAAAGCGTCGTTGTGGATGGTTGTGAGATGCGCGCCCCAGACGATGCAGGCCGGGAATTTCGAGCCGAGCACCATGCCGACCGCGATCCGCAGTGATTGGGGCCAGGCCTCGGGCGGGCCGAGCGGGGTGGCGGCCCAGTCATGAACACGGATAGCAGCGCCCATCGCGCCGCCACCGGTCAGCATGTCGTCTGCAGCCACCCCTGCCTCACGGCGCACCGCGGTGCTTCTCCGCCGTTACTCGAGGCTTGGGTTCCAGCCGGCGACGTTCGTCCTCCTCGAGGAGCCGCAAGGCGGCGCGGACTACTTCGCTGGCGCTGCGGTACCGTCCCGACGCGACCCGGCCATCGATGAAGACCTCCATTTCGGGCGTGAGGGATACGTTCCTGGTCTTCCTGACGAGCATGCGGCCCATACAACTGAGGCGTGCATTTGTGTCAATCTATGATGCGCGACCGACCGATCCAGAACAGCAGATTGCGACACCAACTCACTACAGCCGCTTTGGGTCGCCTCCGGCAGTCGAGGACCTGGAGCCAGATGTCTGCTTCCGCTAACGATGCCCGAAACCTGCCTGTCGGCTGTCGGCCAAACTCGGCCATGGCGGCTTCGCGACCACTCCGGCCGTTCTGCGGCTCTCCAATCCCTCCTGAAAGTGGACATTGCAGCTGGAGTGAGCTCGGCCACGGACGGCGTCGATGCTTGAGGAAGGGGCAACGGGAGCGGCGACTCGGGAACGCAGAACGCCGCTAAGCTACCACCCCTCGCTCGGCTGAATGCATCCAGGTCACGCCGGGTGAGCCGCCAGGATCCCCACCTCCGACCTTTGGATTCCCATTTGCTTCAGCAGTTTACGCTGACTCGCAGGGAATGTGTGGCGCCGTTGTGTGACGGTCAAGGAGCTTGGCTGCTTCGGCGATCAGCTTGCTCAAATCTGAGGTGCTCGTGAAATCTGAGATGAGGCTACCTGCACTCTTGCTTGGCTTGGCGAGAAAGCGGGTGCAGCAGATCCTCGCCGTATTGGCCTGCTACAAGAGATTTTTCGGCCGACTTAGCGCCCCTCTCGGACAAATGGAACTGAGGTGGTCCCGTGTCGTCGGACAGTTTGGCGGCGAGGAAGAGCTCGGCTCTGGTTTTTCGTCAGGCCGTCAGTCTCCCCATTCCAGCTGCCCCATATGCCTCGTGAGGCGTGCGCCTCGACGGCTAACATGGGTAACCTCGCCATCCGGAAGCACCCACTATGGCACGCTCCGAGGCAGGTGACCCCCTAGGACGGCCAAGGTACCACCCTGGTAGCCAGGACGGTGGAGTTCATTCCTGAGAAGGGGGCGGTGCTGGGATGCGGTCGAGGCGCGCAGGCCCCGATTGAGCGTCAGGACCGAAGGTAGTGGCGTACGTTCAACTAAATGCTACCACGCAGAACGAGGGTTTCCGGACGTTAGTGACCAAACCAGAATAACAACCGCAAGTTGCGACGAGCTCGGAGGTGAGCCGGATGATTGGTCTTCAGGGTCGCTCCCCTCCCGCCCACGCCGCAGACTTCCAGGTTTGAGGCCACCACAGAAGGGGAGGGGTAAACTTGTCTAAGACCAAGCAGGAACAGTTCCTCTGGCTTGTCCAGACTGCGGTCATCGTGAACGCCGTGCGCCTGAGTACTGAGGCCCGACCCGGCAGAGAGGTGACCGGTATCGGCTTGACCGGCAACTGGGGCGCAATCACGGATGCCATCCGGGCCAGCGAACGCATTCCGGCCGACATGGACGCCGATGCCGCAGCGGATGACTACGTAACCTACATGCTTGAAAATTTGCGCCGGGAGGAGATGGAGGCCCTTGGTCACCCGATCAGTTGCCCGGGTTGGTTGAAGCGAGACGGGGAGCAACCGGGCCTCCACGACCCGTCAGAAATTTCGGACCTCCTCTACACGCCCCTGGAGGTGAGCAACGCCGCCTTCTCAGACTGGGTGAGCTCCAACTGCGTAGAGGGTCCGGTGAAGGCAACCGCTGTATCGGAGCAGATCCCGCGCCCTGCCGGCAGCTTCGTTGTCAACGCTCGTGAGCCATTGTTTCCTCAGAAGTGAGAGTTCCTCCGCGGCATGCGCCCGCGGAACTGGTCCTCGTTCACTTCCTCTATGCAGAGAATACCCGAACGGTGAGCGATGCGGGCAGCGATGTGCTCGCCCGCGCCGCCCTTGAGGCGGCCAGTGGCGAGTTCATCGCGGAGAATGAAGGGAGAGTTGGGGTGCGGCTCCGCAAGCAGACCGACAGCGCCTGAGCGCTGCCGAGAGGCTTGACGGGTTCAGTTAGGCCGCCCCTTCCCGGCAGGCGGAAGAGCACGCGTGACGGTCGCCGCAAGCCTTCTCGTTCCTTCCACGTCGAGCTCCAAGCCCACCCAGCCCAGGCCCGGGTAAAATAATGCGATAGTCATCCGTCGATCCCGTTCGTCGTGCGACGTCATGTGCATATGCGACGCACGGAGAACGTTCGCACCCTCGCCTATGGGAACCGGGCCAACCGGCGGGGCCATGTTTCGTCGTATGCCGATCAGTTTCCGTATCAGGTCCGAGAGTTCGTCGGCCGTCAGCTGTAACGGTGGGTTCGACCCAATACGCAATTCGATGCCCGTTGGGCCCTCGTTGCCTCTCGTGGTGGCGTACGAGAGTTTGGACCGGGCGGGTTCTTCGGACATCTTAGCTCTTTACTCAGGGACGAAAAGTATCGCCAGCACTCGTGCCGCAGCACGACCACCTTGGCCGATTTATGCTCCGCCATTGTCTACCCACCGGCGGGAACACGAGACGCCAGTGCTGCCACGACCGGCATTTCAGCCTCTTGGCGCTGATGGCCTGCCGATCATTGGGGTCGCCTCTGTGAACTCGAGCCCGGTCCGCGTGCCTCTAGTCCAGCGGCAGCGGGCAGGATACGCCCCACCACTCCGGGTTCTCAGGGTTACGAGTTCCGGAAGCGAGATGGAGGCTGCCAAGTCCACCTGCGCTCCCCCTTCGGACAGGTCCACCACAACGCAGTCGATCGTAGCGGTTTCCGTAGAGATCTGGGCTTTCAGGTGAACAGGACGCCGAGGCCAGCACCGCCGCTCCGGGTGACCCGTGAGCCCTCCCAGTGCCGAGCCCTGCCCGGTCGGTCCTATGCGTCCCTCGGCCTTATCGAATTCCGCGTTGAACAGCGCCGCCAGGCGTGCGCGGAGCGCAATGGCCTGCAGGGCATCTCCTTCGACCGGCGTCTTGGCGAGGACCTGTCCGAGCTGCCAGCGCAGCACCTTGAGCATCTCAGCCCGTTCGTGGTCACCCTCCCCTCGCCTCAGCACAATTTGGAGGGCGACCGCGACTGCTTCCTTTAGGCCGTCGTCGATAGGGGGATCCACCTCATCTCGCATGTAAGGCTGCTCTCTCCTTCCGAGCGTGCCCAGGCAGGGCAGATTACAAGACGAAGGCCTTAAGCGCGACGACCGAGGCGAGTAGGCAGAATGAGGTTCATAACAAGAATGTGAGTGTCTGATTACGTGCAGGTCACCCAAGCTGTGCGCTCGTTAGTAGAGAGATTGGTCGTGCTACGAGGACACAGAGGATGAGCCTGGACTCCGCTCGTAAGGATGCGCCGAGCACCGGCACGGAGAAGCAGGAATTGAAGCACGTCCTGGATGTCACAAGAGAGTTGGCCGACTATGCGAGGGCGCATGATTTTCCCCACGCGGATGAACTGCTCACCGAGGTGCTGGCCGCCCTTCTTACCCGTAGCCCGGAGTGCATCCACCAGGCACTCCTCGACGCCGAGGAGCGTGCCCTTACGGCGATGCGTCTCGTCCTGAAGCTTGCCGAAAAAGAAGAGTAACACCTCTGAAGGTTCATCGAGGCCAAGAACAGCAGCACCGTTAGGTGCTGCTGTTCTCGGGATGCTATTCAGGACAGTGGATCAGTTGAAGACGTAATCGTTGCTGCCGAGCGAGGTCACCCCGTTCAGGATGAACTGCGTGACCGAGCCGTCCGAGGCAGTGACGCTGAACAGGCTCCCGGCATTGGACAGCTTCGCGCCCGAGCCGAAGCCCGTGAGCCTGATCGT
>JBHTFH010000125.1:0-7245 GCA_042666135.1 Roseomonas sp. GCM10028921 | reverse complement strand
GCGACCTCATCGAGGTGCCACTTGTCCCCGAAGCAGGGTAGCCTCGGCCGGATCCGGTTGGCGAAGTCCTGACCGAAGTTGAGCGCCCACTGCCGCATCGTCTCATGGCTGGCGGCAATGCCGCGCGCCGCCAGCATCTCCTCGACCATGCGCAGGCTGAGCGGGAACGAAAGTAGAGCCACACCGCCTGGTGCCCGGCATGGGGCGACTTGGCGGCTAGCGAACTCATCCCACCCGCCTACCGGCCCGGGGTCAGTCCGCGAAGCCCCGCTGAACCTGACGGTGCCGGTCGCCGACCTGACGACGTTCTCTCAGCTGAGCGCTTCGCACTTCGACTGCATCATCTCGCAAACAGCGGCCGCTCACCATTCGCCGAGGAAGACGCCAGCGCGCTTGTGGCTGTCCGTCCGAAGCTCCGCCTCCGCCCAGGTGATGGTGGTGCGGCGCTTCAGCCCGCTGAACCAGGCGAGGAGGCGTTCCCGCATCTCCTGGCACACCGCGCCCATTCCGGGGTCGGCGCCGAGGTCGTTCAGCTCGCCGGGATCGGCGGCGAGGTCGAAGAGCATGGGCCGAAGGCCGTCGGTCCAGTGGACGTACTTCCAGCGCTCTGTCCGCACCATCCAGGCGTGGTGGTGGCCGGTGGGCAGGCCGAGGCGGCGGCGGGCGCCGCGGAAGGTCCAATCCAGCTCGGAGAAGGCGGCGTCGCGCCACGGCACCTCCCGCCCGCGCGTGAGGGGGAGGAGGGAGCGTCCGTCCATTAGGTGCTGCGCGGGCTCCAGCTCCAGCGCCTCCAGGATCGTGGGCACTACGTCGATCGCCTCGGCGAAGCGCTGCTCCACCCTGCCGCGCGTCGCGTCCGCCTCGGGGGAGGGGTCGTAAAGGATGAAGGGCACGCGCTGGATGGGGTCGTGGAACAGCTCCTTCTCGCCGAGCCAGTGGTCGCCAAGGTAGTCACCATGGTCTGAGCAGAAGACGACGAGCGTGTCCTCCCAGCGCCCCAGCCGCTCCATCGTCTCCCAGACGCGGCCGAGATGGTGGTCGAGCTGGGCGATGAGGCCCTGATAGGCCGGGCGTACGGTGTTTACTGTCTCGTCCCGGGCGAAGTTCTGCGCGACCTCCTCGTTCTGGAACTCGCGCAACACGGGATGCGCGCCCGGCCCGCGCTCCGCCTCGCCTCGCAGGACGGGCAGGCAGTCCTCCGGCCCAAACATGGCGTGGTAGGGGGCGGGCGCGATGTAGGGCCAGTGCGGTTTCACGTAGGAGAGGTGCAGCACCCAGGGATCGTCGCCCCTCTCCTCCATGAAGCGGATGGCGACGTCGGTGGTGTAGGCAGTCTCGCTGTGCTCCTCCTTCACGCGGGCAGGCAGGCGGGCGTTGCGCATCTTCCAGCCGGAGAGCGGGCCCTCCGGTCCTTCCACGGCGATGACGTAGTCCGTCCAGGGATCGGGGCTGTCATAGCCCTTCGAGCGGAGCCAGTCGGCATAGGTGGAATCCGGCTCGCCGTGATGGCCGTCATGGCGGTCCACCAGGGTGAACCAGCCCTCGTCGAGCAGCACCTTCAGTTCGCTCGCCCCGTCCACCTCCAGCCGCTTCTGGCCGCGCGCATCGGGCAGCACATGCGTCTTGCCCGCGAGCGCGAGCTTGCGCCCGGCCTCGCGCAGGTGCCAGCCGAGCGTCACCTCGCCGACCGAGAGCGGCACGCGGTTATGAGTCGCGCCGTGGGAGGAGACGTAGCGGCCGGTGTAGTAGGACATGCGCGACGGGCCGCAGATGCCCGATTGCACATAGGCCTGGGCGAAGCGCACGCCGCGTGCGGCCAGAGCGTCGAGGTTGGGCGTGGGGAGATGCAGGTGCCCAGCGCAGGACATGTGGTCCCAGCGGAACTGGTCCGCCATAATGAAAAGGACGTTGCGCACGCTCATGCCAGTCTTGTCTTTCCCCGTTTCCCGCCGCCAAGATAGGCAGCAAAGGGTCCTGGCGGTAAGCCGAGTCGGTCGGGGAAACGAAACGGATGATTATCACCCGCCGCACGGCCGGGCTCATGGCGCTTGGCACTGCCGTTGTGCGCCCGGCTCTCGCCCAGGGCGACGCAACGCGCATCGTGGCTTCCTTCCCGCCCGGGGCCGCGCTCGATGGAGTGGCGCGGCTGCTGGCCGACGGTGCCTCCCGCAGCATTGACGGCCGCCGGCGGAGCACGGTGGTAGTGGACAATCGGGCTGGTGCCAATGGCAACATCGCCTCCGCTCTCGTCGCCCGCAGCACGGCGGATGGCCGGACCCTGTTGTTGGCCATCGACACCACTTTCAGCCTCAACCCGCATCTCTACTCCAACCTCGGCTTCGACCCGCGCGAGTTGGAGCCGGTAGCGATCGCGGGGACCTACCCGGTGGTGTTGCTCGTGCATCCGTCCACGGGCATCACGGACCTCGCGGGCTTTACCCGAACGGCACGGGAGCAGCCAATGCTCTACGCCTCGGCCGGCAACGGCTCGCCGGGGCACCTCGCGATGGAGTTCCTCCGCAGCAGCCTCGGCCTGCCGGCGGGCTCACTCGAGCACATCCCTTTCCGCGGCAATGCCGAGGCGATGACCGACCTGCTTGCAGGTCGCGTCCAGGCCGGGTTCATCGCCGTTTCCGGCGGCGCGGATTTCGTGCGGGACGGGCGGCTGCGCGCAATCGCCATCTCCGGCCCGCGCCGGCTGGCGATGCTCCCCGAGGTGCCGACGGCCGCCGAGTCCGGGCATCCTGGCTTTGACGTGCGCTTCGCCTATCTCCTCATGGCCCCGCGCGGCGTGTCAGCGGAGGTGCGGCGGGACTGGTCCGCGCTCGTCGCCGCCGTCATGGCCGACCCGACGGCGCGCGCCCGGTTGGACGCTTGGGCGGTGGAGCCGGAGGCCGGCAGCCCCGACCAGGCTGCCGCCTGGATCGCATCGGCGGGCGATCGCTGGGGCAATGTGGCGCGCGAGACTGGGATGCGGGTCGGGTGAGCGGGCCTCACACCGGGATCGGGCGCCGCGCCGCGCTCGCCGCCACGCTGGCGACTCCCTTCCTGCCCTACCCGGCGCGGGCCCAGGGGCAGGACCCCGTGCGTATCCTGACCGCCTTCCCGCCGGGCGCCGCGACCGACGGCATCGCGCGAATGTTCGCCGAGCGCATGATCCGTGACGGGACCTGGAGCGGCACGGTGCTGGTGGACAGCCGCCCCGGGGCCGGGGGCAACCTCGCCAGCACCATGGCCGCCCGCGCGCGGCCGGACGGGCGCACGCTGCTGGTGACGTTCGACACCACCCTCACCGTCAACCCGCATGTCTATGCCGATCTCGGCTACGACCCGGGGGCGCTGGAGCCCGTCGCCCTGCTCGGCACCTTCGCGCAGGTGCTGCTGGCCCATCCCTCCGCCGGTGTCTCCACCTTGCCGGAGCTGCTGGCCGCGCTTCGGGCTGGGAGCATGCCCTATGCCTCGGGCGGGGTCGGCACGCCCGGGCACTTGGCCATGGAGGGCTTCCGCCTCGCAGTCGGGCTACCGGAGGCCGCGCTGTCGCATGTGCCCTATCGCGGCTCGGGCCCAGCGCTGACGGATCTCGTCGCTGGCAACGTGCCGATCGGCTTCCTCGCCATCTCCGGAGCGCCCGACTTCGTGCGGGACGGGCGGGTGCGGGCGCTCGCGGTCTCCAGCGCCGAGCGGCAGGACACCCTTCCCGGGGTGCCCACCCTGGCCGAGTTGGGGTTCCCCGGTCTGGACATAGAGTTCGCCAATCTCCTGCTCGCGCCGCGCGGGCTGTCGGCGCCGATGCGGCAGCGCTTGGCCGCGATCGCGATGGGAATGCTCGACGAGCCGCCGGTCCGCGCCCGCTTCGCGGCCTAGAACCTGACGACGCGGACGGAGGGACCGGAGGAGACGGCGGGCTGGATCGCGCGCGCTACGCCGCGCTGGGAGGCGGTGTCCCGGGCGACCGGTATGCGAGTGGTGTAGTGCCACCATCGATTAGGAATCCGCGTGATCCTGCTGAGCCGGGAACGGATACACCTGGGGGATTTCCGGGAACGTCGCCGCATTCGGCGCGGACACATCGTTTGATGATCGCCACCGATCTTGGCCGGTGCCGTGCGGCCGATCTGGCGCACCCGCCGCACCAGCTTGATTGCGGCCGAGGCGCTGATGGCAAAGCGGGCTGCTGCTTCCCGCGCCGAAGCGCCCTCCTCAACAGCCCGGACCAGGCGCTTGCCGAAATCCTGCGACAGAGGGGCCGTCATCACCAGCCGCGCTGCTCCGCTAACAGCGTCGAATCGGAACGCGCGAGTCCATGCAAGACCGAAGTGCTCTCACTTGCGATTCCAGGAGAGCTGCAGTTGTTGGCCAACATAGCGGAGTTCTCGGCGGCACAGGATGTTCTGTAGACGCGACAGGGTGATCCTGAGTGGCCGGTGCAGGTTGCCGGGCCGGGCAGGGGGCAAGGCGAAACGTGTGATGAATCGCTCAACGAAGCTCGGCAGGAAGTCATTCGCAGCCTCGACCGTGACGATGCCCTCCCGTTGCAGCTCCTTGACCAGGCGGTCCTGCAGCGTGCGGTTTGCCCGCTCCACACGTCCCTTGGCCTGCGGCGAGTCGGCGCACAGGATCCCGATATTCGGCTCCGCCAGCGCACGGCCAAATCGCTCGCGAACGAACGCCAGAGCCCGTTAGCGGGGTGAGGCTGGATGGCGCCGGTTTGAGGGGCGGTTGCGATGACCGTGCACCAAGCCCGCAGCACCGCTCGTCCGATACCGCTCGACGAGGCGCCAGGTGTGGCGGGCCGTCAGGCACAGCAGCGCGGCCCCGGGTGCCACGCTCCGGCGCGCCTCGATGATCTCTGTCAGCACGCCCACCCGATGCAGCTCGCGCTCGTTCATCACCACCCAGCCCATGCCCGGCTCATCGGCTCGGAAGCTTCTCGAGCATGGGAGCCGGCGAGGGCCTGAGGACGTTTCTACCCAGCTCAGTGCAGACATTTTGAAACGCCGGATCGTTGGCGTGCTTCAGGGTGCCACTCCATCGTGAGAACGTAACGCGAATTCAGGACGGGGATGACGCTGGCGGCCTTTCAGAAGCGGTTCGGAAGCGAGGAGGCGTGTCGCGCCCACCTCGAAGCCGTCCGCTGGCCGCAGGGCCCTGTCTGCCCTGCCTGCGGTGTTGTTCGTCGCGCCGGTCGCCTGCGGCGCAATCCGGCATTTCTGCAATGCAGGGACTGTGACCACCAGTTCTCGGTGACGAGCGGCACCGCCATGCACGGAACCAAGGTGCCGCTCGCCAAGTAGTTCACGGCCATCCACCTGATCGCATCATCGAGCAAGGGCACCGCGGCTCTGCTCCTGGCCGACCTGATCGGGGTCAGTACCAAGACCGCGTGGTTCATGGGCCACCACATCCGGCGATGATGGCCGGACGCGACCGCCTGCTCACAGGCATCGTGGAGGCCGACGAAGCCCCTCTCGGTGGGCGCAAGAAGCCCGAGGAACCGCATGACCCGGCCGCTTCCAAGCGGGGGCGCGGACGAGGGCGCGCCACGATGTTCGTTGCCGTGGAGCGGGGTGGCGAGGCCCGTGCCGGGCTGATCGCCAGCCACACCAAGGACGCTATCGGCGGTGCGCTGCGCGCCTCCGTGGACTCCGGCGCTCGGCTGATCTCGGATGGCCTTCCTGCCTACGGAAGCCGGGACGCGGCTTCGCCGCCCACGTGAACACGGCCGAAGCGTTCTTTGGCCTGTTTCGCCGCGCCGTGAACGGCGTCTGGCACCACATCAGCCGCAAGCATGCCAAGCGCTACCTGCACGAGATGGAGTGGCGCTGGAACCGTAGGAAGGTGGTCGCCGCCGATCGGGTGCATGCCATCCTGTCGGCCCTCGCGCCTCCGCTTGGCTGGTCTGTGCTGACGGCGCGGGCGGCATGACCGAGGCCGTGCCTTTGCGGACCGCAAGGCCGGTCTGGCGAAGTCGCTTCGGGCGGGCTTCCCGAAGTTCAGGAAGCGCAAGGCGGGCGAGGGCTCGGTCTATCTCGCCTCCTCGGGGCTACCACACCTGACGCGTACGCACCCGAAGCACGCCCGTGGCCGTGCGGAGGTCAAGCGCCTCGGCGCCATCCGTATCCGGGGCGGGCGCTGGCCCGAGGGACACCTGCTGGCGGCGCGGCCAAGCATGGATGTACTCGGGCTGGACGGCGGCCTGTCGGCGCTGATGACCGAGAGCACGGGCGAGAAGCACGAAGCGCCGCGCCATTTGCGCAAAGCCGGGAGGAGGTTGAAGCGCCTGCAACGGCGGTGGAGCTGCGCGGAGCATGCGAGGAAGAAGGAGAACCGCGAGACCAGCCGGCGCCATGCACGGCGTTTGCAGCGGCTTGCCCGCCAGCACCGTCAGGTGCGGGACCGGCGGGCAGACCATCACCACCACCTTTCATCGGCGCTGACAGCCAAGGCGGCCGTGATTGGGGTGGAGGACCTGTCGATGAAGGGCATGGCCCGGAACCCGCACCTAGCGAAGTCTGTGGCGGATGCGGGCTTGGTCGAGCTCTATTGGCAGGTTGGCTACAAGGCAGAGTGGCGCGGCCGACGGCTGCACAAGGTTGGCCGGTTCGAGCGCAGCACGGGGTGCTGCCCGGACTGCGACGTCGTCGGGCCGCGTCTCGGCCTCAAGGTCCGGGTCTGAACGTGTCACGGCTGTGGCCGGGTGCACGACCGGGATCATGCGGCCGCTCGCTGGATCGAGCGGCTGACACGAGGTTGGGTAGCCCAAGGCATGGGCGAACCGGCGGCCGGGGGAACCCGGCCGCCAACGCGCGGGGAGACGGGAGAACAGCGGCGCGGGCTTGGCCTGCGGCGTGGTGCCCGTCGTGGAGCCGCGAACGGGAATACGGGTTCGGATCAAGCCCTTGTGGCTGCCTGAACCACGTCAACGATGCCGTTGAACCGGCCCTAACACCGATCAGTCGCGTAACATCGTCATGTAAACGTCGTCCAATGTTTCAGGTTTTAGATCAGTATTTTAGGCCACCTCTCTGGCTGCTAGTCCGGCTCCCGCCCATCACTCGTCGAGGAAGCTCCGCAGTTGCCGCGCGCGGGCCGGGTGCTTCATTTTGCGCAGTGCCTTGGCCTCGATCTGACGGATGCGCTCGCGGGTGACGTTGAACTGCTGGCCGACCTCCTCGAGCGTGTGGTCGGAGTTCATGCCGATGCCAAACCGCATCCGCAGCACACGTTCCTCCCGCGGCGTCAGGC
>JBHTFH010000124.1:0-7317 GCA_042666135.1 Roseomonas sp. GCM10028921 | reverse complement strand
GCCGAAGCGGAAGAACGCTACTATGCCAGGCTTGAGGAGCTCGCCCTGGCCGCGTAACCCAAACCAATCAGCCTCCGGCAAACCCGGGGCGGTTCAATCACCGTCGAGGACCCCGTGCTGGGGATTGTCCGACGCCGGACGGCGCGGAGTAGCGTATCCTTGCCGATGGGCAGCATGAGCCGCCGTGCCAGGGCCGCTCCTAGCCGGCCACCCAGGGCCACCCAGGGCCACGCTGAGGGCCTCGACAAGCCCGTCCAGGCGAAGAGGGCGCCGCTCGCGCCGGCCAGCCATCTCGGGCAAGGGCGACTGCGTGAAGGTCCGGCGGGGGCAGTCCGCGGCGAGGTAGCGGAAGCGACGGGCCCGGACCAGCAGTTCGACCGACCGCCCGTGAGAGGGCAGGTCGAGCAGCCGGCGGCGATGAAGACTGTGGGTTCGGGCCGAACGAAGGCCGCAGGTGGGACAGGTTTCGGAGGTTTGCTCGGGATGGGCGGTGATGCTGATCAGGTCGGGGCCGACCTCGACCGCACCCACCACCAGGCCGGGAGGTAGCAAGGAACTCGGATTGAGGTCGAGCATCGTTGGCGCCTCTGGATCAAGTCTCCCAAAAACGCCGAGTGAGCACGAAATCAGCGACAGAGCCCCTTTTGCGCGCCGATCCGGGGTCCCGATTTAGCGCCGATTGACAATCGGGTCCGACGGATAGCGGTTCGTCTTGCGGGCAAGCTCGACCATCCGCCCAAGCGTCTCTCGGGCCCAAATCCCGAGCTTGCTTCATCCCAGCCCCGCCGTGCCAAGCATTTCTCAAACGGTCACTGAGAACTCGCACCGGCCGACACGCCGACGCGAGCGCCAGATGCAGCGGTTCTTCCTTTCGGACCACCCCATGATCTACGGCCGCTTCCGGCCGGGACGGCACCTGATGACGGCGGCTCAGCACCGCCGAGCCCGCGCCAAAGGCCTTCCGGATCTGGCGCGAGGAGACGTGCGTCCAGATCACGGCGTGATCCTCCGCGCCCTGCTGCGTGCGGGCGAGCCATGGAACTCATCAACGTGACGATGCCGTCGGCGGAGATGTTCGCCTCCGTCCTCGGTCTCGGCAACCGCATCTCGCATGTACCCTTTCGGTCCGGCAGGCTGATGGTGGAAAGCATCGCGTGCGGCGAGGCCCAGTGGGGCGTGGCCGTGCTTGCCTCGGCTGCCCGTCCCGAACGTTTCCCCTCCTTCCTAGACGTTCCGACCCTGGCAGAGTCCGTGCTTCCCGGCTTCGATCTTGAGAACTGGTTCGCGATCATTGGGCCGCGCGGGATGCCACCCGAGACCACAACGCAGATCAACCGCGCCATCCGCGCCGCGATCACCGAGCCCAGGTTGCGAGAGCGCCTGCTGCTTGCCGGCGTCGCCCCGTGGACGAGGCCGAACGAACCGGGAGACACTGAAGCCTTTTTCCGGACCGAGCTCGCGAAATTCCGTGCCGTTGTTGCGCGGACCGGAGTGCGCCTGGTCCCCTAACGCGAGCGCGCCAAAAGATGTTTGGCAGCTCTGGGAAGATGCGGGCTCGTCGGATGACCGGATAGAGCCTCCCGTCAGGGAGGCCACATCGGTGCGCCGCTGTCGTGCAAATCCTTTGCTGAGCAAGGGGACGATCTGTAACGTAACTTGTCAGATCGCGGATAGGAGGTACGCTCGATGACTCCCAAGCGGGGACGCATCAGAGCCTGGGCTGCTGTCAGCCTTGCTCTCGTTGTTGGCTGCGCCGACTTGCCTTCCTACCGACCAGTCAGTGACCTGACCTTGGCTGAGCAGAACTGGACCGATGCTCAACGCCGTTGGTTCTACCACGCATCACAGGGTACCCGGCTTATGCCGTTGGCATGGTTTCTGGCCTTGGAGCAACCGGAGCTTAGCCTGACCGGAGCACCGCGGTTCGCGGCACCGGAATATCTGGCCCGGTTCGGATTCCTGCCAGATCCACCATCAGCTGCCAATCCACAGGGCTTACCGGTCGGCTTCGCTCCAGATGACCGCTTCACCAGTGAGGACGGTGGCACTCCCGAGACAATCGTCGGCCTCACTTGTGCCGCCTGCCACACAGGGCAAATCGAACGCGGCCGAAGAGCCGTCCGAATCGATGGCGGGCCAGCGATGACCGATACTGCTGCCTTCCAACGCCAACTCGGCGTCGCGCTGTTCCTGACGCAACAGTCGGAGCTCCGTTTTGCCCGGTTTGCGGCAGCCGTGCTAGGCGCTGGAGACACGCCGGCTGCGCGAGACCAGCTCAAGACGCGCCTGGACCGCGCGATCGCTTCAGGGCAGACCGAGGCCGGCGTTGCGCGGCAGGATCGCCTATACCCTGTCGCGGAGGGCTTTGGGCGTCTGGATGCCTTAGGTCGCGGCGGGAACTTCGTCTTCGGCACGTTGATGAACGAACGACGCAACTTCTCCGTGGCGGACGGACCGGTGAGCTATCCCGCCCTGTGGGACGCGCCCTGGCTCGACTGGGTGCAATATAATGGCGCCATTCGTCAGCCCATGGGCCGCAACGTCGCTGAGGCAATGGGCGTGCGAGCTGGCACCAAGCTGTCCGGCCCACCTGAGGAGCTCTACCGTTCCACGGTGCGGATCGAGAACATCCACGCAATGGAGCTTCTGCTCGCCGGCCCTGCTCCTGGTGCAGGGCTGCGCGCGCCGGCATGGCCCGAGGAGCTGCTCGGACCCATTGACCGCACGGCTGCTGCTCGGGGCGAGGCGCACTACCGCCGCCTCTGCGCCGGATGCCACGACGGCCACTGGCACGTCTCGACGACTCTGCCAGGGGAGCCGCTGCGCCGTGAACTGCGCCTCACCATGGTCCCACTCGATCAGATTGGCACTGACCCGAAGGCGGCGATGAACTTTGTTCGCCGGCGCGCCTATCTAGACCGGAGTGCCACGAGGCAGATTTCCGCGGCTGAAGGCTTGGAGAGGGTCACTACGGAAGTGATCCAAGCGTGGTATGAGATGAACGGCATCCCCGAGGCTCAGCAGCGGGAGATGAATGGATACCGCCTCAACCAATGGCGCGCCCCTGCGGCCTACCGTGCGCGCCCACTGAACGGGGTCTGGGCGACGGCACCATACCTGCACAACGGGTCGGTGCCGACGCTGTACCAAATGCTGCTTCCGGCCGAGCAGCGGGACGCCGTCTTCTTTGTTGGCAGTCGGCAGTTCAACCAGCGCGAAGTCGGTTTTGAAACAGCTCCGTTCGATGGTGGATTTCGCTTCGACACCGCCATCCCGGGCAATTGGAATCGCGGCCATGAGTTCCGTGACGGCCCACGCAGCAACGGCACCATTGGCCCTGCACTGACCGACAAGCAGCGGTGGGATCTAGTGGAGTTCCTAAAGACCCTTTGACAGAACCATGGGCCTCCTCTGGAGAGAAGGAAGGCGAGACGGTGGCACGGGGAGGCAGTCAGCCCTGGCACTCCCCGTCCACGGCGCGGGTAGCTAGTGGGCGGGCTCTGCGACTGGCAGCAGGGCCCTCAGCTCGTCGACGAGGACGCGCTTGTTCTCGGAGCGAACAGCGCCATGCGGTACTTCTGCGCAGCGAAAACATGCTCGATGCCGGAGCGGATCCGCGCACGCAAGGCATTGGCTCTGGCCTGCTGCTCGGAAAGCGCGCGCCGGGTTGGCCTGCGGATCTGAATACGTTCGCTTAGACCGCGGCGTTCCAGGATCTCCAGATTGCGTCTGGTGCGGTAGGCCGTGCCCGCCCCAGACACGGCTGGCGGTGTTCCCGGGATCGAGCAGGGCCGGAAAGCTGCGGCTGCCATGCTGCGCCGCGTCCGTAACTGTCCAGCGGCGGATCAGCCCATGCCGTTGGTCGATGCCGATATGGCTCTTGTAGTCGAAGACGGGCACCGCGATCTGGATGGCCTGGCGCTGCGCACCCTCGGGCTTGGGCTTGGCGCGTCCGCGCTTGAGTGTCCAGCGAGCATCCCGGTCCTTCTGCGCCTGCTTGGCGCGGGACCAGCCCTCGGGCGTGCCGCCGTCGCGGATGATTGCCTTCTCCTCCAGGGTGAGCTTCTGGCGCGGCGCGGCGATGAGGGTGGCATCGATGATCTGCCCGCCCATGGCCAGAAAGCCCTTGGCCGTCACGACCGCATCATAGCGACGGAACAGTCCTTCGATGGCCCCCGCACCGGCATCCGCCGGGGCATCATAGTAGCAGAGGTGGCTGGGTTCTCAGTGTCGTCACCGGATGGGTTCCCGATGTCGCTTGATGACCGCGCCAGGGCCGCATCCAGCACCGGGCGGAAGAACTCGAAGTCGACCACGGCCGCAAGACGCTCCAGCGGGTCACCCGCCGCAGAGAGCGCTGCATACCGCTCATCGATGTCGAAGAAGCCCGGCTGACCTGCCATCTCACCGCCTCAGCTGGCCAAGGTCAAGTAATCAGCTCAGCGCCTCAACAGCGAGGTATTTCGAAGTGTCCACTCGCCGCATAGGGTCCAGTACGGTGTCTCAACAACCGCGGACGGTACACGCGTGAACTGTGGCGCGCGGGGTAGGGCGCGCTCGGCCCTCGCGACCAGGTCATGGCGCAGCGGGCGCAGGTAGCGGTCGTGGTAGAGCTCGGGGAACCGGCGCGCAGGCCGGGGACGTCCACCTTGATAGGGCAGCCGACAGTGCAGGAGTTGCAGGCGAGGCAGCCGTCCATCGCCTCCTTCACGAGGCCGGAAAAGTAGGTCTCGCCTCGGCACCGCGCAAGCGTGTTCCGCGGGCTCGGGATGAAGCCGCGCAGGGGAGGGGAGGCGCGCAGCGCGCCGGCCTAAGACAGCGGGTCCACACCGCCGTTATTCGGCTTCTGGGGGGATGACGTTCGTCATGAGCCCATCGAGCAGCACGTCCCGCATGGTTTCCGCCCCTTTCACCCTAATATCGTGCAAGGACTCCGGGGCGTGGAAGGCACTGTGCGGGGTGATGACCAAGCGGCCGCGAAGCCACTCCTCTCGCGTGCGGTAGGCACGTACAAGATCTGGCTCTGGCTGGGGCACCGGCTCCACCGGCAGGACGTCCAGTCCTGCCCCGGCCAAGTGGCCGTCCCGCAAGCAGCGACCGAGCGCGTCAAGGTCCAGAACTGGCCCGCGTGAGGTATTTACCACCACGGCGCTTGGCGGAAGCTGGCGCAGTTCCGCCTCACTGATCATCCCCCGCGTCTCCGAGGTCAGCAGGCAGTGGAGCGAGAGGATGTCGCTCTGTCGCAGGAGGTCCGGCAGGGTCCGCGCCCGCTCGATGCCAAGTGCCCGGTCCACGCCGTTGGGCAGCTTTGGGTCATAAAACACGACCTTGCAGCCAAATGCCTTGGCGCGAAGCGCGGCGGCCGTGCCGATGCGGCCAAGGCCCACAATCCCGAAGGTCTGTACCGAGAGGCGGCGAACCACCGGGTGGTCAAGGTAGTTCCAAAGGGGCGGCGGGTTCGCGCGCTGGACGTCGTGGTACAGGAGCAGGCCGCGCCTCAGGGCAAGCGCCATGGCCACAGCATGGTCAGCGATCTCCGCTGTACCATAATCTGGCACGTTGCAGACCTGTACGCTGTGGCTCGCACATGCCGCCCGGTCCACCCTGTCGTAGCCGACGCCGAGGCGCACCACCGTCCGCAGGCGGGGGAAGAGTTCCAGGTCCTCGGCCCGCAGCGAGTTGCGGAACACGAAGAGCCCCTCGGCCCGCGCCCGCAGCTCGGGCGGGAGAGTGTCGTAGCGCCCCAGCCCACCGCCCCGAACCAGTTCAACATCCGATCCGAAGATCGAGCGCTCGAGTTCGTCGCCCTCGTAGAGCCCCTCGGGCTCCAGTACCGTCACCTTCGACATGGGTTTGGCCTCCCTCAAACGCTCGCGATCAGGCCATCATACACGCAGATGATGGAGTCCATGCTGTAGCAGACGCGCGCGCTGGCCAGGAAGGCAACGGCATCCCCGTACTCCTCCAGGTTGCCGCAGCGCCAACCGGGATGGAAGCCGTGCTCTCGATGGAGATCCCGCGCGGCAGATGCTTGGTCGTGGCCTGTCGCGTCGGTGAGGGCCTGGAGATCGGGTCTGATGGACATGAGGCGCCTTTGCTCGAACAGGCTGCGGACGCGCGCCGCCGGAAGCTTGTTGCGGTCTGCCGGCCGGCGGTTGGCCGTCAAGCGGCCAGTGACTGCGTTGCACGGACCAGCTTGAAGGCGCGGAAGTGTCATCGGGGTTCTATGGTCACGCGAGCCGGACATACTCCGGCCGTCTAAGCTCGAGCATACGGGTTAGCGCTCTGACAGCAACGGCCACTGACCTGAGCCCCAAGATTTCCGCCAAGGGAAGGTAGAGTCTGGCGCCTGTTTGGAGACGGAAATGAAGCGCGGACGGTTCACGAAAGAGCAGATCATCGGGTTTTGCGGGAGCAGGAGGCTGGGCTGGAAACAGTGGACCTCTGTCGCAAGCACGGGATCTCGGAGGCGACTATCTATGCCTGGAAGGCCAGGTACGGCGGTCTTGGTGTTCCAGATGCCAGGCGGTTGAAGGCGCTCAAAGACGAGAACGGCAGGCTGAAGCGGTTGCTGGCCGAGGCGATGCTGGACAACGCCGTGCTGAAGGACCTCGCCGCAAAGAAGTTCTGGCGCCCGCGGCCAAGCGGGCGGCGGTGGCCCATGCCCAGGAGGTGCACGGGATCAGCCAACGACGGGCGTGTTTGCTGCTTGGCGCCGACCGGACTTCGATCCGCTACCGAGCCCGGCGTCTTGATGATGCCGCGGTTCGGGCAAGGCTGCGGGAACTGGCGGCCGAGCGACGCCGGTTCGGCTATCGGCGGCTGGGCATCTTGCTGGCACGTGAGGGCACGCGGTTGAACCACAAGAAGCTGCGGCGGCTGTATGCCGAGGAGAGGCTGCAGGTGCGGCGCCGGGCTGGCCGGAAACGGGCCGTGGGCACGCGGGCGCCGATGGTGCTGCCGCAGGCGCCGAACCAGCGCTGGTCGCTGGACTTCGTGTCTGATGCGCTGGCCGATGGGCGACTGTTTCGCGTCCTGGCGGTTGTCGACGACTTCAGCCGTGAGTGCCTGACGCTGGTGGTCGACGCTTCGTTGTCGGGCGTCCGGGTGGCCCGCTAACGTCCGCTCGATTATCCAGCGCTCCGGCGGCACGACGAACGGCATTGGCAAGTTGTTTGACGAGAAGGTGAGTTTGGCCGCGTGACTGAGGTGCGGCAGGCTCAGGGTGCCGCTTGGGCGCAGGTTTCCTGCCGCCAGATCCGAAAGGCCTTGGTCTGAGCGCGCCGGTACTCACCGGCCGCGATCAGGTGTCGGCGG
>JBHTFH010000123.1:0-7392 GCA_042666135.1 Roseomonas sp. GCM10028921 | reverse complement strand
GCGTTCCGCGTGCAGGATCTCGAGGATCTTGGCGCGCCCGGTTCCGAGCGCCTCTCCCACCAACCGGCAGGCCTCGGCCAGGATCTTGTCCAGGTCTGGGGAGCGGATGGCCAGTTCGCCGAAGTCCGCGAGAACCTGCTGCCGCTTCATCATCCGCTCGAGGTCGGGCATCGCGGTTCCTGCTGCTGGCACCCCTGGCCCGGCGGGAGGGATGACGCCTCTACGGCCGTTTACAGTCCTTTATGTCGGGACCAACGCAGGAAGGTCCGAGCGGCTGCCTGGGCCACACCGGAGTAGTACCCGGTGGCGGCTCGTAAACTCATGAACGGCTGCTCCCTCCCGCCAAGTGCCCCGCAGCGGCCAGTTCTTTGCCGGCCAGTCCCGGCCGCTTGCATCACCGCTGGGAGAGTCCGGTTTGGGTCGAAACCGGTCATTGACTAAGGCGACTGGTACGAGGGGCTACTGACGCGCGGTTTCGCGCGTGACGCCGGTGGCCCAAGCGAAGCCGACAGTTGCGCCCTTCATGGAAGGCAGCGTGGCTAGAGTCAGGCCGCCGATCAGCGGCAGCCAGATCGCGAACATGACCCAAAGGGTCGGTTCCCATGCCTTATCCATTCAGAAGACGAAAGGCACGATCAGGTGCCCGACGAGGAACAGCGTCAGGTAGGGCGGTGCGTCGTCCGAGGGGTAGAGCGTGTTGTCAGCGCCGCAGGCCTCGCAGCTCTCGCTCACTTTCAGGAAGCCGCTGAACAGGCGGCCCTCGCCGCAGTGCGGGCAACGCAGAGACAAGCCGCGCCGCAGGCCGATGGAGATTTTGGATGGCTCAGACATTGTGGTTCCCTCTATCGCCTCGCAGCCCGCTTGCCATACAAGTCTAATCGACATACATACAATGAGCGGGCCATCTCCCGCGATATGATAATTGTGGGGCTTGTTGGCAAGATGAGTGTGTCGCACGTGGAGCGCGCCTGGGTCCCGCAGATCAAAGGGGAGCAGGGGCCAATCTACCTCGCCATCGCCGACGCAGTCGGTGCAGCGCTGGCCAGGGGAGAGTTGCGGCCGGGGGAGCGGCTTCCGACCCACCGCGCCCTCGCCAAGGCTCTCGGCGTCGATCTCACCACGGTCACACGCGCCTATGCGGAGGCTCGGCGGCGGGGCCTGCTCGATGCGCGGGTGGGCCGGGGCACATTCGTTCGTTCCGCGGCTCCACCACCGTCCCCGCAGGCCACGTCGGACGAATTCGTCGACCTCGGCATGAACCTGCCACCGCTCCCGGAGGAGCCGAGCTTCCAGGATCTGCTGCAAAGGGGCCTTTCGCGCCTCTTAGGCGGCCAGGAGCCCCGACGTGTGCTCTCTTATCGTTCTGGCGCAGGGACAGTGGATGAGCGGGCCGCAGGTGCCCTGTGGCTCCGGCCCGTGCTCGGCGAGGTTGATCCAGGACGCCTGCTCGTCTGCCCCGGCGCCCAGCCCGCGCTCTTTGCCGCTCTGGGCGTTCTCGTGGGGCCGGGCGACACGGTGCTGACCGACGAACTCACCTACCCCGGCCTGAAGGCCGTCGCGGAGCAACTCGGCCTCCGGCTGGCCGGGGTGGCGGCGGACGACGAGGGGATGCTGCCCGAGGCCGTGGAGGCCGCCTGCAGGGAGATGCGGCCGAAGGCGCTGTGCTGCATCCCCACGATCCAGAACCCGACGACGGTAACCATGCCGCCGGAGCGGCGTCAGGCACTGGCAGCGACCGCACAGCGCCTGGGACTGCGCATCGTTGAGGACGATGCCTACGGGCTTCTGCCATCGCACCCACTCCCCGCCATCGCATCCTTCGCGCCCGAGATCACCTATTACATCTCGACTATGTCCAAGGTTCTCTCGCCCGCCCTGCGGATGGCCTACCTGGTCGCGCCTGGCGGGGCTGGCGTGGAGAGACTCGGTGCGATGCTGCGCGCCAGTGTGCTGATGGCCTCTCCCCTGCTGACGGGGATGATCACCGAATGGATGCGGGACGGGACGGCGGGCACGGTCGTCTCGGCGATCCGGAAGGAGAGTGCGGCGAGGCAGCGGCTGGCCCGGAAACTCCTGCCCCGCGCCTTGTTCAACGCCCACCCCGAGGGGCTGCACCTCTGGCTCCGGCTACCGTCGCGCTGGAACCGGCTGGACTTCACGTCTCACCTTCGTCGCCAGGGTGGGCTTGGGGTGGTCCCGAGCGATGCGTTCTCGCTTGTTGCCCCCGCGCCGGACGCTGTCCGGGTTTCGCTGGGCGCCGCTGCGAACCGGGACGACCTCCGGCGCGCCCTGACGTCCCTGGCTGCTGCTCTGGACAGGCATGATATGCCTCACCTCGCCACCGTTGTCTGACCGCAAGACCGCCCTGATGACGGGATGGGCGGCGCTACGAAGGCGGCAGACGCTCGGCAGTCGTCCTCGGGCAACGCAAGGCTTGGGAACTGCTTCTCGCGGACGTCGCGGCGGTATCCGGGTTCTCATCATCAGCAATCGCCTCGAGCGACGGGATCTTTCCCGTGACGAGGTGTGAGGCCCCGAACGAGAGTATCAGGAGGAGAAGTGGCGAATAGAAATCCACACAAATGTCATCTCGCCTCGATTGTGTGAATCGCCGCCTGGAGAGGCAAGCGTGGGCACTGGTTTAGCTCCGAAGGGCAGGGCTCCGGCTTCCTGCTGGTCGCGAAGTCGCTTGATTTAGAGCGGAACCCAGCGCGACTGCTCGCCACAAAGACTTCGATTGTAGGCGAACACCACCTCCCGGCGGCGGTTTGTCTTGACATTGTATGCCGACATCGTCCATACAATATGGCGTCTGTATTGGCATTGCAGGGCAGTGCCTTCACTTAGGAGCATGCAATGTCGTCCGAACAGGAGTGGCCGCCGCTTCCCCCCGTGAGCACCGGCCTGCGTGGCCGCTGCCCGCGTTGTGGCCAGGGTCACATGTTCAGCGGCTTCCTCAAGCTCCGCTCCCACTGCGAGGTCTGCGGCCTGGACTATTCCTACGCTGATCCCGCAGACGGCCCGGCCTTCTTCGTCATCTGCTTCGCCTGCATCCCCGCCGTCATCCTGGCGCTCTGGATCGAGGCAAAATTCGAGCCTGAGCCCTGGGTGCATCTGGCCACGACGCTGCCCTTCATGCTGCTGACCTGCGTACCGCCCTTGCGCCCGCTGAAGGGTTGGCTGGTCGCGAGCCAGTTCTTCTACAAGGCTGAGGAAGGCCGTTGGGTCACGACCCACGCCCCACAGCGGCCGACCACCCCGCCCGAAAAGCCCGATCAGCGCTCGGCCTGAGTACCGCGAGGTTCTGGAGAACCCCATGTTTGGCCTGGACGCGCTGACACTGGCTCGGATCCAGTTCGGCTTTAGGGTCTCGTTCCACATTCTCTACCCGGCCATCACGATTGGGCTGGCCAGCTACCTCATGGTGCTGGAGGGCATGTGGCTGTGGAAGGGGAAGCCCGTCTGCCGAGGCCTCTACCACTTCTGGTCCAAGATCTTCGCCGTGAACTTCGCCATGGGCGTCGTCTCCGGCCTGGTGATGGCTTACCAGTTCGGCACGAACTGGAGCTACTTCTCGGCCTTCGCGGGCAGCGTCACCGGACCGCTGCTGGCCTATGAGGTCCTGACCGCCTTCTTCCTGGAGGCGGGCTTCCTTGGCGTCATGCTGTTCGGCTGGAACCGGGTCGGCCCGGGACTGCACTTCTTCTCCACCGCCATGGTCGCCCTCGGCACGCTGATCTCGGCCACCTGGATTCTGGCCTCCAACAGCTGGATGCAGACGCCGCAGGGCTTCGAAATCGTCGACGGCCGGGTCATCCCGGTGGACTGGTTGAAGACCATCTTCAACCCGTCCTTTTCCCTACCGGCTAGCGCACATGACGATCGCCGCCTTCCTCTCAACGGCGCTTTTCGTCGGCGCGTCCGGCGCCTGGCACCTGCTGCGGGGCAACGACACGCCCGCGGTGCGCAAGATGCTGTCAATGGCCATGGGCATGCTGCTCGTGGTGGCGCCGCTTCAGATCGTGGTGGGCGATCTGCACGGCCTGAACACGGTCAAGCACCAGCCAGCCAAGATCGCCGCCATGGAAGGGCATTGGGGGAACAAGCCCGGCGAGGGTGTGCCGCTGATCCTGTTCGGTCTGCCCGACATGGCCGCCGAGACCACGCGCTACGCCATCGCGATTCCCCGGCTCGGCAGCCTCATCCTTACCCACAGCTGGGACGGACAGTTCCCCGGCCTCAAGGAGTTTCCCCCAGGCGACCGGCCGAACTCCACCGTCGTGTTCTGGAGTTTCCGGGTCATGGTCGGCCTCGGGATGCTCATGCTCCTGCTGGGGCTGTGGGGTGCCTGGGCACGCTGGCGCGGTCGCCTCTACACGACGAACGGGCGAGGCAGGCTACATCCTGAACAACATGTTCGTCTCGATGGACGGCAGGACGGGCCAGGGCCCCGCGAACTGGGGCGGCTACTCCAACCCCGCCCTGGACGCGGTGGTCAGCGAAGCCCTGGTGACGATGGGTGACGTTAAGCGCGAGGTCTTGCTCGTCCGGGGGCAGAGAATTGTAGCCGACGATGTCGCGGGCATCCCACTGTACCAGCTCGTCAACCTTTGGGCGACGCGTCGGGGCATCAGCTACGAGGCGCGGCGGGACCAGCGCACCGTCGCGACCAGCGCCCAAGCGGCACGCTGATGCCCACTTTCGCTCGAACCTCCCTACGCTGGCGCCGCCAAGCCCTGGCTCGGATCGAGGACGCGGTATCCGGCCCATTCCGCCCCTTCCCAGCCCAGGGGGAATTCGCCTCGCGGCAAATGACGGAGCCATCTGCATTAGACCGGCCAAGAATGGCCTTGAGGACGATGCTGCCCCCATGACTGCTCCGTTTCGCGGGCCGGAAATCCGGCCCGCCAACCCGTGCTTCTCGTCCGGCCCTGCGCTAAGCGCCCGGGCTGGTCGCTGGCGGCGCTGGAGGGTGCGATGCTCGGCCGTAGTCACCGGGCCGCGGAGCCGAAGGCGCGCATCGCGGAGGTGATCGAGCGATCCAAGGCCGTGCTCGGGATTCCGGCGGACTGGCGGCTGGGCGTGGTGCCGGGGTCGGACACGGGCGCGATGGAAATGGTGCTCTGGTCCGTGCTCGGCGCGCGCGGCGTCGATGTGCTGGTGTGGAAGAGCTTCTTCAAGGGGTGGGCGACCGACATCGCCAAGCAGCTGAAGCTGCCCAACGTGCGAATCCGCGAGGCGGACTTCGGGCACCTGCCGTCGCTGGAGCCGGTGGATCCCTCGCGCGACGCGGTGTTCGTCTGGAACGGCACGACGTCGGGCGTGCGCCTGCCGCATGCGAATTTCATCAGCGCTAATCGCGAGGGGCTTGCGATCTGCGATGCGACCTCGGCCGCTTTCGCGATGCGGCTTCCCTGGGAGAAGCTCGATGTCGTGACCTGGTCTTGGCAGAAGGTGCTGGGCGGGGAAGCGGCGCACGGGATGCTCGCGCTGTCCCCGCGCGCGGTGGCGCGGCTCGAAGCCTTTGATGCCGGGCGTCCCTTGCCGAAGATCTTTCGCCTGACCAAGGGCGGGAAGCTGATCGAGGGCATTTTCAAAGGGGACACGATCAACACGCCCTCCATGCTCTGCGTGGAGGACGCGATCGACGGACTGCGCTGGGCCGAGTCGGTCGGCGGGCTGGAAGCGCTGGTCGCGCGGTCTGAGGCGAATCTGGCGGCGGTGGCCGGATGGGTGGCCTCCAGCGGTTGGGCCGATTTCCTGGCCGAGGATCCGGCGACGCGCTCCTGCACCTCCATCTGCCTGAGGATCACCGTCCCCTGGTTCCAGGCCATGGATGCGGCGGAGCAGACGCAGGCCGCGAAGTGGCTGGCGGCAATCCTGGAGGAGGAGGGCGTGGCTCTCGACGTCGCCTCCTACCGTGACGCACCACCGGGGCTGCGGACCTGGGGCGGGGCGACGGTGGAGACCTCAGACATCGAGGCGCTGCTGCCCTGGCTGGACTGGGCCTTCGCAAGGCTCGCCGCTCAACGATGATGGCGAGCAACAATAGGCACCCCTAAGAGCGACGGCACGCCCACAATCTGGCACTGGCGTCCGCCTTTCCATACAATCACGGGCAGACGCGGTCCGCCTGGAACTTAAAGCCAGTCCGAAGACGGGAGGCTTCCGAGACAGCTTGTTGCAGGCCGCCTCTGCCACCCTGTCAGGCGTCCAGTGCTGCCAGCGCGTTTTCGGTGCGCCCCCGCTCGGCAGCACCGAGGGGAAGAATCGGCCGGGGCGGCTGTGCCCCGGTGAGCCCCAGCAGGTTCGCGGCCGCGTAGACCACCCTCAGGCTCCCGTGCTGCTTGCAGAGGTCCCAGAGCGGCCCGAAAGCAGCGTTGAGCCGATGCACTTCCGCCGCGTTGCCCGCCTGGGCGGCACGCATGAGGGCAAGAGAGGGCCGCGGCAGGAGGCCGCCGATCACGCTGTACCAGGCCACACCGCCCGCGAGCACGGCCTCCGCCGAATGCCAGTCGCCACTGTAGCCAATGTCGAAATCGCCAGGCAGGAGCGCGCGGAGGGTGGCGACCTTCGCCTTCGCCTCGGTCGGCGCAGGAGCGGGGTTCTTCACAGCGAAGATTCTAGGCACCTCGGCGAGGCGCGCCACGAGTTGGTCACTGAAGGTGAAGTTCGTCGTGCTCGGGTTGTTGTAGATGCAGAGCGGCAGGCCGGTCGCCCCTGCCACGGCCGCGAAGTGCTGGAACACCTCCTCATCGGTGAGCGGCGTGTAGGAGACAGGCGCCAGCAGTAGCCCGTTTGCCCCGGCCGCCTCAGCATCCCGCGCGAGATCCTGGGCATCATCCGTGCGGAGGGCGCCGACGCCCACGACGAGCGGCACGCGACCACTGACGCACTCCGCCGCCGCTTCGATCGCCCGACGCCGCTCAGCCCGCGTCAAGTAAGCGTAGGTGCCGGTGCTGCCGAGCAGTCCAACGGAGTCCACCTCCGCCTTCTGCAGTCGCCGGAGCAGCGTGGCGAGGGCGTCAGTGTCAACGCGGCCGCCATCGCCGGCGGGAGTGATGGGGAATGCTGACAGACCGCGGAAGGTTGGCATATGGAACCTGCTGTCGTCGAGAAAGAGTAGGACTGCCTCGCCGGGCAGCGATCCGCAAGCGGTCGTTTTCGGAACAGTCTTGGCCTAGGGCAGGACTCATCGATCCAGAAGAGCACAGTGGCCGCGAGGCAGAGGACGGACATGAAGGGCCTTGTCAGGTTGGCGGGTCCGCAGGGCCGTGGCAGCCTGCATTGCATGGCCTCTCCGAGCCCTTATCGAGGCTTCCGCTACCCGGCCGAGGTCATCCAGCATGCAGTGTGGTTGTACCACTGCTTCAGCCTCAGCCTGCGTGACGT
>JBHTFH010000122.1:0-7471 GCA_042666135.1 Roseomonas sp. GCM10028921 | reverse complement strand
CCGTGTTCGCGTCCGCGCCCACCTCGGCGCAGATCGCCCTGTTCTCTAGACCTGTCGCTGCAGCCAGCACGATCCGGGCCCGTCGTGCCATCGCTTGACCGGTCTTGTGGGCCCGCGCCAGCGACTCCAACTCCCGCCGCTCGGCCTCACTCAGCGCAATCGACACCGCAGGCTTGCCCATCATCGCCCCCTACGACCATCCTTATGATCGTAGGAATTTCGCGATCAGGACACTAGGAACGTTTCGTAGCGCCCAGCCCGGGGTCGGTATAGGTTTCAGCACGATCGGGGAAACGCATGGATGCGGCTGGTGAAGGAGATTTCCGTGTGGTGGGCCGGGCAGATGCGCGATCTTTTGCCCGCCCGCCTGTGGCAGGCTGAGAACCGCGCCAATGCTGTGCTAGCCATGCAGCTCCCGGACGGCAGCCTAGCCCTGTCTCGCCGCCGGCGCGGGCGGGAAGCCCCGATTGGCATCTTTGCCACGGACGCGGCGGGGGTGACCGCTATGCGCCGCGCGGCCGGGCACAGCCGCCGGCCACCGAGAGTGCTGTTGCGTCTCTCCGCTGATGCGGTGCTGGAGCGCTCGGTCATCCTGCCGATAGCCACGGAACCAGAGCTGGATCGCGTCCTGGCCTATGAACTAGACCGCCTCACGCCATTTTCCAGCGAGGAGGTTTTCTGGACCTATGCGATCCGGCGCCGCGATACCGCGGCCAGCCAACTCCATCTCCGCCTTGCCCTGGTACCACGCGGCGGACACGAAGGAGCGTTGAACACGCTGCGGGCCGCCGGGCTGGCGCCGGCTGGCCTTACCGCACCGTGCGGCGAGCGGAACAGCTGGTCCTTCGGTCTAGCAGCGCCCGGCACGGCGCGAACTCCAGCCGGTCGGCGCAGATCCGTTCGCTTAGCAGCCACGGCCTGCGCCGCGCTCGCCCTGACGGCTATCACCATCCCGTTCCTGCAGCAGGAACGCGCGCTGCGCAGGGTCGAGGCGCGGATCGCCGCCGCCCGCCCTGCGGTGACGCAGGTGGAGGCGCTGCGCCGCCGGATCGCCGAGCGCGCCGGCGGCACCGATGCGCTGGCTTCCGAAGCGGCGCGACTCGGCCGGCCGCTCGAGGCCCTGGCCGCCCTGACCGCCATCCTCCCGGACGACACCCATCTCACGGCGCTGTCCTTTCGGCAGGGCCTAGCGATGCTCACCGGCCAGTCCGTGACGGGGTCGTCAGGTGGCGCGGCGCACTTGATCGCAGTGCTCTCCGCCGACCCCTCCATCCGCTCAGCCGCCTTCGCTGCCCCGGTGACAAGGCAGGAGGGCAGCCGGGGCGAGGTTTTCACCATTCGGGTGGAATTCGGCTCGTGAACACCCTATCCACTGGACGGCGTGGGCGGCTGCTGGCGCTCGGCATTACGGTGCTGCTGCTAGCCGCAATTTGGCTGGGCGTCGTGGTGCCGCTGCTCGACTGGCACGCGGCACGGGCGGAGCGACTGGCTCAGGGCGGCATCCTAGCTTTGCGCATGGAAAGGGTGGCCGGGACCCTGCCGCACGTTCGGCAGGAGGCCGAGGCCAGTGGCGGTGCGCCGCTCGCCCTGCTGGGGGGCGCCTCCGACTCCATCGCGGGCGCCACCCTACAGGGTCAGGTGCAGAGGATGGCTTCACGCGCTGGCGTGACCCTCGACAGCGCGGAGTTGCTGGCGGCCGAGGCCGCCGGGCGCTACCGCCGGATCAGCCTGCGCCTCTCCATTAACGGCTCCTGGCCCGGGCTCGTCGGACTGTTGCAGGCCATGGAGGAGGGCACGCCGCGCATGCTGATAGACGAGTTGCGGGTGCACAACGCTCCCTCCATCGCGCCCGGCGCGGGGCGGCCGGTCTCCACTAGCCTGACCGTCGTCGCATTCCGGGCAGGCGGCGAGGCCGGGGCGCAATGAGCCGCCTCCCTTTCCTCCTCCTCGGGCTGCTCGCCTCCGCCCTGTCCGCCGGTATCCTTCTCCAGTTTGACCCGGCCGGGGAGACGGATGCCGACCTGCCACAGGCAGCGCCCCGCCGGGCGCCCCCTGCCACCTCGCCTGTGCAGGCAGCCGGAGTACCGGGCCGGGCAGCGGAATGGGCCGCGACGGTCCTGGCCCGCCCGCTGTTCAGCCCGGACCGCCGGCCGCCAGCGCCGAGCGGCGCGGTGTCCGCAGCCGGCGCCGTCCTGCCCCGGCTGGCGGGCACGCTGGTCACCCCCGAGGGCCGCAGTGCCATCTTCGCCGGCGGCCCGACCCCGCTGGTGGTGCAAGAGGGCGGCTTGGTCGGCGACTTCACAGTAATGCGCATCGAGCCTGGACAGGTAACATTGACAGGGCCGGAGGGGGCCCAAACGGTGATCCCGCGCTTCGATCTAAACCGCCCGGCCGCCCCGGCCGCGGCACGTCTGCCCTCGCAGGCTACGGGCGCGCAGGCTGCGGGGCAGGCTGCGGGCCAGCGCTCCAGGCCGGGCCCAGCGCCATCGGGCCTCGACGCCCCCGGCGCGCTCCCACCCGTGCCGGGCCCGCCAATCCCCGGGTCCCCGCCAGCTGCCGGGTCTTTCCTTAGCGCTCTGGGCGCGGCAGAAGAGGCCGTGCCTTTTGAGCAGAACGCTACCCCGTCCGGACTAGACATCCTGCGCAACATGAACCGCAACGCCGAGACCGCCGCTTTCGGGGCGGGCCGATGATGCCCAGCGCCGCGTTGCGGCTTCTGCCGGTGCTCACCATGCTAGGCGCCGCCGGCTGCGCTACCAGTGAGCCGCCGCTACTGGAACCCCTGCCCCCCGTGGCTGCGGGAACCGGTGCGGCGGCGGCGCGAGTGAACGAGGTACTCGGCACGCCCGGCGCCAACTCGCCGCCCCAGGTCAGCCTAGGTATCCCCGCCGTTCTCGGCACCGCGCGGGCGGGGGCGGCCCCGGGCATCGCGCCCGGCGCCGCCGACATCTCGCTCGACTTCGCCGACACTGATATTCGCGAGGTCGCTGCGCAGGTCCTCGGCAATATTCTGCGGGTAAACTACACGATCGACCCCGCGGTGCGCGGCACGGCCACGCTGCGCACACCGCAGCGGCTCGACCGCGTCCAGGCGCTGGCAGCGCTGAACGCCCTGCTCGCGCAGAACGGAGCAACGGTGGTGCAGAGCGGCGCGCTGTACCGGGTCGTGCCCCTCGCGGCCGCCCAGGGAATGACCCAGGGCGTGGCGGCCGGCCCGGTAACGGGGGGAACCGTTGCCGGGCCGGCCGGCGGCATGGCTGTACCGCTGCGCTACGCGGCGGCGGAGGACTTGGCGCGCGTGCTGCAGCCCTTCGTCGCGGGCGCCGGGCGCATTGTCGCCGATGCCGGGCGCAACGCACTGCTGGTCGGCGGCGATCCCGCCACGCGGGACACGCTGCTCGGCCTCATTGCCGCCTTCGACATCAACATCCTGGCCGGCCAATCCTACGCTGTGTTCCCCGTAACGGCCGGCGACGCGCGCGACTACGCGACCGCGTTACAGGAGGCGCTGGGCGGGCAGTCGGCAGGTAGCGGCCAAGGCCGCGGCTCACTCACCGGGCTCGTACGAGTGGTGCCGATGCAGCGGATCAACGCCGTTCTCGTCGTCTCGGCCCAGCCCCGCTATGTGGAGGATGCGCGCCGTGTCTACTCTCTGGTGGAGCGCACGCGGCGCGCCAACGTGCGAGGCTGGAGCGTTTATTATCTACAGAACGGGCGAAGCAACGACATTGCCTACGTGCTGCAGCAGGCGTTCACCCCGGGCCGCGTGACGGCACAACCAACGCCGTCGGGCAGCATCGCGCCGGGGCGACAGCCGCGGGAGGTTTCCTCAAACACGGGCAGCGGCATTGGCAGTTCCGGCATCGGGACAGGCGCCGGAGTCAGCGCGCGCAGCGGCACGGGAGCGGGCGGGCTCGGGCAGTCCAACATTGGCCCGTCCAGTGGAAGGTCCGGCGGAGCAGCGGTGCTGGCCCCTTCGGTCCCGGCCGCGGCGGAGAATTCGGCGAACCCGCTCCTCGGCGGCTTGGAACCTGGAGATTTAAGCGGTGGCGGCAGCGGCTCGGCCCCGGACAGCATGCGAGTTATCCCGCACCCACAGAACAACTCGCTGTTGGTTTATGCCACGCCGCAGGAACGCGGGACACTGGAAGCGACGCTCCGCCGCCTCGACATCCTGCCGCTCCAAGTCCGCATCGACGCCACCATTGCCGAGGTGACGCTGAACGACCAACTGCAATATGGCACGCAATTTTTCTTCCGCGCTGGCGAGTTCAATGGCGTGCTCTCCACCGCCGCCGCCGCCGCCGCCTCGGCCGGGCTGAACACGGCGATTCCGGGCTTTGTCCTAACCGGGCGCGCAGGCACCGGGGCGCCGCTGGCCATCTCGGCTCTTCAGGCGGTGACCGATGTTCGCGTCCTGTCTTCGCCGCAACTCGTGGTGCTCGATAATGAGCCCGCGCGACTGCAAGTCGGCCAACTCGTCCCCTTCTTGACGCAGAGCGCGCAGAGTACCCTTACCACCGGCGCGCCTGTCGTCTCCTCGGTCGACTACCGCGAGACCGGCGTGATTATGGAGGTGACACCGCGGGTGAACAGCGGCGGTCTTGTCACCCTCGACATCAGCCAAGAGGTGAGCGACGTCGTGGCGGGCACTACCACCACCGGCCTTAACTCGCCCACCTTCTCACAGCGCGTAGTCCGTACCCGCGTCGCGGTGCAGGATGGGCAGACGGTGGGTCTAGCCGGCTTGATCCGCGACAACGCCTCCCGCGGAAACCAGGGTATTCCCTGGCTCAGCAACATTCCTGTCCTCGGCTCGCTGGTCAGCAGCCAGGACAACCAACGGCAACGGACGGAACTGCTGGTGCTGATCACGCCGCGCGTCATCAACGACCAGCGCGATGCTCGGGCGCTGACCGAGGACCTGCGCGACGGCCTGGCCAATGCCGCCGCTCTGCCGGGCGAGTTGCAATCCCTGCCCCTATCCGGCTCGCCCGATCCGCAGGTGCGGGTGCGGCGGCGGCTCGGGCTTGACCCGCGCTAACTCTACAGCGCCGGAGGAGCGCGGCTTCGCACTTCTCCTCGTGCTGTGGACTTTGGTAGTTTTGACGTTGATTGTCTCCTCTCTCGTCGCCGGCGGGCGCGGGGAGGTCCGGCTCTCGGCCAATCTGCGCGCGGCCGCCGTGGCGGAGGCAATCGCTGATGGGGCAGTACACCAAGCGATTTTTCACCTGCTCGACCCCGGCGAGGCCGGCTGGCGTGCTAATGGTCCGCGGCGGCAGATCGAGCAACAGCTCGATCTGCCCGGCGGCCGCGCTTTCGTGCGCGTAGAGGACCAAGCGGGGCTGGTGAACCCGAACACCGTATCGGACGCGCTGATGCAAGCGTTGCTCCGCCGCGCCGGGGCCGACCAGCGCCAAGCGCAATCTATCACCGCAGCTATCATCGACTGGCGCACTCGTTCCACCAGGCCGAGGCCGCTCGGGGCCAAAGCAGCGGAGTACCGGCAGGCTGGGCTCGATTACGGGCCACCGGAAGCGCCCTTTCGGTCCGTCGCAGAGCTCGGGCTCGTGCTGGGAATGACGCCGGCGCTGCTCGACCGGCTGGCGCCAAACCTCACCGTATTCCGTGAGGCTGACCCTGACGGGGTGATAGCGCCGCCTCTGGTGCAACAGGCGATCCGGGACGTAACGGGACAGGCCGACTTCCCGCCCGCGAGCGACGCCGGACTGCGCGTGCTCGCAATCTCCGCCGTGGCCTCCGGGCAGGAGGGTGGGCGCTTCACGCGCCGCGCTATTGTGCGCCTCGGCAGCGCCCTAGCTGAGCGGCCTTACCGAATTCTGTCCTGGGAGCAGGTGGAGGACTGATACTGCCCGCCCGAGCCTGTTGAAAAACCGAATTGTCCTGATTCGCTGCTGCGGCGGCGATTGTGGTTAGAGAGATGCTGGGACGTCGGGCGCGCGGTCAGCACGGGTTGGTGTTTGCCGGCTCGTTGCGCGAGTTGATCCCCAACGCCCACGTGCTGGTCCGTGCCGACCGTGTCCTTGACTTCGGCTGGCTGCGGGCGGAGGTGGCGGAGTACCATGCGGCCGACAGCGGGCGGCCCGGGATCGACCCTGAGGCTGCGGTCCGCCTGATGCTGGCGGGCCGGCACAGTAAAGGACGCCCGGTTTGATGCTGAGTAAAACCCGCAAGGCAAGGGCAGGGTGAACGCAAGTCAAGCGCAGGGCGAGTGCCCTGCGCACCTCATGAAAGGCCGGTTCAACGTAGCGGGTTGGCTGGACCGCTCCGGGACGGGCTGAAACCATCCTCCTGCGCTCCTGTTCCATGGCAGGTGGACGGGGGGGCGAAGATGCACCGGAACGGCGACGACATTCTGGGCGATATAGTCCTGGGCGTGATAGCGGGCGCGGTCGGTGTGTGGGTCATGGATCGGGTCGATTGGTTCAACTACCGCCATGAGAATCCCGAGGCGCGGCGGCAGACACAGCAGGTCCGCCCTGGTGGCGAGGACCCCGCGCACGTCATCGCGCAAAGGGCGCAAAGAATGACCGGCGCCGAACTCTCCCCTTCCCAGCACCACGCCGCAGGCACGGCGATCCACTACGCCATCGGCATCGGTCCCGCCGCGATCTACGGTGCGATGAAGGGGCGCGTGCCCGGAGTGGGTGCCGACCGGGGCCTCCTCTATGGGCTCGGGCTGTTCCTGATCCAGGACGAGCTGGCAAATGCGGCAGCCGGGTTCTCTGCCGATCCGAGGCGCTATCCCTGGCAGGCGCATGCGCGCGGGCTGGTCGCGCATCTGATCTATGGCGTGGTCACGGACACGGTCTGGAACACGCTCAAGGGGGCCACCTCCCGAAATTCCGGGGCGCGCTCGCGGGCGCCGTCGCCGGCATCTTCGCGTCGTTTGCCATGAACCAATTCCAAGCGGTGGTGCCCCGTCCTGGGTCGAGTTCGGACAGGGGTGGCGATCCGGTCACCGTGAAGGCCGCCGAGCGGCTGGTCGGGCACGGCATCGAAGAGCGTGAAAAAGGCCGCGCCGGAGAGGCCGTGCACTACGGCTTCGGAGCCGCCCTGGGGATGGCCTACGGCGTGGCGGCGGAGATCGAGCCGTGGATCACGGCCGGCTTCGGGCTACCCTATGGAAGCGCTGTGGCGGTAGTCGCCGACGAGGCGCTCGTGCCCGCAACCAAGCTTTCTGGGCCGCCCTGGGCTTCTCCTCCCGAGACACACGCTTACGCCATCCTCTCGCACCTTGTCTTCGGCGCAGCCCTGGAAGCGGCCCGGCGCGTCGTGCTCCGCGTCGTTTGAAACGTGCGTGCGGGTAGCGCGGTGTCCAAGGGCTCGAAGGGCCTAGACCAAATGTCCGTGTGAGGCGGGGGTGGCCCGCCTCGAACTGTGCAGGATGATCGAGGGTTGCGCCGGGTGGGCCGGCGCCTTGCCTCAGCACAGGAGACGAGCCGTGGGA
>JBHTFH010000121.1:0-7505 GCA_042666135.1 Roseomonas sp. GCM10028921 | reverse complement strand
AGTGCTCGGTCACCCACTGTCCACCCTCGGGGCTGCGGAAGGACCAACCCGCCCCATCGGATCAGGCAGAATTTGCCTTTTGCGAATAGACCATCTTGGCCAGATCCAGGCCGATCGTTGTAACTTCCATGGTGAATGGCTCATCGCTCGGGTTCGCCCGACAGCAACCCACCCTGGCACTCAGATGCCGTGAGCGGGAGCCATCCACCTCATCTGGTTTGATGGGGGCAACTCCACGCCGGAAGCGGCGCGATGGTGGTGATCGTCGTGACGGACGACATGAGCGAATTCCGTCCTGTGTCTAGCTGGCCGAACTCGAACCGGGTTCGCCGGTCCTTATGATGGTCACGTCAGAGGATCTCGAATATCGAATAGGCAACCACGTCAGGCGGGCGTCGCTCGCCGAGGCCGGCCACGACTATGCCATTGAGCCAAGCGTACCTCGGTGCGGAGGCCACCAGCCAGCTTAACTCCGCCGCTCTGACCTTCAATAGCCCAATGCCGGACACCTGGACTGAAGTGTCTGTTCTTTGCAGGACACCTACTGCCACGGGCGTATCGGCGATGGGTCGTCAGGCGCGGAAACCGACCGCCTCACAACCATGTAGCCGTTCTCGCAGCCTGTTCACCTCCTCAGAGCCCATCTCCGGCGTGAGTTGGGGGGTGGTTCAGCCGTAAGCGGTTGTCCCCTTGCTGCTATGAGGATCGCCGTCGAGAGTCGGCGTAACATCATCCGGCACTGAGAATTTGGCCGGAGCAACTTTCTGCGGTGGGGAGCGGACATGAACATCAAGTTGGACGGCCGAGTGGCCGTGGTGACCGGGGCAAGTAAGGGCTTGGGCTTGGCGATTGCGACCCGCATGGCAGCCAGTGGCGCAGATGTCGCGCTGCTGGCGCGCCGGGCAGAGGTTCTTGAGGATGCCCGTGAGGCAGTCAGCAAGATAACGCGCGGTCGCGTCCTGGCCATCACCTGCGACGTATCCAATGCGCCGGATGTCGCACGCGCCTACGGCGAGGTTATGGCCGGGCTGGGCCGGGTAGATATTCTCGTGAACAACGCGGGCACCTCGCAGACTGGTGCCTTCCCGACCATCACGGATGAGGTGTGGCAGGCCGATCTCGACCTCAAGCTCTTTGCAGCCATTCGCTTTGCGCGGCTGATCTGGCCGCAGATGGTGGAGCGGCGCTGGGGGCGGATCATTAACGTGCTGAATACTGGTGCGAAGGCGCCCAAGGCGGGCGGCGCCCCCACCGCGGTGTCGCGAGCCGCCGGCATGGCTCTCACCAAGGTGCTGGCCGGAGAAGGTGCTGCTCACAATATTTTGGTCAACTCGCTGCATGTCGGCTTGATCGAGAGTGACCAGTGGGCTCGTCGGCACGCTCAGGCGCAGAAGGGTCAGGCCTATGCCGAGTTCCTCGCCGACATGGGCAGAGGCATCCCCATGGGCCGGGTCGGCACCCCCGAAGAGTTCGCCAATGTGGCCTGCTTTCTAGCATCGGATGCGGCCAGCTATGTCACCGGGACCGCGATCAACGTGGACGGAAATCTGTCGCCGGTGATGTAGGCTCGAACGTGCCGGGTGAGCGTTGTAGGGCTTCCGAACGACAGGCCGCCAGGGTCGCCGATCGGCGCTTTTTCACACGGCCTGTACCCGATGCAGCGGCCCAAGCGGCAAACCTTCCGCTCGGCTCCTAGTGTGGGTGTGCGGACCGTGGTGAAGCCAGGCGCACTGGCTGCCGCCCCAAGAGTCGAGGGCTGGCCGCTGCGGGTCCTCTCGCCCGGGTACGACGAACCCTCACCACCGGCAGAATGGGGTCTTGTCACCCAAGCCGCAGTATGCCGGACGCGAGAAAAAGTCGGTAAACTGGTACAGAGAGAAGGGACAAGCAATGTCAAAGAATAAGGTCTGCCTTTGGTACGACAAGGATGCCGAGGCTGCCGCGCACTTCTACTCAGAAACCTTCCCTGATAGCGCGGTGGGAGCAGTGCACCGCGCACCCAGCGACTATCCAGCCGGCAAGGAGGGCGACGTGCTGGTTGTGGAGTTCACGGTCGCGGGCATCCCCTGCATGGGCCTGAACGGAGGTCCCGAATTTCGGCATAACGAAACCTTCTCATTCCAGATCGCCACCGACGACCAGGAGGAGACTGACCGTTACTGGGACGCCATCGTCAGCAACGGCGGACAGGAGAGCGCATGCGGCTGGTGCAAGGACCGGTGGGGGATCTCCTGGCAGATCACTCCGCGCGCGCTGACCGACGCACTGGCGGCTGGCGGCGACGAGGCGAAGCGCGCGTTCGACGCCATGATGACGATGACGAAGATAGATGTTGCCGCGATCAAGGAGGTGCGGCGCGGATAACGCTTTGCCTGATCTCTTGCGGCCCAGCTGCTGCCACGGCGATCCACTTGCTGCCCATTCTGCCCACTCTCGCCGGCTACTAAGGTACGATAATCCCTGGATCTCGTGCCTGATGGGGCAGGGGAGGAGACTACAGCTGGTGCTGCGTTCGACCCAAACCAAGTTGTCACGCCGCCGAGCTAAACGACTGCGTTTGGCTGATACCTGACAGTCTGCTTTCAGATCGTGAGCCTATGAGAGCGGACACCATATAGGATTTCGCCTGCCAGTACCTGATAGCTCGCGCCGAGCCTGTGGTCGAGGTGCCGCGGACCAGGCGACTTATCGATGTTAGATGTTTGGTCCCGGGATTTGACGGTGCGGGTCCTGGATGAACCTGGACGGCTTCTCCGTCCAGGCTTTGCATATGGCTTCATAGGGCGTGAGGCCGCGTAGGGTCTTCAGCCGACGGGCGAAGTTGTCAGCCGCGACGAAGTCGGCGAGGTGTTGGCGGAGTTGGTCGTGGCTTTCGTAATGAAAGCGCTTGACGGGTCCGAGGCAGTGCCTCGAACCCTTGATGGTGCGGTTCATTCGCTCGACCTGGGTGTTCGTCCAAGGGTGCCGCAGCTTGGTCAGTCTGTGCTCGACATTGAGCTCGGCGCAGGCGAACTCGAACGCATGGCAGAGGAACGGCTTGTTCTGGGCCAGCATTTGCGTGATGTCCTCGGGCGTCCAGCCATCGCCGCCAGGTTCGGTGAAGTGCGTGCCGTTGTCGGTGAGCACGATATGGATCTTGTGGGGAGCCGCTGTGGCGAGAGCCCGGAGAAAGTTGCTGGCGATCCGGCGTGTGGCCTTCTCGTGCAGTTCGGCGAAGGCGAACTTCGAGGTCCTGTCGATGGCGGCGAAGAGGTAGAGCCTGCCTTCCTCTGTCCGAACCCCGGCAATGCAGATGTGGAAGTAGCCGATCGGGTAGCGCTTGAACTTTGAGCGCTGCGGCTTGTCGCCCTCGGTGTCCAGCAGGCGGCTGATGCCATGGCGGTGGAGGCAGCGGTGCAGGCTTGAGCGCGTGAGGTGGGGGATGGTCGGCTGGAGGGCGTAGAGGCAGTCGTCCAGCGGCAATAGCGTGTGGCGGCGGAAGGCAACGACCACGGCCTCATACTCGGCCGACAGGACCGTTGACCGAGGCTCCTGAGGGCCGGTGCGAAGGTCAGAGACAGAGGTCTCTTCCTCCACTTCGCCACTGTCTTGGGGTTTATCCCGTAGCGCTGGGCCAGCCCCCTCAGGCTCTCTTGACCCTGCTGTATCGCTCGACGGACCGCCGCTGTCGTTGTGGCGCTGCCGTGGAGAAGTTGGCCCATAGTGCGTCCTTCCACCCAGGAGAAAAGACTGCACCACCAAACCATTGGATAAACATCTAGTGCCGTCGCACGGAGCAGTGCCCAGGGCCCGCGCCCCTGCTGAACACCGGTTTCACAGGGAACCGCAGTGATCGGGAACGCGAGTCGATATGACAAGTTGATTGCAATTTAGTGTCGACGAGTTTGCGATCCCGATTCCTGTTCCGGGTACGGCAACATGTCCGCCCGCAGAACGCTCGACGGGTCCATGACCAGCAAGACAAAGTCTCATCCCACGGAACTGGAGATCAGGTTCCGTTTGCCGGAAGGTGTAGAGGCGGCGATCGCCACTCATCCCATCCTCCAGGCCGGTGAGAGCCAGCCACCACGCCAGGAGGTGACGACCTATTTCGACACTCCTGATCGCCAGCTGGCTCAGTCAGGAGCCAGCCTGCGTGTGCGCCGTGCCGACGGCCGGTACGTCCAGACGCTGAAGCTCCGTGGCGGCGACAATCCTTTTAGGCGCGGCGAATGGGAATGGCCGGTCCCAGAGGAGCGCCCAGACCCGCGGCGCCTCTTGGAGACGCCGCTCGCCCCGCTCGTGCCAGACACGGCAGCGCTGATGCCCCTCTTCACCACGGAGGTAACGCGCAGCATTCGAGCCCTTCGGCTGGATAGGGCCTTGGTGGAGGTCACGACAGATCTCGGCAACATCTGCGCGGGTGATGCGCAGGAGCTCATCCACGAAATGGAGCTCGAGTTGAAGGAGGGGACGCCCCTCGCGCTGTTTCGCATAGTTGAGGCGTTGCAGGCGGATATTCCCCTCGTACTGGGCACCGAGGCCAAGTCAGAGCGCGGTTGGCGGTTGCTGACCGGAAAGCCCCGAAAGGTGGAAAAGCAGGGCGAGATTGGGTTTCCGGCCGATGTCACGCTGGGCGAGGCCTTCCGTCGTATCACCGGCACCACCCTAGCCAGCCTATTGGCCAACCAGCCCGCTGCGGCTGCGGGGGTGATCGAGGGGGTGCACCAGATGCGGGTCGCCATCCGGCGCCTGCGGGCGTGTCTGGCACTCTTCCGCCCTTACCTGAATGAGATACAGAAGGAGCACTTCACCGAGGAACTCCGGCAGCTCGGCCGCATCCTTGGCGAGGCGCGGGACTGGGATGTATTCTGTGCCCAAACCCTTTTAGAATTGAGCAACCACGGCCTTGCCGAGCCCCTCCTGGCCCGGCTGCTTGCTGCCGCGGAGGCCGAGCAAGCCGCGGCACATACGAGGCTCGCTGAGGAATTCGCCCGCCCGGCCATGACCCGTCTGGTGCTGGGCCTTGCCGCCTGGGCCGAGGATCCAGTGGCGCTGTCCGGCATGCCGGATGGTGGGGTGATGACCGAGCCGCTGGCAGAGCTGGTGCCGGAGCTGGAGGGGCGGCTCGCGCTGCGGGTGATCCGGCGCGGGCGCCGCATCCGACACCGTTCGGATGAGGAGCTGCATGAACTCCGCAAGGCGCTGAAGAAGCTGCGCTACGGGATGGAGTTCCTGGTGCCGCTGCACCGGCGAAAGCGGGTGGGGGCCTATCTGCATCGCTGCAAGGTGCTGCAGGAGCGGCTCGGGGCGCTGAACGATGCTGCGGTGGCGGTGACCTTGGCAGAGCGGCTGTCGGGCCGGGACAAAGCCCTCACGCCCGCGACAGCCTCCCTGAGAAGCTGGGCCGCAAAGCGCCGTACCCATGCCCTGGAGCATCTGCCCAAGGCATGGCGGAGCTTCAAGCACACCGCCCTTCCAGGGGTGAGCACGGGCTAAGGGGCCTCAGCAGCTCGTAAGCTGCCCTGGCCTCGTGGAACCGGGGACGCCGTGAGGTGAGAGGTCGCTCTGCTGGCCTTAGGAGCGTCCCCGTATCAGGTCCGCGTTGCGCTTCAGCAGGTTGGCCTTGCGGTACTTAGGGTCGTGCGTCACCTCCTCGCCGGCCCAGGGCGGAAGGGTGATCGGTTGCTCCGGATGCTCAAGCTCAACTTCAGCGAACTCGATCCCGGCAAGCAGACCCTGGTGACTGTCGACCGACCAGCTTAGCCCGCCATAGGGCACGATGTGGCGAACCTTCTCAATATGGGGCAACTCGCAGATCGAGAGGATCTCCTCGGCCTCCTGCAGCGGGATCTCGTACTCGAACTCGGCACGGCTGATGCCGTTGCGGGGACCCTTGACCGTGATCCAGGCCCGATCACCCGCGTGCCGGATCCGGACCTTGCCTTCGCTGAACCTGGCCAGCAGACCGTCCCTAAGGACCAGGGTCTGCGTCACCCCGGCCTTCCACCCATCATTGAGGAGTAGGAACTTCCGCTCAATCTCTACTGCCACTACTGGATCTTCCGAAGTGAGGGGCGGCGATATACCTCGTCATCAGTAACACGCACCCCTGGAGATGGAGGTCGGGCTTCCGTACATTCCAGGGATAGCCCTGGCCAATGAGCATGCCGCTGCAGCTGATCCTCAGCTGCCGGAAGACGATGGCACCATCCCTCGCAGCAACTCGATCAGCCCTGCCTCAGCCACCTGCTCGGCGGCCTGGCCGAGCGTGAACCACCTCCGCTCGCGCTGGGACCGCTCCGGCCATTCCTGGAGCAGGTGGGCAACCGTCATCCGGAAGACCTGGACCTCACAGGTGAGGCTGCTCCCGTCCTTCAGGCGCTTGCTGTAGCTGTAACATCCGATCGGCTCGGGCGTGACTTCACCGACCGCCCCGGCTTCCTCATACGCCTCCTTCGCTGCCAATCCGCCGGGCGAGAGGTCCTCTTCGGCCCAGCCCTTTGGAATTATCCACCGATGGGTCTCCCGGCTGGTGACGAGCAGCACCTTGAGCTCGCCCTCGATCTCTGCAATCGGCAACGCGCCGTACTGCTGCCCTCGGTGGAGCAACGTCGTCCTCTTTCCTGCCAATTTGCCGCCTGATCCTTAAAGAGGCTGTCCGTTATGAAGCATGAACCCTCGCGCCCTCGAGGTCCATCGAGATGCAAAACGGCATCCCGCCCCGCCGCTCGTGCCCTAGGTCGGAACCCTCATGTTTTCGGGCGGGGCAGGCTACGGCAGGCCATGGCCGTAAGCGGAACGACGGCTTCTGAGGCATGATTGGGCAGGAGCAGACCCCGCTCACCGGCCTGCGCGGGATTTGACTCGCATGTGATTTGGTTCGACGCGGAGGGTTCTGATTCGGTCGTGGCCTGACCTTGGTGGGGCGAGCACGATGAACGGCAAGCGGCTTGCGATACGCGACGACATGCCGGCAGCGGAGCTGCGGCGCCTTGCCCGGCGTGAACCGGACCGTGCCGCGGCTGCCCGGATGCAGGCTATCGCGGGCGCGCTGGAGGGTATGACGCGGGCGGAAGCGGCGCGTTTGGCCGGTATGGAACGGCAGGCATTGCGCGATGCCGTGCTGCGCTACAACGCCGAGGGTCTGGCGGGCCTACATGACCGGCCCCGGTCTGGGGCCAGGCCGCGGCTGGACGAGGACCGCCGGGCAGCGCTGCGCCAGCTGATCCTGGATGGGCCGGAGGTGGAGAGGACGGGCCTGTCGGCCTGGACCCTGGGAGAGCTTTGCCGGGAGGTGGAGGCACGCTGGGGTGTCCGCTACCACGAGGGCCACATGTCCAAACTCGTGCGCGCGTTGGGCTTGTCACGGCAGAAGGCCAGGCCCTCGCACCCCAAGGCGGATCCGGCTGCCCGGGAGGCCTTTGCCAAAGGGGGCTGCAGAGCGAGCTGGACCGCATTGCGGCCAGGCATCCAGGCAAGCGCCTGACGCTCTGGTTCCAGGATGAAATGCGCTTCGGCCAGAA
>JBHTFH010000120.1:0-7670 GCA_042666135.1 Roseomonas sp. GCM10028921 | reverse complement strand
GAGCGGCGGAAGACGCTCGTCGCGCGGCGAGAGGAGCGGGACGGTGTGCCGACCTATGTGCTCGACATCCGCCTCCAGGGCGAGGGCGAGACGGTATCCTTCGACATCTGATCGCAACGAAAAGCCGCACCCGGCGGCGTTGCACGAATCAATTTGCAGCGCAGTGAGCCGCCGGGGTAGCAGGAAGCCGCGGCGGCCGTCGCCGCCGACGTGCTGAACTGTATGCTCGAGTTCGGGCGCCCGGAGTACTCCGCCTCACATGAGCCAAGATCGGGGAGGCGCAGCCCGCCCACACCTGCGAGCCCTGCAGCACGGAGGCGTGGGTCATCACTGTGCGCAAAAGCTGCAACAGAACCGGCAGCCTAGCTACATGGAGGGGAAGCCGTACAGGACCTCTGGATTGCGCGCGAGGACCCGCGTCCGGATCGGCTCCGGCGTCCAGTCCAGGAAGACCTCTAGCAGACGGCCGGCATCAGGTATCCCGTCTTCAGGACGCGGATGCGGCCAGTCCGTGCCCCAGACAATGTGGTCGGGACTGGCCGCGATGAGGGCGTCGTGAAAGGGACGAGCCTCCGCGTAATCGGGTGCGGTGGCCCGAAGGCGGTAGGTGCCGGAGAGCTTTGCCCAGAGCCGCCCTTCGGCAACGCCGCGGCGGAGCGCCTCAAAGCCCGGATCGGCAGTGCCGCGCGCATGGTGCAGCCGGCCCATGTGGTCCACCACCACTGGCATGCCGAGGCGCAGGAGGCGGGGCATCAGTTCCGGTAGATCGGCGGCATCGGTCCAGAGCTGGAGATGCCAGCCGAGGTCGCGCATGGCGGACGCCAGTGGCTCGATCTCGGCGAGTTGCACGCCGCCATGGTAGGCGGTCTGTCCGGCGCGGCGGTACTCGTTGGCGCGCAGGCCTCGGATGCCGGCACTGTGCCAGTCACGCATGACGGCTACTGTCAACTCCGCGCCGCCCACGCCCACGCCGCGCAGCCGCTCCGGCGCGCGGCGCAGGGCGTCGAGGGTCGCGCTATTGTCGCGGTCATAGGCGCTCGGCTGAACAACGACACCTCGGGCGAGACCGAGGCGGTCAAGCAGGGCGAGGTAGGCTTCCAGCGGCGCATCATCAGGTGTGTAGGAGCGCGGCTCGGCATAGGGAAACCGAACGGCAGGGCCGAACATGTGGCAATGACAGTCACAGGCCCCAGCGGGCACTCGGGGATCGGGCGCGTTCATTCCGGCTTGAGGCCGGCGAGGTCGGCGGCCCTCTTCGCGTCGGCGGCTTGGCGTTGGAGGAAGGCGCTGAAGCCATCGGGCGTCTGCTCGGCGCCGGACGCGACCTCCGAACCGATCTCCTCCAGCTTTGACCGGATCGCGCGGTCGGCAGTCGCGGCGGCCACGGCGTCGCGCAGCACAGAAACTACCGGCGCAGGTGTCGCGCGCGGCACCAGCAGGCCGCAATAGCTCGCCATAAGGAAGTCCGGCAGGCCGGACTCGATAAAAGTCGGCGCTTCAGGTAGCAGCGGTGAGCGGCGGGTTGCGGCGACGGCGAGGATGCGGCCTGATCCATCCTTGTGCAGTGGCAGGGCGGTCGAGAACTCGGTGAACATGGCACGCACGTTGCCGGCGATGAAATCCGGCACGATCGCGCCACCACCGCGATAGGGTACGTGCATCAACTGCGCCCCGCTCGCGCTATTGAAAAGTTCCAGCGCCAAATGCGCGGTGCTGCCGACGCCGGGCGTGCCGGTGGTGAACCCGCCCGGCTCCGCCTTGGAGTGCGCGACAGCATCGGACAGCGTCCTCGGCCGGGCGCCCTTCATCATTATCAGCACCAGGGGCACAGCGTTCACCAGTGCGACGGGCTGAAGGTCACGGAGTGGATCGTAAGGTAGGCGAGCCTGCACGAGCGGGTTGACGGTGATTGGGCCGTTCGAGCCGGCCAGCACCGTGTAGCCATCGGGCGCCGCGCGGGCCACCTGCTCCGCCCCGAGGCTGCCGCCGGCGCCGGGCTTGTTATCCACCACTACCGGTTGGCCAAGCTTCTCTGAAAGGGCGGGGCCGAGGAGGCGACTGACCACGTCAATGTTGCCGCCAGCGGCATAGGGCACAACGATACGAAGCAGCCGCTCAGGCCAGGCTGCGAGGGCCCGGCGCGGCAGCAGGGCAGGCAAGGCCAGAGCGTGACGTCGCCTGAGCATTCCTCATCCCCTCCACACGGCCAAGTTGGTACCGGCCACTTTCCTAAACTGTGCCACCCTGCTGCTCGCCCTGGTCAGAAAGGCGGCAGCGTCGAGCGGGACGGTCATCCGACAACGTGTGAGTATCCCTGCTTTTCTGCCGTCCAAGCTCTATTATGCTTGGCTCCCTCTACCACTCTGTCACGCGCTCCCGGTCGATTCCAGCCAGCCGGTGCCGTTTCGACACTATCGTGTGAGAGCCAAGTGCCTTCTCTTCGTCTTGGGCAACAACGCTGCGAGGCTTTTGGGAGATTTGTGGGAGGATAGCCATGTCCGGCCTTGCTTACTTCCGGCTGCTTGCCGTCCTGCTCACGATCAGTTTCACGGGGAACGCAGTTGCGCAGGGCACGTCGCCCCGTTTCCCGACGCGACCGGTCACCATGATCGTCGGCTTCGCGCCTGGCGGGCCGGCCGATGTGATTGCCCGCCTCGTCGCCCCAGGCTTGAGCGCCGATCTCGGCCAACCCGTGGTGGTGGAGAATGCTGGAGGCGCGGGCGGGTCGATTGGGCAAGGTCGTGTCGCAAGCGCCCGGCCGGACGGCCATACGATCCTTTTCGGCAGCCTCGCCCAGGCGACCATCCCGACGCTTCTCCGCGACCTCAACTTCGATCCACTGGCGCTGGAGCCGATAGGCATGGTCAATGAGATGCCGATGGCCATCATCGCCCGCCGCAATTTCCCCGCAACGGATCTGACGGAACTGGCTGCCGCGGTTCGGCGAGAGGGAACGCGGCTAAATCTGGGTAATGCCGGCGTCGGTTCCACGAGCCATCTCTGCAGCCTGTTGCTGGCCGCATCCATTGGCACGCCGGTGACGCTGATTCCGTATCGCGGCAACGGGCCGGTGATGAACGACTTGGTAGCGGGCAGGCTTGATCTTGGCTGCGACCAGACGACGAACAACGCCGAGCAGATCCGCGCCGGGATGATCCGTGCCTATGCGATCACAACATCCGCGCGTGCCGGTGCTTTGCCCGACATCCCTACTACGGCCGAGGCGGGCCTGCCCGCGATGAGCATGTCCGGATGGAACATGCTTTTCGCGCCGGCCGGAACACCGAGCCCTGTGGTGGAGCGGCTGAATCAGGCGCTCCAAGCGGTGCTGCGCGATGCCAATGTGCTCCGGCGGATGGCTGATCTCGGCAGCACGCCCGCGAGCGGCGCCCGGGCCACGCCGACCGGTGCGCACGCCTTCTGGCATGCGGAGACTGCCCGATGGAAGCCCCTGATCGAGGCGTCCGAACGACCAGCGGACTAATGTGCATAAGCTTGACTGAAGGGCCGCAGCGCCCCGGAACGGAGGCTGCGTCAAGACGTCGGGCTTCCGGCGAGCTGTCCCCGCCTCCAGGATGGCGTGGTTTGGCCGAGACCAGCCTGTCTGCTTCCAATCAGGCCCTGAAGGCCTTTCAGTCATCAGCCCCAAGCGTCCCGCACCGATGGTTTAGCTCGGCCAACACCTTGTTAGGGATCCGGTACGAATACTTGGTCCAGTATGCTTCAGCCAACGAAAGGCGCGCTGCAACCCTCCGGAATGCGGCGCAGCCCAAACCAGGAAGACGTTCTTGATGGCCACCCGCCGCCGTACCACCATCCTTGCCCTCGCCGCCGGCCTCTCGCCTGTGGTCGCCCACGCGCAATCTCCGAAGGCTTGGCGGCCCGAGCGGCCGATCCGGATGATCGTTCCCTTTGCCCCCGGCGGCTCAAACGACATCGTCGCGCGCATTGTTGCAGAAGCCGCGAGCCAGTCGCTCGGCCAATCAGTTGTCATCGAGAACCGGGCCGGGGCCGGCAGTGTTGTCGGTTCGGAATATGTCGCTCGCTCGGCCCCGGACGGCTACACGGTGCTCATCAACAGTTCCCATGCGACTGTGCCGGCGATCGTCGCACGGATGCCTTACAACCCGGTCACGGATTTCGTCGGCGTGGCGATGGCGGGCTTCTCGCCGCATGTGCTTGTCATCACGCCACAGCTGCCTGCGGCAACGGCGCAGGAACTGCTGATGCTGCTGAAGGCAAATCCAGGACGCTATAACCTGGCTACGGCCGGCCTCGGCAGCGGCGTCCACCTGGCGGGGGAGTTGCTCCGCTCCATCACCCAGACACCGGTAGAGGTGGTGCACTACCGTGGAGGCGGCCCGAGCGTCGCTGCGCTGATGGCTGGGGAGGCGCAAGTTGGCACGCCCACGATGGCCTCGGCGCTCGGTCAGATCCGCGGCGGGGGCTTGCGTGCGCTCGCGGTGCTCGCAGAGCAGCGCAGCCAGGCGCTGCCCAATGTGCCAAGCGCATCTGAGGTCGGTCTGCCCAGCCTGATCCACGAGGAGTTTTTCCCTATCCTCGCTCCTGCCGGCACTCCGGCTGCCGTGTTGGCGACGCTGGGCGCCGCTTTCCGAGGCGCAATCCAGCAGAATGCCGGGAAGCTGAACGAAATGGCGGGGGTAGCGCCTCGAGGAGGCTTCGACACCTCTGAGCGCGTGATGAGCTTCGTGCGCGAGGGGGTCGAGCGCTACACCGCAATCCTGCGCGCAGCGGGCGTGCAACCGGAATAGCCGAGCTCCGCGCCAACAAGCCTCGGGCTCCGTACCGCTTCTGTGGGCATTGTCACGTTGATGAGTTCCATCGCGCGCTCGCCCGCACGCAGCAGGGCGCGGAGGATCACGCCGTGATCTGGACGCACGTCTCCTCGCGCCAGATCCGGAAGGCCTTGGCGCGGGCTCGGCGGTGCTGAGCCGGCGTCATCAGGTGCCGTCCCGGCCGGAAGTGGCCGTAGATCATGGCGTGCGCCAACAGGCGCGACGCCGTGCGTGGGTTCCGTTCCCGGCGTGCCAGCCGCCGCAGCAGGGCCGGGCTCGCCAGGTCGGTCCGGATCTCCAGCGGCGCTCCCACCAATCCCTCCACGTCCACAGACCAGGAGAGAGTCACAACCAGCTTCGCCGCGAGCTCACAGCCGGGTCAGTTCATCCGCTCGGCGATGTCACAACCAGCCGGGCACGACCAGCAGCAGCCAAGCCAGGGCTGGGCCTGCAACGATGACGAGGATGCTGTAGGCCAGAAAGCGCTTGTAGATGCTGTCCCGCTCCTCGGGCGGTGCGTTTGCCACGACGAGCGCGCCGTTGGTGGAGAAGGGGCTCACGTCCACGACGGTTGATGCAATCGCCAAGGCCGCGACCATGCCAACCGCGCCGATCTGCCCTTGCTGGAGAAAAGGCACGGCCAGCGGGATGGTGGCGCCGAGCACGGCGACGGAAGAAGCAAAGGCCGAGACCACCCCGCCCACGTAGCAGAGCAGCAGTGCCGCCAGCAGCGGCGCCCCCATCTGCGATACGCCCTGGCCCAAGGAGTCAATCGCACCCGAGCGCTGCAGCACGGAGATGTATGTGATGACACCGCCGACCAGGAGGACCGTCGACCAGCTTATCTTGTCTACGGCGCCCTTCTGCTCGTAAGGCGAGATCAGAGCAAGTACCACGGCCACCGAAATCGCCACCAGGCCAACATTCAGGCTGAAGGCCAGCGCGCCGACAGCCAGAACGAGCAGCCCAATAAGTGTTGCGATCTGCTCCGGTGTCGCACGATGCGCGGGTCCCACGGCCTGAGGAGCGGGGGGCGAAAGCTGGGCGGCCGAGCTAGTGCCGTGGCCCTCGATCTGCAACTCCGCCGTGGGTGCGCTGTCACCCATGACAGGTTCCAAATACGATGTCTCGCCTGCGCGGCGGCGCAGCAGCTGAAGGCCACCGAATGCAAAGAACACGCAGATGGCGACCAGCAGGTTGAAGATTAGGCTCGCGAGGAACAACGCCGTTTCGTCACCGGGCAGCCCCGACCGGGTGACGATCTGGTTGGTAATCCCGCCGTAGATGCTGATGGGAGAGAACCCGCCCCCCTGCGCCCCGTGGATCACCAGCAGGCCGATCATGAGGGCGTTGATGTTATACTGGCGCGCGAACTGAAGGGCGACCGGAGCGAGGATCGCCACCGCGGCCGGGCTGACTGCACCCACTGCCGTCAGGCAGGCGGCGATCGTGAACATCACCCACGGGATAGCAGCGATGTGCCCGCGAACAGCCCGGACGGCGTAGTGGACCAAGAAGTCGATGGTGCCATTCTTCTGGGCTATGGCGAACAGATAGGTAATGCCGACCAGGGTGACGAACAGGTCGCCTGGAAAACCGGCAATGATCTGCTCAGCCCTCAGCCCGAGGAAGACGGTCCCGACCAGGAAGGCAAAGGCCAAGGCCAATGCGCCCATGTTGAGGGGCAATAGGGTCGCCAGCACGAACATGACGATAAGTCCGAGGATGGATGCGAGCTGAGGTCCCATGGCTCACCCCCTGCCCAGCTCAGCCGCATGAGTGGCACGCATTGTCTTCGAGATCATTGGTTTCCTCCCTCTCCGAGCCTGCCCATCACAGGCCTTTATCTGCACTTTCTTGTCGGCCAGTCACCTCTGACCTCGGCAGCATCCGGGCACTTTCTCTGGCGCCGATAAAGGTCCTTCCGGGCGTCAGATCACTCCCTTGCTCCGCAGCTCAGCAATTTCCGGTTCCGCAAGCCCGAGTGTGTCTCGCATAACCTCGTCCGTGTGCTGGCCAAGCATCGGCGGGGGCAGACGGTACTCCGGAGAGGTTTCGGAGAGCCGCACCGGGTTGGCGACCACCTGCACCGCCTGACCTGAGCCGTGAGGCATCTCTATCACGCAGCCACGCGCCTGCACCTGCGGATCAGCGAAGACCTCCTCCAGCGTATTGATCGGTCCGCACCCAATCTTGAGCGCCTCCAGGGCCTCAATCCACTCGGCGGTGGTTCTGGACTGCATGACGGGCGTCAGCGTCTCCGTCACGAGCTGGCGCTTCGCGACCCGGACAGCGTTGGTGGCGAAACGCTCATCGAAGGGCAGGTGCGCCAGGCCAAACGCCCGGCAAAAGCGCTCAAAAGTGGGGTCGTTGCCCACCGCAAGAATGATGTGGCCGTCCCTCGTCGGGAACTCCTGGTACGGAGCGATATCGGGGTGCTGATTACCGAGGCGTGGCGGGACCTCTCCGGTCGCGAGATAGTTCATGCCCTGGTTCGCGAGCCAAGCGACGTGGGTATCCAGCATCCCGATGTCGATCTGCTGCCCTTGCCCGGTTGCATTGCGGTGGTTCAGCGCCGCCAGCACGCCGATGCACCCGTACAAGCCCGCAAAGAGATCCGCGATGGGGATGCCCACTTTCTGGGGCAATCCGTCCGGAGCACCGGTCAGGGACATGACCCCACCCATAGCCTGGACCAGCGCATCGTAGCCCGGTCGGGGAGCATAGGGTCCGGTCTGGCCGAAGCCGGTGATCGAGCAGTAAATCAACCGCGGGTAGATGTTGTTCAGGTATTTGCGTCGGCGTAGCCGTGAGAGTCGACAGAGCTCGCCGTCGTCCCTCATTTCCGTCACCGCACGCGGATAGGCGGGGTTC
>JBHTFH010000119.1:0-7707 GCA_042666135.1 Roseomonas sp. GCM10028921 | reverse complement strand
ATGTCCCGAGGATCCGACCCCATGGCCCGCCTCCACGAACCAATACGCCGCCACGCACCTGGGAAAGCCTCAAGGCAAGCTCAACTGTAGAACTAAGCCCCTGCGCGCACTGCGGGCAGGAGCCGAGCGAAGCTCATCAGACTGCCGAGAATGGCGACGCAGCAGCCCAACCAGACCGCCAGTACGGCTCCTTCCAGGGGGAGTACGGAGAGGCAGAGCGCCACCAGGGATGCGCCAAGGGCCTGGCCGAGAAGGCGGGACGTCGCCACGATGCCGCTTGCCCCACCGCTGCGCTCCCGCGGCGCGCTGGCCATGATGGCCTTCATGTTGGGTGCCTGGAAGAAGCCGAAGCCCACGCCGCACAGCGAGAGGCGCCAGACGATGTCGATCGGCCCGGGATTGGGGGGCAGCAAGGCGAGGCTCGCTAGGCCACCGCTCAGCACAAGCAGTCCACCGCCACCGAGCAGACCGGGCGAGTGCCGGTCGGACAGCGGCGCCGCGATAAGGGCCATCACTGCGAGAGTGGCGGGCCAGGGGGTGATAAGGAGACCCGTCTGGCTCTGGCTGAATCCAAGCACGGTATGCAGCCAGAAGGGCAGCACGACGAAGGCCAACCCCTGAACGGTGAAGGCGCAAACCGACGTCGCGGACGACAGGGAGAAGAGGGGCCGCCTGAACAAATCGAACGCCAAGATCGGTGCGGGTCTTCCGGCCTCGCGCCGCAGGAGGGCGTAGCCACAGGCGGCCGCTCCGGTCCAGGCCGCAAGGATCCAATGCCCGGCAATCCGGTGAACGAGCCCGGAGAGGCCGAACAGGAGCAGCGCGAAGAGGCCGGCGCAGAGCGCGGCGGACAGGGCATCGAAGCGGCGCACACCCCGCTCCGTCACTGGAAGGCTGCGGAGCGTGAGAGCGGCGGCAACCATGCAGATCGGAACATTTGCGAAAAATAGCCACTGCCAACTGGCGACGGCCAGGACGGCGGAGGCGACGGTAGGGCCTGCCGTGAAAGCAACCCCGACAACGAGCGCGTAGATGCCGAGGCCTCGGCCGAGGCGCTCCGGAGGGTAGATGTAGCGAATGAGGGCCGGGGTCACCGCGGAAATGCACGCCGCGCCGAGGCCGAGCAGGGCGCGAGCCGTGACTAGGGTCGGCAACGACTAAGCCAGCCCGCAGGCGAGCGACCCCGCGATGAGGACGGCGATCCCGGCGCCGAAGACCCTTCGGTGCCCGTAGATCTCCCCGAGCGCCGCGAAGGGCAGCAAGGCGGCCACCACCACGAGGTAATAGGCGTTGACCACCCAGATCGAGGTCGCGCCAGCGGCGCCGATCTCCCGCGCGATGGTCGGGAGGGCGGTGTTGGTGAGCGAGATGTCGACGGTCGAGATAGAGACCGGGACAAGCACAGCCAACAGGGCTGGAAGACTTACTTGGCGGGCATCGGCGCGAACGGCTGCCGGCGTCGCTTCGGGTACGGTCACGATGATGTCCTGGAACTTGATTTCGACACAGGCGCCCAGCAGGCGAACGGACTTGGTCACTGAGACCACCGCGATCGCCTCCACGGTGCGGCCACGCCCGGTTCTCCGGTCACCAATCGATGCCGCAAATTGTACCTCACCCTCCGGTATGATAAAAATAGATGATCGCTCTAGTGGTATTCGGGAGGTGAATGGGCGCCCATGAACCTTCGGACCGTCGACCTAAACCTCCTGGTCATTTTCGATGCCCTCATGGCTGAGCGCCACGTCAGCCGCGCGGCCGTCCGCATCGGCATGAGCCAGCCCGCAGTGAGCAACGCCCTCTCACGCCTGCGCCACCTTTTCCAGGACGAGCTCTTCATCCGTGCCGCTGGCCGGATGGAGCCGACGCCCCGGGCTCTGGAACTCGGTCGATCTGTGGAGGTGATCCTGCGCCAGGCGGAGCGCCTGCTGGTGACCGACCTCACCTTCGATCCCTGCGTCTCTGACCGCCACTTCACCCTGCGGATGTCGGACCTTGTTGGCTACCTCGCTCTGCCCCGGATCACTGCCCACCTGCGGGACGCGGCGCCGGGGGTCAGCCTGGAGATCCTGCACACCTCGCCCGAGGACACGCTGAAGGCTCTGGAGGCCGACACGCTCGACCTCGCCCTCAGCATGGCACTGAACACATCACGCCTAATCCGCTCGGCCCCCCTGTTCCAGGACCGGATGTGCTGCGTCATGAGCGCCAGCCATCCGCTGGCCAGGGGTCGCCTGAGCCTGGAGCGCTTCCTGGGCCACCCGCACATGCGGGTGGCCATGAGCTCGACGGACACGCGCTTCGTCGACAGCGTGCTCGTGGAGCAGGGCCTGCAGCGGCGAGTAGTGCTGACCGTGCCGCACTGGCTCCTGGTTCCGCGCACCCTGACCGGGACGGACCTGCTGGCGGTGGTCTCCCGCAAGATGGCGGACCTGTTCACAGGGGATGGCGGGATAGTTGCCCGGCCTTTGCCGTTCGAGTCCGCGCCCTTCGATTGGAGCCTGTACTGGCACCGCCGCCACGACGGCAGCGCGGCGCATCTCTGGCTCCGCGAGACCATCACCGCGCTCTGCCGCACCATCTGACTTGGCCGTTCCAACCCGCGGGGAGGCCAAGCCTCCCGACGTCGCACGGGCTACTCCGCTCGCAGGCCCAGGGCCTTCACCTCGCCCGTCCAACGGGCCGTCTCCTCCCGCACGAAGGCATCCAGCCGATCGTCCGGGATGTTGCCCGGCTCGGCGCCTTGCTGCGCCCACAGGCGCGCCGTCTCCGGCGCCGCGACGGCGCGGCGAACCTCGGTACGAAGGCGTTCGACAATGGCCGGAGGCGTCCCGGCTGGCGCCCAGAGCGCGTACCAGGTGCCTGCGTCCATATCCGGGCCACCAGCTTCCTTCATCGTCGGGATTTCCGGGAAGAGAGGAGACCGGCGCGCGCTGGTCAGGGCCAGAGCGCGGAGCCGACCGCCGGCGAGTTGCGAGGCCGAAGTTCCCATCCCGTCGAACATCATGGGGCAGACCCCGGCAACCAAGTCGTTCATCGCCGGCGCGGTGCTCCGATAGGGCACATGCACGATCCGCAGGCCCGTCTCACGCAGGAACATCTCGGCGATGATGTGCTGCGACGTACCGTTGCCCGAGGAGCAGTAGGTCAGCTCGCCGGGCTTTTCCCGGGCGCGGCGCAGCAGGGTGGGCAGATCCGTCAGCCCCGTGGCGGGGTTCACCACCAGTACATTGGGAACCACGGCGGTAATGCCGATCGGGATGAAGTCGGTGTCGATGCGGTAGCCCCGCTGGGGGTACAGGGCCTCCGCCATAGGCTGGTGCACGCCGCCCGCGAGGAGGGTGTAGCCGTCTGGCGCGGCGCGCGCTGCGTTGAGCACGCCGATGGTACCGCCCGCCCCGGCGCGGTTGTCGATCACGAAGCTCTGGCCGGTCTGCTCGGTCAGGCGCTGCGCGATGGGACGGGCGAAGGAGTCGACGCCGCCTCCTGGACCATAGGGGACCACGATGCGTACCGGGCGGTCAGGCCAGTCGGCGCGCGCCGGCACGACCAACGACAGCAGGCTGGCCGCCAGGGTGGCCAAGGACAGAAGCTTCATCGACGTTCCTCCGTTGTTGCTGCTTCGGCCTGCCGCGGCCACTACGGCTTCTTCGGCAGGAGCTTCCAGGTTGAGGTGGCATGGGCGACCAGCTCGCCGGATGCGTCGCGGGCCTCGGCGCGCAGGAAGCAGATGCTGCGCCCCGCCCGGAGCATCTCGCCCCGGCACGTCACTCGGCCCTCCCGAACGGCGCCGAGGAACTGCACCTTGAACTCCAGGGTGGCGCCCGGTCCGAAGCGGTGTTCCAGGTGGTGCCCCATGGCGATGTCGAGGACCGTCGCGATGATCCCGCCATGCAGCGTTCCCTGCGGGTTGGTCAGGAAGTCCTCCGCCTGGAAGGCAACGGTGCAGGCGTCGGGCGTGCGCTCGATCTCCAAGCCGAGGAAGCGGCTGATGAAGAAGTCGCCGAATACCTGACGGTCGCTCCCTGCTGCGCGCTCGAAGGCGAGGCGCGCGACGGCACCGGGCGCGGCATGTCGTCCGCTCATGGCATCAGTCCCATTGGGCTAGGGTTCGGATCAGGCGGGGACAAGAAGGCCCTTCCCTGTGGTCTGGGTGTCGAAGAGCCGGTAGGCCTCCTCCGCCTGCTCCAGGGGCCATTCGTGAGTGAAGAGGCTGTCCACATCGAGCCCCCGCTCCGCGACGAAACGGGCGCAGTCCGCTTGGCCGTTCCGGCTGAAGGTCCAGCTTCCGAAAATAGAGAGCTGCTTGCGGTTCATCTCGTTGCTGACGTCGATGGTGACGGTCCCGCCTTCTCCGAGGAAAACAACCCGTCCCCACTTCCGGGCGGAGCGGATGGCGGCGGAGCGCGCCTCGGCCGCTCCCGTGCAGTCCATCGTGCAGTCCGCGCCATGGCCGCCGGTTAGGTCGCGGATGGCCTCCACGACGTCGTTCCGCCGGGCGTCGATCGTGGCGTCTGCGCCGAACTCGGCCGCGCGGGCGAGGCGGCCCGGATCGATGTCGAGGGCGATGACGCGGGCGCCCATCACCGAGGCAAGCTGAGTTCCGCTGAGCCCGACCGGCCCCTGGCCGAAGATGGCGATGGTCTCGGAGCCTCGCAGACCGAGCCGATCCAGCCCGCCCCAAGCCGTCCCGGTGCCGCAGGAGATGGCCGCGCCCGCACGGAAGGAGAGGCTCTCCAGCAAGGGGATGAGGGACTCCGCCGGCACCTTTATGTACTTCGCGTGGGCACCGTCCCCATTAGCGCCAAAGGTCGTCGAGCCGTCGTCGCACATCTGCGTCCAACCGCTCCGGCAAGGGGAGCAGCAGCCACAGCCGGCATAATGGTGGTTCATCACCCGAGCGCCGATCCGGGCCACGGGACTGGACACGCCCGGGCCAAGGGCGGCGACGATCCCGCAAGGCTCATGCCCGGCGATGACCGCCTCGTCGGAGCGGCGGCCTAGGCCCATGGCGGCGGCGCCGTCCGCCGCGCGATAGTACTTCAGGTCGCTGCCGCACATGCCGGACGCCCTGATCTCGAGGACGACCTCCCCGGGACCCGGCGTTGGGTCCGGCACATCCCGGATCTCCAACTGGCGATTGCCGAGGAAATAGACCGCCCTCACTCCGCAGCCTCCCAGCCCGCCCGACCAAGCCAGTCCGCCATGATGTCCGCAGCATGCTGTCCCAGCAGAGGTGGCGGGGCGGCCGGGGGAAGAGGCTGGCCATCGAACCGCGCCGGCGACGCGATGTAGCGCACCGCTCCAGCGGCTGGGTGCTCCACCGCCGAGATCATGCCGCGCTCGAGCAGCTGGGGCGCCTCGCAGACCTCGCCCACGGAGCGGATCAGGCCGCAGGGGACCCCGGCCTTCGAGAGCAGGGACAGCCATTCCTGCCTGGGCCGTGCGCCGATGACCGGCGCGAGCACGCCGATGAGGGCATCCCGGTTGGCCACCCGCTCCGGTGCCGTCGCGAAGCGGGGATCCGCCTCCAAGACCTGGCACCCCGCCGCGGCGCAGAAAAGGCGCCAGAATTTGTCGTTCGCGACGGCGATGTTGATCCAGCCGTCGGACGCCTGAAAGGTCTCGTAGGGCGCGATGGTCGCGTGCGCGTTTCCGAGCCGGGCCGGGCTGCGGCCCGTGGTGAAGTAGATCCCGGCGTTAAAGGTCAGGAGTGAGGCCAGGGCGTCGAGCATGGACACTTCGACCCGGCCGCCCTTGCCCGCCGCGTCCCGCCGCCGTAGCGCCGCCAGCACGGCCTGCGATGCGTAGAGCCCCGTGACGAGGTCCGCGACCGAGGTGCCCACCTTCGTCGGCGGCCCGTCTGGCAGGCCGGTAATGCCCATCAACCCGCTCTCGCCCTGGATGATGAGGTCATACCCAGGGCGCTGCGCGTCCGGTCCTTCGCCGCCGAAGCCGGTGATGGAACAGAGGACGAGGCTCGGGTTGGCCACGCTCAGGACATCCCAGCCCAGCCCCAGTCGATCCAGCGTGCCGGGACGGAAGTTCTCCACTACGACGTCGGCCTGGGCGGCGAGCGAGAGGGCCGTCTCGCGGCCATCCTCAGTCTTGAGGTCCAGGGCGATGCTGCGCTTGTTGCGGTTCACCGAGAGGAAGTAACTGCTCTCGCCGCCCTGGAAGGGTGGGCCGTACCGGCGGCTCTCGTCCCCGTTGCCGGGCTCCTCGACCTTGACCACGTCGGCCCCGAGGTCACCCAGCAGCATGGTGCAGAAGGGCCCGGAGACGACGCGGGTGAGGTCAAGCACCCTCACCCCGCCCAGCGGAGCCGGGCCGTTAGCCTCAGGCCACCGCATCCGCCCGCTCCATCAGGAGGTCGGCCAGCTCGGTCATGCTCCCGACGATCAGGTCGGGCTGGTAGGGCCACTTTGCGAAGGGGCGACGGCGCCGGTCGATGAAGGCGGCGCGCATCCCGGCGGCTTTGGCGCCCACGCAGTCGAACTCGTGGTTCGCAACGAAGAGGATCTCGTCCATCGCCACGCCACAGATCTCCGCTGCCTTGGTGTAGGTCGAGACATGCGGCTTGAAGGCACCGGCGGCGGCGACCGAGATGACGCGATCGAACGGGATGCCGTGGTGCTTCTTCGCCTCCTCCAGCATGTCCGGGTCGCCGTTGGAGAGGACGACGAGCTTGAAGTTCTGGTGCAGTCGGGCGAGAGCCTCCGGCACCTCGGGGAAGCACTTCAGCCGCTCAATGTGGGAGACGAGGATCGCCACCTCCTCCTGGCTGTGCTCGATACCGGCGCGGTTGAGCACCTGGTCCACCGAGAGATGGCCGATGTCGCGGTAGTGCATGTGCTCGCGGTGGAGTAGCGCGTCGATCATAGAGTTTTCGAAGTGGGTGCGGCGCCACCAAGTGACAAAGGAGTTCGGATTGCCGGTCCAGCCCTTCGACTGAAGATAGGGCGTGGCCGCCTCGCGCAGCCCGCCCTGCATGTCCACGACCGTGCCGTACTGGTCGAACATGCAGATCTTAATCCGGCTCTTCAGCGTCGCAACGTCGCCCATCTTTCTGCTCCTGGCTGTTCCCTGGCAGGACCATGCAGGAGCTTACTCATCTCGCGAAATGGATAATCCGACTGGCGTTATTGACCGGCCTAATGATGAGGGCAGACCGAGTACCCCCGCGTGTGCGACAACCCCCCACTACCTTGCGTCGCGTCCCTACCTGAAAAGAACAGCAAACGCTGGGTTGATTAACTGTTTCTTTGGCTCTGCGCCCCAAAGCGGCCATGCCGCTCTCGGCCATCCAGCCTCACCCCGGCCCCCTTTTGTCAAACGACATCGGAAACGCCCCTTGGCGCCTCGGAAATGCCCCCCGGTTTACGTCTTCGCTGACCCGGTGGCCGGCTCGGGCACTGTGGTTCTGAGCAGGCCGAAGCGGCGCTTCCCCTTGAGCCTGTAGCTGTCGCCACGAATGGTGATGACGTGGCTGTGGTGCAGCAGGCGGTCGAGGACCGCGGTGGCGACCACGGGGTCCCCGAACACGCCTCCCCACTCGCCGACCGCGCGGTTCGAGGTCACCAGCATGGAGCCCCGCTCGTAGCGGCGGCTAGATTGCCATTCATAGTGATGACCCTCCTGACTGCGACGTCAAACGGCGGGGCAAGCTGAGGGCTGCAGTCGCCACTCCCAGCACTGTCCCTGTTG
>JBHTFH010000118.1:0-7713 GCA_042666135.1 Roseomonas sp. GCM10028921 | reverse complement strand
CGCCCGGGTCCCCTGGCCTTGACCACGGCCTCGGCCAAGTTCGGCCTGCGCGCACTCGCCCGGCGCTGGCTGGCACTCGACGAGGAGATCAAGGCCCCATGGCGCGGTGTGCGGGGCCGGCTGCGCTTGCCACGACAAAGACGCAAGGACATCGCGCCAGCCACCAACCCTGGCGCGGGATCCTGATCTCATCCACCTCCAGCGGGCGCCGGCACACAGGATCCTAGCCTGAGGCTTGCCGAACGATCTCAGGGCAGGTGACCTCCCGAGAGCGCAGCCGGGCCAGGAAGTCCATGACCGCGTCGCGGGCAGCTGCACTTCGGTCAGCCAGCAGCGCCGGGTGTCCCACCCCTGGCAGAAAGGTGCTACCCGCCGGGCAGGGGGCCTCCGCAAACATCCTGCGTCCGTGCTCGACAGGCACGACGCCGTCCCGCTCCCCATGCAGCACGAAGACTGGCGCCCTCACCTTCGGCAGGCGCGTCAGGCTGTCAAAAGGATGCCTCAACAGCAAAGCGACTGGCGCCCAGCGGATGGCGTCTGCCGCAACCTGACGCGCAGAAGTAAAAGGGGAGTCCAGCACCACTCCCGCTGCCTGCCGCTCCGACGCCAGAGCCACAGCGACGCCAGTTCCGATACTCTCGCCCCAGATCACGAGAGGCGCGCCGGGCCAGCGAGCGGTTGCCCAGCTTGCCTGTGCCTGGGCGTCTGCGATCAGCCCAGTCTCGGTTGGCAGGCCGGGGTTGCCGCCATAGCCCCGGTACTCTGCGAGCACGACGCCATAGCCCACAGCAGCGAAGGGCTGCAGAGCTTGCTCACGGTGCCCAGCGTGTCCGCCATTGCCATGCAGGTAGAGGATCACGGGCATACCGGGGTCTGGCTCCGCAGCCCAGAACCGAAGCCGCAACCCGTCTGCGGTGCTGGTTACGTGAGCGGAAAACCGGGAACCCGGGAGTGGATGCCCAAGCCCGCCGCCACCTGCGGGGAACATTACACGCTCCTGGAACCACCACAGGAGGGCCACGGCGAAAAGCCAAGCTGAGCCCAGTACAACAAGGATAGATACCACGCGCCTCATTCTCCCCCGAACTCCTGGTCCTCATTCTCCGATCAGCAACGGCCGCGGTTTACCTTCGACCGCAACGATGTTCAGGCCCGTGCTGCTCCTGCCCCATGAGTAGGTTGAATCGGTGAGGAGGGTTCCGAAATCCGGCTCGGCCTCTTTGACCCTCGCTCGGTCCAGCGCCATTATGAGTGCGTGCATCGAGGTGCCCGACGATCCTGTCAGTGCACCATTCCAGCCCCGGGTTGCCGTCATGGCACGGGCACCATCGGTGCATGCTTAGGCGCGCTTCCTATCAGCTGTTGTGAAAGTCAGTCCTGGGTTGACTGCCGTATGGTCAGCTCATTCAAGTGCCGCGGTGCCGGCGCCCTGTCTCTCAACGGCCAACCCTCGCGCTGCTGCGCGCGATCGCCATCGCCCTCCTCTGTCTGATCATGGAAGAGCACCATGCGGGTGGGGAAAGCCATGTCGACCCCAGCTTCTCGGAGACTGTTCCGGATGGCAGAAACCGCCTGCCCCTGCGCTGCGACAACCCTGCTTCGCTTGCTTTCAGTCCACCAACGGACACGCAAAACCACACCGGAGTCAGCAAATTCCCAGGCACGCGCATCCGGCCCCGGGTTCTTCACTATGCCCTCCAGCTGCGCGAGTGCCTGAACGACGGTTACAGCCGCAGCGTCCGGATCGTCGCCGTACCCGATTGTTACATCACATTGGCTGCGCCGCACCGGGAAGTGCGTCCGTACTATGATGCTCCGCGTATAAAGGTTGCTGTTTGGAATCAGCACCCGCTGCCCGTCGTATGTTTTGATGAGCGTGGCCCTCGCCTCCACCCGTTCCACGGTACCTTCGTGTTGACCAGAGACGATCTGGTCTCCAACGCGGAACGGGCGACTGTATAGGATCATAAGCCCGGAAAACCAGTTCTGCAGGATGTCGCGGAAGGCGAGGCCGACGGCCAGCGATCCGACACCGAGTGTCGCCAGGAGATCAGACGGCTTCACCGATGGGAAGACTATGGTCGCGAACACGAGAAACCCCGCAACGATCAGGGCCCAGCGGGCTGAACCGCCCAGCAACAGGCCCAAATCCTCGCGATGACGCCGCGCGAAGGCAAAGAGCACCGCACGTCGTGCAATCGCCCCACCGAGCCAGAAACCTACGAGCACAAGGGCACCGATGCCTATGTTCGGCAGCAGCCAGAAGAAGCCCTCCACGATGCTCTGCAGCTTATTCGTGGCGAGTTGCTCAGGTTGTTCCATAGCGCATTCCGGCAGTAGCGTACACTTGAACGCCCCAGTGCGTATCAGGTTTAAAGTCCGGTTGGGTTCAATCTGCCGGACGGTTGCTTCGGCCCGCCATTGCTGAGCGGCTGGGCCAAGAGCCTTCGAAGGCGGTTAGATCGATGACTGCAGGATTGCCATGAGTTGTTTGGCAGCGGTCCGATGTCGGGACGGCGTTGAAGCTCCTATAGCCGTGAAGGGGCCATTGTGACAGCCTGGAGGTGACGGGCTGGTCTGCAGAGGTAGCCAAAGATATCCTGGGCCACGAAGCGTTTGACACATCGGATGATCTCGGCCTTGGTCTTTCCCTCGACGGTGCGCCGCCTGACGTAGTCGAGGGTAGGTTGGTACCCCCGCATGCGGACGATGACGACGCGGCAGAGGGCGGCGTTGGCCTGCCGGTTGCCGCCTCGGTTGAGGCAGTGCCGGTTGGTCTTGCCACTGGAGGCCGGGACAGGGCAGGCGCCGCATAGCTTGGCGAGGGCCGCTTCGGAGTGGACGCGCTCGGGGTTGTCGCCGATGAGGATCAGCATCTCAGCCGCGGTTCCCGCACCCATTCGGTGCGCCTGGACTAACTCGGGTGCAAGCTGCTGGGTTAGCCGTTTAAGGCTGGCGTCGTGCTCTTTGACTTCGGCGTCGAGAGCCAGCAAGCGGCGCGCGATCGCGCGCAGACCCGTCTTGGCGGAGGCCGTGGTCGAAGTGAGCGGGCCCGGGCGCAGACGGCCCTGCCACTCCTGCTCCCGCGATCTCGACCCGCACGGATCCGGCGTTGGTGAAGGCACTAGCCCGAGCATCCCGGTACAAGCGCATGCTGGACGAGGAACGCTACTCCTCTATCACGGAGATGGCCAAGGCTGAGCGCCTCGACCGTGGGGATATGGGGCGGCTCCTGCAGCTGACGCTGCTGGCGCCGGGGCTGGTGAGCGCCATCCTGGACGGCAGGGCCAGGTGCTCAGTCTTCCTCGTCATCCTTCTCCGATTGCGCTGTGTAGCTGGTTGCGAGACGATGATCGTACGGGGCCAACCAAGTGTCATTTCCCGGGTCCGCTCAGTCGGCGGTGATCCCGGCGTTCCGGATCACCTGCGTCCACTTTCCTATCTCGGCGCGCAAGTAGGCCGATGTCGCCTGCGGGCTTGAGACGAGGGGCTCGAGGCCCAGTTCGGCGAACCGCGCGCCGAGTTGGGGCAGGGCCTCCCGCGTCGCGGCGTCCAGCCGCTCGATGATGGGGAGAGGCGTGGCGGCAGGCACGAACAGCGCGGTCCAGACCCCCATCTCGAAGCCGGGCACGGTTTCGGCCACGGCAGGGATCGCCGGCAGCCCTGTCTGACGGTTCGCCGAGGTGACGCCCAGCGGGACGAGCCGGCCCTCGCGTGCGTGCGGCAGGGAGGATGGAAGGGTGTCGAACATGAGATCCACCTGCCCCGCGAGCACCGCGGATGCGGCGGGCGCCGTACTCCGGAAGGGGACGTGCAGCAGGTCGACGCTGGTGAGCGACTTGAACAGCTCGCCCGCGAGATGGCTGGACGTGCCGTTGCCGCCCGAGCCGTAGGTCAGGACGCCAGGTTCCGCCCTGGCGCGGGCGATAAGGGCTGCGACGTCCCGGATGCCCTTGGACGGGTGGGCGACAAGGAGGTTGGGACTGGTCGCGACGCCGGAGACGGGCGCGAAGTCACTCACCGGATCGTAGGCGAGGCTTCTGTAGAGGCCGACATTCATCGCGTGGGTGCTGATGGTCCCCATCAGGACCGTGTAGCCATCAGGGGTGCTTCGGGCCGCGGCTTCCGTGCCGATGATCCCGGCAGCACCGGCCCGGTTGTCCACTGTTACCGGCTGGCCGAGGCTGGCGGAGAGTCGTTCCGCCAGGAGCCGCGCGGCGATATCGGTGAAGCCGCCAGGGGCGAAGGCCACGATCATGCGGATCGGACGCGTCGGCCAGGACTGAGCCAGTGCCGGTCGCGGGGGAAGGGCGGCGAACAGCCCCATCGCGGAAGCCGCTGGCAGGATCTGACGTCTGGTCACCATGGCAGCATCCCTCCCTGCGTCGTCTGCGCGACATGACTTGATGACGCCATGAGGCGACCCTCAGAGCAAGGGGGCGTGCGCCCCTCGCTCCTTGGCGCCACCCTGGGGAAGGCGTTCCCGGCAGAGCAGGCGCGGATCGTGGGGCTGCTAGTCGAGCGGGTGACGGTGTCGGGCACGGGAGCCGATATCCGGCTCCGGGTGGAGGGACTGGCTAGCTTGGTGCGGAATTTAGCGGCGGGTAGGCCCACGGTGCTGGAGGCACTTGGCTGCCTCACGCGAGAAGGCGATGGCGCTGCGCTCGGTCTCGTCATCCTTGACGGCCAGGTGGACGGAGCGGGACCTGCGGTCGATGGCGACATAGAGGTAGCGCTTGCGGCGCTCGCCATTGGCGGTCTGCAGCTTGGGCAGGTGCTCCATGTCGATATGGACGAAGCCGAGGTCGTAGTCTCGGAAGGTACCCTTGCCGCGGATGGGCCGGTCAGAGACAGGAGGACGTCTGCGGTTCAGCCCCTCGGCCCTGAGAATGCGCCAGATGCTGTCGCGGTTCAGGTGGGGCAGGAAGTGGGTCACCACGAAGGTGAGGTCGTCGAGGGCGAAGTTGGTGCTCCTCCGCAGGGCGCAGACCACCGCCCGCTCCTCCTCGGTGGCCTTCCAGGGCAGCTTATGAGGCCGGGCCGAGTGGTCGAGGCAGTCCTCTGGTCCTCGCTTGCGCCACTGCTACGTGCCGATGCTCTACAGCCGCCCCGCGGTGAGGAGCGCGGCGGAGCGACGGATCACGCTGGTGCCTGGGTAACGGCGGGCTGAACTAACGGGGCAATGCGGGGCCGTCCGCCGCCGAAGCCAGCGGCGCCAATGGCGGCCGAGGATCGTGGAACGGGTTGTTCCCAGCCCGGGAAGATACCATCGTGCGATGGCGATCCAGAGGGGCGGCCAGACGCCCATCGCAGGAGCGGCGGTGCGGATGCGGGGAAGTGAACCGGTGTCGAAGGAAAGCGCGGCGGATTCCACCTATGCCTGGTGGCGCCTAATAGCGGCGGTACTCCTGGCGACCATCGGCGGGATCGGCCTCTGGTCCATCGTGGTCGCACTTCCGGCCATTCAGGCGGAATTTGGCGTCGCCCGGGCCGAGGCCTCGCTTCCCTACACCCTCACCATGCTCGCCTTCATGGTCGGCGGCGTGGCTATGGGCCGGCTGGCGGACCGCTTTGGCGTCGTGCTGCCGGTGGTGATCGGCACCCTGGCCCTGGCCATCGGCTACGTTGCCACGGCCTTCGTGGCCGACCTTTGGCAGTTCGGCATTTTTTATGCGCTTTTCGTTGGAGGGCTGGGCAGTTGCGCGGTGTTCGGGCCGCTTGTGGCGGACACCTCGTTCTGGTTCACCCGGCGGCGGGGCATCGCGGTGGCGCTCTGCGCGAGCGGTAACTACTTCGCCGGCGCCGTCTGGCCGCCGATCCTCCAGCACTTCATCGCCGCGCACGGCTGGCGCGCGACGCATGTCGGCATCGGCCTGTTCTGCGTCGTCACCATGCTGCCGCTGGCGCTTGCCCTGCGGCGGCCGCCGCCGGTGCACTCGCCCAGTGCCAGTCGGCAGGCGACCGATGGTCTGGCGCAGCTTGGGCTCCCCCCGAAAGCGCTGCAGTCGCTGCTGATGCTGGCGGGCGTCGCCTGCTGCGTCGCCATGGCCATGCCTCAGGTGCACATCGTCGCGTACTGCGCCGATCTCGGGTACGGCCCGGCCCGCGGGGCGGAAATGCTGTCCCTCATGCTCGGCTTCGGCGTCCTCAGCCGACTGATCTCCGGCGCCGTCACCGACCAGGTCGGCGCGCCGATCATGCTGCTGCTCGGATCGGGGCTGCAGGCGGTTGCGCTGGCGCTGTTTCTGCAATTCGACAGTCTCGGCGCGCTCTACATTCTCTCGGCGATCTTCGGACTTTTCCAAGGCGGTATCGTGCCGAGCTACGCGGTCATGGTCAGACAGTTCTTCCCGTCGAGCGAGGCCGGGCTGCGCGTTAGCCTTGTGCTTTCCGCAACCCTTGCCGGCATGGGATTGGGCGGCTGGCTGTCGGGCGCGATCTTCGACGCAACCCTGAGCTACCGGTGGGCGGTGGTGAACGGCATGGGCTGGAACCTGCTCAACCTGGCCATTGCTGCCTGGATCGTCATACGGCTGCGTGCCCGGCCAGCGCCCACGACAGTTGTCTCGTGACCGATGACCCTGTCCTGACCAGAGCCAGGGAGCAGACGGGGCCAATGCATACGAAAGCAAAATTGATTTTTCTCCCGCTCCTCGGTCGAAAGGGTTACAGACTTGGTCAGGTGAGCGCGCTTTGATCTGCTGCGCTGTCCTGAACATCTTTAACCAGCTTGGCATGTCCGACACCGACACTGTGGCGCGATCAAACCATCAAAGATCAAGCCACGCTGTCGCACTGACTTCTTCCACGGCGCCGTTGCTCTCGGCGAGGGCTTGCACACCGTGCGCAAGCTGGCCACCTCGCTCAACGTCTCGAAGCTCGCAATCACCCGGAGGCTGGACGGGTTGGAAGAGCTGAGTGGCCACTTCACTTTCGGTACGGGTGACCGATACGGGTAGGAAGAGGGAGGCGGGCGGCGCATACTCAGCGAGGGGGAGGACCGGACAATGGCCGAAGATCGTGAACTCCGCGTCGAGCGACGCATCGATGCGCCTGTCGAGAAGGTCTGGCGGGTGATGACGGAGCGGCTTGAAGATTGGTTCTGCCCGAAGCCATGGCGGGCCAGGATACGCGAACTCGAGTGGAGATCAGGTGGACGCAGCGCCATCGTGATGCATGGGCCGAACGGCGAGGAGATGCTGAACGAAGGCGTCGTGCTGGCCTTCGAGCCGAATAAACGTTTCATCTTTACCGACGCCCTCACCGCGGATTGGTGGCCTGCCGGGCCGTTCATGATCGGCGTCTTCGAGGTTGAGCCCGATGGTGACGGCACACTCTACAAGGCCAGTGCGCGGCACTGGACGCGCGACGCGCTCGAACGGCACCATGCGATGGGCTTCGAGGCTGGCTGGGGTGCTGCGGCTGATCAGCTCAAGGCTCTCGCGGAGGAAACTAACTGAGCGAGCGAGATCGCCTCGGAGGTTGGTTCGAGGTTGGTGCGGGCCGGAAGGGCAGCACCCGCCTCGGTGCTTTGACACGCCTGTAGCGGACAGGCCGCCACGGCCAAGACTGGACACCGGCTGAACTGCGGGCCAGCTGCTCCGTGCGGTGACCCTCCTTAGAGCCGGTTTTCGCTACTACTTTGCGTTGAGGAACGCTGTTCCGGCGGCTTGCTGATTGTCCTCCCACCTGTGCTGCTTTGGCGCGGAGGGG
>JBHTFH010000117.1:0-7783 GCA_042666135.1 Roseomonas sp. GCM10028921 | reverse complement strand
CAGGAGGAAGGCTTGGTCGCGGCTGAAGGGGATAAAATGCGTCATGCCCATCAGATTCGCGGATTTCAGACCGAAGGGAAATCCGACAGACTGCTAGACCTGTTCGATCATCACGCCCTGGATGAGGTCGGTCACGTCCTCGCAGCGGTCGGCCACCGCCTCGATGCCGTCATAGACCATCTGCACCATCAGCTTGTGGCCAGGGGAGAGGCCGTCCGCCCCACCGTTGAACAGCGCGTCCATCCCGGCCTGCAGCGCCCGGTCCGCCTCGCTCTCGATCGCGTCCACCTCCTCGCACATCGTCGCCAGCGCGCGCGCGTTGCGCGAGATGTCGGACAGCAGCGGCATGCCGTCCCGCAGCCGCTCGCAGGCGCGCAGAATGCAGTCGGCCATGGAGAGCATCTCGGGCGTGACCTCGACCTTGTAGAGGAGCATTCGCCGCCCGCCGTCCTTCATGCGGTCGATCACGTCGTCCAGCCCGTCCGTGAGGGCGAGGATGTCGGAGCGGTCGAAGGGCGTGATGAAGACGCGGTGGATGGAGCGCACGGTCGCCCGGTTCACCTCGTCCGCCTCCTTCTCGATCCGGCTGAGCGCGGCGTGGTGGGCGGGCGCGTTGGCGGGATCGGCCAGCATGGCGCGGAAGGCCTGCGCGGCCTCAACCGTCTTGGCGGCCTGGGCGGCGAAGGCGGCGACGAAGATGTCGTCCCGCGGCATGAGAAGGCGAAAAAGCTTCAGGATCATCGGGCGGCTCCGGTGTGGCGGAGAGGGGCGCCGCGACGGCTCGGGCCCTCCTCCGGGCGCGGCGAGGGTCGCCGCCAGCCCCGTCGTCAACGCGCGGCCCGGCATCCCGTCCGCGCGCGCTGCAATAAATCTGCAATGGCCCGGCAGGCACGGCTCCTTGATCGAGGTCAAGGCACAACCGCCCGATCCGGTCCAAACCGGTCCCGTCGAGGAGGCCGATTGTGAACGGATACGGAGAGGGGAGCCGGTCGGGGCGCGCTTCTGCGAGAGTTGGCGGCAACGGGCCGAGGCACGGATCGGGGCGGTGGTGGCCGAGCACGTGGTGCTGCGCGCCCTCTGCGACAGGCTGGAAGCCATGGCGGACGGGCTGCCCGGCCTGCCCGCGGAGGAGGAGCGGCACGCTCTGGCCCGCCAGCTCACCACCCTCCTGACCCCCCGTCACAAGCGCGAGGCCCTCCTGCTGGAGAACCTGCTGCCCGAGGACGGGGCCGCCCCGATGGAGCGCGCCCTGCTGGAGCGCATCCGCGGCCAGCACGTGGCGGACGCCGTCCATGCCCATGACCTTGCCGCCGTGCTGGAGACGGCGTCGGGGGAGGGGAACGGGCAGGCGCTGGGCTACATGCTGCGCTGCTTCTTCGACGGATGCCGCCGCGCGCTCGCCTTCGAGGAGCTGACCATCCTCAACCTCGCCCGGCGCCGCTTCTCGCCGCGGACGGACGCGCTGCTGACGGCCTGCCTCTGCGCCGGCCAGGAAACGGCCTGAGGGGCGGCCCGCCTCAGGCCGCCGCCTCCGCGCGCTCCCTCAGCGCGCGGCGGTTGCGGACCGTCACCTGCCGGCCCGAGGGCAGGCCGATCAGCCCGTCCCGCTTGAGCTTCGTCATCTGGCGGCTGACCGTCTCGATCGCCAGGCCGAGCACGTCGGCGATCTGGGAGCGGGTGAGGAGGAGGTCGAAGGTCGACTCCGTCTCCGCCTTCCCGCAGCCGAGATGGACGGCCATGTCGAGCAGGAAGCTTGCCACCTTCTCCTCGGCGGTCTTGCGGCCGAGCATGAGCATCCGCGCCCGCGCTTCGTCCCGCGCGGCCAGGGTCCGGCGGAGCAGCAGGCGCTCCATCCGCACGTGATTCTCCAGCGCCGCCTCGAAGGGTTTGCGGGAGAAGACGCAGAGCTCGACATCAGTGAGGGCGGTGACGCTGTGCTCCGCCCCCTCGAAGGGGCGACCGACGAAGTCGGAGGGGTGGAGCAGGCCGACGATCTGCTCCCGCCTGTCCGCCGTGCTCGCGCTGATCATCAGGACGCCAGAGAGGAGGTTGGCGCAGTGCAGCGCCTCGTCCCCCGCCCAGACGAGGGTCTCGCCCCGGTCCAGCCGCCGCGGGCGGCCGATCCGATTGAGCGTGATCAGCTCCTCGTCGTTCAGGCTGCCGCAGAGCGACTTGTCCCGGACCACGCAATCGGCACAGACGGTGCCGATGACGGCCTCCCTCGTTGAGACGTAGCGATGTCTGAAACGTGATTATAGGGATGCGCGGGGCGGATTCCGACCAGGAGTTTGCGCCTCCGGGTCGCGCGGGGGAATGACAGCTCCGGGGTCGCTCCGCGCTCCCCGGTCACCGGGCGCCGGTGGCCGCCCCCGCCGGCATGGGCTAGACCGGCGGGGCCGTCCTCTACCCCGGGAGGTTTCCCCGAACCGTGCCCCTGCGCGCCGACCCCCTGAGCGACCCGCTGATCCTGGCGCCGCCCCCGGAGATCGAGCCCGCCGCGCTCGCCCGGGCGCTGGCGGCGGAATGGGGGCTGGAAGGCGCGCTGCATTCCCTGGGTGGGGAGCGTGACCGCAACTTCCGGCTGGACGGCGCGGGCGCGGCGCCGCTGCTGGTGAAGCTCGCCCATCCCGACGAGAACCCGGTGATCACCGATTTCCAGACCGCCGCTCTGCTGCACCTGGAGGCCACGGGCTCCGGCCTTCCGCTGCCCCGGATCATCCCGGCGCGGGACGGGCGCACCGCCGTGCCCCACCCCGCCCTGGACGGGCGGCCCTGCCTGCTGCGCGTGCTCACCTATCTCCCCGGCTGCCCGGCGGCGGAGCCGGCGGCCATCGCCCGCGATCTCGGCGCCCTCACCGCCCGGCTGGACCGCGCGCTGGAGGGCTTCGCCCATCCCGCCGACGCGCGCCGACTCCTCTGGGACATCCGCGAGGCGCCGGGGCTGCGGGCCTTCCTGGGCGAGGTGGAGGATGCCGGGCTGCGGGCGCTGGCCGCCGCCGCGCTCGATCGCTTCGAGACGGAGGCAGCGGGCGCGCTCGCCGCCCTGCCGATGCAGGTGATCCATAACGACCTCAACCCGCACAACGTGCTGGTGGGGGAGGACGGGGTGCTCTCGGGCATCATCGACTTCGGCGACATGGTCCGCGCCTCGCGCCTGCAGGAGGTGGCGACGGCCTGCGCCTACCTCCTCGGCACCGGGGAGGGGCCACTCTCCGGCCCGGCGGCGTTCCTGGCGGGCTACCGCTCGGTGCTGCCCCTCTCGGCGGAGGAGGCGGCGCTACTGCCCACCCTCATCGCCGCGCGCATGGCGATGACGGTGCTGATCACCCACTGGCGCGCGCGGCGCCAGCCGAGGAATGCGCCCTACATCCTGCGCAACATGCCCCGCGCGCGGGCGGGGCTGGAAACCCTCGCGCGCCTCGCCCCCGACAGCCTCGAAGGATGAGCCCAGTGCCGGATGACGCGCCGAAAGGCATGGCGATGATCAACGCCTTCGACCCCGGCCGTGCGGCGGGGCTGGGGGAGCGCGAGCGGGCGATGGTGGAGCGGCGCGGGCGCCTGCTCGGTCCGGCCTACAGGCTGTTCTACGAGCGCCCCGTCCATCTCCTGCGGGGGGAGGGCGCCTGGCTCTTCGACGCGGAGGGGAACCGCTACCTCGACTGCTACAACAACGTCGCCTCGCTCGGGCACGCGCATCCCCGCGTGGTGGAGGCGATCGCGCGGCAGGCGGCGCTGCTGAACACGCACACGCGCTACCTGCACGACACCGTGCTGGACCTCGCCGAGGCGCTGCTGGCCACGATGCCCGCCTTTCTGGGCCATGTGATGTTCACCTGCACGGGGTCAGAGGCGAACGACCTCGCGCTGCGGATCGCGCGCGCCCATACGGGGGGTGAGGGGATCGTCGTCACCTCCCTCGCCTATCACGGGGTCACGGCCTCCCTGGCCGAGCTGTCGCCCTCCCTCGGCGAGGGCGTGCCGCTCGGCCGCCATGTCGCGACGGTGGCACCGCCCGATGCCTATCGCGGCGGGCCGGACATGCCCGCGCGCTTCGCGGCCGACATCGCCGCCGCCTTCGCCGGGCTGCGCCGCCACGGCATCCGCCCCTGCGCGCTGCTGGTGGACACGATGTTCACCTCCGACGGCGTCTTCCCCGACCCCACCGGCTTCCTCGCCGTCGCGGCCGCGGCGGCGAGGGAGGCGGGCGCGCTGTTCATCGCCGACGAGGTGCAGCCCGGCTTCGGCCGCACCGGGACGATGTGGGGCTTTCAGCGGCACGGGGTGGAGCCGGACATCGTCACCGTGGGCAAGCCCATGGGCAACGGGCATCCCATGGCGGGGCTGGCCATCCGGCCGGAGCTGCTGGAGCGCTTCGGGCGCACGGTGCGCTACTTCAACACCTTCGGCGGCAACCCCGTATCCGCCGCCGCCGGCCTCGCGGTGCTGGAGGTGCTGCGGGACGAGGAGCTGCCCGCCAATGCCGCGGCGGTGGGCGCGCATCTGATGGAGGGGCTGAGGGCGCTCGCCTCGCGCCACGTGGTCATCGGCGACGTCCGCGGCGCCGGCCTTTCCATCGGCTGCGAGCTGGTGGGGGACCGCGGCACGCGCGAGCCAGCCACCGCGGAAACCGCGCGCATCGTCAACGCGCTGCGCGAGCGGCGCGTGCTCATCAGCGCCTCCGGCCCCGGCGCGAACATTCTAAAGATCCGTCCGCCCCTCTGCCTCACGCGCGATCAGGCGGACATCTTTCTCGGCGCGCTGGACGAGGTTCTGGCGGGCTGAGGCCCCGCCTCAGCCGCCTCCGCCGCCCGCCGCATGCCCCCCCGCGACGGCGCCGAGGCAGAGCGCGACCGAGAGCACCACGTTCCCCATCGCCGCCAGCACCCGCCCGGCCTGAAGCAGCTCGAGGGTCTGGAGGCTGAAGGAGGAGAAGGTGGTGAAGCCGCCGCAGATGCCGACCATGACGAAGGCGCGGAGATCGTCGCTCGTCCCCGCGCGCGCGGCGAAGAGCCCGATGACGAAGGAGCCGACGAGGTTGATCGCGATCGTGCCCCAGGGGAAGCCAGCCCCTGCCAGCCGCATTGCCAGCGCCGATCCCCAGGCGCGCGCCACGCTGCCCAGCGCGCCGCCGAGGGCGATCAGGAGATAGGTCTTCATCGCGCACCCCGCCGCGCCGCCCGGCTTATCCCGGTGGCGCGGCGTCCCGGCAAGATGCATCAGCCCTCGGAAGGTGGGGCGAAGGGCGTCTCCGACAGTTCCTGCAGGGCCTGCGTGGCCTGCTTCAGCGCGATGGACTCGCCCTTGTCCAGCTCGATGGTGAAGAGCAGGGCGGAGCGGCCGGTGACGAGATAGGTGTCGCCCATGCCGAACATCTCGACGTCCAGCCCCGTCGGCAGGTTCGTGTCCATCAGGCAGTGCCAGGCCGCGCCGCCCACCACCTCGGGCAGGGTGAAGGAGACGACGTCGTGATGCGCGTTCAGCACGAGCAGTGCCGTCGCGTCCATGGCGGGGCGGTGGATGCCGGTGGCGCGCGCCCGCCCGTCGAGCAGCATGCCGATGCACTTGGCGCTGGGATCGTTCCACTGCTCCGGCCGCATGGGCTGGCCGTCGGGCGAGATCCAGTCCACGTCGAGCACGTCCAGCTCCGCATTGTGCCGCCCCGTTAGGAAGCGGCCGCGGCGGAGGATGGGTAGCGCCTTGCGCAGCGCGATCACCTTGCGCGTGAACTCGATGAGCTGCTGGCCGCCCTCCGGGATGTTCGCCCAGTCGATCCAGTTCAGCTCGTTGTCCTGGCAGTAGGTGTTGTTGTTGCCCATCTGCGAGCGGGACAGCTCGTCGCCCGCCAGCAGCAGCGGCGTGCCCTGCGAGAGCATCATCGTGGCGATGAAGTTGCGCTTCTGCCGCTCGCGCAGCGCGTTGATCTCGGGGTCCTCGGTCGGGCCCTCGGCGCCGCAGTTCCAGGAGTGGTTGTTGGAATGGCCGTCGCGGTTGTCCTCGCCATTCGCCTCGTTGTGCTTGTCGTTGTAGGAGACGAGGTCGTGCAGGCAGAAGCCGTCATGGGCGGTGACGAAGTTCACCGATGACCAGGGCCGCCGGCCGCGCTTGTTGAAGGCGTCGCCCGAGGCCGTGAGGCGCGTGGCGAGGCCGGGCAGCTTGCCCTCGTCTCCCTTCCAGTACTCGCGCACGGTGTCGCGGAACTTGTCGTTCCACTCCGCCCAGCCCGGCGGGAAGCCGCCGACCTGGTAGCCGCCGGGGCCGATATCCCAGGGCTCGGCGATGAGCTTAACCGAGGAGAGGATCGGGTCCTGCCGGCAGGAATCGAGGAAGCCGCCGCCCTCGTCGAAACCGTAGGGCTCGCGGCCCAGGATGGTGGCGAGGTCGAAGCGGAAGCCGTCGACATGCATCTCCTGCACCCAGTAGCGCAGGCTGTCCGTCACCATCTGCAGCACGCGGGGATGGGAGAGGTTCACCGTGTTCCCGGTGCCCGTCTCGTTGATGTAGTAGCGCTTCTCGTCCGGCATGAGCCGGTAGTAGCTGGCGTTGTCGATGCCCTTGAAGGAGAGCGTCGGCCCGCGCTCATTGCCCTCGGCGGTGTGGTTGTAGACGACGTCAAGGATCACCTCGAGCCCCGCCGCGTGCAGCCGCGCAACCATCTCCTTGAATTCGCTGAGCGATCCCGTGGCGGAGTAGCGCAGCTCGGGCGCGAAGAAGGAGATCGTGTTGTAGCCCCAGTAGTTGGCCAGCCCCTTGTCCGTGAGGTGCTGGTCCTGCACGAAGCCGTGGACGGGGAGTAGCTCCACCGAGGTGATGCCGAGCGCCTTGATGTAGTCCACCACCTCCTTCTGCCCGAGGCCGGCATAGGTGCCGCGCAGCTCCTCCGGCACGCCCGGATGCAGCCTGGTGAAGCCCTTCACATGCGTTTCGTAAAAGATCGTCTCGCCCCAGGGCACGTTCGGCGGGCGGTCATTGCCCCAGGTGAAAGCGGGGTCCACCACGCGGCACTTCGGCGTGTAGGGCGCGCTGTCGCGCTCGTCGAAGGTGGTGTCGTCGCCGCTCTCCATCACGTAGCCGAAATGGGAGGGGTGCCAGTTGAGCTGGCCTACCGTGCCCTTGGCATAGGGATCGAGCAGCAGCTTGTTCGGGTTGAAGCGATGGCCATTGGCGGGGTCGTAGGGCCCGTGGACGCGGTAGCCATAGACCGTGCCGGGGCGCGCGTCCGGCAGGTAAACGTGCCAGACCTCGTCCGTGTATTCCGGCAGGGTGATACGCTCGATCTCGTTCTCGCCCGTGGCGTCGAACAGGCACAGCTCCACCTTCGTCGCATGCGCGGAGAAGATGGCGAAATTAACCCCCAGCCCGTCCCAGGTGGCGCCGAGCGGGAAGGGGCGCCCCTCGCTGATGCGTTGCTGGCGGCCGTTGCCGTTGGTGGCCTGGGCGGTGGCGGGGCTGGCGCGGCCGGTCGTCGGCGTGCTGTCGGGCATGGGTGGTGGCGAACCTGTCACGAAAGGGGGTGCGTCCTCGCGCCGGCGAGAACCTTTCCCGCCCGGTTGAACCGCGCTGCGGGTCCGGGGTTGCGGCGTGGGCGCTCACGTCCGGGATGCGGGCCTCCTGACCCAAAACCCGGAAACGGGGAGGGCCGGGGACGTTCCCGCCCCCGGCCCTCCCCTCAACCCGATGGGGCGCGGCTCACTCCTTGCCGAGCACCCCGTCGATGCGGCGCCACAGGCCCATGGGGTTGCCGTCGCGCAGCGCCGCCGGCAGCAGCGCCTCCGGCATGTCCTGG
>JBHTFH010000116.1:0-8046 GCA_042666135.1 Roseomonas sp. GCM10028921 | reverse complement strand
TTCTCGCTGCTGACCCGCCGTTGCCTCCAGCGTGGCGCCTTCGCCAGCACCGACGCCCTCGAGGCCGCCATCCACGCCTACATCGACCGCACCAACGCCGAGCCGAAGCCCTTCACCTGGACCAAGTCCGCCGACGACATCCTCGCCAGCGTCGGTCGCTTCTGCCAGAGAACTTCTAACTCAGACCACTAGCTGGCGCACAGTCAGCTCAAGCGACCGCCACATCGCTGCGAATCAGGGTCATGATCTGGCCGGCTGCGCGGATCCGGGTTCCCCAGCCATCCCGGCACAAGTCCCTGTTTTCACAGCAGAGTTGGTGATCGCGCCCACGCTAGGCGGCTCGCGCTCGAGCAGCATCTCGCCCAACCGCGCCTTGAGCCGCTCGCTCTCCAGCGCCTCGCCGTCAGCCGGTCGCGTGGCCAGGCTTGCCTCACCGCCCGCCAGGAAGGCGTCGCGCCAGCCGCTCAGGGTCGCGGCCGTCACACCCAGCGCCCGCGAGACTGTCTCCAGGTCCTCGCCCCGGAGCAGCCGCAGCACCGCGTCCCGCTTGCGCTGCCGCGACATACGACCACCTCGGCCAAGCCCCACGGCGCCTGTCGTCTCTGTCGTCATCATGCACCCCGTCTGCGGATACCGTCCGCTTGCGGGGCGTCTCATTCAACCGTGGGGCGGAGGACAGCTTCAGCATCCCAGTTATTCAAGGCCGATCACGTAGTCGGCGTTGAACAACTGCCAGGCTGCTGATCTGGTTGGGAGAGTTGCTGAATCAGGCGCTCCGGAATTGCAGGGTTCGGTTGGAATGAGGCGGTATTCCTGCGATTCTGGCGGGCATGAAGCATCGCCCGCGCCCGCCGGAACAGGCCGACCTGCTACGGCCACGCCTGGTCGACATGATCGATGGGCGGCACGAGCTGGTGCGGCTGGCGGCCCTGATCGACTGGGGCTGGTTCGAGCGGGAATGGGCCGGCTTCTTCCCCGCCGGTGAGGGTCGGCCGGCCATCCATCCGCGCCTGGTGGCCGGGCTGATGTACCTGCAGCACGCCTACGGGCTCTCCGATGAGGCGGTGCTCGCCCGCTGGGTGGAGAACCCGTACTTCCAGCACTTCACCGGCGAGACCTTCTTCCAGCATCGCCCGCCCATCCACCCGTCCTCGCTCAGCCGCTGGCGCGGCCGCATCGGGGAGGAAGGTGTCGAGTGGCTGCTGACCAAGACCATCGAGGCGGCCCGTGCCGCGGGTGCCGTGTCGGAACGCAGCCTGGCCGAGATCGCGGTGGATACGACCGTCTTGGAGAAGGCCATCGCCCATCCGACCGACAGCCGGCTTTACGAGAAGGCCCGCCGCTCGCTGGTGGCGCTGGCCCACAAGGCCGGGATCCGGTTGCGCCAGAACTACAACCGCAAGGCTCCGCGTCTGACCGCCCAGGCTGGGCGTCACGCCCATGCGCGGCAGTTCCGGCGCATGCGCAAGGTGCTGCGCACGCTGAAGGGCTACACGGGGCGCGTCCTGCGCGACATCGGCCGCAAGCTCGGCGCCGTCCCCGAAGGACGGCTGCGAATGCGGATCGAGCAACGCATGGCGCTCGTCACCCGCCTGCTGCGGCAGACGCCCAAGAGTGCGGGCAAGCTCTACGCCCTGCACGAGCCCGAGGTGGACTGCATCTCGAAGGGCAAGGCGCGGGTGCGCTACGAGTTCGGGACCAAAGTCAGCGTCGCCACCACGCTGGCTGGCGGCTTTGTCGTCGGCATGCGCTCCATGCCCGGCAATCCCTACGACGGGCACACCCTTCCCGACACGCTCCAGCAGGTCGAGACCCTGACCGGGCAGCTCCCCACCCTTGCCGTGGTCGACCGTGGCTACCGCGGCCATGGCGCCCACGGCACGACGGTGCTCGTCAGCGGCACGCGTCGCGGCCTCACGCCACGCCTGCGCAAGCTCCTGCGGCGACGCAGCGCGATCGAGCCAGAGATCGGCCACATGAAATCCGACGGACGTCTCGCCCGCTGCGCCCTCAAGGGCATCATCGGTGATGCCCTCTACGCCGTGCTCTGCGGCTGCGGCCACAACATCCGCAAGATCCTCGCCCACCTCAGGGCTCTCTTGACCGCTCTCCTGGCCCGCCTCTCCGCGGCGATCACCCGGACAGACCATCTCCCAGTTACAGCCCAGGCGTCCTGAAGGAGTTATTCAAGGCCGACCACGTAGGCTCAGGCTGAAGCAGCGACAGAGCCAGACCGCGTGCTGGATGGCGGCAGCTGAGTAGCGGAATCCGCGGTATGGATTGGGCGAGGTCGTCACGGTGAGGTAACCTGCCACCGCCCGACTGAGCCACCAACCTGACAGCGCCGTGATCAGCTCGCGGGGCTCCCGGATGGCGGGCTCCTCCGTCCGCTTGCGTGCGCCACAACCAGCATATTTCTCAGACCCGCCGTAGCGTTTCTCATCTCCGTCGCGCGGCTGTCGTGCTCGCCCTCTTCGTATTGGAAAAGCTCGATAACGCCAGCCGCCGTGCAGCGGCATCTCTGGCGCGAACGTTGCCAAGATCTCAATTTCTGCCTCGACGGCCGAATATTCCGCGCGGCAGCTCGGCGACGATATCTTTTTTTAACTCATCAAGCCGAGCTTCGTGACGATTTGCACTGTTCTCAAGAGTCTCGCGCAAAGTAACACGCGTGTCTCTCAACTCGTCACGGAATCGCTCGCTCAAGCGTCCCTCTTGATGCGAGATCAGGGCTGAGAGCTTCTGTTCAACCACGACCTCAACTATGCTTGGCAGCCTCTCGACCGTATCCACAAGTTTGCGCACACGTGCCGAGAAATCCGCTTCGGCCGCAGCGAGCGTACTTTCAACTAGGTCGGGCAATTTTCTGGCAAGTTTCAGGTATTCAGCCTGCTGCTCTGCTAACGCCCTTGACGCTTCGGTCATTATTTGAAGAGTCGATCTGCTTTCACCAAGCTGACCATCAAGCTTCTCATGAGCCTCACGTAAGAGGCTGAGATTATCCTCCAACCTCTCAAGGCGAGCAATGGTCTCGCCAAGCTGTTGGCCAGATTTCTTGATCTGATCAATAGCCTCGAAGCCTTCCTTGAACGGCATATCCACCTCACAGCGCATCAGCTAAGTCAGCAGCAAAACTCGCAAAGAGCGAAGCCTCAACCTTTCTGGCCCGAATGTCCTCGTAGAGGCCGAGAATTTCCTGGCGGCTTGGCTCGTCCACCATCATCCATTCGGCAATCACCTCCCGACACGTTTCGCTGCTTGTGGCAACGCGGGTCAGAAGAGCCTTGCCAGCATCTTTCCAGAAGGCAAGCGCGCCCTCAGGGACGGCACTCTTGAAACGTTGTGTAGCCTCTAAGCTGGATCTATCGTCGACCAACAGCTGCAAGCAGGCCGTAGCAAGATTCAGCCCGCTACTATTACTGGTGCCCTCTAACAGTCGAGAGAGCTGCGCGAGGAGCTGCGCGAGCGCGCGGCGTTCCTTCAGCTCAGTGCTGCCCGGCAGGGAAATCAGCGCAATCAGCGCCTCTGCGGCTTCAGTGAGAGGCATGTCACGCAGGGCGGCAAGTGCGAATGCAGTACTATCAACCTTGAAGAAGGCCTCCAACTCGGCTCGGAAGTTTCCAGCCTCCTCGCACCTGAAGGAGCTGCAAGCGCGATATAGGTTCCACGTCGACTGCAGTCGGCCGAGCCTTTGCGTCCTCTGCACCCACTCCAGGAGCTGGGTGTAAAGTTTCGGCCAGTCCTCCTCACCGCGGGCAAGCCTTACGACTTTTTGCATAGCTTCAGTTTCTGTACCTTGACCATCCACGGCTTTCATGCGCGCGAGGACCGAGGTGCAGGCATCCCGAAAGCTCGTGCTCTGCCGCGAAACTTCGACAGCCTGGACTGCTTGCCCATCACCATCCTGACGGCCCCAGTCGACAACCGTCCATGGCTTGATCAACCCCATCTGATACAGCCGGAACAGCGAGAGCTGAAATCGTTGTCCCCTGAGCGGTGTGGCACTCACCTGCCCGGCCTGGATTACCATGCAGTCTTGCCGCGAGCTGGAAATGATATGGTGTAGTTTGGCAACGAGCGTGCGCTCGTCCTCGAGAGAGATATGGCCCTGCCTCAAAAACCAAAGCTGGGCGCGAAGATCGCCGCGGCTACCGCCAGAGTTGAGTACCTCGTCGAGTGTTTTGGGCGATAGATCGTTCTCCAGCTTAAGCCAGATCTCCTCTGCACGATCATCTTCGGGCTGGAAAAGCATGTGGCAGAAGGCTGGCTCCCGGTCGCGCCCGGCTCGGCCGGCTTCTTGGTAGAGGGCTTCCATTGAACTCGGCATGCCGGCGTGGATCGTGTGGCGCACATCGGGTTTGTTCACGCCCATGCCGAAAGCTTTAGTGGTAACCACGACATCGAGCCTGCCCTGCTTCCAGAGTGACTGCACCGTCTGCTTGTAGTCGTCGTATGTGTGAGGGACAGATACATCTGTCTCCTGCAGCCAAGCCGAGGCCGCAGCGGGACTGAAACTCTTCGGCATTTGTCCGGAAAAAAGGCCGATGCGTAGGCCGTAGCTTCTTGCGGCCAAGCCAGAAGCTATTGCATCGACACCGGTGTTGCCGTTCACATAGCGCGAGAATACATGAATCGGCGGCGGCTCGTTTTTGTCGCTCTCCTCGATGATCTTCTTGATTGCGTCGCTGACCGCAGCCGGCGTGCCTCGCTCCGTTTGGATCGAAAAATTCAACTCGGTCCTACTGCGATGCATTTCGTAGGCGACGAGGTCGTCTGGAATCTGCAGCTCGCCCTGGATGTCGCGCAGCACGTTCACGCTAGCCGTCGCGGTCAGGCCCATGACTGGCACCTCAGCCGCCAGATCTCGCAGACAACCAGGCAACGTCAGATAGGATGGGCGGAAGTCATGCCCCCATTCGCTCATGCAATGGACTTCATCGATGACGAACATTCTCAGGAGCTTTTGTTCAGTCAGAAATCGGACGGTGTCACGGAACTCCTCGGTCTGAAACCGCTCGGGTGAGACGAATACAAAACGTATTTCGCCGTGCCGGATGCGGCGTGCGTATATCTCGCGCAGCGCAGCTGGCATATCACTGTCGAAATTGACGACACGTCCGGTGAAGCCCGCAGCGTTGAGCTCCGCGCAATGATCACGTCCAAGCGCCTTGATAGGCACCACCGTAATCGTCGATCCTGCCCGCAGCAGGGCTGGGATCTGGAAGCAAAGCGACTTGCCGCCACCCGTCGGCATCAACCCGAGCGATTTCTGTCCGGCCACGGCATTTAGGATTAATGTATCCTGCCCTGGCCTGAAGTTTTTATGACCAAAAATTCGTCGGGACAGTTCTGCCAAGTCAGTAACGGCCGGAAGCTTCATAGGTCGCGAGTCGGATTGTTCTACTGCAAGGTAAGATACGCCATCGTGGCGAAGCCTTCCCATGCGCGCTGACCTTGAACCTTCACTAACGGGCATATCCTGCACGGAGCGGGTAAGCACGGTGATTCCTGTTGCGGCCGCAGTTAAGTCATCGGCGCGATCAAAAAGCCGCACGTCGAATTTAAGGCCGGCATTGTCGATCACCAGCTTAGGCAGCTTGCAGTTAGCATGTTCCAGCCGGGCGAACAAAGAAAACCAGTCGAACAATTCTTCGATTGCCGCTTGTGCCCAGGCTGCCCCGGGCCGGGCAGGAAAATCATGCGAGACGGTTAGCCGCCACTCTTCGGCGGTTGGGTCCAGCTGCCGGTGCGAAATCGCCAGAATTACTGCGATCTGGAGGCGCAACGCCGCGGTCAGCTCGTAGCGCGGTGATGGACAAAAAGCTTCAGGCGCCCCGTCGAGAACGCGGTAAGGCTGCAGGCGTGGGCTGGCTTCGCAGCGCTGACGAAGACGTGTCATAAAGGTTGTGAACGCCTCACCCTTGGCGCGTAGGTCTGAGGTCTTCAGACGAAAAGTCTGTATGCCAAACCTACTTAGAAACCGATCCCGGGCTTGGTCCTTCCAATCCGTCCGCTGATGCTGACTTCCGTCTATCTCAATGACAAGATCGGCGTGAGGCAGGTAGAAGTCCACTTGTTCGCCATTTGGTCCGCGCATCAAACTCCCGGGTGCGCTGAGCTCTCGGAAAAGCGGATATTCAGGAACGATCAGCTTTTGGATGAATCCCCAAGGTCCCAGGTTGCTGGGTAGGGTTGCGGCAAAGAACTCCAGTGCAGGGTTGTAGCCGTCATCGCTCCCCTTGATCGTATCTCCCCAATCGGGCTGATGCCTCCCCATCAAGACCAGAGGATCCTGCGAGATGTCTGCCCATTTAACCTCTAGTAGCTCCTGCAACATTGTCGAGGGTAGGGTTGGCGCTCCACGCGTCAGGATCGCGAACGTGCTCGCCACAAAAGCGGGTACCGGACCGGGATCACCGATCAAACCACCGACATCGAAAAGCATGTCTCCAGCGAAAAACCCCGCGCAGACGGGAACACGCATATCCAGGGGATGAAGAAAGGTACGGCGCATGGGCCCGTTCACCGCGCTCTCTGAGATTAGTTCTTCGTGACTGCGCTTCAGGCGTGAGCGATGTGGTTTCTCGACGCCCACGCGTCCCACCACTCGGCCGCGGCAACGAGTTTCGGCTCCACGCGACCGACCAAGCCCGGGGTCACCTGGTTGCAAACAGAACGCTCCTCGCCGGCCACCAAAGTGATAGTCAATCCGCTGTCGATCTCGATGGTGGTCGAAACTTCGTTGCTCTCAGGCAGGACATCTTTCCAGAGAGCACTTCCAGAAGTAGAGTTGCCCATCTTACGCCTGTTCATCATGATCGAGGGCTGCTTCACCACGCCGAACGGCGACGACGATCCGGAGAACCAGATTCGTCCCTTGTCATGGGGTATGGATGGAACGCCACTTGACATATCGCTCAGGCGGAGGCCCGTGGGGCATGCGGCAAGCGTAGCGCCTCCGAACAGTGCGGCGGGTTCCTCAAAGAGCGGTTGACGCTTCAAGACTGAGTCTCCGCATTAGGCGATCTGGGTGACGCGATCGGCGAAGTAGTTTGTTCGACCGAAGGGTAAAAGCCGATTTACTGGCCGCCTCACTCGACGGCATAGGCTCCGTGTATGTATCTTCCCTCGGCCAGAAGAACCCACCCGATATAACCCGAGACCCACCGCGAGCAGTGAAACGGGTGAGCGAGGCTCCAGGACAGCCGCAAGGGGGCGAAGCCTGGGCACGTCTCAGCGGCAGATCGACTCGCAAGGCACGCCGTCACCGTCCCCATCCAGGCGAGAAACACCACACTGGTTCAGGTAGAACCGTGCCTCCGCGCAGTTCGTCATCTCTCGGCAGTACCTCTTAGGGCCACACGAAAAGCCGCCGACCCCCGCGGTGTTCCCATTTGCGGACCAATTGTTGTGAGGAGGGCTGTTGGGGTTAGTGCGGTAGTAGCCTTGAACCTGAGTCCCGTCGCTCCGCATTTGCGAATACACGTGATTGTTGCCTTGGGCCCAAGTCGGCGCAGTAAACGCCACGAGACTCAAGCCGAGAATGTAGGCCGTGATGCGAGCCATCTCAGTCTTTCCAGAAAACGCGGCCCACACCGGGCAACGTGGCAGAAAGGTAGAGGGCGGTTCGTTGCGATGTTGTTAACCGTGGCCTTTGATGATCTCGGCGGGGCGGTGCCAGCGCCGTTACTGCAAGCCCGACGAACCATCTAGTCGTCCCGCTGCTCGGCGGAGGCGTAGAAGGCGTCCATGTCGACATGGATGATCTTGCGGACAGGCGGGGCCACGAGGTGGGAGAGGGCTTGATGAGCGGTCCAGGCTACCACAACCCCGTGCAAAGGCACGCTAACCATGGCTGGAAACGGTGCCAGGCCTCCTTAGTGGCGCTCGGCATCCTGTCGACATTCTCCCTGCCCGCCCTCGCCGTACCGACCGCCTGCCCCGAGCATTTCGCGTTTGGTAGCGCCCCTGAGATCCTCCGACCTGCGCTCGCCGCCCAGGTCCGCGAGCTCTGCTTCGAGGGCTACGCCGTCCTGCACAGCGGGA
>JBHTFH010000115.1:0-8064 GCA_042666135.1 Roseomonas sp. GCM10028921 | reverse complement strand
ATCCGATGTATGCGCGGCTTCAAGAGCTACACCTCAGCCGAGCGCTTCTGTCGAGCCTACGACGAACTCCGCAACCACCTCTGCTCTCGCCTCCGCCGCAACCAGCATGTCCCTGCCAACCGCCGCCGCATGCTTCATCTCCGTCGTGCGGCCACCGTGCTCGCCATTCTTGCGGCAGGGTAGGCGAACAGCTTCAGGCGGCATGCGCCGTCATCTCTGACGCGAGAGCCGACAGAACCGTCCCAGCCGTATCGCTCCTCACCGCGCCCGAGCGGGGTGAGACAATGACGCCGGCCGCCGGGTGCTGCGCGGCAACCCCGGCGTAGACGTCGTCCCGGTCGTAGGCTCCGTCGCTGGTGAAGGACGCCACCGGCCCGTCGACCTGGTCGAGCAAAGGCCCGACCCGCCAGCCGTCATCCGTATCCTTGTCGGTCAGCGCCGACGCGACGATCCGCCCGGTGTCGGCATCGGTGGCTGATCGTGCTGTGGTCGGGCACGGCAAGGTCGAGCCCGAGCAGGGCGATGATGGAGACGACGAGGCCTTCCGTCTGGCGCAGCGCCAGACGAAACACCGCCCGCAGGGTCAGCGCCGTGGTGATCGCCAGGGCGGAGAGGCGGGGCTGACCACCACGACCGGTGCGGGGCTCTGCGCCCCACGCCTCGATTACCTCCTCCGTGAACCACACCGTGAGGCTGCCGCGGGCGCGCAGACCAGCTTCGTAGGAGGACCAGGTGGTTACCCGGTGCCGCTGCTTTGAGATGCGCGCGGCCATGAAGCGCCTGCCCACGGAGGATGACTGCTTCGGTCGGGGGAGCGTGCGCGTTGACGGGCGCAAGATCCATCCGATGTATTTGTGGGAAGCAAAGAAGCCTTCCGAGAGTACCGTCCCCTGGACCCTCTGAAGCTCGTCGGCATGACACCGGCCGATCAGGCCTTCCGGCCCTCACCGAGAGCAGTTGTACGCTGGTGACCAACTAGGGCGAGAGGTTCGCTTCCTCACCCTCGCGCAGCGCCTCGACGAGGGCCTCCGCCGCGGGGGAGAGGGAGCGTCCAGCCCGACGGATCACCACCACTTGGCGGACCAGGTCGGGCTCGAGCGGCCGCCGAGCAAGCTCCGGCGCCATTCGGAGCTCGACGGCGGTGGAGGGCAGCAGGGCGATGCCGAGGCCGGCCTGCGCCATGCCGATGAGCGTGCTGGTGTGCACGGCCTGCTGCAGCGGCGCGAGACGAAGGCCGCGCGCCGCGAAGGCGTCATCCAGCACCCGCCAGACGGAGGTGTTGGCCTCCAGCAGCAACAGCGGTTCCCCGGCTAGCGCCTCAAGCCGGATTCGAGGCGCGGCGGCCAGGGGATGGGTGTCCGGAAGGATAGCGAGCAGGCGGTCCTGGAGCAGCGGTTCCTGTGCGAGGTCCGGGCCAGGTGCCGGGCCGCTGGCGATGCCGATATCCGCCATGTCGGACCGCACCATGTCGTGCACCCGACCTGTCACCGCCTCTTGCAGCTGGACGCGCAGCTCGGGGTGACGCTCGCGCAGCCGCAACATGGCGCGGGGCAGGGGACCCGATGCAACGGAGGGTAGGGCTGCCAAGCGCACCGTACCCCGCCGGCGGATGGCAAGATCCCGCACGTTCTCCAATGTATGGTCGAGATCGCGGAGCTGAACCGCCAAAACTCGTGCAAACTCCGCGCCGGCGGCCGTCGGTTCCACCCCTTGCGGCGTGCGGTCAAGCAGACGCAGCCCGAGGGCGGTCTCGAGCTGGCGGACCTGCACGGTCAGGGCTGGTTGGGTTACGTTCAGCAGCGCGGCAGCCCTGGTGAAGGAGCCGTGGCGCGCGATGTCAAGGAAGGCGCGCAGCCCCTTCAGCGTCACGTCCATAAAGCTTTCTTATCGGATAAAAAGAAAATTTCAATTGCCTTATCGTTTGGAGCTTTCCAGTCTGCCCGCAAGCAACTGGAGAGCCCGGACGACCGGGCCCCGCGGGAGGACCGATCCAGGATGTCACAAGCACCGCGCCCCGCGGCGCGCCGCTACTTCCTGCGCGCCGAGGATGTCACCCCGTACAGCCCTGCAAACCATACCGGCACGAACAACCGCCGCGTGATCGCACCCGAGACTGTGGGTGCGACGCAGATGGAGGTGCTGATCGGCACGATTGAGCGTGGCAACGGCGCGCTGCCCCATGCGCACCCAACACTGGAGCAGACCTGCTTCATCATGGAGGGCCGCGCGCGGGTGGAGATCGGCGGCGAGAGCCGCGAGGTCGGCCCCGGCGACTTCTGCTTCTTCCCGATCGGGGAGGAGCACGTCGTCACGGTGATCAGTGAGGCGCCGCTGAAGCTCGTGGTGATCTATGCGCCACCCTATGGCGAGGACCCCGCCAAGGTAATCCGGCACTCGGGAGTGCATATGTGATGCGGCGTCGCCTCCTCGTGGCTGCGCTCGCCGCCCCTGCCATCCATTCCGCCCATGCCCATGCCCATGCCCATGCCCATGCCCAGGGCGGCTGGCGGCCCAGCCGGCCCATCACGATGGTGGTGCCCTTCGCCGCGGGCAGCGGCACGGATGCCGGGGCACGCATTCTGGCCCAGGTCATGAGCGCGGAGCTCGCCGGCACCAATATCGTCGTGGACAACCGCGCCGGCGCCAATGGTGCGATCGCCGCGAGCTATGTCGCGCGGGCTGAGCCGGATGGGCACACCATCTTCGTCACCACCAACACTACGCACTCCGCCAACCCAGCGTTGCTGAAGCATATCGATTACGACCCGGTCGTTGATCTTGCCCCGGTCGCCCGTGTGGGCAATCTGCCGTTCATGCTGGTGGTTGGCGAGAGCTCGCCCGCGAGGGACGCGAAGGGCTTCCTCGACCTGGCGCGGCAGCGGCGGGGGCAGATGACCTATGCCAGCGGCAACAGCACGGGCATCGTCTCGGGCGCAACCATGGCGCGCATGGCTGGCACGGGGATGCTGCATGTGCCCTACCGTTCCACGCCGCCGGCCATCACCGACGTCATCGCCGGCCGGGTGGACTGCATGTTCGTGGACATAGCGGCTGGCCTTGGCAACCTGCGCGGCGGCAAGCTGCGTAACCTCGGCATGACGACGAAGGAGCGGTCGAGCCTTATGCCCGAAGCGCCGTCGCTGGCCGAGGCCGCCTTGCCGGGCTTCGACATTACCTCCTGGAACGGCGTCTTCGCGCCGGCACGCACGCCCACCCCTGTGATCGAGGCACTGAACGCCGCCATCCGCGGTCCGATCGGCCGCCCGGAGGTGAAGCAGCGCTTCGCCGAGATCGGTTTCGACGCCTTCTCTGGGACGCCCGGGGAGCTCGGGGACTTCGTACGCCAACAGCTCGTCGTCTGGCGGGAATTGGTCGAGGCCGCGGGCATTCGAAAGGAGTGAGCAGTATGTCCGGGACGGGGCCGCTCGCCGGCATCCGCGTGCTCGACTGCTCCTCGGTGGTGATGGGCCCCTACGCGGCGCGCCTGCTGGCCGACCAGGGCGCGGAGGTGTTGAAGGTCGAGTCCCCCGAGGGGGACGTGCTGCGCCGTGCCGGGCAGGGCGGCGCGATGTTCGCCCATCTTAACCGCGGTAAGCGCGCCGTGACGCTGAACCTGAAATCGGAGGAGGGCCAAGCCGCGCTGCGCCGGCTGGCGAGCGGCGCGGATGTGCTTTTGCACAACATGCGCCCTGAAGCGGCGACGCGGCTGGGCCTCCGGCAGGAGACGTTGCGAGGGCTGAATCCGCGTCTGATCGTCGCCAGTGCGGTCGGCTACGGTTCGGGCGGCCCCTATGCTGCGCGCCCAGCCTATGACGACCTCATCCAGGCGGCGAGTGGGCTGGCGGAGATTATGGGCCGGGTCGCTCCGGACGGAGAGCCGCGCTACGTGCCGCTCACGCTGAGCGACCGCGTGGTTGGCATCCAGCTCGCCCAGGCTGTGACGGCCGCGCTGCTGGCCCGCGAGCGTGGTGGCGAGGCGGCAGAGATCGAGGTGCCGATGTTCGAGACCTTCGCCGAGTTCGTGCTCGGCGACCATCTGGGCGGCCTGAGCTTCGAGCCACCGCGCGGCGAACCGCACTATCCCCGGCTGATGACGCCGGAGCGCCGCCCTTACCGCACGCGGGACGGCCACATCGCCGTGCTGCTCTACAATGACGCCCACTGGCGATGCTTCTTCCGTGCGGTGGGACGAGAGGCCGAGCTAGACGCCGACCCGCGGTTGCGCGACCACTCTGCGCGCGCCGCGAATTTCGGTCATGCCTACGGGCTGGTCGGATCCATCCTGGCGGAGCGTGGAACGGCGGATTGGATGGAGCTTCTCTGCTCCCTCGACATCCCGGCCGCGCCGGTGAACGGAGTGCGGGCGTTGCTAGAGGATCCGCATCTCCAGGCCATCGGATTCTGGCGGGAGGCGCCACTGCCGGAGGGCGGCACCCTGCGGTCCACCGCAGCCGTCGGCAGCTGGGCCGGCGGGATCCGCCCCGCCCTGCAACCGCCGCCGGAGCTACCGGACGGAGACGACGAGGTGGTTACATGGACTTCGCACTGACCCCCGAGCAGGAGGCGGTGCGCGATGCCGTCTCTCGCATCTGCACGCGCTTCGGCGACGCCTACTGGCTGGAGCACGACCATACGGGCGAGTTTCCGGTCGAGTTGCACCAGGCGCTCGCGGCCGACGGCTGGCTCGGCATCTGCATGCCCGAAAAGTACGGCGGGGCAGGGCTCGGTATAACCGAGGCCGCAATCATGATGCAGGCTATCTCGCAATCCGGTGCGGGGATGAGCGGGGCATCGGCCGTGCATATGAACATCTTCGGCCTGCAGCCTGTGGTAATCTTCGGTACAGACGAGCAGCGCCGTCGTATGCTGCCGCCCCTTATCGCTGGCAAGGAACGCGCCTGCTTCGCGGTAACGGAGCCGAACACGGGACTCGACACCACTCGCCTTCGCTCCCGCGCGGAGCGACGTGGCGACCGCTACCTGGTGAACGGGCAGAAGGTGTGGATCTCCACCGCCGGCGTCGCCGAGAAGATTCTCATCCTCGCTCGCACCACCCCGCTTGAGGAGGTACGCAAGCCCACTGAGGGTCTGTCGCTGTTCTACACCGATCTCGATCGATCCCGGATCGAGGTGCGCCCGATCGAGAAGATGGGCCGCAAGGCCGTGGATTCAAACCAGGTCTTCTTCGACAATCTGGAGGTGCCGGAAGGCGACCGGATCGGCGAGGAGGGACGCGGCTTCGAGTACATCCTGCACGGACTGAACCCCGAGCGCATCCTGATCGCCGCAGAGGCGCTAGGCCTAGGATTCGTCGCGATCGACCGCGCCGCGCGCTATGCGAGGGAGCGCGTGGTTTTCGGCCGGCCCATTGGACAGAACCAGGGCATCCAGCATCCGCTTGCTGAGTGCTGGATGCGGCTAGATTCTGCTCGTCTAAGCGTGATGCAGGCGGCCTGGCGCTACGATAAGGGCTTGCCCTGTGGTGCCGAGGCAAACACGGCGAAGTTCTTGGCCGCCGAGGCCGGCTTCGCGGCCTGCCAGCAGGCGGTGATGACCCATGGCGGTTTCGGTTACGCTAAAGAGTATCACGTGGAGCGATATCTACGCGAGGTGATGATCCCGCGCCTGGCGCCGGTCAGCCCGCAGCTGATCCTGTGCTTCATCGCTGAGAAGGTGCTCGGGCTCCCGCGCTCCTACTAGACCAGATGTCCGTCGGAGGCGGGCCACCCCCGCCTCCGACGGACATCTGGTCTAGACGGCTTCGACCGAGCGGGACCAACACCTTCGGGGCGTCGCTGAGCGTGGGCGCATGGGCTGGATGAAGGTGTTTCTTTTCGTGGAACCCCTGGCTTCAGTTGAGGTTACAGGGACGATACGGAAACCGCGCTCGGAAGCCATGTCGCTACCGACAGGCGCCTCAAACGACCGCCGCCTCTGTTTGCGCAATATGCCGCTGAGCCGGGAGGGTAAAGGCTGTGGCCCGATCGCAGACCTTGCGATGGATTCTCTGGGGTGGGTTCGCTTCAGCTGGGGCCGTCGCTGCAGCAACCGTCTCCGCCCCCTTCTGGCTCCGCCCTATCGTTGCGCGCCAAGCCTCGACGGCGTTGGGGCGCTCAGTCGAAGTCGGGCAATTGAGGCTATGGCCCGCGGGCCCGCTGGTGGTGACAGCGGAGAATGTAGTGATCGGCAACCCTCCAGAGTTTCCGGATGGGCACGAACCTCTCCTTCGTTTAGGGCGCATCGTCATCCAGCTGGATGTCTGGGGCTACTTGCGCCGGCGCGAGATCGTTCTACCGGTAGTTGAGTTCGACCGACCGGCAGTCCACGTCGCCTCAGTGGGTGGGCGCAACAATCTGGGGGCTGGGGCTAACCTACTCAGCGATGCGAGCCGCCTGAAGATCGGCACCATCCACATCCAGGATGGACGGGCGCGGGTTTCGTCGACGGAACTGGGCGCCGACTTCGAGCTTACTGTATCCACTCGACAGGACACGGGATCCGAACAAAACACCATTACAGCGCAAGCCAGCGGCACCTACGCTGAACAGCCCATGGCCGCCACGCTCACGGCCGCCGGCTTGGCCGGGTTGGACGGGGCATCCAAATCCTGGCCCTTCGAGCTCAGCCTAACGAATGGCCCCACACGGGTAGCGGTAAAGGGTGCATTGGAAAGGCCGCTGAGCCTGAGCGCCGCGGCTGTTGATCTATCTCTCACCGGGCCGGACATGGCGCTGCTGACCCCATTGATCAGCACTTCTCTGCCGGTGACGCCGCCCTACGAGCTGAACGGCAAGCTGAATTACTCCGAAGGACGCTTCCACTTTACCGACATCACCGGGCGTATAGGCCAGTCGCACCTTGCAGGCACGTTCACGGTCGCGCGCGGTCCTGAACGGCCAGAGCTTACAGCCGAGTTGACGTCGCGCAGTGTGGATCTGCGGGACATCGTCGATCTCCTCCGTGGTGAACCCGGGCCGCCAGATACACCGGGCCAGACGCCGCAGCAGCGGGAACGTGCGGCGAAGGTTAGCCGGGAGGACCTGAGGAACCCTCGCCTTCTCCCAGACCGGCCATTCAATCTGCCGAAGCTGAAAGCGATCGATGTGCACCTTTCCTACCGGGCTGATCATATCAAGGGGCCGTCTATGCCCCTCGATAATCTCTCCCTGCGGCTGGACGCGGTCGGCGGCACCATCAACCTGCGGCCACTCAGCTTCGGGATCGGCCAGGGCCGGATGACCGGCGAAATCCTGCTAACCCCTGGGGCGGAGGAGAATGTCCAAGCCCGCGCGGAGATCCGGTTTGAGCGTCTGGACCTTGCCCGCCTCATGCAGGCCTCGGGCAGCTATCGGGGCAATGGGACGCTGAACGGGACGGCGCGTATTGAGGGATCCGGCCGGTCCATCGCTGACATTCTGGGGCAAGCAGAGGGCGCATTGACCGTCTCCACCACGAACGGGAGCCTGAGCAAGCTGCTGGTAGATTTGGCAGGCCTGCGCCTGGGGAGTGCCCTACTCACCTCGCTTGGCGGCAAAGCGGAGACGCAGGTCGAGTGCTTCCTGGCTGACCTGACGCTGCATCGAGGCGTCCTGTCCACCCGTACCCTGCTGCTCGAAACCGAGGAGGCCGTGATGGAAGGCCGTGGAGCGGTGAACCTCAGGCGCGAGCGCATCGAGCTTCGTATTAGGACAGAGTCCAAGCACCTTACCCTAGGCGTCGTTCCTTCACCGCTGTTGATCAGCGGAACCCTGAAGGCTGCAAGCGCCGGACCAGAGCGCTCAGGAGGCAGCGGCGGCGGCCTTGGCGATGTGCTCGCCGCTCTGCCTACGATCCAACTCGGTGTGGGCGATGACCCACGATGCGAACGGCTGGTCCGTCGCAGGCGGAGGTAGCTCTATCCTTGCTGCATTGCTTACGACGCTCTCAGGCAAAGAATGGTACGAAGTTTACCTCGGGCCGCAGACCGTCTAGTGTCCTGATCGCGAAATTCCTACGATCATAAGGATGGTCGTAGGAGGCGATGATGGGCAAGCCTGCGGTGTCGATTGCGCTGAGTGAGGCCGA